>CAYGUE010000005.1:919-99499 GCA_964352885.1 uncultured Pirellulaceae bacterium
AACTAGGTCATCGCATGGTATCGTCCGTCCGCTGAGAATAGTCAACTCAGGATGTCCTCGACATCGTCGCCGCGTCACAAAAAGTTCGAAAGGATTGACTGGACAGGAAAAATGAAGAATTTTTTTGTCCGAATCTGGAAGACGATTCAACTGTGGATTGAGATCGACGGAACCTTCGTGGCGACTGCCGTGTCATTCTACGCCGGCCGTGCTTCCTCTGATCCTTGTGTTAATGTCAGGGTTTGGTTGGCTGTTGTCGAACTCAAGCCTTTTGCGAGACTGGGAAGCAAGGTTGCGGGAGTTTGTTGCGAACGGGCCTTCCATTGCGTCTGGCAAACGTCCGCGGAGCCAGCCACGATTCTTGTTATCTTGAAACGTATTTTGTTTTTTCGGTTGCGTGCATTCCTGATGTTGCTGGGAATTGTCTTCATCGTCGTCTTGAACTTCGCTGCCAACATTTCGATCGAAATGTTTGCTCAACATGTTGGTGATTGGGTCGCTTCAGAACGAGTCTGGCGTTGGGTGCATGTTGGGGCATCCGTGCTATTATACGCGTTGATGTTCACTTCGGTTTACCAAGCCGTGCCGAAAGAAAAAGTATACTTGAGGCACGCAATTCAGGGCGGCATATTAACAGCTTGTTCGTGGGAGATTGGCCGTTACGTTTTGGCAACTTTGGTTGTCAACGAACGCTACAACGCGTTTGGAGTCGTCGGAGTGTTCTGGCGCTTCTGTTGTGGCTGTTTTACGGCATGAATGATCTTGTTCGGAGCCGCATTCTTAAGGGTGGCCAGCAACAACAAGGTAAGCAATTGAAATGGAATGGTTATTGATACTTACCATCGCAACAGTTGTCGTTGTCGTCGTGTTTGATTTCACCAACGGATTTCACGACGCTTCAAATATTGTCGCCACGGTGGTTGCCTCGCGCGCGATGTCGCCTCGGCAGGCAATTGCACTGGTGGCTGTGTTTGAGTTTCTTGGCCCGCTACTGGGCGGTACGGCGGTGGCCAACACGATTGGTGGCTTTGTCGATATTCAAGGCTTGCCGGAAGTCCTTTCGGTGACAGTCATTTTGTCCGGTATTGTCGGAGCGATCTGTTGGAACGTCTTAACTTGGCGGCTAGGCATTCCCTCCTCTTCTTCCCATGCGCTGGTTGGCGGATTGGTTGGCGTTGTGGTCGTTGCCGCTGGGCCAACTCATGTCGCATGGGGGTTTTCTCAACTTGGCCAAGGGCAATTCACTGGCGTCACCAAAATAATTGTTGCCTTGCTTGTGTCTCCCATTCTTGGCTTTTTTGTCGGATTCCTGATTCATCGGGCGATGAAGTTTTTATTGCGCGGAGCACGACCCACGGCGAACTTGAAACTCAAGCGAGTTCAGTGGGTGACAGCGGCAGGGCTTGCATTTGCACATGGAGCCAATGACGCTCAAAAAAGCATGGGTGTGCTGACACTTGTCTTGTTGCTGGGAGGCCATCTGACCGAGTTCTATGTTCCTCTGTGGGTGATTTTGGTTTGCGCCTCGGCAATGACAGCAGGAATCATCTCGGGTGGTTGGCGAATTGTAAAAACGATTGGTTTTGGAATTTACAAGATTGGGCCGTTGCACGCGGTCGATGCCCAACTCACATCCGGCGCAGTGATCTTGATCTCTGCAATTTTTGGCGCGCCTGTTTCCACGACGCACGTCGTCAGTTCGTCGATCATGGGAGTCGGAGCATCAGAAAGGGCTCGCTCCGTACGTTGGCAAAAGGCCAAAGAGATTGTGGCAGCATGGTTTATAACGATACCCGCAGCGGGCATTGTGTCGACGATGACGTTTGCAGCGTTGCGATTCTTCATCCAAATATGAATTGAAATGGTTGCCAATGATTGAACTTCCGAAGAAAAACTTGCTTTCACGAATGATCGACAAAGTGTTTCCCCGCTCCGTCGATTTTTATGCATTGCTGAATTCTCAGTGTGACATGGTGGTTGCAGCGCTGTCGAGTTTTGAAAAGTTCATGCAGCAATACGATGCGAGTGACGCAAAACTGGTTCGTGAATTGGAACATCGCGCGGACGACCTGAAGCACCACAACATGGATGAACTGAATCGTTCGTTCGCTACACCGATTGACCGCGAAGATATTCTCAGGGCGATCGTCAGCCTCGATGACATTATTGGATACGCCAAGACGACGGTGCGTGAAATGGAACTACTTCAAGTGACTCCCGATCAACCAATGCAAGACATGGCAGCACAAATCTTGGTAGGGACAATTGCACTACAAGCCGGTTACGCCAAGTTAAAGACTCAGCCTTTGTCCGCCGAGCCTGAAGCACAGCGGGCCCATAAAACCGAACGCAAAGTTGAAGAGATTTACCGGCATGCCGTTGCTGAATTGTTTAACGAACAGAAGCTGATCGAAAGTCTGGAGTCATCCAACGACCAATCGGTTACTCATATCGTGACGTCGGTCATGAGAGTTCTCAGACGGCGCGAGTTGTATCGTCACTTGTCCAACGCAGCCGACCGCGTCGAAATCGCGGCTGAGATACTACACAACATCAGCGTGAAGATGGCATAGATTTCAAAATACAAAACACTCGATTGATTTGACAACAAAGATCGGGAGGTGACCAATGACTCTTCGATCAATTTTGGTTGGCTTGGATGGTTCAGTTTTAGCGAGTCAGCGATTAGGCTGGCTATGACTTGCTTCATGTGAACCACTTATTCCGGCAGCAACTCTGCCAAGGCGGCTTTGGCTTCATCTGTCAGTTCTTTTGGAACAACAATCGTGACACGCGCTCGATGGTCGCCAGCCGCTCCTTTCCCTTTGATTCCCTGACCGCGAATCTTCAGGACTTGATCCGACGATGTGCCGGGTGGAATGGTCATCATCACCGACCCATGAATCGTGGGCACATCAACTTTGCCGCCCAGTAGTGCCACGCGAACGGGCACTTTGATGTCGCTGGAAACATTCTTGCCATCCCGCTTGAACGAGGCGTGTGGTTTCACTTTCACTTCGATCATCACGTCGCCCTGTGGCCCACCGAACGCGCCGGCTTCGCCTTGTGCTGCGAGTCTTAAAGTCTTGCCAGATTCAATGCCAGCCGGAATCGTGACATTGATCCGTTGTTGTTTTTCAATTCGACCTTGGCCATGACAACGCGCACATGGCGGGCCATTTCTTTGCCCCGAACCACCGCAGCTTGGACACGCGCTGTTAACGGAAAAGTAGCCACCGCGATCCTGACCACCACGATTCACTTGACCGGTTCCGTAACAGTCAGGACAGACCTCGGACGATGCAGTGCTGGTTGATCCCGCGCCCTTGCAATCGGGACAAGTTGTCAAAACCGGGATTTCGAGTGACTTTTTCTCACCCAGCGCGGCTTCGAGGAAGCTCAGTTCCAGCACAAATCGAAGATCCCGACCTCGGCGCGGACGGGCACGTTGGGGCTGTGCTCGCCGGCCAAACAAGTCCGAGAAAATGTCGCCATACTGCGCGTAGATTTCTTCGTTGGAATCGAATCCCTGAAATCCGTGCGCACGAACGTCTTCCATGCCGCCACGATCATACTCCTTGCGTTTTTCGGCGTCCGACAGGACTTCATAGGCCTCGGAAGCTTCTTTGAACTTCTTAGTCGCGTTCGGATCATCAGGGTTTTTGTCCGGATGAAACTTCAATGCCAGTTTTCGATAGGCCTTCCGAATTTCGTCATCGCTGGCAGTTTTGCTAACTCCCAAAACCTGATACAGATCGCTGTTGAGTGCTTCCTTATTGATCGCCATACGTTCTCTCTGTTCTGTCGATCAGTTGCTTTGGTAGAAAAACCGCCAGCACGCCAGCATCGAAGTTGGCGTAGACTGAATCAATCAAGATTGGGTGTGAAAATTCAAATTGCCGTTCAAAAAATCCGTAACGCCATTCGGTCGTTTTTTCTTTGGCCAGCGTGGCGTCATAAGGCGGTTCTCTTTCACCTCGAATAATGACCGTAGAATTCTCGATCACCAGTTCGATTTCTTCTTCAATCAGACCCGGGACTGACAAATACAAACGAAATTCGGTCGGTGTTTCAACCACGTCCGTTTGTGGAATGAAGTCAACGCGCCTGTTTAGATCTTCCGGGTGGTTTACTTTGTCCAAGAACGAGTTAAGCAACTCGTCGGTTTCCGCCCGTAACTTTTCGATCTCGAGCCAAGGGTTCCAATGGGTAAGGCTCATGGTTCGCTCCCAAACATATTGATTGTCCTTTTCGAGTTTGATTCTACCAAAGCACTCACCAGCATTCTGACGAAACACGATGGTGTGCGTCAGATAAAGGAGATCAGGATCGGGGATCGGGTGAAGGGAAGCAACGACGGTGTTTTAGAACTGGGCTGCGGCTTCCAATTCGGTCTTTAGCGACGTGATCTGGGCCATGGCAACGTGATGGTGCTTTTTGATTCGCTCGTGAGCTTCTCGTTGTTTTGCAAGTTTACTTGCCTCCTCGTTGTGGCGTTCAACCAAAGCATCATCCAAATCTGAATCTGAATCTCCGCCGCTATGAAGCGACTCGGCTAGGTTCTTCTCATGAAAGTCCAACCCGGCTTCGATCATCTCCACGGATTCTTCATGTTCGGTGAGCGTCTTCTCATGGCTTTGAATCAGCTCTGTAATCTGCTGCAACTCCTTAAGGGCCGCGGCTTGTTCCGTTCGCCACTGTTTGAGATCAAAATTCCACATGGAGATATCGCTTTTCCAAACGCGATGATCGGCGTGTAGTTCGGCGGGAGATTCAAGTTTCTGGTTCATCTCAATTCCTCGTGAAGGTGCTTGTGTTGTGGTTTATCGCATTCATCGTCGACGGCCCAACGCCTCAAATCGATCCGTCAATTTGCTCTTCGGTTTTCAAGATCTGCTGAGTCGTCGATAGAACGGCATCGGGATTCAACGAGATGCTGTCGATTCCCTGTTTGACTAGGAATTCAGCAAACTCTGGATAGTCGCTGGGAGCCTGTCCGCAAATTCCTATTTTGCGGCCAGCCTTTTTTGCCGCCGCGATCACGGTTGCGATGGAATCCATGACAGCAGGGTTTCTTTCGTCGAAAATGTGCGCTACGATCTCAGAGTCACGGTCGACGCCCAAGGTCAACTGGGTCAAGTCGTTGGAGCCGATTGAAAATCCATCAAACATTTCGGCAAAAGCAGCTGCGGAAATCACGTTGCTCGGAATTTCGCACATCACGTAAATCTCAAGCCCATTTTCGCCTCGAACCAATCCGTAGTCTGCCATGACCTCTTGAACTTTTCTGCCCTCGTCGGGCGTGCGGCAAAACGGAACCATCAGCTTGACATTGGTCAGTCCCATTTCTTCCCGGACTTTCTTCATCGCGCGGCATTCCAAACCGAAAGCGTCGCGATAACGTGGGTTGTAGTAGCGTGAAGCCCCGCGGAAACCGATCATCGGATTCTCTTCCGTTGGCTCAAACTGTTTGCCGCCGATCAAATTGGCGTACTCGTTGGACTTGAAATCACTCATCCGCACGATCGCGTCGGCGGGATAAAATGCGGCTGCGATCATGCCGACTCCCTGTGCCAATTTGTCGATAAAATACTGCGATTTATCGGTGTAGCCCAAAGTCAACGTTTCGATCGTGGCTTTGTCCTTGGCGTCGTCCAACTCATCGAACCGTAACAATGCCAGCGGATGGATTTTGATATGCGAACTAATCACAAACTCCATGCGCGCGAGCCCGACTCCGTCGTTCGGAATCGAAGCGAATGAAAATGCTTCTTCCGGGTTGGCGACGTTCATCATGATTTTCGTTTTCGGCCGTTGCAGATCGTCAAGTTTTGTACGCTGAACGTCGAACGGAATCTGACCTTCGTAGACAACGCCGACATCACCTTCGGCACAGGACACAGTCACCTCTTGGCCATTGATCAACGCTTCGGTTCCGTTGACGGTTCCGACGATCGCGGGCAAAGACAGTTCGCGGCTGACGATCGCCGCGTGGCAGGTTCTGCCGCCGCGGTTGGTCACAATCGCCGCTGCCTTATTCATGATCGGTTCCCAGTCCGGATCGGTTTTGTCGGTCACCAAAACTTCACCTTCACGAAAATTCGCAAGGTCTTTGACGTCATGGATCACGTGAACTGGCCCGCTGCCGATTCGCGAGCCAACGGCTGCGCCTTGTACAATCTTCTTGCCTGAGCCGGCCAATCGAAACGTTTCCAGTTCGTTGCGCGACTTCTGCGATTGGACGGTTTCCGGACGAGCCTGCACGATAAATAGTTCGCCCGTCAATCCGTCTTTGGCCCATTCCATGTCCATGGGCGATTCTTGGCCGCGCAACTGACTGTAGTGATCTTCGATGACACAAGCCCATCTCGCCAATTGCAAAACATCTTCGTCGCTGATGGAGAAACATCGACGATCATTGTCTGGCACAGGCACATTTCGCGTCATCCTGCTACCACCGACGTCATAAACGAGTTTGAATTCCTTGGAGCCCAACGCTTTTTTTAGAATTGGTTTGTGACCGGTATTCAATGTAGTCTTGAAAACAAAATACTCGTCTGGCGTGACGGATCCTTGAACAACGTTTTCGCCAAGCCCGTACGCGGCATTGATTAGCACGGCGTCACGAAAACCGCTTTCGGTATCAATCGAAAACATGACACCCGAAGAACCAAGATCCGACCTGACCATTTGCTGGATGCCAATCGATAAAGCGATGTCGGTTGACGAGAATCCACGGTCGGCTCGGTAAGAGATTGCACGATCCGTAAACAACGAAGCAAAACAGCGACGACAGATTTCCAAAAGTTGCTTTGTGCCTTTGACGTTCAGATAGCTTTCCTGTTGTCCAGCGAAACTCGCGTCAGGCAGGTCTTCGGCGGTTGCGCTACTTCGCACAGCCACATCGACGGGGCTACCGCGTTCCGCAGACAAATGCTCATAGGCGCTCGTAATGGCTTGCGATAACTCAGTTGGGAAATCGGACGCTAGAATCAAATGACGAATTTTCGAGCCGCGCTCACGCAGGTTTTCAATATCGTGCGTATTCAAATCGGCCAAGGTTTGTTGAATCTTTTCATCCAGGCCCGATTCTCGCAAGAAACAGCGGTACGCATCGGCCGTAGTTGCAAAGCCGTTAGGAATCCTGACTCCCTTGGGCGTCAAGGCTTGATACATCTCCCCCAGCGACGCGTTCTTGCCGCCAACTATCCCGACGTCGGTCATGCGAACTTGGTCAAACCAGCGGATAAAATCGGTGGCCGCAACTGTTGAATACATTTAATTTCCTCAACTAGATAAGGATTAGCAAAACAAAACAGGTTTGCACGCGATTGACTGACAATCGGTATATTCGCTGTCAACTCAATCGCTAGGCCGTTGATCCGTTATGCCACGATTAAGTTTTGGTGTGCGTTTTTCTAGAACCATATTGACCCGTCGCTGCGAAAAACAACGACGTTGTTCTCTACGGCGGACACGCCATCTATTTTTCGCAGTGCTGCTTGTAAAAGCTGCTTGAGGCAGCAAGCACTTCGCACTTTGCCGGTCACGATCAAACATTCTCCATCAGTCTCAAAATCCAAGCTCGTTTTTGTTCGATGGTGAAAGAACGGATGCGTCTCCAGTTCCACAAGTACGTGTTCCACCAACTCGTTTTGCGAGCTCTGGTTTTTTGCTTCCGAGTCGTTATCCTCGAAACCGCCTGCTACATTTTTACGTCAATTAGATTTTTCCTCAACGTTTTCGTTTAGTTTGGTCGAACAGTTCCAACGCCTGTTTGAGCAGCACTACTCAAGACCCTCTTGGATCCACCGGCGCGCTTCCTCTAAATTTTCTGTATCAAAGTATTGCATCTTAGCGGTTGTGAATGGACGGCAAAATACAGCCATGCCTTTTTCCCATTTCGTTTCGCCGACGATGCCAAGGCGTTCGATGTGATTGAAGTGCTTCATGTCAAACTTGATATCTTCCCAAGCCGCTCCAGCCGTCCAGCCATGAAAGTCATGCATGACAAACAGCACACGAATCTTGCCGTGATCCTTGATCAGTTCTTCCGCAGCGGGGGTGAACATTTCGTAGTCGGCTTTCTCGAATTTACCAGTGGCGGTCACTTCCATGACTTTGCCTTCGATGTTGATGTCAACTTCTTTGTAATTTGTGACTTCCATTTTTGCTCTCCATGTATGTCCGGTAACGGTGCGTTGTTTCGATCATAATGCAATGGACGTGCCAATCGTTTCGATCAGATTACGTATGTTTAGATCACTTTCGATTCATGATCTTTATCTTCCCGAATTCCTAACGTTCCCTCCAATAATCAGCTTCCTTTCAATGTTGAAAGGAAATATGCCCATCGCGTAAAGTGCGTATCTGCACGGTGCAAACGCCTCACAGAGCTTTGTCGCTAATCGCAAAAAAAAGTGAGATCGACTCGGCCAATACCGAAGTCATGTTTCGGCCTGTTAGTCGGTATCAGTTCTTGGTCTAAGGTCGCAAACATCGCAATCCGCGTGCCAGTCAGACTGAGCGATTATGCACGTTACAATTAATGCCCCTGAAAGAGCCGTCGAGTTGCTGATGCGAGTGGTGAGAATCAAACGCCCGTGTCATTACCCTCAAATTCCTTTAGCAATCGCATGATCGTTGCCATTTTCTCGCGGTGATGTTTTCCGATCGCAGCATGCGACTCCCGCGATTGCACCTGGTTTGTGTTGAACGATTCGTGTTCTGAATCAAGCAATGACTGATCCTTGTATTTGCCAGACTGCTCGTTGACAGCAATTGCGTGTTCGTGCTGGCGAACATGGCGCTGTTGCTTGTCTACCGCACCGAAATGCTGTTGAATCCGCGCGTCATTCTCGTGAACGGAAGCTTCGATTTGAGCCAGCCAAGCGATTGCCTGTTTATGTTCGGCTCGCCACATGTTGATGTCGTCCAGCCAGCTTTCGATTTCGAGGTCGGCTTCGCGGTGCTGTTGATGCATTTCAAGTTTTTGGTCGCTTGTCATAGAGATTTCCTGAATCTAATAGAAAGATGTTTCAAATGTGCCAAGTGATTTGGCATGACACGTCAAAGGTGTCGTCGTCGAGGGAGAGAGAATTGCATTTCTCGTGCCAATCCTTACGCGGTATCCCGAGACTGTGGTGCTGAAGCACCGCTGCTGCGTCAGCGCAGCTTTTTGCAACAGTGCCGGGTTTTCACAGCGACCAACTTCGCTTCAGTCAGAGATGGGGCCCAGCATTCACTACGCGAATTGGCACGGCAATTGCAACGTGGTTGGGGCAAACTTAATTGTTTACCCACAAATGCGTTTGTCACCTCCGGTCAATCAATGAAACTCACCTTCCTTGGCGCAAATCGGCAAGTCACCGGTTCGCGATACGTACTTCAGGCCAACGGCGTAAAGATCATGGTCGATTGCGGCATGTTCCAGGAACGAGAATTTGCTCCAAGGAACTGGGCGCCGTGTCCGGTTCGGCCCGCTGAAGTCCACGCGATGCTGTTAACGCACGCTCACATTGACCACAGTGGATTGATCCCACGTTATGTACACGAGGGGTATGACTCCCCCATTTACACAACCCAGGCGACGATAGACCTGGCGCATATCATGTTGCGTGATTCGGCGCACATTCAGGAAGAAGATGCTGCCTATAAAAAAAGACGGCATCGAAAAGAAGGCCGAGAGGGCGCTCACCCGGACATCCCGCTTTACACCAACGCGGACGTCGAACGCACATTGCCATTGTTCGAAGCAGTCGAATACGGCAAACCGCTGCAAGTCGCCGAGGGCATCAACGTTACTTTTCACGATGCCGGGCATATTCTTGGCTCAGCGATGCTGGAGATCGAAGTCATCGAAGGTAACGAAACGAACCGCATCATTTTTTCAGGAGACATGGGACAGGAAGACAAGCCTTTTATTCACAACCCGAGCGTATTCGAGCGAGCGGACTATGTGGTTATGGAGTCTACTTACGGCGACCGAGACCATGAGCCGCTCCAAGACATCCCCAACAAGCTGTGCAAGATAATTAACGAAACAATTGAGCGCGGTGGGAACCTAGTGATTCCAACTTTCGCGGTCGAGCGCGCCCAAGAATTGATGTACTTCATCAGTCAATTGGTTTATGCCGACCGGATTCCGAGCATTCCGATCTTCCTTGATAGCCCGATGGCCGTCGATGTGACGGAAGTTTTTCGCAAACACTGTCACGAGCTCGATGAAGAAACTCAAGAACTAATCAACTCAGATCACCCGCCGCTACGTTTTCCCGGTCTGAAATTGGTGCGGACAGTCGAAGACTCAAAAGCCATCAAGGAACAGCCCGGATCCAGCATCGTCATGTCCGCGTCGGGCATGTGTAACGCGGGGCGAATCAAGCATCATTTGCGCAACAACATTTCGCGTCCGGAAAGCACTATCTTGTTTGTCGGCTATCAAGCCAACGGTACGCTAGGGAGGCTGATCCTCGAAGGTCGCCCCTACGTTCGAATTCACGGCCAAGATCGAACGGTGCGAGCGAAGATTGAAAAGATGAACGGGATGTCAGCCCACGCCGACCGCAACGGCTTGCTTCATTGGCTTGGCCATCTGAAGTCCAAGCCAAAAAAAGTTTTCCTGTGCCATGGTGAGGAGCAAGCTGCATTTTCTCTGGCCAAGAAAATTCGTAGCGAGTTGAAGTTCGAGGTCGAAATTCCGCAGTACGATCATACGTTTGATCTCGACGGAATTTAGTTGGTTAGTACGCGGCACAGCAAGGATACGAAATGAACGAAGCCAAGCCTGAAACGCCCCGTGTTTCACCCGACTTTGAATTTCTTGATCGAACGCAGCAATCGAAAGCATTCTACGACAGAGATCCGTGGCGGATAATGCGCATTCAAAGCGACCTAGTTCAAGGCGTCGAAGTTATGTCGCGGGCATTGGAAGAGCGAGACGGAGTCGTTTCGATCTTCGGTAGTGCTCGTCAGGCAGAAGGCAGCCCAATCTACGAATCGACACGAAGCACCTGTCGACATCTTGCAGAGCACGGATACACGCTGGTCACCGGCGGCGGCCTTGGCACGATGGAAGCAGCAAACCGAGGAGCTCGCGAAGGAGGCGGGTTTTCGATCGGCCTGAACATTCATTTGCCGCACGAGCAAAAGCCCAACCCTTACGCGGACGAACGTTACGAATGCAAATACTTTTTCGTTCGCAAAATGCTGTTCGCAAAATACGCTCACGGTTTCGTCATTTTCCCCGGCGGTTTCGGGACGATGGACGAACTCTTCGAGTCACTCACGTTGATCCAAACGGAAAAACTCGCGAACTTCCCTGTGATCTTGGTCGGAACCGAATACTGGCGTCCCATGATCGCTTGGATTAAAGATCAGATGTTAGCCCACAATTGCATCGAAGAAGCTGACCTTTGCCGTCTGGCTGTGACGGATGAACCAGAACAGATTGTCGATTGGCTAAATGATGCCCAAGCCGGCCAATGCCATCTTTCAGGTGGTGTTTCAAAACTTTAACAGGACCGTTGACCTCGACGGTTCATCTGAAGGAGTACAAGTGATGCGCGAATTGACTTACCTATTGGAGTTGCTTTCGAAATCGCATGACGCTGGCCGCTAACACAACGATGCAGCAAACCGTTAAACCTAAAATCGACGTTGCCAAATCGACAAGATCGGCAGCCCGCAGAATAATACCACGAAGGATTTCTATGAAATAGGTCGCCGGCAGCAGAAAAGATAGCCCGTAAATTGGCAAAGGCATCTCGTCCCTCGGAAAGACGAATCCCGATAACAGGATCGACGGCAACATGATAATGAATGCCATTTGAAACGCTTCCATCTGCGTTTTGGCAATTGTTGAAATGAAGAGACCCAACCCCAGCGAACAAACGACAAACAACATCGAGAGGCAAGCCAGCAACATGATGCTGCCATTGATCGGAACGTCAAAAATGTAAATCATTCCGACCAACAAAATCAATAACTCGACGAATCCCACAATCGCGTAGGGAACCAACTTCCCCCACATTAGACCGCTACGACTAACGGGGGTTACAAAAAGTTGTTCCAACGTACCCAATTCCCGTTCGCGGACGATTGCAAAGGAAGTCAAAAACAGAGTTACCAGTTGCAAAACGATGCCAATCAGACCCGGAACGAAAAAATGCGAGCTATCGAGATCGGGATTGTAAAGCAGGCGTGAACGGACCTCGATTGCCAATGTTCCTTGTCCTTGAGCATCTCGAGCTGGAGCCAACTGAAGCGCTTCGCCTTTGCCGCGGGCCATTTCAATCGAAATACGCTGCCCCAATAGTTGGGCTGTACTTTGTGCTGTCGTGGCGATTTGGGAGTCGCTTCCGTCGATCAAGACCTGAATATGCGCCTGCTCGCCATGCAATAGTTGCTCGCTAAAGTTGGGAGGGATGATGATGCCGACCTGTGCGCGGCCTGAAACGATCGCAGCGTCAAAGGAATCACGATCAAATACTCTTTCGAGAATGTGAAATCGACGAGTGTTTTGAAACCGCTCGACAAGAATTTGCGACTGCGTTTTGCCATCGTAATCCAGAACAACCGTTGAGATATTTTCGATTTGAGTATTGATCGCATAGCCGAAAATGATTGTCTGAATCAACGGAATGACGAACATAAAAAACAGTGTGGTTGGCTGTCGACGAACATGTACGAATTCCTTCAGCATGATCGCCAGAAACCCGTTCATTCGCGTGGTTCGACCTGTGTCGACACCGGTATCTTTTATCGTCGCATAAACTGATGGCTCCAGTCCGTCAGCGAATTCCTTTTCGGACCGATGCGAATTCGCTTCCAGCTGATTCGGCGTATCCATTTGAATGGAATCTGGGCCAGATTCGTCGGCAACTTTTGTCAACGTCACAAAAACGTCTTCGAGTGACGGATCTGTCGGACGAATTTCGAAGTGCTTTTCGTCAAGTCCGAGTTGTTGTCTCAGATTTTCCGGATCAAGCGATTTATCGATCAAAAGATGGAGTTTCTCGCCAAACAAAGTCGCATCTCGGACTCCAGAAACATTACGTGCTTGGCCCAAAGTTGTTGTTGGAGATGGAACTTTCAGCTCAAAACGACTCGAGCCCGGTGGAGTCACTTGCGGCAGCGACTTCAGCATGTCGGGCTTACCCATTACCAACAGCTTCGACATATACAGGTAGCCAACTTCTGTGCAACGTTCGGCTTCGTCCATATAGTGCGTCGTGACAAGTAAAGTGACGCCACGCCCCGACAACTCGAAAAGCAGGTCCCACAACTCGCGGCGCGCAACCGGATCAATGCCGGCGGTCGGTTCATCAAGAAATAAAACATCAGGTTGGTGGATCATTGAGCAGGCCAGTGCCAACCGCTGCTTCCAACCGCCGGAAAGCGTTCCAGCAAGCTGGCCCATGCGATCAGAAATGCCAACTAACTCAGCAACATCTTTGCGACGCTCAGTCAGTCTTTGCGAATCAAGTCCATAGATGCGACCATAGAAATCCAGGTTTTCACGGACGGTCAGATCCTGGTAAAGACTGAATTGTTGAGACATGTAGCCAATACGTGGCTTAATCGCTTCGGCCTGACTGGCAACATCAAGATTGAGCACCGAGGCGTCGCCGGAGGAAGCAGGAAGAATACCCAGCAGCATACGAATGATCGTTGATTTCCCGCTTCCATTTGGCCCCAGCAAGCCAAAAATTGCGCCGCGCTTGATCGAGAATGAGACCTTGTCGACGGCGACCAGTTTGCCAAAACTCCGGCAAAGGTTGCGGACTTGGAGAACAGGCTCATTCATTCTTTGAACCTGTTGAATCCAGCCAAACGTTAGCGGTCATCCCTGGACGCAGTTGGTTTTCATTGTCCTGAAGCGCGACACGAACTCGGTAGACTTGTTTTGACCGGTCAGCAGGTGTCTGGACGTTGCTGGGCGTGAATTCTGCCTGATGTGAAATAAACGTTACTTCACCTTGAAATTCTGCATCAGGAAAACTGTCGATTGTAACTCGCAATTTCTGACCTACCCGCAATTGCAGAAACCGCTGGGGAACGTAAGCCCGAACCCACAACTTGTGGCTTGACAGGACTGTCAATACGGGAGCATTGGGGGCTACCAAATCGCCTGCCTGCAATTCAAGCGAGTCGATTCTCCCATCAACGGGGGAGACGATGACCAGTTCCTGTCGTTCTTTTCGAATTGATGCAAGGGCCGCAGAAGCTGCATTTCGAGCTGCGGTCGCCTGTTCGATTTCCTCGACGCGAAAACCCTTCTTCGCTAACTCCCATGCCAGCCGCATATCTTCCACTTTGGCTTTGGCCATTTGAATTTCTTGCTCTCGAGATCCGGCTTTCAGAATTGCCAATTCGTTGCGACGAACTTCTACTGTCGACTTTGTCGCCGTTAGTCTTTCTTCAGCCAAATCGAATTCCGATTTTGATACAGCGTTTCCTTCGTATAGTTTTGACTGACGCAGAAATTCGCGATTGGCCAAATTCATATCGGCGACTGACGCTGTCAAGCGATTCTCGGCTGCTGCGATTTCCTCTTTTCTTGGGCCATCTTGAATCAGGCTTAGTTGTGCCGTCGCATCGCCATATCGAGCCTTAGCCTGTGCAATTTCCTCGTCCCTCATCCCGGCGACGAATTGTTTTAGAACTGCTTCTCGCTCTTGCAGAACTGCTTCGGCCTGTTGCTCTTGCTCATAAAGGTTGTAAGGTTCAAACTCGATCAAGCGATCAGCAACTTTTACCTTGTCGCCTTCATCAACAAAAACGGATTTCACCCGACCGCCAACACGCGAGCCTAGCCGAATCTCTTCGACTTCGATTACACCGGAAACATACTCCGCCTCGGAACGTAACTGGCTGTATACGACCAAAGCCAACAATCCAAGTCCAACGAAAATTAGGGCGATGAATCGAATCATGATCTATAGATTCCAAGAACGAAATTGAATCAGCCCACTGAACTTCATTTAAATACCGGTCAAAACCACGGTTGACCCTTTTGATCTATTCTAATGCAATGCAAACAACATGCCGTTTTTTTTGCCTCCCGGGCGCTAAGGCATCGTTATCTTAACGGGAGTTGCGTTGAAATGACTTGAACGTGGCACGTATGAAAGGCCGTCAAGCGAAAACAACAATTGATCGAATTGCAGTCCAGACAAGCGGCGGAGATGCTCCGGGAATGAACGCAGTGATTCGAGCGGTCGTTCGATCGGGAATCGAAAACAGACTTAAAGTCTTGGGAGTCAGGGATGGCTTTCCAGGTCTGATTTCTGGTGACTGGCAGAACCTTACTCGACTTGATGTCGGTGGATTATGCCATTTGGAGGCACAATGCTCGGAAGTTCGCGTTGCCTCGAATTCAAGACGGACTCGGAAAAAGAAAAGCCATCGCTTCGATGAGGCATGCGGGAATTGATGGGCTGATTGTCATCCGAGGTAACGGTTCACAAATCGGCTCCTACGCCCTATCCCAGCTGGGATTTCCCGTTGTTGGGATCGCGTCCACAATTGACAACGACTTATTCGGCTCCGACATAACGATTGGTGTTGATACTGCGCTCAACGTTGCGATCGAGTCAATCGACCGCTTGCGAAACACCGCCCAATCGCATCATCGCGCGTTCTTGGTAGAAGTGATGGGGGCCTATGATCGTGGAAAGTCGCAGGCAATCCGAGCGTGTTTGACCGCGTTTTGGCAACAGAACTTGGGGTCTTCGCTGCCGAAAACATTGCAGTAGGGCGTAACGGAATTCGTGTCGGAAGACTACAAAACAAAACCGCTACGACACCGTTGGAAATCGTATTGCAAAACAAGATTCAACTCAACCAAAAGCTGGTAAGTTTGGCCAAGGTCATGGCTCGATAGAAGACAGCGCACGTTGCCGGGAAGAGGCATCGCCTCTATGTTTTTGTCGGACGAGAAGAAGAAGAAGAAGTTCAGATTAATCAACGCGCCATCGGGGTAGAGTGGTTTATTTGGTTCCGGAGTTCAAAAAAAGCTACTGAGGCACTTTTCAACTTTCGGAGAAACAAATGAGCGAGTTTGCACTTTCTGAAGAATGACAACCGGGTCAGGTTCTCGTTATAGGAGGCGAGTCCGGTTTCGCGCAAGTGATCAAGGCGAGCACCCACCAACTCAATGGCGATGAGCCCGAGTCGGTTGGTGGAACTGATACCGGGCTGTCGCCTTACGATTTCTTGCTCGCAGGTCTCGGTGCATGTACGTCGATGACGCTGCGTATGTATGCAAATCGCAAACAATGGCCGCTCCAAAGCATTCGGGTTCGACTCGGACATTCAAAAATTCACGTGCAAGACTGTACCGATTGCGAAACGACGGAAGGGAAAATCGACCTAATCGAGAATCAGATCGAACTGGTTGGCCCGCTTTCCGATGAGCAACGTTCAAGGCTGATGGAGATTGCCGACCGTTATCCCGTTCATTGCACCGAAAACAAAATACGCAGCCAGCTCGTTGGTTCGAGCCAATGACGTCAGAACAAGGGAGTTCGTTTTCCGGATTCCAAAGAGGAACTCTATATCTCAACTATCTAACTTTATCTGTTGCAAAACTTTGTACGCTGCTACTGGTAGTGATACTCCGGGCTCGCTTGTTTCGCATGCTTCGATAGCCGGATCGAGAACCCCAGTATACTTTTGGCTTTTCTTAAATTGTTTGAAGGCGTGATGGGCCGCGCGGCAAAAATCACTGTTTCCCGCATTTCGAATGGATGCGTTAAGCGTCGCAAGCAATCCAGCCTTTCCCAAGTTCGATAGCCCCTCGGCGGCCAGCCAACGAATGTCGCTATCTTCATCGCTTAGGTGATGAACCAGCGCTGGCGCGGCAATTGGGTCACCAATGGAAATCAAGGCTTTCCCGGCTTCCCAACGAACGTCGCGGCGCGGGTCATTCAATTCAACAACCAGTGCCCTTGTCACATCAGTGCCGCCAATTTCTACAAGCGCTTTGCGAGCCTTTTCGCGAGAAATTCCATCGCTGTCAGCGAGCTGGTTGATCAAGTCTTCAATTTTCGAATTATCTGAGGTGTTGGTTGCCATTGATTTGCTTTCTTAATGCCTATTCAAAGTTCAAAAATTTGTGTTTCAAAGAGTGCCAAGTCGTTGAGGCAGTTTAAACTATATCCATAGTTACTACCCGCGCCTGCGGCAAACTATTCAGCTTGGGAAATCCAATCCATCGCCGCATTCTTCTTGTCATGCGAAAAGTGCTTGACCTCTGCCGAGACGAAATGGGAAGCAACGCCTGGCAAATGTGAAAGAACCTCGCCGACTCTTAAAAGACCAGTGTCTAAAAGAACAGCCAGCATACGGCCAACAAACCTCGGAATTTTTCTAAGCCTTATGTTTAAAACCCGGCCTACCCGTGGGGTGCCGTGAATCGCATCATAGCGCAGCGAATGACCTCAGTCGGATTTCCAATGTCTTTGCCCCTCAGCAAACCATTCAAGATATCGCTTGGAGAAATGACACGCAGTTGGCAAGGAACTTGCGGTATCTTCCTTCGATAAACGACGATTCGATCTGAATTGTCGTGATGCTTTTTACTACGTGTCGCCGACCACCTAATCCAGATCACTTCGAATGTCGAAGTACCCCAACAGCTTTGAAAGTAAGCTAACAGGCCCTCGCAGAATAATCATTTAAAATGCGTGCTTACCTGCCGGCATAGTGAATTGACGTGCGACGCGGATAGTAACATGCCGTTGTAAAGCCCCCTAAGCCCGCACCTACGATTCAGTTAGTAACAAGGGAATTGCGGCGGAACTTAACGCTCAAAGTACTTGAGGAAAACGAGCCTGTTGATGGCGAAAGCCAGAAGCGACTCGTTGCCTCCGGATTCCCGAGTCAGCCGAACTTCAAACTTCATTGACTTTGACGGGCATCAAATAGTTGGCGAATTGAATCAAAAGCCTCGTCCAGCGGCATTGTCCTGCCAGCCTCAACATCTTCAATGCCTAGCTTGATTGCAGCCAAATCGTCTTGCTCTTGCCGTTCTAAAACGGCCTTGGCACGAGCCAAGACAGCTTGCTGAACCACAACGTACGTGCGGTCGGTAGCCGGATCAATAAACTTCAGTTCGCCTTTGCTTGCTTGCAAGGCGTTTGATAATTCAGTGCTTAGTTTTGAGGTCACGCTCACGGTCTACCACACTTCAGGTTCAAATCCCAAAACGTTTAAGTGTTGCAATTGTACGGAGACGTACGATGCAGACAATGGCAAGCGACATTCCTGCCTTGCCATTTGCAACTGAAAGTTCCGATGCACTACTTCAGCAACTGGTCAATAGCGTTAAGCGTGGTTTCTGAGCCCAGTTCTTTCTCTAGATCTTGCAATCCGCTAGGGCTGAAGACGTTGACTTCGACGATTTTTTCTCCAATCAAATCGAGGCCAGAAAGTCGGATGCCATCTCTGTGTAGCAACTTGGCAATTTTCTTGCAAATCGCCAATTGACGTTTTGAAAGATCAACGACCGACGCAGTTCCGCCAAGGGAAATATTGCTGCGCATTTCACCTTTGGCAGGCGTGCGGCGGATGCCGATAGATGCGTCTCCGATGAGTGAGCTGTCGAGCGTTAGGACACGAATATCGCCTTCACTGGCTTCGGGCAAGAACTCTTGAACGATCAGGTAGCCGGTACGACCAAGAATATCGACGACTTGCCGCGTGTTCAATGAAGCGTGTCCGTCAATAAAAAATACATCTCGACCTTGGGAACCGATCAATGGCTTAATCACAAAAGGGCCGGCCAGCTCTTCGGCGAAAGCTTGGACGCTTTTGATCGAATGGCAAACAAGGGTTTTGGGGACATACTCTTTCGGAAGGCAAACTGTATAGAGTTTGCTTGACGCTTTCTGCAGTCCCTGTGGGTGGTTGAGGATGCGAAGGCCGTTGTCACTAGCCAATCGCATTACTTCGATCGCCAGCCGATGTGCCCATGCTCTCGTGGTGTCTTTGCCCGGTGTGGTTCTAATAAATGCGGCTTCCAGCGAATCAAGCTCGACGCGTTTACTCTTTGCTTTGGCAAGTTTTGAGCTGAGCTTTTGGGTCGATTTAACTTTCGATAAGTCAGGTAGTTCAATCGCTTCGGCAAACAACGAAGAAGCGCTTGAGGCTTGCAGGTGTACGACATCTGTGACGAAAACAGAATGTCCGCGACGCTGGCAGGCCTGCATTAGGGTTACGTTGGTTCCACCAGTTTTTACCGACCAACGATCGTTGAGCAAAAATAAAATCGGTTTCACTTTTCATTCCGCAAGATTGGTGACGGCTACGTGGATTTCTTTTTCGCAATGAGCTAAGAATATGTTGCGTCTTTGTTTTCAAACTTACTGACGAAAACAAATCAACGTAAGATCATCTGGTTTTGATGGAAATCCATCTGGAGTCAGCATTCGACTACGAATTCGCTCGACCAGCAACTCTGTTTGACGTGCCAGCTGACCGGCGCGAATATGATCTACAATCTCTTCCATGGTTAGATTGTCGAACAGTCCATCTGATCCAATTACTAGGGTGTCCCGTGCCGCCATTGAAACTACGGGGCCTAGTTCGATCTTCATTTGCACCGAACCGACGCAGTTAAAGATCAAGTGTCGGTCTTCGTGGGCGAGTGCTTCGTCTTCATTCAGCATTCCTGCTTCTACGGCCATTGCGACGGGTGCATGAGCAATCGTCGATGATTTGATTCTGCCCCGGTTGCTACAGACAAATGCTGTCGCGTCACCAACGTGAAACGTCCGACAGGTTCCACTGAGATACTCAACGGCGACCAGAGTTAAACCAGCCCCCAACCCCCAGCTCAAAATTTCCTTGTTCGCGTTCTCAATGGAGTCGAGGATTTGCGACCGTGCGGTTTCGCCGCTGACATTTGCGGAAAGGAGAGCACCTACGATGGTCTCAATTGCGCATTGGGCCGCGCGGCCACCTGCGTTAGCCCCACCCATTCCGTCGGCAATCAATAACACGCCGTGGTCAAGAGCCAACTCGATGACTGCCGCTGCGTCTTCGTTGCCAGTCGTTTTGTCAGGGCTGGATCGCGAGAAGACGGCAACTTTTCCTCCGCAAAAATCAAATTGCTTAGGCGTTTCGTCATCCGCCACCAGCCATACTTGCTTGTTCGGGTATTTGCTCATCGCTTTCCTTTTTTAAGGTGGCGGAGCGCTTTCGCATGCAGCGACTCGAAATGCTCTTCCATTTTGATCGCACTGGCGAACCGATCACGTGATTTTGGCGAAATGGATTTGCGAATGAATGCAATCATGTCCGGATGGACTCGTTTTTTTCGCAAGTTAACTGCACCCGGAGCAGGCCAGTCAAATGGATACTCGGGCCACTGCCCCGCAAGCATCCTGTAAATAATCAGTCCTACAGAGAAAACATCCGAACGCATTGAAGGCTTTCCCATCGCTTGTTCTGTCGACATGTGCCCGACGGTACCTGTACCTGATCCTGCAATCGTCATCGTTGAGACTTTTGCAATTCCAAAATCGGCCAACCGCAGATCGTCGTCTTCAAAAATGATAAAGTTCTCAGGCTTAATATCGCAGTGAATTAAGCCGGCGTCATGAGCGTAGGAAACCGCCGCAATCATTTGCTCGGCGAATCCAAGAGCCGTTGGCACGGACATTCGCCGCGTCAGTCGATCATGGAGAGTTTCGCGGCCGAGCCGCGTCGCGATGACCAACTGACCGTCAACGACGTTGGCATCTTTCAAAACAAGAATGTTGGGATGGTCGAGTCGTGCGAGCAAGCGGACTTCCTGCTTGAAAGCGTCCATCAGCTCCGCATCGACATAGTGTTCGTGGGGAATTTTCAAAGCTACCCGCGTACCTTCGATTGTGTCGATCGCCGAGTAGACTTTGGCAAAACCGCCAGAGGCAATTAGTTTTTCAATTCGGTACTTGCCCAACATCTGCCGAGCTCGCATATTTTTCGTCAATGTTCGGCTTCTTTATAAATTACCTGGGGCACTCGACTGAGAGAATCGTCCAAAAATTGATTCGTAAAGAAATGCTAAGAAAGAAACCGCTCTGCAAGGCAATCGATGTGCCAAACGGAGATCGAATAGACAGTCTGCCTCAAGTTTTACGTTTGCGTCAACTTTGGCACATAAAGTGCAACTCATTATTCAGGTTTCACCCCTTCTCTGGAAGCCCAAGAGGAATCCAAAATGTTAGTCTTAAGCCGCAAGAAAAACCAAACCATTCATATTGGAAACGGGATTACCATTCAAATTTGCGAGATAAAGGGCTCAACCGTTCGTATTGGAATCGACGCCCCTCCCGAAGTTTGCATCAAGCGAGGTGAATTGGCCGAATGGGATGAAGATTTTGTCTCCGATCCACAGTTACTTCCTTCTCCAATTCCTATCCCAGTTGCGACTGCTATTTAGCTTCGCAGACCAGCCTTTGCCCTTTTCGAGCAATAACTGGTCGATTCATTGCTAGTTGTAACGCGTGTTGATCAGCAGCTTTCAGCAAGGGTAGACGTCATGTCAAAAAAAGAATTCGGTTTCGATTTTGGGTTTGATCTTGGTTCCGAACCGGAAGAAGTCATTCTCTGGGACTTTGTAATTGAGCCGTTTGGTCTCATTTGGGCAAAAGACGACGATCCAGATTTGGATGATATCGATGATGCCTATGGAGACGATGACTGGGACGACGATGATGAATTCTAACTTTAGAAATTGCTGTTTTCCAAAAATCATCTTCGAACATGCAACTTTTGGCACGGCAAGTGCGTAGTGATTCGCAAGCGTCGGTTTAGCGTGAACAGCCATCTAAAGACGATCGCGATTCAAAAATTGGAGACTGCAGTGACTGTGAAAGCCGATTCAGATTCTACGTTGGATAAGCATTCTGCTGACATCGTCAAATTCAGTGCAACTTCTGACGAAATGCCAAACAAACTGGCGATCGAGAAGATTATGGAGTTCTGCGAGCACGAATCTCAAACCATCGGAGTCTCCGAGAATGTTGCATGCTCCGATAAGATCGAGCTCATTCGGATCCGAAACGGCTTTGCAAAAAACGTCCTTTGGCTTGACGCAGCTTCAGCCGAAAAAGGGCTGCAACGGGTATGCGAGAAAATGCAGGATGCCTATCCGGTGAAGAGGGTTACCTTCCTTTACCTGCTGGCCGAGATGACAGATTGCCTCGAAACGTTGACTTAGGCGAGAGCAAGAGCAAGTTTGTTTCCGCCCCACTCCATTTACACGACGTTCAAGCTGCCGTCATTATTTGATCCAAAGATCGTAGACGAACAAACCGATCTCGACTGCGATCAGAATGATAATGAACCATTCGAGGCGATGGCTCAGCCGATTGTGCAAAAGCTCTAAGGATGTGGACGCGGTCTTTGAGATCAAATCGAGTTTTCGATTGATAACGGCGTACCGATCCCCGATTTCAAGTTCTTCTTCAAGTCGAACATACAGTGGCTCAAGCTCCGGTTTTTCCCAAAGCAATTCAGGTTTGTCATTAATCTCTGCGCGGCCAATCATTCGGTGCTGGCTCAGCATTGATTTGCCAATGTATTTCAACAACCGTCGAGCCCGTTGCGAAACTCGGCCTTTGTTTTGGAGGCTCAGGGCAAGCGGCTCAATTTCGTCAAATGTCTCACCGACCAAAGACTCATACTCCCCCAGCACGACACTTCTACTCAAGACTTCCGCAACCAACTGTAATTTCTCGATCGTCGGAGACTGCAATTCGATTTGATTGCCAGTCATGTCTTCGTGCTTACCTGCGTCAATAACGACGGTAACTTTTTCAGTTTCGTCTGCAGGTGTCATCCCAACAACTCGTGAACCAAGGCGTTTGAGAAAAGCCAACTCGTTGGATTGCTCAACTCCGAACAGTACAACAACACCGTATCGAAAAAGCACTGCAACGCCTCCACCTGAAACCGCAACGGAAAGCGGATGCGTGGCGAGTCGTTCTTCCGCTTTGAAGTCAGTCAATTCGAGACGCCGACCTACCAGCATGGCATGTGCCTTGAATGAATGGTGGTTTGCGAGATCGTGTTGCATCGAGGCCCAATTATGTAAGCTACAAAAAACAGCCACCAGTGAGAACCGGTGGCTGTCGAAACGTTCAGCTTGGTTGTGTTAACTAGTTGTTGTCATCGTCTGAACTTTCATCGTCAATAGTGTCCTCTTCTTCAAATTCGTTGGCTTCACCTGAACCGTCGTTTTCACTTGCGGCCTCGTCTTCGGAGGCCTCTTCATTGGCTGTCGCCTTAGAAGCGGTGGCATTCGATCCAGTTTCGCCAACTGATCGAACTTTCAGTCGCTTTACATGGGCGAGAATGTCTGCGAGCCGATCAACATCTTCACTTCTGAGAGCAACCATTGTGCCAATCGGAACATTATCCACAGCCAGTTGGTAGACCGGCGCATGCCGGAGACCTTGCCAAAACATCGCAAAAATAGAGAGTTTGAGCCCGCTACTTGCGCGGCAATCTCAACCCACATTGGATCTTCAAATGACCAGTAAGCGGTCACTGCCGCAATGATCAGCCATTGATCCGAGGGAGCAAACATTGGTCGTTTTAATAGTCGTCAGACACTCGACGCCGGATGGACCAACCCGTCTACAGGTTCTGAACAATTTCCTTTCTGGGAACCAGACGAAGGCCACGTTTTCGTTCGATACCGTTTGCGTCAAGCCAACGTTCCCGGAGTTCTTTGCGCCAGGCTTCAGGCGACTCGGGAAAACTGCTGGATTTGCTGAGGCTTAGTTTGCCTCCAGCGCGATGGTCGTGACCGCCGGCAGAACCGACGTCGCCAATTGCACTTAGGAGAATCTTCGTAGCGTCGCCTCCGTCGATCGAAGTCCGGGAGGACATGTAAATCGCGTCATCTATCAGGGCCGCACAAAGTACGCTGTTGACACCTTTGCATCGCACCAGCAAATCAGCCACCTCACCGACGACCTCAACACCTTGAGCTTGCGGAAGCAGACACAAAGCTGTGTCGCCGTAGAGAAACGTGCTTTGCATCGCAAGTAACATGTCGCTAAAATAGTGCTTGTTAAGCGGCGCATGTTCGATATCGGCAAGTAGGCTTGGGCTCCCAAAAGTCGTCGCCCAGATCAATACTTCGCGGTCGAGATCCGCGAAACTCGTTTCGTAAGCGCAGGTTTCGGTTCGCATCGCGTACCAAGTCGCCGTCGCCAGTTCGGTTGTGGGTTCGATGCCTTGTTCGATCAAGTAGCTCGCCGCAATGGTCGCCGACGCTGCGACACTTTCGCGATTGTCATTGAACAGGAGCCCAGCGTTACCGTTAGGTTTCGATTGATGGTGGTCAATGACCGCAATAGGATCGACACCCGAACGAGTCAGAATTTGGTTATGGGCTCCAAGTCCGCAATCGACTAATATCGCGCCCCCACCAATTTGGATCGAAAGCTTGTCGACCAGCTCAATCGGAGGATTGAGCAATTCAACCATGTATTTGTTTTCGGCACGAATGATTGCTCCGCCGGCAACGATTCGTGTCGTGCACGGATGTTTGGATTCCAACAGGACCTTAATCGCCCAAGCAGTCGCGATGGCGTCCGGATCGGGGTTGTCGTGCATCACGATCAGAACGTGCTTGTACCGCCTAGCGACAGCGAGAAATTTTTCGGATTGTCTTGTTTCTTGATTCATTCTTTTTGCATGGACTGTTAGACCAGTATATATGACGAGGCCGATGAACATGCTGTACGTCTACCGAGAGTGACGCCTCCATGCCTGCTCGTTTGCCAGCCATTTCCGGCAAGACCAAGTGCGATGTATTTTGTCAGCCAGAGGTTGAAATAGCTATTCCCTTAAGCCATTGAAAACGAATACGAACCATCCCACCCGTCAGATTTTTCTGCAGAAATCGGGATTGGACAAACAAAGTCTCTTGGCTTCAGCATCAACACTGAACATCCAACTTGTCGTAACACCGATTCCGCCGTGCTCCCAAGTAACAGTCGCGACAACCCGTGTCGTGCAATGGTTCCCATTACCAAAACATCTGGCTCGAATTGCCTGACAGCAGATGCTATTACGTCTTCTGCGGCTCCGTTTCTAAATACGATATTATTTGGTGCGATCTTTTTTAGGCTGCGATCAACTACAGCCTTCAATTGATCTTTCCTTCGACGACAAACGATCTTCGCGTGTCGCTTCAACCGCTTGGCAGCCTCTTCGCTAAATTCAAAATTGAATTTCGGTTCATGCCAAGCCGCGACGACGTATAGCTCACAGCCCTGAACGCAAGCCATTATGGAAGCTTGACGAATCAACTCATCGTTAAGCCTCATTTCCGTTTCGTCGGCATCTGGATTGATGGCCACCATTACCCGGTGGCAAGCCTGTGTTTCAGATTGAGCGAGCAACACAGGAACGGGGCTGTTACGCATCAGTCTCATGTCG
Source organism: uncultured Pirellulaceae bacterium (assembly GCA_964352885.1). Lineage (GTDB taxonomy): Bacteria > Planctomycetota > Planctomycetia > Pirellulales > Pirellulaceae > Mariniblastus. Next base: position 26,369 of record CAYGUE010000005.1, read on the forward strand.
AGCCGACCAAACACGATATCACCGGCTTTGGTGTGTATTCGTTTCACGATCAGGTCATGACGTGCTGAGATCACTTCTTGAATGATCTGCACGATCGGTCGTCCGCTACCGACTTTGATACTTGGCGTCACATTCTTGAAATCATATCCATTAACAATCTTACAAAGTGACTTGAGACGATGAGCTACCGGCGTTTCTTCCCAGTCATTGTCGAACAATTCGCTCCAAAACGAACTCAAGAGTGGCTCTACATCGAAGACTTTCAGTTTGGCACCGGCGGAAGCGAGTCGATCTGCCCAAACGAGCGCGTCAGTTGAATCTCCATACGCATCTTGAACTGCAAGGATGTGCTTGAAATGCAGCTGCATGTTTGCTTCCCACTTTGCGCCCAGCAGTTAGACGCTGTAACAATTTAAAAAAGCTCCCGCCATTCGGCAGTCGTGCGTCGTCGCAAGGCGAAATCGTCGCGTGAAGCATACCGGATGGGCGGGAGCTCGTTGAATGGCCCTAACAATCGTTGAATTCGCTTGCCGCTGCAGATGAATGTATTGGTTATTCGTCGTCTACTTCACTGAAGTCATCGTACTGATCGTTATCCGCGTCGCTCTCAAGTCCTTCAGCGTTTTCTCCGGAGTCTTCGTCAGACTCATTATTCGTCGAGTTCCACGCTTTGGATCGCGGCTTGCTCTCGCCGTGATGGGGAAAGCGAGATGTTTCTATGTCGTTGATTTTTCCCCGTTGTCGTGGTTGAATCTTGTTCCACTTCTTCAGAGATTGCTTCTTGTCGTCGCGAGTCATTTTCTGATTTGCTAAAAGTGCCTAATTGGATTCATTTTCAAAAGTGGCCCGCCGCCGTCCGCCGCCCATCTCTGGCGACCGGAACGGACAGCTGACCTTTATTCTCAACGCACTACTTTTTTTTCGAAGATGCCTTTTTAGCTTTTGGCTTGGCGACCGCTTTGGGAGCCTTCACTGTTGAAGTTGCTTTCGCTTTTGCCTTGGCTGGTTTCTCTGCAGGTGCTTTTTTGGCTGTAGCCATTTCCGTGTTTCCTATAACGAAATTTGTTTCACAGTCTCGCCGGCAGAACCCTCTGCGCTTATTCGTGACTGCAAAGCAAACCACGAAGCATGAAGCGTGCCAATGGTTGCTTCGACATTCCGATTTTGGAAAATACACATGCGAAAGAGTTCGTTTTAACTCGCAAAAGTCTCCGCCTTCTTCGAACAAAAGGCGAATCTACGTGCGAAATGATCTTGGAATTCAAATTCGAATCCGGATGAAAACTGCTCGGTTATGAACCTTGCCAGCGAACAAAAAGCAGGCGCGCCGGTTAGAATCTGGTCGCTTCGTTCACCTGGGAACGATTTTTGAAATCTGCGAAAAATGACTGAATGCGCGAATCGAAAAAAGCGGCATGTCAAAGACAAGCTTGGCAGATGAAACACACCACGTGAACGCTTCCACGCCGCGTCTCTGTCTTGCGGGAGCTAGGCTGGCCAATGCGTTATCTACGAGTAGTAGGAGCATGAACTAGGAACAAGCAAATCCATGAATTTTCTTGCTTAGCTGATCAACGCAGCCGGCAAGTAAATCAAACGTCTCATCGGCTTTCTCAAGCTTTTCGGTCTGCCCGAATTGCTCCAAGTTCGCAGCCAATTCACCAGCTTGTTCGTCGTCATAACATCGGACGAGTCCCTTCAGGCGATGCGAGTAGTGGAGAACATCTTTCGCGTTGCAGCCTTGTATTGCGGCCTGAATATTCGCGAGCAATCCAGGGGTCTCGTCGAGAAAGAATCCCATTTGCATCTTTAGCAATCTGACATCGCCACCGAATCGAGCCAACGCAGCCTTGAATTCACCTGGAACTAATAGTTCCGCGTCATAAAAGCTGGAAATGGATGCGTTCGAAATAAAGTTCGTTTCATCTGAAGCGAGCATCACAGTATTGGCGATCTGCGTCGCCCAGTCCGGCACGTCTTGAATTTGTAGCTGATCCTCCAAGTCTTCCGTCTTCATGATTGAACGTTCGTCTCGAACAGTCAGCCCCCAGCGTTCGACCTTGTCGACTAACTCAGAGATGTTCACCGGTTTTGCCAAATAATCATCCATCCTTGCGTTCATGCACCGTTGACGATCTTCTTCTGTTACGTAAGCGGTTACAGCAATGATTGGCACAAAAGCCCGCTCGCCCGCGGCGTCACGAATTTCCGCTGTTGTTTGAAGGCCGTCCTTCCCGGGCATCTGAATGTCCATCAGCACGACATCGAAAACATTTTTGTCTATTAACCGGATTGCTTCGTCACCGCTGCCCGCTTCCATCCATTGGTGCCCGCGGCGACGAAGTATTTCGCTGATAAGCTTTCGATTGGAAGGATGGTCGTCGACGATCAAAACTCGAAATGGTTCATCAGTCTTTTGAATGCCGTTCGAGTTGTGAACTCCTGTCAAATGGTTTTGTCCACCTTCGAGTAGATCGTCGCTAGTCACGCGGGCAACGGCTCGCCCAAGCGCGTTATTTATTCCCGCCAGCAAAGTTCGCGGTGAAATCGGTTTGACGAGGTAATCCTCGATGCCCAGCTCACGGCATTTTTCGATCGTACGCATTCGGTCGTCGGACGGAAACAAAAGAATAGGCTTGCAACTGATATTTTCATCCACAAGAATCGACTTCGCAAAAGAAATTCGTTCCTGTCCGTCGGTATCAAAATCGAGCAGCACAACGTCGGCAGATTCCTCACTAGTGAACCGCCCCATTGCGTCGCGATCATCGGAGGCGAACTCGGTTTTGCATCCAAATTTGGTCAACCAGCCCTGAATCGTCTGCTGATTGGTCAAGTTTGAATCGACAACCAAAACTGATTTTTGGAACAGCTCATTGGCCACATTTTCCGCAATGCCAATTGCTGGACGAGCGGACTTGGGAAGCGTCACTACAAAATGAAAAGTGCTTCCTTTACCCAGCTTGCTTTCGACCCAAATTCTTCCACCCATCAATTGCAGCAGTTCGGACGTGATCGCGAGCCCTAATCCAGTACCGCCAAAATTCCGTGTCACAGAAGCGTCTGTCTGATAAAAAGCTTCGAAAATTCGGCTGATTTTGTTTTCGGCAATCCCAGCACCAGTGTCGCAAATTGAATAGTGAATCGTTGCCGAATCATCTAATTCGTCGCTGATCGAAGCAGCAACCGAGACCGATCCTTGTTGGGTAAATTTAATCGCATTGCCAACGAGATTAACGAGAACCTGTCGAAGTCGAATCGGATCGCCGACCAGTTGCTGCGGAATGTCCAACGGAAAATCGCAGCACAATGAGAGGTTCTTTTTCTGTGCCAAAACCGAAAGCGTGTCCAGCGTGTCCCGAGTCAAATCAGCGAGATTAAAGTCCGTCTGCTCCAACTCCAGTCGCGAAGCTTCAACTTTCGAGAGATCGAGCACATCGTTAAGTATATGCAACAAAGACTGAGCCGAATTGTTCGCGGTCGTAATGTACTCGCGTTGCTCCATCGTAAGGTTTGTGCCAAGAGCGAGTTCGGTCATTCCCATGATCGCATTCATCGGCGTGCGAATTTCATGGCTCATCATTGCCAGAAATTCACTTTTGGCGGTGCTGGCTGATTCGGCAATTTCTTTTGCGGCTTGCATTGCCAGTTCCGCCTGGCGTTGCCGCGTAACGTCGGCCCCGATCGCGATCCAGCGGACGATCACGTCTTGGTCGTCGCGAACGGGTGTGATTTGAAAGGCAATCCAAGTAGTTCCCCTCGGATCAGAATCGTTTGGATCCGAATGCTCGTCTTTCCATATGTACTCGATGTTGAAGCTTTCCCCATCGGCGAGTGAATTGGCGAATTCGGCCGTGATGGTTTCGTCATCCGAGTTGGCGAACAGAATATTAGTCGCGTTGGGTGCATCCAGTTTTTCCAGATCAACCTTGGTGAGTTGTTGAAACGCGTGATTGATCCATTCGATCTTTCCGTCAGGCGAAAGAATCATGACGGGGTTGTCAGTGCGACTCGCGACATGGGAGAGAATTACATCCGAAAGACGATTGTCGTCGTCGAGGACTTCACGACGAATCGAGACTCCATCTTGCAGCTGTTGAATCTTGCTACGGCCTGTAGCGTAGACTTTACTGAGCCGCTCAAAGGCTTCTTCCCAATCGCCTTTGGAAATGATTCGACGCCACTGGCCTCTTTCGCGAGAAGTCGGAACCTCAAAGCCTGCAGGTAGACTCTGCGAAAACCTGACGTCGAATCCATCGTCGGACGAACCCGAGATTCGAAACATCTCAACTTTCTCACCAGCTCGCCTGAGGCTGCTAAGGCCTTGGGGGTCTTTCAGGGATTCACCATGACTCCCATCAGATGGGTTAATGCGATGGGTCGTAAATTGAAATTCCAAAGCCCAACCCTGAGGTGTCGGTTGAAGGTGAATGGCATTTTCAAGTAGAGATTCGAGTGAGAAATTTGTCAGGATTTGAAAAACTGTTTTACCGATCCGACGACAGGTTCGACGATTTAAGCCACACAATACCGCAAGTTGCTCAGTTGCTTTGACTTGGCGAGAAACGCTATTCTGAGGCAGGTCGGCAAAGTCAAAAACCAAGATTGGTTGCATTGTTTTCAGCTCGGTTCGCTGTGCTAGATTCCAAGTCGAATCACCAGTGCGTTTTTCTCGAATTTGAATCATACTCGATGCCATTTCGTTTTCGCAGCTGCGTCAATAATCAGGAGACCGTTGAAAAGCTGTCTGATTATTCATTACTCGCGCTGGACAGTTACTGACCGGTTTGAGCTTTTTGATTACGATAAAAGTCCGAGTTCTAATTTAGGTTTACCGTCTCTTTGCCAATCACCTGATAGGGCAAAATCAGAACCGGAATCGAGGTTTGATCACGAACTTCTGAGCCCACCCACATGTCGATCACTCGACCGTGACTTGCCCCCATGACGATTAGGGCGACTTGCTCTAGCTCAGCAAAATCAATGATTTCGTCGATTACCGGCCCGTGACGAAGCTCGCATTCGACGTTTACATCAGCGAAATCTCCCGCTTTCTCGAAGATTTCAAGGGACAATTCCCCGGCTTCGGTTGCTTGGCCGGGCCGGACGATATGAAGAACAACGACATCCGCATTGAGGGCCATGGCTACTCCCATGATGTAGTCGGCAGTTTCTGCTGCAGTGGTAGCACCAGCAGTGGGAACGAGGATTTTCATAGGTATTCCTTGGTACGAATTGTCAGCCTACGTTGAATCGATCCGACGGAGCAACAACATGACCGCAATGCACTATTCGTGCCAACACTCGGTTGAAGCTCAATAAAATCGAAGCTACTCTTTGTCGAATCGAATTACATCCTTTTAAAGTTGACCAGATCCTAACATGCCGATGTTGGCCCCAGAATAAGTTCACCGAGAAAGAATAATAGAGAACACTCACCGAATCTGATTATCAGCGGAGAGACAATCTTTCCTCCTCAATTTGCAAAGCGAAATTAGAATGACGACCTCGAGTAAGCTTTTGGTTGTTGACGATGAGCCAGCGATCATCGCATTGTTCCAGCACGTATTCGCTGACTCGGACATTGAAATCATTGGAGCCGATACTGTTAAATCGGCCATGGAATCAATTGCCTCTCACCAGCTGGACGCCGTTGTTCTTGATGTGATGCTTCCCGATGGCAACGGACTAGAGGTCTTTAAAAGCATCAGGGGCATCGACCCTCAACTGCCAGTCCTCATCATGACTGGCGGACGCGATAGCCAAACCGCGATTCAGGCCATGCAGCTTGGAGCTCTCGACTATTTACTGAAGCCGCTGGATATCTTGTCGCTCAATAAAGTCGCTCGTCGCGCTATCGAAGTTCGGCGTTTGATGGTCGAAACCGTTGAGCTGGAATCGACTTCAGCTCCTAACGCTTCGACATCTTCGATGATCGGGTGTTGCAGTCAAATTCAGGAAGTCTACAAAGCGATTGGCCGAGTTGCCTCGCAGAATATTTCTGTACTGATTCGTGGAGAAAGCGGAACCGGAAAGGAGCTCGTTGCCCGAGCAATTTTTCAGAACGGCCCACGCAATGACAAACCATTTCTTGCGATAAACTGCGCCGCGATTCCGGAAGCATTGCTTGAAAGCGAGCTTTTTGGCCACGAAAAAGGAGCCTTTACAGGCGCTGATCGAAAACGAATCGGAAAGATCGAACAGTGCCATGGCGGCACTCTATTCCTAGACGAAATCGGAGACATGGACGCGCCGCTGCAAAGCAAACTTCTCCGGGTGCTGCAGGAAAAACAATTCGAACGCGTCGGTGGAAGCGAAACCATTGAGGCTGATGTCCGAGTTTTGGCGGCAACCCATCGCAACCTTGAAGAGATGTGCGAGACTGGAAAATTCCGAGAGGATCTTTACTACCGGCTCAACGGCTACACAATTCAACTGCCTGCGTTGAAAGATCGGGATGGCGACATCGAGTTGTTGATCGAGTACTTTCGCGTCACCGCAAACGAAGAGCTAAAAAAAAACATCACTAGCGTCGATCCAAAAGCAATCGAAGTTCTCAAAGACTACCATTGGCCGGGTAATATTCGTCAACTCCAGAACGTGATCCACCATGCGGTGATCCAGTCAAACGGCTCGGTGCTGATGGCCGACTTCATTCCAGCCTTGAATGCTGACGACACAAAAACCTTAAAGCGCGTTTCAGATTCAGATCTTGAGGCCAAACAGCTTGTATTACAGGACATCGCGAATCCTCCATTGCCACAAGGGCGTTCAGTTCCCATTGCTGAGACGATTGCTCAGCTAATCGCTCGGCACCGCGAAGCCAATTCGCCAACTCTCTACGATGATGTAATAGAGGAAGTCGAGCGCCAATTGTTGGCCGTCATTCTGGAGCAATGTGATGGAAATCAAACAGAAGCCGCAAGACAGCTTGGCATCACTCGTACGACGGTTCGCTCAAAAGTCAGCAAACTACGAATCGGTATCCGCCGAATCGTTGAGTAACATCAAATTACTGTTGAAGCCCGAATGCAAAAACTTCGGTAACTTGGTGACCTCGTTGCCCGTTTCCAAGGCGAGGCCGTTGATATTCACGACTTGCAGGTTGGAAGCCTGATATCGCGGCATTGTCCAGCCAACCAGACGTGCGATTGCTCCAGCGTTCATTCTGCAGTTTACGCGGGTCATTTAATCTCGCGAGGAATGAGTTTTGTTCAAGACGGATCTCTCCAAGCCGGCCTAAGTTCATCGAGATGCAGTGAAGTGAGCCACCTGATTGAATCAAGGTGCTCGAATCGACTGTTTCAACTTTCCAGTCCGGTAGAAGTTGTCTGTACGATGACAAGACTTCAGGCAGATCTGACTGATCAGTATCTGGATAGCTTGGCACAAGCAACAGCCCATTTGCAAAAATCACATTGGTGTAAGTCCGCCAGACTTCTCCGTCACGCTGCGGCATCGGAACCCGAACGACTCGCAAAGGACCGGAATCGGTAGTTACGTTTGCGAGTACCGAAGCGTTGTGATCGAGTACGTCTGCATTCTCTGGTTCGACCTTTGGATCATACTTGCCAACCACGACTGTGTTTCGCGAAACAAATGTGGCGAACATATCCACGTGGCCTGTTGGTTCTCCCAGCAGCGGCGCCAGCGTAACCAGTTTTTGGACTCCATAAGCGTCCCCTAGCAGATCAACCATTGATTGTTGGCTAATGCCCAATTCCGAATTGTCTTCCCAGAATTTCTCGGTTGTTAACGCCAAGCCTTCTCCGCTGAACAGCAAATTGCCACCGTCAATTCGTAGGGGAATTCTTCGAAGCTCTTGCCCCAAAATTTCTGCCAAGCCAATTGGGGATTCGTCATCTTTCATTCTGTCGAAACTGTAGTCCGCATCCACCAAGACTGTTTTCCCGCGCCGGGAAACTGTCGAGACCGGCCCGTAGTCACGAGTCCACATCGTGTCATGGTCAATTTCGACAATCCGAATATGTCGATCGTCAATCTCGCCTTGCTGGAACAAATGCCGAACCTCGTTGGTCTGCTCAGCGCTTGAAACTAAAAGAAGGATTTCGACCGTGTGTTTTGTGAGATGCGCGATGTCTAGTAATATCTCTGAATTATTTTGGAGTAAATCATTTGCAGCCAGCAAGATCGCGTCTTGCGGTTCAAACTCGCCCGGAACGCGGAACTCAGGCGACGCTTTCTCTCCCAAGGCATTGGGGGCGTTGAATGTTTGTTGTGCGTACAAATCATGGCTGATCAGTCCGCAAAAAATTAAAATGGAAACTATCGAACCAACAACTGTTTTGTGAGCCATCGAGACATTTCCTGTGAGCCATTGGCGTTAAGTTGCCGTATTGACAAAAGCGTGGAAAGGATCAGAGAATCAAAACTTCTTTGAATTCACCACGCATGCAATGGTTAGACGCCATTGAAGATGAGTATGCCCCAGCGTTAAGCAAAGCTAATTGGTCGCCTTCGTTGATTGGGGGCAACCGAGCATCTTCGTAGAACAGATCGAGCGCCTCATTGATATTTCCGGCAATGGTTACGGTTTTAAGATCGCCTTCGCGAATTACCAACGGAACTGGCTCGAACGGCAGGGAATAAACTGCTGGCTCGGGCGCAATATTAAACCCGGCATCGACGCCGACAAACTGCTTGTTTCGCCGTGTCTCGACGGTGTTCACTGTCAGCAGAAGCATGCCGGCATCTTTGACGAGGTAGTCTCCCGGTTCGACTTCGACATTCAGTTCTCTTGACCCGAGATGCGTCGCCAGAATACTGGCCCATCGGTCGAGATCAAGCTTGTCATCCCCTGAGACATGTGGGACGCCCAGTCCGCCTCCGACGTTGACGGTCTTAACCGAGTCAATTCGATCAACGAATCGCATGCTGTTTTGGATGACTTTCGAAAACTCATCCAACTCGCCGTCGAGGTATCCGCAGCCAGTATGAAAATGAATCGTTTCGACATTTAGGCCAAACTCTTGGCAAGCTGAAATCGCTTGTTCAAATTGCTCTTCGTAGATCCCAAATTTTGTTGTGTCATCCCGGCAATACTGAAGCTTCTCATTTCCTGTTCGACTTACCCCCATCGCTGGGTTAATGCGAATTCCGATGGTTGTTCCCGGAACCAACGTACCCCAACGGCGTATCGCACTTATGGAATCCAAATTGATTTGAAGACCGCGAAATTTCTCAAGTCCATGAAGGTCTCTATTCGACAGATTCGTCGCGGTCAACGAGATCTCATCAGCTAAAAATCCACAACTGATTGCGTGTTCAATCTCATTCGGAGAGCAGGCGTCAATGCCGACAAGCCCCGAATACTTCAGGGCGGTCAACAAAGAAGCGAAGCGGTTTGCCTTCATCGCATAGAGAACTCTACTGCGATTTGCAAAGCCAGCATTTTCGAGAGAGCCCACAATTCTCTCGGTATTCTCAACAACACGTTTCGCATTGTAAAGAAATACCGGCGTTCCAAATTCGCGAGCAAACTCAGACGCGTTTCTTCCAGCGAAGTTTAATTCTCCGCTGACGTAATCAAGATCCGGGCGTGCCCACCATCGAGTCATGGCATCAACACTCACGCTTCAACTCGAACGGCGTTAGCGCTCAAGAACTCGATGTAGGCAGAGTCTTGCTCATCGGGTCTCTCACTCGAACCCGTTATCCATTTGCGGCAATTCAATGCACCGCAATTGCAAGGAAACTGTTTGAACAAGATTTGCTCTGTTTCCGCGTAGTCCATTTCAAGAAAGTCATGCTCCGCAATGTTCCGTGCGGCGATCACTCTTCGAGTTTTCATATCAACGGAAATATTTGGAGCACAGCTGTGCAAGAAATATCCGGCAAAATACTGATCCAAGAGATGTAAACCCGGCTCAATTTGCAGAGTATGCTGAGTCATTACACTGACGAGGTCACCAGAAAACTCTGCAACCAAGTCGCCAGCCGCGAATGATTTGTAGCTGACAACTCCTAATCCAAAAGATCCAAATCTTTGAACGATTTGGAAATCTTTAGCGGAAGGGAAACGTGAATTTTCACCGTAAACAGCTGGGTACATAGAGTCGTATTTCAAAGCCGTGAGGAACGATTAAAGGAAACGATTGGGTTTTGTCTGGAAACCAATTACCGTTTGGCAGATTTTTTCTTGGACCCGGCAGGCGCTTTCTTCGCGGTTCGCGTAGATTTCTTTTTCGCTTTTTGTGCTTCGGCTGAAGCGCGAGCAGCATTTCTTTTTTCTGTTTTGCTAGTTGGCATAACGAGTCCTTCAATCCAGAGTCTGTAAAACGGTTTGAAAAAGTCGAATCGAGATCCCTAGAAGTTCTGCTGGTGCGATTCGCGTCCCGTCGATGTTGCATATGGCGTGCCAATATCAATCCGCTCGGGTCGCATTCCTCGCTGTGCAGATCTTCTTCGCGATTTCGGACTTTATCCAAATCACCTTGTAGAGAATTCATGGTCGGCATCATTTTAAGTTGCATTAAACACGGCTGATGCAGCCACCTCAGCCGATTAGTTTTCGCTCGATACGGTCAATGTTTGCTCAATGTGACCAAAAAGTTTGCGTGGATTGCATTCTTGAAGACACACAAGCGCAGTCCATTTTCTACGGGGCAACGTCGGTGCTAGGCACCAATTGTGGTTGCCAGCTTCGTTGGGCAAACAAAAGCGAGCGGGGTGGCACTGTCGCCTGTCAGGACTGGTTTTCCTGGACGAAAATCCGGGCAAAGGAAGTTGAACCGCTAATGGTTGGGCTTTCCGGTGGTGGCCACTGCACCGTTGGGATACATTTATTTTTTCTGTCGAATTCGACTGGCGATGGAGTCGCCACAGACAGAATACAAACAGGTTGCGGCGATTCTTTTCGGTGGATGAGGTCATCACCACTTCCGGTCTGGCCCGCACCAATTTTGGTCGACTAACGATGGGGGTGCCGGCCTTGGCCAAGGGTGAGAAGATCATTCTCTTGAATGCGTCGATGGCACAAGCCGAAGAAATCAATCCGGCGGTTAGCTTTGTCCGTGAAAATGTAAAAAAAGTACCACATCGCTTCACTTAACGATCGAACCGAAATTCTACATGTTGAACCTCGTGATTATTACGGTGGCCCTGTTCTTGGCGGCGTATCTGGCGTTTTCACGTCGGTTGGCCGATTCGTTGGACTGGAAAGCCACAGTGACGCCGCTGGCTTCCATCATGGGCAGCGGGTTTCTTGTTAGTGCGCCGCTGCTGGGCGGGCTTGTGGGTAACTACGCATTGTTCTGCATGGCGGTGTTGTTGGTCTTGGCGTATCTGCTTGGAGGAGCCATACGTTTTAACATTCAGTATTTCGAGCCGATCGAAAATGACGGTCACGGCGCAGCTCAAATCATTGCGTTTCTTTCGCGTGTTGTCCTTGCGGGAGCGTATTTCATTTCCATCACGTACTACCTGCAATTGCTGTCCGCGTTCCTATTGAATGGTCTTGGCGTGCAAGGTGAAGTGGCAGCACATTGGATCACGACCGCGATGCTAGTGACCATCGGCGGAATCGGTATTTGGCGAGGCTTAGCAATGCTTGAAGGTCTCGAAAAGTATGCCGTCGCCCTGAACCTTGGAATGATCGGATCGCTGCTAGTTGGACTCGCAGTTTACAACGCCAAGCTATTCATCGGCGGCGACTGGGCGCTTCCCGATATCGAATCGAAAATCACCGGAAGCGACCTCCGGGTTTTACTAGGCCTGTTGATCGTGGTCCAAGGGTTTGAAACGTCGCGTTATCTCGGCGACCAGCACACGCCGCGACAACGAATCAGGACGATGCGCGCGGCGCAGTTGTTGGCAAGCGTGATCTACCTCGCGTTTATCGGTTTGGCCACGATCCTGTTCCACGACGACTTGGGAGCCGACGTGACGGCGATCGTCAACATGACCGCCCCCGTCGCAACCATTTTGCCGCTGCTGCTATCGATCGCCGCGATCGGCAGCCAATTCAGCGCCGCGGTGGCTGACAACGCGGGTGCCAGCGGACTGGTGGAGGACATTACCCATCGGAAACTTCCCCTGCGTTACGCGTATTTATTGATTCTGTTGGTGACGGTCGCGATTACCTGGGAAACGAATGTGAACGGTATCATCGCATACGCCTCACGAGCCTTCGCTTTGTTTTACATGCTGCAGTGCATTGTCGCATTCATCGTCGCGTGGCAACATCACGAACTACCAAAACGAACCGTTCGACTGGTTTCGTTCGCGCTGTTAGCGTTCGCCTGCTTGCTCGTGTTCTCTCTCGGTCTTCCTTCCGAATGATCTTGCCTGACGTCGGTACAAATAACGCAGTTACATCTGCCAGCTAGGCGACATGATTTTTGCGAACGAAAGCTACAATTGATAGGCCGTCGCATGACGATTGCCAATCTCATCAACCCGATTCAGGGCAACAAATATTCGCATAGCAACTTACTTCTTCGATTTCATTACGGGAGTTTCTAGCGCACAGCCGCTTACTTCGACAAACTTCTTTTCTCCTGCCTCATCCATCGGGATGCCCAAGTGCATGATCCGGGCACCCGTCTGGCCGATCGGATTGACGCAGTGACCGATCACAATGCCGTCTTCCGGAGCGACATACTCACGCATCAGTTCGCCAAAGATGTTGACTTGGGTGCAGATCGGATCGCCTTTTTTGATCTTCTCAGTCACTCGATGTGTGACTCGCATCATCCCACCACGCTCTGCTAGAACCCAATACGACTTCTTACAAAGCTCCGGTGGTTTATGGATGACAAGGTTCTGCTGCTTCGTCGAAACCATATCGACGTGTCGCAGGATTCGCCGAATGCCTTGCAGTGTTCGTTTGATCGGATCGCGCTGAAAGGTAGCTGGATCACAAATCTCCACGGTGATTGCAGGAATTCCGTTTTCAGCCGCGACTCCGCGAAGCGTGTAGTCGGACGCCGGATTGTCGACGATGATTTGCGGCTGAAGCAAATAGGCCATTTGAGCTGTCAACGCTTCGCTCAAATCAGCTCTCACATAAAGCGAATTGACTCGGCCTTGGCTCGCAGTATGCAAATCGACCAGGTAATCGAAATGGCTGGTGATTCGATCGACCAATCGATATGCGTAAACTTGTGATAGCTTCCCGTTCGGCTTTCCGGGCATGATGTGATTGAGATCTTGACCGTCGACAAACTCGCGTTGTTCTGCGAGTAAACCGGGAATGTTGGCTACGATCACGCACACGATTGTGCCGCGAAGTGTTTTCAGATTGATCCTGTCCAGTAGTTGGTGAATGACAGGAATTCCGTTGAGCTCATTTCCGTGAAGGGCTGCCGTGATTCCGAAAATCGGGCCGTCTTTTTTCCCTCGCGCAACGACGACCGGGACTTGGATTGGTCGCCCTATGCCGTTTTCGACCAGTTCGATAAACAATTTTGTAAACTCGCCTTGGGGGAGCGATTCAATTTCAAGCCGATCAACGCGTTTAACGACTTTAACGTTGTCGTATCCGTTGCTTAAACGCGGTTCAGGCGGTGGTGTTGGCTCATGCAGATCATTCAAAACAAAATTTCCTCATTGAAGCGTCGATCCGGATTGATGGAGCCAAAAAGCTTCTTCCGGAATCTGCCTTTTGTGTTGATTAAAGTCTTCGACATGTTGTCGATCGCAACAATGGACATGACCGACTGGAGATAGCTTTCGATCATGTCGTCCATCCCAAAGCCAAGTCGATTGAAGTCACGACTGTCCACTAATAACAAACGTTCTGGCTGAGTTGTAAACGAGCCGTCAGGCTGCTTTACGGAAAGGTTTGTTCCCAGCATGTCCCACGAATCATCACCGGCTTGCAAGTCAGAGGTCAACGGCTTGCGAGCCCGTCGAGCGTAAACGGCAACTGGAAAGAATCCTTCCGTCCCTGTGCCAACCATGAACCGAATGTCTGCAGCATAGAGATTCAGCTTTTTGTCGGGCATCGTACCGATATGAAACAGTCGTCCGTTTTGGCTTTGTGAACTCCATTTCGAATTGCCAATCAACGATTGAACGATAAAGTGGTCGTAGCTGTGTTCAATCGCCATAAACGCTTCGAGCTCCTGCTCACTGGTGATCGTGTAAACGCCTTGACCCGCGTTGGAGTAAGGAACTTTGACTACCGCGATGCCGCCCATCCGTGAAACCCAAAGCGGAACTTCTTCTTTTGAGACATCCCAAATCGTCTCAGGTGTGTTGATCGTCAAGCCCGTATCGAACTGCGATGCGTTGTAGATGTCGTAGGCTTTCGATGCCACCAGTTTATTGCGACCGCCAGCCAAGCAAACCAAAACCGGATTGTAAATCAGCGTTTTAGTTAGCGGCGGAATCCGGTTCCAAGGTTGCTGAGTCACATAGCGAAAGGCCGCTCGAATCGGAATGCGTTCTCCGTTGTACAAAACGTGAAGCACTCCCTTTTCATCGAACTCTGCATTCCGCCCAACATCTTGTTGATGAAAAGGAACGAGCCAGACATTCTGGTCGGTCAGCTCAGCAAGCGTTGCCGCATAACCAGAATTCTCCATATGATTCTTATCATAGAGAACGGCGATGCCGCCTTTGATACTGCTCTTGCGAGCTTTGACTTGTTGTAGAAACGAGTCACGCAACAAGCGTTGGTATCCCGCCATTTCAATGGACTCATTCACTCGCGGCATCGACTTTTGGCCGGAAGGGCATGAATTCGTCTCGATCACAACGACGCTTCGATTACCTGTTTCAGATGTCACATGAAACAAGTCGCATCCACCCCAACGAAAATACTTGGGCACGGACTTTAGCAACAACCTAACGGACTCTGGATTGACTTCCGGATGCAGGTGGCAGAATCGCGTTGCAATTCGAATGTTACCCATCTCCATCAGGTTGCGAACAAGCGGATGAATGTGAGCGTTTAGCACACGTGGGTAGAAGTGGTTCTCCGGTTCAAACGTTCCGGGAGTAACAAGCTTTGGTTCGGTTTGCATATGGCTTCTTTCAGCTGCCACGTTCGATTCGCTGAATGACTGATGTCAAACGACGCAGTTTGCAGATGATACAGATCTTCAAGCGTCGGAAATAGGCCATTGCAAAGCAAACAGTCATAAAACTCACTCACGGAAATTTGGGCAAACGGTGAGCCTGACGTTGGTATTCGCAAATTAAACGAGATCCGAAACAGGCCTCGGAGTCCGCAATGACTCTGCATCTGATAGAGCGACTGATCGACTTTTCCGGTTGTGTCGGTCGCGGCGGCTATAAGCGATACACGCATTCTAGCGGAGAAAAGGGTCGATCTTGAAAGAAGGGCTGTTTTGCATTGAATTCTCAAGAAGCGATTCGGACATGGAACAGGAAATTTCAAAGCAACCGTACGATTCGAATCTTCGTGCAGAAAAAGCCAACCATGCTATTTTTTTCATCGCTGCCATACTCTTTTCGATGCTCTGCCAATCCGGCTGCGTCTCATCCCGCTCATGGCTTGGCGGCGTGAATTCAGCATGCTCAACCAGCATCGTGAAAAGTGAGATCGCTTCGAGATCAGGCTCCAACGTCGCCAGCCGGCAATTTGGAGAAGCATTGATACCGCAGGGCCTTGAGCAAGGTACGGAGTTGTCGCTGGACGAAGCGTTTGAAACCGCTTTGGCGAACAACGACGCCTTTCACGCGACGCTTGCTCAGATGGGTATGGCAGACGGTGACTTCTTGCAATCGAGCTTGCTCACCAACCCAAACTTCCAAACGATGATTCCGGTTGGAGTTAAACAATGGGAATGGACGCTTTTCGTTCCGATTGAAGCATTTCTTTTGCGGCCCAATAGAATGGATTTGGCTGACAGAGATCGAGAGAGGATCGCCCATCAGTTGGTGCAAACGGGCCTGACGTTAGTTCGTGACGTTCAGGTCGCCTATGTCAATTTGGGGCTAACAACTGAGCAATATCAACTGGCCCTCGAAGCCTTTCAAATCAGAAAAGACTTGGCCGACCTCACCGAAAAACGTCTCGATGACGGTGACATTGCTGAACTCGAAGCGATGCAAACTCGCGTCGATTCGCTCAACGCGAAAGCCAACGCTGCGTTGCTTGGGCAAAACGTGAACATCGCCCGCGAACAACTAGCCTTACTCATGGGAATCCCGGAGCAAGCCGACCTTTTACATGTCAGCACCGTTCCAGATTGTGGCCTCCCTGCAAAAAACGTCGACGAACTGATCGCCGAAGCCCAAGCCAGCCGGCCCGATCTCCAAGCCGCCGAATGGGCAATCGCTGCCGCCGAGCGTCGTTGCTCTTTGGCTAAGAAAGCTTGGTGGCGAATCGACGGATTTGCGGACTACAACGGCAACGGAGACGATGGGCCGGAAACCGGACCGGGCTTACGGTTCGACATTCCGATCTTCAATAAAAATGAAGGCGGAGTCATGCGAGCCTGTGCTGAACTCGATACGGCGAAGTACAATAGGAATCAGATTCAGGATCAGATCGTCCAGCAGATCCGAACTGCATCTCTGCAAGCCGAACAAGCTTCCGAAAACTTCAACACGCTCGAAACGGAAATCCTACCAACGCTCAATGAAGCATTGGAGATTGCGACGAAGGGCTTTGAAGACGGAGGCACGTCCTACTTGCTTGTTTTGCAAACGACGTCGCAATACGTAGATGTCAAGAGTCGGATGTTGGATCAAGCGGCGGCAATGTGCCGTGCGAGTGCTGAGTTGGAGTTGAGTTGCGGTAGGCGTTTAATATCCGTACCGATGGAAGCATCCGCAGCCGTAACCAATTGATGAAACAAGAACGCGATGTTGAGAATCCTGCTATTGGTTTCTTTCGCACTGCTGACAACTGGATGTGATAGGCAAGAAGATTCAAAACCTGCCAAAGTCAAGCCAGCTAAAGTCGAAAAGCTTCCGATCGAAACTGAAATCGGTCGTATTACGCTGACGCCACAAGCCGAACAGCGTCTTGGCATTGTTCTTGAGCCAATCACTCAAGACAACATCCAACGAAGGAGAACGCTTGGCGGTGACGTTTTGATTCCGATCGGAAAATCGGTGATTGTCTCAGCTCCGTTTTCAGGAACGGTTACAGCGCCCGTCGCAGGTTCGATTCCAACTCCCGGCCAACGTCTCGAAATCGGCAGCGATATTCTCACACTCGCCCCGTTGCTGACCCCCGAACGCGATGTTCCGACGCCTGCCGAGCAGGTTCAAATGGCAAATGCCCGTGCGACTTTGCTTGCCGCCATTGCGGTTGCTCAAGGCGACAAAGATCGTGCGAAAGCCGAATCCGACGCGGCGAAAATAGCCTTGGCTCGAGCACGTCAGTTATTCGCTGACCGAGCCGGTGCAAAGCGAGCAGTCGATGATACTGAAGCGGTATTGAACGTGAGCCAAGCAAATCTAAAGGCTGCAACACAGCGAGAAGAACAGCTTTCAACATTGGTCGCTGAACTGGATAAACCAGCATCTGAAAGAACCGCGTCACCGCTAACCTTAAGTGCACCTCAAACGGGAGTCCTTCGTTCACTGTTGGTTTCACCCGGCCAAGCTGTCACGGCAGGCTCACCTGTATTTGAGATTGTGGATACCAGCACGATGTGGATTCGTGTTCCTGTCTATGTCGAGATGTTGAACGACATCGACACCGAACAATTTGCGGAAGTCGTTGCTCTTGGCGGCAAAGACCATTCAGACGTTTCCGGTCCGAGCATTTCGATCCAAGCCAAGCCAGTCGCCGCACCGCCGTCCGCTGACGCTCTCAGTTCATCTGTTGATCTTTACTTCGAATGTGACAATCAGAACGAGTCATTTCGACCCGGCCAGCGACTCGGAGTTCAACTTGCTTTGCGAGGTGAAACAGAAGGCTTAACCGCACCCAAAAAATCAATCATCTATGACATCTATGGTGGAACTTGGGTTTACGTCCAAACATCGCCGCACGTTTTTGAACGCCAGCGCGTCCTGATTCGATACATGCTTGGTAATCGCGCGGTTCTGGCAGAAGGCCCCGCAGCGGACACGCAGGTTGTCACCGACGGAGCCGCCGAACTGTTCGGTACTGAGTTTGGAGCCGGCAAGTGAATTGGTTAATCCAAACATCGCTCAAGCTTCGCGTCCTCGTGCTTGCCTTTGCCATTGCCCTGATCATCTTCGGCGTTCGTTCCTTAAAAGACGTTCCGCTGGATGTGTTTCCTGAATTCGCACCGCCAATCGTTGAGATTCAAACAGAGGCTCCGGGCATCTCGACCGAAGAAGTTGAGAACCTCGTCACGATTCCAATTGAAAGCTCGTTGAACGGGATTCCCTTTGTTTCAACCGTTCGCTCAAAGTCCGTCCTTGGGCTTTCGTCGGTACGATTGATCTTTGAATCGGGAACCGACCTCCTGCTGGCAAGGCAGCTTGTTCAAGAACGCTTGGCAACGGTTGCCACAACATTGCCGACCACCGTTCGGACTCCGAATATCCTGCCGCCGCTTTCCTCTCTCAGTCGTTGCTTGAAGATTGGAGTTTGGAAAGACCGACCTGACGGAATGGTGGACGAAAACGAAGTGATTGCTTTCGACAAGCAATCACAAATGGACATGACGGTTTTAGCCCGTTGGACAATCCGTCCGCGGCTGATGTCCATTCCCGGCGTAGCCAACGTGGCGATCTGGGGTGAGAAAGATCCACAGCTCCAAGTGATCGTCGATCCCGACAGACTTTTCGCCAACAATGTCACGCTCGACATGGTGACGCAGACCGTGAGAGACGCGACGGTTGCTGGATCGGGTGGATTCATTGACACCGCAAACCAACGGCTGGCCATTCGACAGATCCCACCTGTTTACACGCCCGAAGAGCTTGGCGACATCGTAGTTACGTATCGCAACGGTGTTCCGCTCCAAATTCATGACGTCGCAACTGTGGTAGTCGATCACGCACCACCGATTGGCGATGCGATCATCAATTCGCAACCGGGATTGTTGTTGATCGTCGAAAAGCAACCTTGGGCCAACACATTGACTGTCACGCGTGGCGTCGAGTCGGCGATGACCCAACTCGAGCCAGCGATGACCGATACGCGTTACGACACAACTGTCTTTCGACCAGCGACATTCATTGAACGAGCAATGTCAAACCTCAGCCATTCGATGCTGTTTGGCTGTGGGCTGGTCATTATCATTCTGTTTCTCTTCTTAGCCGAATGGCGTTCAGCTCTCATTAGTGCCATTGTGATCCCGATTTCGCTGCTGACGGCGATCATGGTTTTGTTCTGGCAAGGCGGCACCCTCAACACGATGGTGCTGGCCGGATTGGTGATCGCACTTGGAGAAGTCGTCGACGATGCGATTATCGACGTTGAGAATATCATCCGCCGCTTGCGATTGAATTCGCAGTTGGAAACGCCCCGAAGTCCCTTCTACGTGGTCTTGCACGCCTCTTTGGAAGTCCGCAGCGCGGTGGTGTACGGAACGATGATCGTGATCTTTGCATTCTTGCCGGTCTTCTTTTTACAAGGCTTGGCGGGTTCGTTCTTTCAGCCGTTGGCCAAGTCTTACATTTTGGCAATCCTCTCATCGCTGGCGGTTGCACTGACTCTGACGCCCGCAATGGCATTGATGTTGCTTCCCCAAGTTGCTGCAAAACAAGACAAAGAATCGTTGGTGGTTCGCTCGCTCAAGTCCGGTTACCGAATACTGCTTGCTCCAATGATTCGCTTCCGAGCAATTACATTGACCTTCGCCGCATTGCTGTTTGCTGGATTGGCATGTCTGATCCCGACCCTGGGCCAAGAGTTGATGCCGAACTTCAAGGAAACCGACTTCCTGATGCACTGGGTAGAGAAACCCGGCATTGGGATCGACGCCATGAATCGCATCACGGTTCGAGCAAGTGATGAAATGATGGCAGTCGATGGCGTCCGCAATTTTGGCTCACACATTGGCCGTGCCGAGGTGGCCGATGAAGTCGTCGGGCCAAACTTTACGGAACTTTGGATCAGCATCGACGAAGAAGCTGACTACGACAAAGCTGTCGCTGAAGTTCAAGAAATCGTCGACGGCTATCCCGGCCTTTATCGTGACTTGCTGACTTACCTAAAGGAACGCATCAAGGAAGTTCTAACGGGAACCAGTGCCTCGATCGTCGTTCGCGTTTACGGAGCCAATCTCGAAGAACTCCGTTCGACCGCGCGTGACGTTTCCGACGCCATGAAAGACGTTCCCGGCGTAGCAACGTTAAAAGTCGAACCACAGGTTCTTGTGCCCCAAGTCTCGATCAAGATGCGGCCAGAAGCGGCATCACGATTCGGCTTAACACCCGGCAGCATGATGCGATCGGTCGGAACACTCGTCGACGGAACTCGAGTCGGTGAGATTTTTCAGGATCAAAAAATATTCGGCGTCGTTGTGCGAGGTGAACCTCGCTTGTCGGCTGATGTAACATCGCTACGCGGACTGATGATCGACACCCCATCAGGAGCGCAAGTTCCATTGGAAGACGTTGCCGACATTCGAGTGACTCCTGCCCCTAACGCGATTAAACGAGAAGGGGCATCACGCCGCATCGACATCACTTGTAATGTTGAGGGACGCGATCTCGGCAGCGTCGCTACGGAGATCGAACAGGCGGTGTTGGCAAAAGTCAAATTCCCCAACGGTTCACACCCTGAATTCCTCGGCGAATACGCGGAAGCCAAAGCGTCTCAACAACGAATCACTTTTCTATCCATCTTTGCTGTAATCGCGATCGTCCTGATCCTATACGTCGATTTCAAATCTTGGCGTCTGGTCGGCCTTATCACTTTAATGCTTCCGTTGGCGTTGCTAGGCGGAGTCGTGGGCGTTTGGTTTGCTGGCGGAATTGTTTCGCTGGGCTCGATCGTTGGCTTCGTCACCATCCTCGGCATCGCGGCACGCAACGGAATCATGTTGCTTAGCCACTATCGACATTTGCAAACCGAGGAACAGGTCGAATTCGGTCACGAGCTATTCCTGCGCGGAGCCGAAGAACGACTTGCCCCAATCCTGATGACCGCACTGACAACCGGCCTCGCCCTCGTGCCCCTAATGATCACGGGTAACATCTCCGGTCAGGAAATCGAGTATCCAATGGCGTTCGTCATTCTTGGTGGATTGGTTACATCCACGTTACTCAACCTCTTTGTCCTGCCAGTCGTCTACAGCACCATTCCAGCAAGTGCAGCTGTGCCAGTCGAAGAAACGTAGCAAAGGGTCCAGTGGCGTGCAGAGGAACAGCATCTGCCAACCGATGCAAATTCCACACGGCAAACATGTCCGGGGTATGCCACTTCAAGGGTAGGAGAACCCACGTCCCAGTCAAAAAAGCGGGCAAATTTCGTTTCAATCCCAATGAAGTCTCATGCGATCCATCGGGGTTTTTATTCCATGAACAACCTTATAATGGCAGCATGGAAAAGTGTGCATCCGGAATGCAACCGAATTTGCTCGAAGACCGATTCATGAATTTCGTGACGGTCATTGGTTTGGCCGTCGCGAACTTATGTGCCTTGGCTCATCGCCGCTCTGCGTATTCGAAAGACGAAAATGACGATCGCGACATCTAAGAAGCGGACAGAACCTTTTTGGTGAAGGGCTGCCGATCACCATGCTTTTTTTGTCCGCAGGCTAGACCGACACCAAGCCTGACTCCAACTAGGTGTCATTCAAATGCAACGAGGTCGTCATTCTAGCCGCCGGCGTTTCCAAAAAATGGCGTCGCCAGAATGGCCTGGATGATTGCCGCATTGGCGATATCGAGAAAAAAGGCACCCACAAGTGGAACGATCAAAAACGCCTTCTGCGACGCGCCGAACTTTTCGGTGACGGCGTGCATATTGGCGATGCCGACCGGCGTTGCGCCAAGGCCCAGACCTGAAAATCCGACAGCGATGACGGCGGCGTCGTAATCCCGTCCCATCGCGGGGAATACGATATACAACGCAAACGCGGCCATCACGCCAATCTGAACCAACAAAACAACCAACAGAGGACCGATAGCACCGCCAAGAGTCCAGAGCTGCAGACTCATTAAACTCATCGCCAGGAATAGTTGTAGACTCACATCACTGCAAAGACTAATCGATGGTTTGTGTAACTCGATCTTAAAAAAATCAAGGCCGTTGGTGATCACGATTCCCACGAACATGGCAGCCAAAAAGCCGGGCAAAGGCATTTCCCAGCGTTGGCCAATCCATTGATTCACCGCAGCTCCTGCGGCAATGCAGATTGCGAGTACGAAAACCGAATCCAACATCCCGTTCAGTGTTACCGGCCCCGCCTGATTGGTCTCCTCAGGACCGGGCACCATTGTCTGCTGCTCGACGTCGCCGGAAAGCTTGTACTTTCCGGTGAGGCGTCGTGCGATCGGCCCACCGATCAGACCGCCGGCAATCAATCCAAATGTCGCGCAGGCCATCCCTAGTTCCATCGCACCGGGCAAGCCTTGATCGGCGGCTAGCTGACCGTAGGAAATGGCTGTCCCATGTCCGCCCGCGAACGAGACACTTCCGGCAAGCAGCCCATAGGCCGGATGTCCACCGAACGATAACGCGACCGCGATACCGGCGATGTCTTGCAGAATCAAGAAACCGACGGCGCAAATCACCAGTTTCGCCAATGATTTTCCGCCGCTAATCAACGTTCGGAGTTTTGCCGACAAACCGATCGTACTGAAAAACACGAGTAGCAGCGTGTCGCGCGGTGTCAGGTCAAATTCGATCTGGCGATTGGTCACGACGAACACGATTGCGACCACTCCGCTACACAAAAAGGCCACCGCTTACGGCTTCAGGGATA
Source organism: uncultured Pirellulaceae bacterium (assembly GCA_964352885.1). Classification (GTDB taxonomy): domain Bacteria; phylum Planctomycetota; class Planctomycetia; order Pirellulales; family Pirellulaceae; genus Mariniblastus. The sequence continues at coordinate 49,168 of CAYGUE010000005.1, forward strand.
TTGAAATCCCGCAGAAAACGGATTCGACCGGTTAACAAGCGGCCAGCATAAAGTACGGCCACGGCCGAGATGATCGTCCAGGCGACTTCGAGATTAACCGGTACGGGATGATTCGGCGCTGATCGAAGCTATTCAAAAAAGAGATTTGCCAATGTCAGGTCGAGAGTATATGCAGGAGAGCGATTCGATGCGTCGAAGCAAAGCCATTTCGTTTGCATTTGGCGAAATATTAAAGCAGACTCATACCGCTGAACAGCAAACGGGGTGCAAACCGCCGCGCTACAAAGAAGAAACAAGGAATAGAAAGACGCATGTTTTTTGGCAGTCGGCAACTAGACGAGATGATGCGGTTTCACAACTTTTAATCATTACAATGTTGGACATTGCCCTGCCGTTCTAGTGTATTATCAACGCGACAGATTGGTTTGTCGGTAGGACGTGTTGGTTTAAGCAAACGGTTTCACTGGAGGTTAAGAGATGCTCAACTTTTGTCAGTTTCTGATGCTGCTTTGGCTCAGCAGCGTCGCAATGCCTGTGTTTTCTCAGGAAGCCAACAACGACGAAAACGCCGACACCACTGAGATTCAAGTTGCAATTGACTCGTACGTTGCGGCTTTTAATGCTCGCGATATTGAAAAGTTGGCGAGCCACTGGTCCACCGGTGGCGTTTTTGTGAGCTCTGAAACGGGAGAACGAACGGTTGGTCGGGACGCAATTGTAACCAACCTTAGGGCCCTGTTGGCAGGCGATGAATCTCCGACGTTGGCAGTCGCCACCGAGTCAATCGAGTTTATTTCGCCCAATGTCGCTTTGGAACGAGGGGTCGCCACTGCGAGTTTTACCGGTGAACAAGCGATCGAAAGTGACTACCGGGTTGTCTACGTCAAGACCGGCGGCAAGTGGTTGATTGATCGCGTTACGGACGAAAAGCGTGTCGCCAAGATCACTCACGTTGCTGAGCTTCAGCCTCTTGAATGGCTGATCGGCGACTGGGCGATCAGAGGCGACGGATATTTAGTTGAGTTTTCTTGCCAATGGACAAAGAACCGCAACTTTATCAGTCGCAAGTTCAAAGTCATTGAGGGAAACGAAACCAAATCTTCTGGACTTCAGATTATCGGTTGGGATGCAAAGGAAAAAAAAATTCGAAGCTGGTTATTCGATTCCGATGCAGGCGTAGTCATGGGCGAGTGGATGGAAAGAGACGGCCAATGGGTTGTTAACTCGAAAGTAACCTTGGCAGACGGAGCCGCAGGTTCATTTACCGGCATATTCCAGCAAACCGATGAAGACGGTTACAAGTGGAAAAAAATAAATCAAGTTCTTGACGGGAAGCTTCTTCCCAATGTTGAAGAGATTGTTGCGACACGTCAGTAACTAGCAATACAGCAATGGGAGATAAACAATGAATCGAATCAACCGAATTTTTTTTTGCGTTGTCGCGTTGTCACTAACGATGTTTTGGTTGTGTGACGAATCGCTTGCACAGCGTGGGGGCCGTGGCGGTGGAGGTCGCGGTGGCGCCAGCCGCCCGTCCGCTGGTCGCTCGCCTTCAATGAGTCGGCCCACTCCGGGACGGCAGCCAACAGGTCGGCCATCTACAGGTCGGCCACCAACAGCAAATCGACCCTCAATGAGTCGCCCCGCTCCGGGGAGGCCACCGACGGCAAATCGACCTTCGACAGGTCGGCCACCGACGGCAAATCGACCGTCGACAGGACGCCCTCCGTCAATTGCACCTGGCACAAATCGACCTGCAACGAGTCGCCCTTCGTTAGGTCAACCCAACACGACAAGACCTGCACCAGGACGACCATCGCAGGGATCCTTGAATGATTTCCTCGATCTTAGTCGACCCTCCACCCGACCGGGTTCGCGACCCGGCGGAGCGGCGGGAGACTTTCTGCAGAATCGACCGACGACCCGCCCAGGTTCCGGCAGTCGCCCCGTTACTCGTCCCGATACAGGCAATCGTCCAGGTCAACGTCCACCTGGAACCGGCAAACCTCCAAGCACAGGAAAACCGCCCGGCACGGGAAAACCTCCAAGCACAGGAAAACCACCAAGTCAGCGACCGCCCGGAACCGGCAGACCTCCAAGCACGGGAAAACCGCCCGGCCAACGCCCGCCTGGCACTGGCAGACCTCCCGGTCAACGCCCGCCTGGCACTGGTAGACCTCCCGGTCAAAAACCTGGATATCGACCACCGGGTGGGCGTCCTCCAGGATATCGACCACCGGGTTCGAGACCTCCTGGATATCGTCCACCGGGCTACCGGCCACCCAGACCAGTGCACTTGCCTGCTTACGGCGGAGGTTACTGGGGACGATATCCCAACTACCGATATGGTTGGGGAAATCAAAACCGAAATTGGTGGGCTTGGGCTACCGCCGGCGCGGTTACCGGTTGGTGGGTTGGCAACGCCAACACACAACCTGCTTATTTTGACTATGGAACGAACCTGTACTTCGAAGGGGACAGTGTTTACTACGAAGGAGAAGTTGTAGCGACAACGGAAGAATACGTCGAGCAAGCCCAAACGATCGCCAACGGTGTTCCGGAAGTCGATCCCGCGGATTTGGAATGGCTTCCCTTGGGCGTGTTTGCCCTAACTGAAAAAGGAGGGTCTGTTGAAGATTCAACTATCTTCTTGCAGCTCGCCATTAGTAAGGAAGGCATTATTGCTGGAACGTTCCAAGCGACCGAAACAGATAGTTCGTTCGAGGTTGAGGGAACCATTGATCAGAAATCTCAACGAGCCGCATTCGGGCCGGTCGGTGAAGATTGGCCGATCATGGAGACCGGGGTTTACAACCTAACCGAAAACGAGACGGACGCCCTGCTTCATTTTGAAGATGGACAAACGCAACAGTGGTCGATGGTTCGGATTGATCAACCCGAAGAAGAAAAGTAGTCGATACTGCGACCGGCACAAAACGTTTGGTTTTGTGCCGGTCTTTTGGATGACGGAATGTGGAGTAGGTACACTTGCTACAAATCTCTGTCAGTCGAAAATCCGAAACACGGAGGAAAACGCAAATTGGCCAAGCATCTAATTCCGACTTCGGGATTGCACTAACAAACCTGTTGGCCGAAATTTCATCGCAGGCTTCCGTTCCTAGAGTCGGTTACAAAACCGTTTGCCGATCGTAGCTCGGTCTCTCCGAGACCGGAAATGGCGCTAACGCACTTCAGGGACTGACTTGCCTACATGGTTTTGAAACTGACTCTAGCAGTTGTGGTGTCGTTACAACAACGATTCAGGAAGCCTGTTTTCTTGGAACTGCAACTTTGACAGAATATCAAAGGTGCATCGCTTGGATTGCATCCCCATCCAGCCAACCAACATCCGTGTGCCCCGTACCGCGGCACACGGTACAAGCACCTTCTCGTCATCTGGATCGCAAGCACAGCCGAACACCGGGGTGGTCATTTCATGCAGCAAGTCTGCTACCGTCAATACGATATCGCTTGATCGAGTTGTCATTGTGTTTCCCTGTGGTTGTGAGTTTCCGAACTAGTTACGCGAGGTCGAACAGCATGAGTTCTGAATCTTCGGATGCATTGAACGTCAGGCTTGGCTCGTCGCTTACTGCTACCGCATCACCAACGGAAAGGGATTGATCGTTTACCTGCAATGATCCACTAAGGACTTGAACCCAAACATGGCGGTCCTTTGAAATCTGATACGAAACCTCGGAACCAGAATCAATATCAGCAAGATAGATCTGTGCGTCTTGATGAATCTTCAACGAGCCAGCGGCAGCATCATGCGAGGCGACCAGTTGAAGTCGATTCTTCCGCTGCGTTGGATCAAATGTCTTCTGTTCATAGCTTGGCTCAAGTCCTCGCTCCTCTGGTAGCAACCAAATCTGGTAGAAATGGGTTGCATCGGTTTGCGACGGATTGAATTCACTGTGCGAAATGCCACTTCCGGCGGTGATTCGCTGAAATTCACCAGGCCGTAGAGTCTCACCATTGCCCATCGAGTCCTTGTGCTCAAGCTCTCCCTGTAAAACGTAGGAAACGATTTCCATATCGTTGTGCCGATGAGTTCCGAATCCTTGTCCTGCGGCTACGCGGTCTTCATTCATCACGCGGAGCGATCGAAACTGTATGTGCTTCGGATCTTGATATCCCGCAAATGAGAACGTGTGGCGAGATTTCAACCAGCCATGGTCTGCCTGCCCTCGCTCTTCCGATTTTCGAACTGTCATCATCGTCTTATTCCTTGGTTTCTTGGTTTCTAAAACTGCCTAGTTGCTGGAAGCAACCTTTTGCTTTCCTAACTTCGACGCCCATCGCAACATTACCTTACATGTAAAGTACATAATTAAATAAAACTATTCGGCGATACCACTTCGCACGGACTCAAGTATCCGAATCAGGGCTTTCAGGTCTGATTTGCCGACGTTTGAGAGAAGTGATTCGTGAAAACTCAAGACCGGGTTGTCGAGTTTTCGAAGCAGTTTTTTTGCGGCAGAATTCAACTCGATCGTGAAAACACGCCGATCATCCGCTGACTGAGTCTTGACGATCAAGTCGAGTTTCAGAAGTTGCTCAACGACACGGGTAATCGCCGGTGCCACTTGAATCATTCTTTCGGCAACATCCAAGCAGGGCATGGGTATTCCTTCACCCCGCAGAATTCGCAAGACGTTGTACTGAGAAAGAGTCAGCCCATTTTCGCGCAAAAGCCTCGCCAGTCGATTCTCTAGCAGGTCACTGGTACGCATGACCGCCAGCGTCGCTTCCTGCTGAATCGAATCAAAAGCTCGACGTTTCTTGAGTTCTTGTTTTAGCTTTGCCATTCTAGCTACCAGGCGGTTCGGATCCGACAACTATTTTACATGCAAACTAATTTGTGTCAAGTAGTTGCTTGTTCTCCTTGCAGATCATCGTTTGCAGCGGCCCAAAAACTGCCACCCCTGCTGGCTGATCTGCCCCCAAAAAACGGGACCACTGAAAACGAGAAAAATCAGGTTAGAATCCGGTCGTAGTATTGAAGAAAGCGAATCTGGACTCGGGAGTCAAATTCGTCTCGCCAGCCACAAGCGGTGTTTTATCACCGACTCGTTCGTCGAAAACGTTTCAACGTTCAGGAATATTGACTGCTTCCGACACGAGCGCGTCGGTTGCCGAGCAACTTTACGGGCAAGCAGTCGCAGCGACCAGTTGGCATAGCCTTGGGGCGAAGCACCAAGACGAATTTGAGCAATCTCAAGCAATCCCAATCTTTAGAACTGACGATCCACTAGGGACGCAGTGATCAATGCCAACGCCGCTACCAGGCCGCGATTTTTCTTGACCTACTTGCTGACTTTGTGACCGACCGTTGGCGGGCGGGCGACGATAACATCGTCTTTTTCCTGATCGCTGACATACAGCTTGTACGCAGAGCTTGGGAAAATATGACGGTTGATCGCAGGTTGTTTTTGGCACACAAGGCAAAGTTCGTCCATTGGTAACTCATTGGTTTCTGCGCTAAGCGGATCGATCGTCACAGGTTTTAACCAATTCACTTTCCCTATTTTTCTTTTACTTCTGCTGCTCCCAGTAACTTCAAATTGAGCGAACCACCTGCGACCAACATTTCATCCAATGCGAATGTCACGTCGTCTTTGGTTAGTTCACCATTGCCATTTCGTTCAATATGGAATTGAACGCTGCGGCGCATTAGTTCCTTGATAAACGCTGGGCTGACGCCTTCAGTCCGTCGAACGATTTCGCCGATGGTAGCGTCCGAGATATGAATTCCTTCGGAGTAAAGTCGAGTCAACTTGTTGCGGCCATTTTCGTCGGGAAGCGGATACTCGATTGCCTGATCAACTCGCCCCGGACGGGATGCCAGTGCAGCTTCTAATGTTTCCGGTCGATTGGTGGTTAGAATGAAGAGAATCTCGGAATCTTGTTTTAAGCCGTCCATTTCGTTTAACAGCTTGTTCAACATGACTTCCTCGCACGGACTATTCATATTTGCCCGATCACGTGCGATCAAATCAACGTCTTCAATCACAACAATGCTTGGCTGAAGGAGCCGAGCCAGAGTCATATACTCGCTAAGCAGTCCGACTTGCTCTGCTGAAACCAAGAGTGTCGTGTGATCTTCAAGAGCTTTCGACAGATAGTGGATGGTGTGAGTTTTTCCTGTTCCCGGAGGCCCGTAGAACAGGATGCCTTTGCGAGTCGACTGTTTAAAGTTTGCCAATTGTTCTCGTTGCTGGACGAAGTGAATGACATTTCGTTCAAGCAGCTTCAAAGTAGTTTCAGGCAAAATGACTTGATCACGCTCGACGTGACGAAGCTTGTGAACGGTAATTCCCGACGACTCGCCAGTGTAAGAATGTTCCGCTTGTTCCAGCGATAGAACTTTACCTCGATAGGATTCCGCTTTGAGAACGGCATTCTCAAGGTGCTTGAAGAAATCCTGAGCGATTTTAGTTCCTTCGGTAGTATTGGGCGTTGCGACTTGAAACTGGATACCAGTAACCTGGCCATATCGACCAGCTGGCGTTAGTAAAACTGCAAATCGCACTGCATCTTTTTCAAGCAACCATAGTCCGACCTTCAAAACTCGTACTGGGGTCTCGTCACCGATGTCGATTTCTTCGTACTCTGGCGGAACCGACATCGTCGGATAGTGTGAGCTTTCAACCATGCAGTCAGTCATGGACAAGTCTTCATGGGAAAACTCTTTACGAACTCCACAGAAGTGAATGATCTTGGTTGCTTCGCTAAAGAGCCGATCAATTGCACGCTGCAAGTCTGCACGTACACGAAAGGGAAACTTACGTTCAGAAATCGTAACGTTGTCAATCGCAACCGGATTGAAGTGCGATGTCAAAAGCGAAACTACAGATTCGGAGTCACCGCCAGTGGTTGCACGCTTTAGGAATCGCATTGAATAGAAGGCGATTCCGCCGCCCAACAAGAGTCCGACAAAAAGCCACCCAAGGTATGCCATGATTTTCCTTGACTCGTATGTAAGATCTAAGTTTACTCGAACTCGGACACTCAAACTGCCCAATCGGTTCAGGGGCAAGTCTTTCAATAGTTCAGATTGTCTGGCGCTTCCGCGCAAGACCCTGTTCCTTCGCCCTGTTCCTTCGCCTTGCGCCAGTAGCGACGGCATTGCGTCCAGCAAGCAACTTCGACGATGCCGTCGTTCCGATCGTTGGAGTAAGTTCCGTTGATGGCACGTTACTTCATGCAACGCGGCGGCAAGGTTGAGGACCAGGCGGAACGTGATCGCTTGTTGTGCTGGCACATACACACTTTGTTGTGGGGGCGATATTCGACGTTTAAATAAAGCGTGCTCAACAAGGATCTGGAGGCAATCTCGCTTTAGTTCCGAATTCCAATTAAGACAGGGTCGTGATCGGAACTGCGAAACGGATTGGCCTCGTAGAGCGACTTGGGGTTATGCTCCTCGTTGTAATCTAGAAATCGTGGTTCGTCGGCATTGATATGCCAAGTGGCAATCCCGGTTACATCGGCAGCCAACGAGTCGGTCGCCATTGCGTGATCCATGCTGCCGCATTGCCCCCGATAGATGTATGAATAATCTCCCCTTTCATCACCTGATGAGCGTCCTATTCCGAAGTGTTCCCGTAGATCAACAAGGCCCTTGGCTCGCATCGCATCGATCGGGTCTTCCTGCCCATAAGCGTTCAAATCGCCAATAACAAGGACTCGTGGTTCCCTTTCCTTACTTTGACCCTGCTTTAGTTCGTCGATGTAGTTGCATATCGCTAGTGATTGAGATCTGCGCAGAGCATTGAATGCACCTTGACCGTCACCTTTGTCTTTGTTGGCAACATCGGCTCTGTCCGAGCCGCCCTTTGATTTGAAGTGGTTGACGATCAAGGCGAATGGCTTGTCTGCCGTTTTTGATTTGAACTTTTGAACGATTGGTGTTCGCGCCTTGTGGAACGCATCGTTGCGGATCATCGAAACTTCTCCCACCGGTTCGACGCGGTCGGCTCGGTAAATGATGCCGACACGAATGGAATCTTGGCCGCCGGGCGCTGAGCGAAAACCATCTGGAAGGCCGCAACCTTTATAAGCTTCTTTGCCAAGTTCTCGATTCAATGCAGCGACGAGACGATTCTCGGCTTCGAGATTATTTTCAATCTCCATCAAACCAATCACATCTGACTGCAACGCAATGAGGGCGGAAACCAGTTTTGCTTCTTGCCGTTTCAGTTCAGATTCGGAGTCGGCACCGCGAGCATTATTGCCTCCGTCATCAATCGTCGTGAAATAGTTGAGCACGTTAAAGCTGGATACAGTCACGTTTGCCTCGCCAACATCGGGTCGCTGCGGTCGCTTGGCGGGCGTCCATTGAAGCGGTTCATTTGACACGAGCAAAAGATTGTTTCCGGACTTCACTAGTTCCCCCGAAACTCCTTTGAGCACGGATCCGATACGGACTGTTGGATGAGTCATTCCAAGATTGGGAAACAACGTTGGCGGAAAAATATTTTCGCCTGCCGATCCATCGTCAATGATGATCGTGACTTCGTCGTTGTGTTTTTGCGCCGTTGCCACTTTCGCTACGTTGCTACCACCCTCGAACGAGGTCGCATTGGGATCGACATCGTTGGGATCGATGCGGCCGGTCGGGATATAAAGTCGATCTCGGGCCACTTTGACTTGACCACGGCGAACCAAGTCGTAGGTGTCTACAACCACTAAGTCCCCTGTGATGGTTATCTTTTGACCAAGCATCGAAGGCCAGTCGACTGAGCCCAGGTCGCCGCTGATGAGAATTGGTTCACCTTCAGCCTCTCGGTTCTTGCTGCCTGTCGTTGTGGAGGCAACTCCATCTGTTTTTCGCAGCGAGGTTGGGCTATTTGAGTCAACGGAGCTGTCGCCGCTGATGGTTTTTTCGGCTGCCGGATTGCATCCGAAATTGAGCAACAGCGTGATCGTCATTAGAGCGAATAACGTGGCGAGAGATATCAGTTTTTTGCGGATCATCGTTTGAGGGTTCTCAATGTTCATACGTCGATTGAAACAGTTTTGTCATCGTATACTTTACTGGTCAATCCAATAGGAACTACCGCAAAGGTGTCGAATCAAATCCTGAACGCAAGAAGTTGGCCCAATCGATACGTTTTAGCTCTTTAAGCGGCTTACCAAGCCTTCGGATGTATCGATCCCTTTGAACATCGAGTGCAGGGCTTCGCGGTTAGGAGAAATTTCCTCAGCGACATCTTGGGCGACCAGGTTGGCTTTCACCATCTCACACAGTGAATGATTGAATGTTCGCATGCCCTCGCTGTGACAGGCATTGAGAATGGCGGGGAAATCCTCGTCTTCCTCGTCGACAATCTTTTTTCGAACCAGCGAATTTCCCAGCAAGACTTCGGTCGCTGGATAGCGTGAACCCGATTCAACGCCCGGCAGCAATCGCTGACTCATGATCGCAACCAGACTGGCTGCCATCGACGAACGAATAAACTTGTGTTCGTCGTGTGGAAAAAATTCAAGCACACGGGAAAACGTAAGTTGTGTGTCGGCACTGTGAATCGAAGCCAGAACCAAGTGGCCGGTTTCTGCTGCCTGAAGAGCCGCTAACATGGTCTCCTTGTCTCTTAGCTCACCAATCATGATGCAGTCTGGATCCTGACGAACGACATACCGTAGCGCTTCTGGATAAGTCGGGACGTCGATTCCAATCTCGCGTTGAGAAATAATCGATTTGTCACCATGAAAATTGAATTCGATGGGATCTTCGATCGTGATGATGTGCATATCACGATGCTCGTTAATATAATTCAGCATCGCGGCCATCGTCGAACTCTTGCCACTCCCCGTGACTCCCGTTACGAGGATCAGTCCAACGTACGTTCGCGACAACGTCTTTTCGTAAACAGGCGGCAAGTTTAGATTCTCAAAATTTGGAATCACTCCCGCAATTCGGCGCAGCGCTGCATGCATCTCGCCGCCGCTTCGGTATAGGTTGACGCGAAATCGGTCACCGTGTTCAGTTTTGATCGCAAAGTCAACTCCTCCCGTCTTGTGATAATCTTCGCACCGGTTTTCAGGAACAAACGGTAGGAGCATTGACTCAACAAATTCCGTGCTGGGAAGTGGCGGCGAATCGATCTTGTGAAGATGACCGCCGATGCGAACACAGGGTGGGTATCCGACTTTTAAATGGAGATCTGACGCCTCGTTCTCGCGAACGAACTGAAGCAGATTCAGAATCTCTTTTTCCGGAAGTTCGAACTTATGCATGGCTGGGCCTCGAGAGGTGGAAGTGGACTTTCAGCGCCAAGCAAGATTCAAACATTTCTGTTTGAGTCTTATGGTCACCAAGTTGCACCCGGCGATCACAATTCCATTTTACCAGTTTGCAACTCAACAACCAAGAAAATTGCCCTGATCAACAGCTGACAGATCGTAAAACGAGGAAAGCAACAAACGGCCATAGTGATTTCCATCGCTTCTCGACGGTCCGAATGTCTGTGCATATCGCCGTTCTGGCCAAATGTAAGGTGGTTGAGCGTGGATCTCACGATGAACGGGCGGAGGAATATGGTGACTACGCCCACCTCTTCACGATCTAGAGGCCGTTTCAAAACCATGCAGGCAAGTCAGTCCCTGACTCGCATTAGCGCCATTCACGGTCTTGGAGAGACCGAGCAACGATCGCCATTCGGTTTTGTAACCGGCTCTAGGCAAAACGCTAACAATAGCCTCTGCGCGATCCTCAACGAAACTGAACATGAGCTGCGTTCTTGGATGCTCTAAAGACCCTAAAAATGCTCATGTGGGCTATGCCGATGTTCTGAATGGCGTTGAACGACTTTCCTCGCCTTGGCAGAAAAACTCCGGTGACCCGTATCACGGTTTCGTTACCCATCTCAATCGGAAGCTTAGCCCGGAAAGTATTCACAATTCATGCGGCAAGTAACCATTGAATTCTCGTCTGCGGTCTCCCGCGATCTTAATTCTGCGCAAATGCCGTCGCTTAATTCAGATGAAATCTTAATCAATGGACGCCTGTTCGCTGATGAGTGCGGTCACAATCGACTCGAGTTTTGGATATGTGGCGAGTCCTACGATCAGGAGCTTGACTTTGCCATCCCTTCCGATGAAAAGTGTCGTTGGATATCCGCTAAAGTCAGAGATTTGTTTTCGAGTCTTTGCATCACCAATCAAACATGGATAATTTATCTTGGATTTAAGCATGAATTGCTTGATCGTATTTCGTGCTTCCTCCTCGTCGTTGCCCATTTCATAGTTGACTCCAACGATCGCCAATCCGCGATCGGCAAACGTTTCTTTTAGTTTTATGAAGTGCGGGATCTCGTCTTGGCAAGGTTGGCACCAAGTACCCCAGAGGTCAACGATCACAAGTTTGTCCTTGAAGTCGCTAAGTTTGACATCTTCCCCATCAACATCCTTGAGATCAAAATCGAATTCAAATGACTTGAATTCCTTGATCTGCTGGACTGTCTCCAAGGTCGCTCGTGCAACAAGTTGGGCCTGAGCGTTTTCAACCAATGTCATAAATTCTGTGTTTTCACGAATGCTATCGAACGCCGCATTGATTGAAAGGTGCTCGAAATCGAAATGGCCAATACCGAAAGCGACCTGCAGAGATTCAAAGGCTTCTTCTTGTCTTCCATCGAGCGCATAAGCTGAGGCTTCGTTGTACATCGTGTCGCGGAGCGAGCGCTTTTGGGTTGATGAGAGCACGGCATCTCTATTCATTAACGCGCGAGCAATTTTTCCAGCCTCGTAGAAATAGAGGTTGGCCGCCTCGGGGGTTGATTCAGTGGACTTCTCAAAACCAACGCGCTGGAGCACCATGAGTATCCCGAACTTGTAGTGGCGCTGCTCAGGATCCAACTTGATTGCTTGTCGTATGAGTTCGAGTGCCTTTTTAAATTCACCATTTTGCATCGGGACGCCCGCTGCTTCAAAGGTTTGCTTTGCCTTGGCGGTGGCGTTATCGGGTTGTTCGTCGGGAGACGTTACGCTCCTCTGGCCAATCGTCACTATCCCCTTGCGTTTTGAGGGAATGCAAATTTTGAAATCATCAAGCCCTTCAGATGGCTCAAGCTTTGAGATCGCGACATTCTCAAACCAAGTTGCTGACTCAACGTCGTCAGATCCCGTCGCCTCAAAGACCAAGAGCCCCCCATCGTCGAAGCGTTTGCTGTGGTCAGGGTTGAGCTGCCAGTAAAATCGCACTGAGAGTTCGCCATTTCTCCCAACAAGGTATTCTGGAAGGGAAACCAACTCGCACTTGAAGTCTGACGAATATCGAAACCTGACACCACTTGGCGTATAGACAAGTTCCATCGATCCATCAGGATTGGTTTCTAGCGTTGTTTGTTTTGCAAACGACTCGGAGTGTACGTCTGCGATACCATTTTTGTTGGGGACACACCCAAACAGTATGTGGTGCCTTAATAGTCGGCCGCTTCCGGTATCGTTCATGCCGCCTTTAAATTTCACTTGAAGATTCTTATGCGTACGGTCGGCGACAAAACGCTTAAGGCCGAAATCCGAATTTCCGTGCGCGTAAACTTGAATCGCCTCGCTAGGGCCGGCGAGTGTCTCATAGACAAGATAGTCGTTGACTCCAACTTGTTGGAAACCCATGGTGATCCGCCAATGCTCACCATTCTGCGAACGCTCAATTTGCACGCTAGGCTTGTCGCTCTTTTCGTCGCTAATGACGAACTTTACTCCACATCGTTTGGGGAAATCTTTTCGCACTTGAGCGAGTACCATTTCTTTCGACTTGGCGTTAGGTGATGTGCTCTGCTGTGAAGCGGAAGAACAACCTGTCAATGCAATTAGGACGAGCATTTGGATGATTATCAAAGGCGAATGCGACATTAGTTTGTTTCTTGGATACGTGTCAAAGATAGCGAATCGACTTGACTTGACTAAGAATTGCTCGTACTCAACGAAAATGATTTCGCGTCTGCAAACGAAAGCTCAGTCAGCCACCGCGTCAAGCTGAACTAGTGTACCACCACGACAGTACACTAGCTAGTCATTCACTGGCTCGGCTGGGATGAGAGACACGGACGGATACAGTTTTTCGCTTTTGGTTTCCTCGGAGAAGGTCATGTGGGCTCTAGTCCGAATTTCACAACATTTTTCGAGTTCCACTCGAACTACCAAAAGCATACGCAGTAAGCAGTACTCCGAATCGGTTTCAGTTCAGCTTCCAAGGCCGGTTCGCTGACTCCGATTTGCCCCACTCGGCAAAAATTACCAAAGAGAAAAAGTCCCCTGATCGTTGTTGCGTCCCAAGATATACCGCCATTTTCGATTGAGGCCGATCGGTGTTGAGAGCGACAAGGTGCGAGACGACGGCTCTGTGGGTGGGTAGCTTTTGAAAACGCGGATCGGTACGATTCATGGCTGCTCAAGTCGATTTAACTCTGTTCAACTCACGACTGCGTCCGAAGAGAGACTGTTCCTGCTCGGCTGGTTCTCCGTCGCAGGCCTCCCGGTGCATGAATCATGAAGAAACACGAATGGCGAGAAAAAACCGAAGACGGCGAGACTCGATTGGTTACCGCCACGCGACACGCCGGCAAATGGCAGCTTCAGTCTCGACTCAAATCGGAAGACGAATGGACAAAGTTTCCAGCCATTGAGCTCGAGGATCTCGAGACACTCCACGATGTCATCTCGAAGAAGTATCAACGGAGCCGCGTGCCTCACGAACATATTCTGGAAATCGAAGCTCTGATGGCAGCCGCACGGCCTCGGAAATAACCGGGGAATCCCGTCTGAAGCCGGTAGGTTCACATGAAATCAAGCTAACGACCGAAGTTGCCGCCCGATTTCTTTAACATCGTTCGTTTGAATCGGGATGTCAAGGCTCCCAAAATTCAAAGTTCAGCGCTTCCCAAGAAGACAACGGATTCATCCCTGAAGGGTTCGACTGAAGGAGAAACCCATTACAAAGTCACACAGGGAAAGGTATCGGGAATCAGGAACCATTAAACGGGTCTTGGGTTCCTCACGCTGCCCCAACCTATTGGGGTCTTCCACGATGAGCCAAATTGTAGGCGCACGATCAGCGATAGGATTGGGTTACTTCATCACCTAGCCTTTCAAGAAAGCGAGTTAGCCTCTTTTCACCAATGGCCGAATCACATAACTTGCGTGCTGAATGTCAATTTTGCTCAATCGAAACACGACGATTACAAGGAACTTAATAATGAAAAACCTGACTCAAATTAGCCTAATGTTGCTCGCATTGATGGTCGCATTCACTGGATGCGACGCTGCCAAGGAAGCAGCAACCGACGCCAAGGACAGCGTCGCAGACTTTGCCAACGTCGACTTTGGTGACTTTGACATGAAAGGCCTGCAAGGCAAACTCACCGGAATTACAAACGGGTTCAAAGATGTCACTGCCGACAACGTCGATGGTCTGACATCAAAGATTTCTGACCTCGGCGGATCGCTCGAAGGCATGGGCATCGACAAATTGACAGGGCCAGCGAAGACCGCAGTCAGTGGTGTGGTTTCGAAATTTGTTGACGCTGTCAAGGCGGCCATGGGCGGCATCTCCGATGAGGACATCCTTTCGAAGCTCAAGCCGGTTATTGAAGCGTTGATGGAAAAGGTCAGCGCTTTTAAATAAGCAGCTTGCAGATACAAATTATTAATGGGGACGCCAACTGGCGTCCCCATTTTTTGCGCATAGTTTGGTGGGTGCCCATGGTTCAAGCTGGGGCAATGGAACATCCAATGGCGTTCGCGAAGTATTCTCCTTGTCGCAGCCCTGTGGCGACGAATTGGAAGGCGTCGTATCTTGGCAACAACCGATAATGGACAAAGACAAAATCGCCAGCGTTAAAGACGGAAGACGACAGCTCCCGTTCCGAAAACTTTCGTTTTAGATAAATGAATCGTGAGTAAGTCGACTCATTGCTCGGGGCTGCAAGGCACCAGCAATCCCAGTTGGTCATTGGGCCGGATGGCGCGAACAACAGGCTGCCGTCTTTCAAGATTTCCTCTTGGCAACAATCCTTGAAGTTGAGGTGTGTCAACTCGTTTCGTTACTCGATCAGCGATTCGACCAATACGCCCAAGTGTTGCTCAATGCACGCTGCCACCGATTCGGGTTGATATCCACCTTCCAAAACACTAACGACCTTTCCGTCAGCGAATTCGCTGGCGATCTCCAATACGGTTTGTGTCATGGAAGCGAAGTCAGCCGCTTCGAGGCCCAACGAACCAATGGGGTCGTCTTTGTGAGCATCGAATCCGGCGCTGATAAATACAAACTGCGGTCGGATTCGTTCTGCGAACGCCAGCAACTCCGTTTCAAACTTCTTGAATTGATCTTGTCTCGATGTTCCAAAACGAATTGGCAGGTTCTGGGTGGTTCCTCTGCCTGCCCCGTTCCCTGTTTCGCTACTGGATCCGGTAAATGGATAAAATGAGTCACGATGAATCGAGAAATATCCGACGCTCGGATCTTCCAGGAAAATGGCTTGTGTTCCATCGCCGTGGTGAACATCCCAATCGACGATCAAGACGCGATCGTAGCCGAGTAGTTTCGTTGCAACACGCGCACCAATTGCAACATTGTTAAACAAACAGAAGCCTGCCACTCGATCGCTCGACGCATGGTGCCCAGGCGGACGAACGAGGCAAAAGGCGGTTTGATTTTCACCCCGGTCGATTCTCTTGACGGCATCGCTTACGGCTCCCGCCGCCATCAATGCTACGTCGAATGACGCTGGACAAACAACGGTGTCCTGTTCGATAGAACCGGCCCCGTTGGAAACAAATTCTCGCAGCGATTGTATGTGCCGGTCTGTGTGAACGAGACGAACTTCATTATGCGTCACTGGTTGCCAATTCGGTCGAATGACTCTTGTGTCCGTCCCCAGCGAATTCAAAAGGTGGATTGCCGGCAACAACCTTGATGCATTTTCGGGATGATTTCCGGTGTCGTGCTCAAGAAAAACGGGATCGTAGTAAACTAAAATCTTGTCCTCGTTTCCTGTCTTGGTGGGTACTTGTCGTTTGAATCTTCTTTTTGCGGACGCAAGGTACAACAGTTACATCAGAATATCATTTTCTGGCTTGATGGGCGGTGGGACATCGGTCTCCCCCATCATCTGTCGCAAGTCAATTTCGATTGTGCGACAAAGTGCGGTTAGAGGTACATCATTGATGAAGTTTTCGAACGGATCCTCACTCGAGTCACCGACCGCTTCCATCGTGTAAAAAACCCAGGAAATGATGACAGACAGCGGCACCGTAAGCCAAATCATCGCCTCTCGTTCGACAAATTGTCCGACCAAGGCAAAAGGTAACATGGCGATGAAGATCCAGACAAAAACGCCGCTGAAGTAAGCATACTGTCGTGGAAACGGAGTGTTCTTGATTCTTTCACACTTGCCTTGAAGAGCGTACATCTCCGTGATTTGTTCCATCAATGCGATCAGACGAAAGTCTTCCGTCAACTTTTGTTCGTCCACGATTTTCCGAAGGTCATCACTTTGTATCCGCAGAATTTGCGTTGCTGCGTTGGCTTTGGGGCAAACGACCGACAGTTCTGACTCTGGCAGGAGAGACGCAATTTGTTCGCGCAACGCGTCGACGTCGGTTGTCTGTGAGAATCTGGAATAGCTTCCTTTTGGCTGAAAGCCCCACGGCGTAGTTCGACGTAGCTGGAAGCGAAGAGAGTGTATCCAGGCGAGATGTCGATAGATCATTCGCTGTTGTATGGATTCCACAACCTTCGGATCAACATGTTCCGTCGAGTGGTGGGCAGAGATGAAACTAAGGACTTGGTTGGCAAACGAACGGCTGGTATTCACGATGCCCCCCCATATTTTTCGAGCCTCCCAGTAGCGGTCGTAAGCTTGGTTGTTCTTGAAGCCAACGTACAACGCAACGGCGATGCCGATCGTCCCGAGCGGTGCAATTGGAAGGCTAATATCGATTCCGGCCGCAAACAGCCATTGATACAGCAGCGTGACTAAACCACTCCAGAACGAAAAAACGATCAGTTTCTTCCAAGCCACTTGAACGACCAACGTCCAACGAATATTTCGACGCGTATACATTGTTTGCTTTCTTTTCGCCGTGCAGGAAAACGGGCCACGAACGAATGCGGTGAAGGAACTTGGTGCCCGATCATGACCTGCCTAGGCCATGTGAGATCAGCCGCAATGACTATCTTGCGTCCGAGCAACGTATGACAATTGCAAATACAAGCCCGAACCGCAAGGGAGTGCTTTTGAATTGCGGGAACTTCGCGCGTTTGCGGTTTGGGCTTGTATGTCTGACAGATTTGACAATCGGTGTCTGGGCATTGTTCTAACGCCGGTTACAAAACCGAATGCCGATAGTAGCTCGGTCTCTCCGATACCGTGAACGGCGTTATCGCGAGTCAGGGACTGACTCGCCTACATCGTTTTGAAACTGCCTCGAGTATTCATGGGGATGAAGATTTCCGAACGACCAATAATAAATTCCATGACAGTGGCCTGAACCGGTTCAAGTTTGTATTAGCGTCTTGAGTTTTGGTCGCCGTCAGAGACCATGAGCAACCTAGAGACCCTTGCGCCAGTCTCCGAGAGCCCAGAACCACACGTTTACTTTGAGCAAGTCCTCATGGCTGACGTTGCGGCTATGATCGATCGGCAATCCCAGTATTTTGCCTATGGAAACCGATCCAGTTTTCGTCACTACTCATCACAACATTCGAAAAAATCGGTAGGTCTCGGTGCCATCCGGCAAAGTATCTCCTTTGCCTGTGTGTTTTTGTTGCACAAGTCTCCTCATTCATCTGCCACCCCCACTGTACCGGGAAGCACAACCGCTTGTCCAGATTTCCTGTCGATAGGGAACTGTGCCTGCACTTCCCGCAGATAGGACCGCAGCTCGTCGGCAAGTTCGTTTCGCATGGTGGGGTAATCGTTGGCAAGGTTGTGCTGTTCACCCATGTCTTTCGCGACATTGAACAACTCGAAACGACGACTTTCGTAGTAATAGATTAGCTTCCACGCGCCGCGACGAATGCTGCTTGAAGGACCAATTCCCGGCCCTGTTGGTCCCCAGTTGTTGGGGAAATGCCAGAACAGCGGTCGGTCGTCACGCTTGTCATCGTTCTCACCTCGCAGCAATGAAACGAAACTTTGACCATCGACAACACCTCCTACTTGCTGAAACTCGTCCACACCAGCGAGTTCCATAATCGTTGAAAAGAAGTCCTCGATGATCACGGGTTGTGAACATACCGATCCCGGCTGCGTGACTTTGGGCCAGTAAGCGATCATCGGAACTCGCACGCCTCCTTCGTGGGCCGACCCCTTGCCGCTGGAAAGCGGTGCGTTATGTGTGTGAGGCTTCCCGCCTCGACCGTGGGCACTCAGCCCTCCGTTATCCGACATAAACATCACCACCGTGTTGTCGCTGAGTCCATGTCGCTGAACATTGTCGAGAACGTCGCCTAGGGACTTGTCCATCCCCTCAACCATTGCTGCGTACATCGCCTCGGTATGATCCAGCCCCGTATCACGATACTTCTGATAAAAGCGATCATCTTTTGCGAACGGAACGTGCACCGCGTAATGCGACATGTAGAGGAAAAACGGTTTGTCGTTCTCAACCGCTTGGTCCATCGCTCGGTTGGCTTCGATCGTCAGTGCTTCGGTTAGAAACGTGTCCTTGCCGTGGTACTCTTCGAGGCCTGGGACGTCCCACACCCGATCCGCATTGCGCCAAGCGGCACTGTAATTTTGCGTACCCAAGAAACTACCGGGACCACCAGCTGCGTGACCGCCAATATTAACATCGAAGCCGACATTACAAGGGTCGGCTCCAGGCGTTCCGATGGCTCCGAAGTGCGCTTTACCGACATGGATTGTGGAATAACCGGCCTCGCGCAGAAACGCGGGCAAGGCCTTGGCATGCACGGTTCGTTCAATTCCTGGTTCAGGGCTCAGCCCGTTCACGTTCCATTTCGGAAAATCGAGTTTCGGGTGCTGACGATCGTTGCTGGCGTTTTTTTTCAACGTCCAGTTTGTCACTCGATGCCGGGCCGCGTTCAGGCCAGTCATCAAGCTGACTCTTGTCGGGGAGCAAACGCTGCACGCGTAAGCCTGCGTGAACTTCATGCCGTTCTTGGCGAGCCGTTCCATGTTCGGGGTGCGATACCGACGGTTCAGCTCGGTCGTGGCCGTATGAAATGGTACCGACGTATCCTGCCATCCCATGTCATCCACCAAGAACAGAACGATGTTTGGCCGTTTGGTCTTTTCGAGGCGAATGTGACCAGCAACCGCTTTGGCGATTGCCAAATAGCCTGCGCGATTGGGATGCACACCGTCTCCTTCAGTCATCAGTTCGGGATGACTCTTGAGGACAGCATTCAACTCCAGCAGTGCGACGTTCTTTTCCGCATTCTTGAAGGCGAGTTCTCGAACCCGCTTACACAGTTCCTGCAGTCGAAGTTGACGTTCTGTCAGATTCTTCAACCGAGCAACGGAAAGACCTTTGGTGTCGAGTACCATCGCGGTTGGCGTGCAAAGCACAATCCGCGGTTTAGTCGGGATCGCTGCCAGAGCATCGATCAGCTGAGAATAATCGTCGTCGAAGCGTTCGATTTGTTCCCAATTCTTCCTGTCACCCCCCACGGTATCGTTGGTTCCAAGGGAAATGACGACTACTTTTGGCTGGTACTTCTTCACCGCATCGAGATTCATCCAGACGTTTGGGCGCCCCGTTTCAATAAGTGTCGCGCCGCCGATGCCAAAATTCCTAACCTCGTACTGTTCGCCCAACAGCTGCTGCAATCGAGCTGGGTAGGAATCGGTTTTCGCATCAACTCGCGCGCCCACCGTGATACTGTCGCCCAGACAGGCCACTCGAATCCCTTTCTCTTCCGCAAAAACGGTCGATGCCAACAGCAGGGAAACGGCGCTCGCCACGACCATCAAACGTAAAAAAGCTGAGACGTTGGAACTCATTCTGCTACCGTCTTCCTTTGTTCCGCGAACGCGCGGCCAATCGCTCAGCCTTGCGCCGAATCTAACGCCGATTCCGGATGCCTCACCGCATTTCGAATTGCAATTTGGCTTCCAGCTCAAGCCATCCTAGTATATCCACTATCATCACAGAGCGTGCGCAACGGACGAATGCCTCCATTCAATCGAATTGGAAAGGCGGTCCACTGGCATCGAACTGAACTCGTCGCCTCGGTAGTCGCAGGCTGTCCAGATTGTTAGTTCTTGAGAAACAGGATCGCTGCTCTTCTTTATCGTCGCCCCGGGAAGAACTCGGTGGTTCACCATGGAGAACAACAAACTTCGCCCAAGCTGTGAATCGGCGACCAACAGTTCATTTTATGACCTTCCCAACAACCTTTTGATTCCGCTATTCAAGCGATCGAAAACATCCCCCAGAGGATTGTCATTGATCATATAAGTCCAGGTTGATGAGGGACCGACGAATCCTTGATCCGCAAAATCAATTCCTTCGTCCGCGGTTTCCGCATTGCGAAATGACTCCACGATCTTGCTGACCAAGCGCTGATTGAAATTGCGAAAGGATTCGTTAACTCGTTTATTGAACTCATCAAACGCGTTGAAGCCTCCAATACTGGTCAAGTGAATACTGTTCCGGATTTCTGCGCATGCATGTAAATGGTCCGCCCAAAAGTCGTCTATATAGTAGATGGCAACCGTTTTTTCAGCAGACCGAACAAGCTCTTCACCGAATTGTTGGGTCATCGATACGAAAAGTTCAGGGGCCCCTTGCTGCAAAATCGAATTGACGCCGTTGCCAATTACATATTGTTGGCGTTGTTCTTTCATCAGTTGACGATGAACCTCAATGCATTTGGTGTACATTCTTAGAGTTCGTCGGATCTCAAGACTTTCAGCCTCGACATATTGTTGGATGCGGGCGATTCGCCTACCGACGACTGGATCATCAAGGGGCTTCCCTTTTTCGAATTCAGACAGGTTGATGTCTAGTTGGGCAATTCCGCAACGGCTAATTAATTCATCCTCGGCACTCACAAAAAATCGGGTTTCACCGGGATCCCCTTGACGGCCGGCGCGACCTCGTAGCTGGTCGTCGATGCGACGACTTTCGTGACGATTAGTCCCAATCACATACAGTCCACCCAGTTCTACGACTCGCTGTCGCTGGGATCCGTTCGGTCCTCCTAGTACGATGTCAGTGCCACGGCCTGCCATGTTTGTTGAGATCGTTACCGCACCCAGAATCCCCGCATTGGTCACAATTGCTGCTTCCGCCTGATCGTTTTTCGCGTTAAGTACTACGCAATTAATCTGAGACCGTTGTAATTCCAACGATAATTTTTCCGATTCCTCAACGCTGGATGTACCCACCAGCACCGGACGACCGTTGGAATGCTGTTTCCTGATTTCCTTGACAAGTGCCAGTAATTTGTCTGACCTGTTCAAAAATACGAGATCGTCCTGGTCGATTCGAATACAAGGCTTATTGGGCGGAATAATAACCGTTTTGAGATCAAAGAATTCATAGATCTCAATCGCTGCCGAACGAGCTGTCCCCGTCATGCCGCTGAGAAGTTGATATTGGTCCAGGAAGTGTTGCAGGGTGATCGACTTAAGAATCCGGCCTTGAGGTTGCACCTCAACGTTTTCTTTGGCCTCAATTGCAGCTTGCAAACCGTAAGGCCAACGCCGATTTTCTGCGACTCGTCCAGTGAACTCGTCAACCAATTCGATTCGGCCGTCGCGCACGATATAGTCAACGTCCTTTGTCAAAAGCAACTCGGCCTGCAATGCTAGGTTCAGCCTTGTTAACGAATCAACGTTGGCTTCATCGAACAAATTACCGCACCTCAGGTTTTGCTGCAGCAAATCAAGTCCGGGCGCTTCAAAATTTGCGTTCCGCATTCCTTGTTGGATTGAATAGTGGATCTCCGGTTTCAACATTCGAATCTGTTCCGAATATCGCTGAAGATTATCTATTTCCTGACTATCTTCACCCGCGATGACTAACGGAATTCGCGCTTCGTCAACGACTGTCGAATCGGCTTCGTCAATGATCGCAAAATAGCATCCTCGCTGCACCTGTTGGTCGACGTCGGAACAAAGCTGATCTCTCAAGTAGTCAAAACCAACCTCTTTGGTCGTCACATAAGTGATATCGCTGGCGTAGGCCGCGGTTCGTTCTTTGGCGGCCATCCCCTGTTCAACGTGGGCCACTCGAAACCCCATGTATTCATAGATCGGTTTCATCCATTGGGCATCGCGTTTAGCGAGATAGTCATTGAACGTCAGGATGTGACTGCCGCGGCCAGCGATTGCATGCAAGCAAGCGGGCGCTACGGCCGCCAGCGTTTTGCCTTCCCCCGTTTGCATTTCAACCATTCTTCCCTGACTGAGTGCCAAGGCAGCAAGCATTTGAACATCATAGGGTTTCATTCCCAAGGTGCGATTGGCCACTTCGCCGACCAATGCAAAGTACTCAGCTTCGTTTCGCTCAACTCCATTGCGAAAAATGTGCTGCCTTAGGTCGCCACACTTCCTCCTTAACGTTTCGCCGGGCAGCGTCGAAAACCGGGAACCGTGTGAGCGGATTTGTTTGACCACTTTCTCGTAACGACGATTGGAAACTTCAATCGCGCCAGATCGCAACCGTAAAAAGCGTCCCCTTATTCTTGACACGAATTCCATAGACGGTTCCTTTTTGACACCTGTAACTTGCTGGTCGGATTGCCGGTCTACGTTTGCCCAGTACCAGCGGACTTCGGCGGAACTTGAGAGAATCCGCATCGGAGGAACGCATCTCAAGCAATCGTAAACGTGAGCGTCATACTTTTCCATATGAGTTCAAGCGTGTCACGTCCTGAACGTCAGCAAGAGCGGCTACTCCGATTGCTTGATCACCGAGGCGTAAGCGACCCAACTTCACAGGTGATTCATCGGTCCGAAGAACAGATCTATCACGATTCAGGGCAGATCTGACGTCGGCTAAAAGATGGTCAATCGTGTCATGAGTGAGAATGGTTTCGAAAATCGTTTGTCGCTGGCATGCAAAACGTTATGCGTTTCCTCGGGCCACTGAAAATTGCATGAAATCAAACAGGTAACTAGTTGCTTCGGGCTGCGCCTGGTTGTTGGTGCCCTAGAGCCTATTGAATACCGCCCGAGGACTGTTCGAATCCACTTTTTGGATGCCTGACCGCAACGAATTCGAAACAATACGATCAGATTTCTTGACCGATCCGACTTCCAACTTGAATGTTACAATAGCGGTAGACCGTGCTTTTGACGAATCGATTGATTGGCCAAGCTATACCTGTAGGAATTCAAAAGGGTTCAAAGATGCTTCGAACACAATCCCGAATTGTTGGTGTAATTTTATTGATGGCGGCAATCCCACTTGCGTACGCAACGCCAACTTTGGCTGATGAACTAACCGGCGCTCAAAAGCAGCAATTGAGTGCTGCGAAGTCCGCTTTGAAGCAAGTCACCACAAATCTTGCCTACGCCCAAAGCTCGGCCGGAAGTGGGACTTCGAAGCTTCAAGGCTCCAAAGCCAAACTGACGAAAGTTCGGCTTAACTCGGCCTCAGCCAATGTGCCCACAGTTAAAAAATGTCTTGCCCAACTGCCGGTCGATCACAGCGATGTCACAAAAGTACAAACTGAACTTTCGGCTGCCGAAGCTTCAATCGCTGCCTTGGAAGCACGTCTAAAGGGCGACGTCGTCCCTGCCCCCTCTCCGGCGGCAGAGCCAACGAAACCGGAAACGCCGACCAAGCAAACTCCTTCGCAAAGCCAAATGGCAACCCAACCGACCAGCCCTCCCTCTGCGACTCCAGCCTCCTCTTCAGGGACTGCAACGAAGGTCAAGATGGGCTACCAACAAGTCGACGTGCTCAAAGCGGCCAAGTTCAATTTGCGAGAAACGGAATCCGGTGCACTAAAGCTTTCAACGCTACTGCAAAAACTTCAGCTAGTTGAGGATCAGCTAAGCATCAGTTTTCGCCAAGTCAGTGAGAGCATGGCGGTGCTTGAGAATGCCCGACGTAAATCAGGTTTCACGAAAGCGGGACTCAATCAATTGCCATCCAACGGTGAAGGCGTGGCGGAAACGGTTGCCCGACTTGACCAGGCAAATGCCCAGCTCGAAACCGCCGAAACATTTCTTAAACCTGTACATGTAAAACTGGCCGCCTTGGTTGACCCAGCGAATTACCCCGAGTTCAACAACGATGCCAAACGCTTGGGAGAGCTTTCGGGCATGTTCCGTGATCCGATGATCTTGTTGACGAACCTTCCGCGAGCCGCAAATTTGATCAAAGAAGCGGAACCAGCCAAAGCTGAAGCAGAGAGAATTGCGAAGGCCTATGGACGCTTGATTCAACAGCAAACGGACCAAGGCAACCGAATTGATGGCTCCAGCAAAAACGTCTTGCGTGTTATCGAGAAATTTCTTGCTGCGGCGGAAAAAGAAAAACAGAATCTGCCTGGAAAAATCAAAAAAGAGTTGGTCAAGATCAACGAGATGGCAACCAATGCCGTGACCAACCAAAAACCACTTTTCTTCACCGGCGGGATTCCTCAAGCGATGGATGCAGTCAAACAAAAAGTCAATTTGTTTGCGGCTTTGGATTCCGAAAAAGTGGCTACGGTGTTGGCCGATTTTGAAAAGACTCAAGCAAACTTGAACGAGCGTGCCAAGTCGCTTGAACAATTAATCTTTAAAGAGAATCGCCTCCCCAATGATGTTTACAAAGATGCCGATCGCGAGAAAGTAATTGAGGTCGCCATTGACGCCTGGAAGCACCAGGAAAAAGACTTCGACGTTCTCATCAGTCGCATTCCCTCCACTGCTTGGGCTCGCGAGACGATGTGGCAGTTCAACAACGGTACATGGTACTTCGTTGACCGCTCAAAACTTTATGTGAGGCTGATCGTGGCTGACAAAAAGGATCCGGCTTTGGCCATCATTCGTCCTGTGACGATCATTAAGGACCACCAGAAAGGCGACACCTTGATTGGAGTCCCGATGTATTCTGGCAAAGACGCTCTTCAGCCAAGTGCATACTTGCTGCGAACCAAAATTAAATAGAACGCGGGAAACGCAACCGGTTTCAGGCGACCAAGGCTGAGAATGAAAACGCATTAAAAAAGCTCTGTTTGCGCTACTAGATTTTTCCCTGCTCCAGAGCTTTGCTTCAATTGGGGAGCCCATTTCAGCTGTCGCATATCCGAGCGTCGCGTCCCAGATAGTCGTGACTACGCTGGTGTTCAAGCAGTCAGATGGAATCAAGGTAAATCAGCTTTTTCAGATAAGATTAAACACGGCAACCAAAGGTCTACATGCGAATCTCAAAATGTTGAAGACCAACGGACGATGGGCTTCTACGAGCGTTTTTGGACTGTCTCATCACGCGGCCAGAAGCCTTTCGCTCTTAAGTACCTAGCTAGGTAGACAAGGCCCAGCATGATGGGGATTTCCCAGAACAGCCCCATCGTTGTTCCTAGAGCCGCTACGGATCCCACGCCGTAGGCAGCGATGGCGGTAGCGATGGCAATCTCGAAATGACTTGATGAACCAATGATCACGGTGATAACCGCTTCGCGATAGTTGAGGCCAAAAAATTTGGTGATGAGGATGTTAAACCCCACGACAATGGCGAAACTCAGTAGTAGGGGTATGGAAATTAGAAATAGGAATTCCGGGTTTCCCAGAATCGTAGCTCCGTTGAGCGCAAAGAGAACAACCAGTGTTGCAAGTAGCGCCACGATGGAGACTTTTCCAAACAACGGTCGATATACCTGCTCAAACCAATCGACACCCTTTCTCGGAATCACTATTTTCCGGGTCAACAAACCTAACAAAATTGG
Organism: uncultured Pirellulaceae bacterium; assembly: GCA_964352885.1. Lineage (GTDB taxonomy): Bacteria > Planctomycetota > Planctomycetia > Pirellulales > Pirellulaceae > Mariniblastus. The sequence goes on from CAYGUE010000005.1 coordinate 75,041, forward strand.
CAGTCCGATAAAAAACAAAACCGAAATCGCCAGACCCCAGCGATCGATCTCTATGTTTTGCAATCCGGTTAACAATGCGACCACGGGGGCATAAAAAATCATGATCGTGAGGGTATTGAGACTGGTATTGACCACATTCTGTTCCTGATTTCCGTCGGCCATGGCCCCCCACACTAGCACCATGGCGGTGCAGGGACTTGCTGAAAGAAGGATCACGGCGACAAACAATTCGTCATGGTCAGACAGAAACAGTTTCGCCATGCAAAAACCGACTAACGGAGCCACCAGCCAGTTAGCCACCATCGTCAGCAGAATCGGCTTGGGATTGCGTTTCAGTTTCTTCAGTTCTGATCCTTTGAGATTCAAAACCGCCGGATACATCATGAAAAACAGGCAAATGCCGATAGGGACAGAGATCCCCCGGATTGAAAAACTCTCAATATGTTGACCGATATTGGTGTATTGAGACAGAAGCACCCCCGCCAACATGCAAAGCGGAATCCAAATCACGAGATACTTCTCAAATCCGCTTAACTTGTTCTTTGTTGTGGTTGTACCCATGGGTTCACCTGTTGCTTTCAAAGTAGGTAACGGCTGACGTGCGAATGTGCGAATGTGCGGTTTCGCTCAGCCGTCAACACAAAAGCAGAACTACTTTAAGCCAGCAATCAGTTTCTTAAGCTCCTTAAGCTTCTCGCGATTGATGCAGTAGCAAACTCTGGGCCCGTCTACTTCGCCTTGAACCAAGCCAGACTCCTTCAGAATTTTTAAGTGTTGCGAAACGGTTGATTGGGCCAGCGTAATTTCGTCGACAATCTCACCACAAACGCATGAAGTTCGGCCAATCAGCAATCGCACGATTCGAACGCGAGCTGGATGGGCAACCGCCCAAGCCAGTTTGGAAAGCGCTTCCGCTGTCTCGTCGTTGGGTAACTTCACGGATGAGCTATCGCAAACCCGTTTTGACTTAGCCACCTTTTTCTTTGCCACAATTGCACCCTGTTTTTTTCGTAAACGTACGCAGAATGCGTTACATCTTGACAAGCAACCCTCATTATCCTATCGTAAATCGACGATAAGCGATATGGCAGGTGAAGTTGCGGTTTTCACGGCACGGAGTTTGCATATTCAGTCGCGGCGGGAAGTCCGCTTCATCTTTTTGAAACAGATCCATCGTTTATTTGCGATGGACGATTAGATCAGGAGCCGGTAATGGCAAATGTTGAAATTTATGACAAGCCGATGTGTTGTTCAACAGGCGTTTGTGGCCCGCAAGTCGATCCTGTCTTGCCTCGATTCGCAGCAGACTTGAACTGGCTAAAGACGCAAGGACATCAAGTTGAGCGGTTCAACCTGGCCCAACAACCAGCGGCTTTTGCGGAAAACGAAGTCGTGAAAAAGATGCTGGCTAGCGAGAGTGTCGAATGCTTACCGCTCATTCTCGTCGACGGTCAAGTCGTCAGTAAGGCGGCATATCCCAACCGCGACCAGCTTGTGACTTTGGCCAATTCAGTTGGCAGCAACCCGTCGTCCGTGAATACAGGACCGTTGCCGATTGCGACTGAGTCAGGTGAATGTTGTGGTGACTCCAATTGTTGTTGATCTACCGTGGGTCAGATTTTTTCTGTTTTAACGCCACTGGTTGAATTCAATCTTGAAAGCGATGCCATGAAGTTTTTGAAAAATCCAACTCGTAACCTTTTCTTCACAGGGAAAGGAGGGGTTGGGAAAACATCCGTGGCTTGTGCCACGGCGGTTCGATTGGCAGATGATGGCAAACGCGTGTTGCTCGTCTCAACGGACCCGGCGTCCAATCTGGACGAAGTCCTTGCGATTCGACTTGGCAATCAGCCAACAGCTGTTTCGAGCGTGGCTGGTTTGTCGGCGATGAACCTTGATCCTGAGCAGGCCGCGGCCGATTACCGCGAGCGAATGGTCGGCCCGTATCGCGGTGTGCTGCCCGACGCAGCCGTCGCCAGCATGGAGGAACAGTTTTCCGGTTCATGCACGTTGGAGATCGCAGCTTTCGATGAGTTCTCAAAGTTGCTTGGAGACCCGGAAACGACCAAGGAATTCGATCATGTCATTTTTGATACGGCTCCAACTGGCCACACGTTGCGGTTGCTGACGCTCCCATCCGCGTGGGCCGGGTTCATGGAAAACAACACGACTGGTACTTCGTGCTTGGGGCCGTTGGCAGGATTGCAGGCTCAGCAAAAGCTCTATCAGGAGACGGTCGCAGCGTTGAGTAATCCGGACACGACAACATTGGTCTTGGTTGCTCGCCCCGAGCAAGGAGCTTTCAAAGAAGCAGATCGCACAAGCGGCGAGTTGGCGGAGCTAGGTGTGAGCAATCAACACTTGGTGATCAATGGAGTATTCCAAACGAGCGTCGACGATGACCCAATAGCAAACTCCATGCAGACCCGTAGCGAGGAAGCAGTTAGCGGAATGCCACGATCGCTGACTGGATTACCGCGGACGATTATTCCACTGTCGCCTTTGGGAGTGCTTGGAATCGAGTCGCTGCGAAAGCTGGGAACGATTCCTCAGGAGCAGGATATCGAAGCAATTTTAGCGGAATCCAATGATTCTTCGCCAGAGTTGCAGTTGGCGAAACCGTTCGGAGTCTTGATCGACGAACTTGCCCAGGCTGGACATGGAGTCATTCTGGCGATGGGCAAAGGAGGTGTTGGCAAGACCACGGTTGCAGCGGCGGTCGCAACGGCACTCGCCGAAAAAGGGCATCAGGTTCACCTTTCAACAACAGACCCAGCCGCCCATATCGCAGCAACAATGGCCGGTGACCACTTCGCAAACTTAACGGTTGATCGCATCGACCCCGTTGCCGAAACCGCAAGTTATTCGCAAGAGGTTCTGGACACGGCTGGCAAAGGTCTGGACGAACAAGGTCGAGCACTTTTGGAAGAGGATCTTCGTTCGCCTTGTACGGAAGAGATCGCTGTTTTTCGGGCTTTTGCCAATGCAGTTGCCCAAGGGCAAGATCGTTTTGTTGTGCTCGACACAGCCCCCACTGGCCACACAGTACTGCTTCTCGATTCGGCACTGGCCTACCACCGTGAAGTTACTAGGCAAACCAATCAGATGCCGCCCTCGGTTGAACAGTTGCTTCCCCGATTGCGAGACCCAGATTACACGCGTGTTCTGATTGTCACGTTGCCCGAGGCGACTCCTGTCCATGAAGCGGCTCATCTTCAAAACGATCTGCGTCGTGCGGAGATCACTCCGTACGCATGGGTTATCAATCGAAGTTTGACGCCGCTTGAAGTTCACGATCCGGGATTGCAACTCCGTCGACGACATGAACAGCAATATATTCGCGAAGTGATTGAACAGCACGCGGCGCGCACGTTCATGATTCCATGGCAGGCTGAACCGCCAACTGGTCGTGAGGGACTCATGCGTCTTGTCGCTCTCTCAACGACAGCAACATAGAAACGAACTCAGTCTGGCACTCGTTCAAGTTGTGGACGGGCCCAACAATTCGCAGTTTGGACTATTCGACGATCATCTCCCCGTTCATTACCATCCAGTGTCCCGGAAAAGTGCAAAGGAATGGGTATCGACCCGGGGCCGCTGGAGCCTTGAAGTGAATCGTTTGTTGGCTGCCTGGTTGCACAACGTCAGTGAAATACAAGACATCATCCGTTTGGGGAATGTAGTGCCGTGCGAATGCCGTCGGATCGGCTATCAATCGATTGCTGATTTCACCAACTGTTTTGAGCTTGCCCGGTTTTACCAAAACCCAGTTGTGCGGAACGACATCTGGATTGTTCAGCGTGAACGCCAGCTGCTCGTTCGCCTTGACACGAAACTGGCGCGTTTGATACGTGAGATTGCTTCCCGTCTTGATTTCGATTGGGCGAGCGCTCGCGATTTTTTTTAGCCAAGGGTTGGGGCGACGATGCGTGTTCAATGCCATGTCAGCCAAAATGGGATGCGCCCCAATTGTCTTTTCTCGAGGTTGGTAGTTCGGTAAATTGGTAAAAGGGCGATCCAGTTGGTGAACGGTGATAAACAGGTCGTGCCCGGATCCATACGGATTGACTGCGTTGTATGCATTCATTCGATTGACATTCAATCGGAGGTGAAGCTGGCTTACCGGTTGAAGCTGCGGCATCTCCAGAAACAGCGATCGCCCATCGCTCAATACGTGGGTTGCCAGAATTTCTATGCCGTCATGTCCCTTCACACCAGGATGTGAGGGCGAATATTCAGGTGATCCGTAGGCTCCGCTGTAACGATAGTTCCAACATTGGGCGAAATGCTGGCTTGCTTGAGAAGCAATTTCTGAGTCAATGGATTGTGAGAAGGTAACCCGCACACCGTTTTCAAACACATGGAATGCGACCGGTGTTTGCACTTCATCCTTGGTGTAACGCACACGTTGGAAACATCCATCTTTGATTGCGTAGGAGCCCCAGCCGTTCATGCCGCTCAGGTACAGTTGGCCATCGTGCGGATTGAATCGTGCCCGGTGGACCCCCGAGTCGAAATCTCCTTTCATCGGAACGATAGCCCCTTGCAGTTGTCCGTTGACTTCATTGGTCAGCAATGAGAACCAGCTCGCAGCCCCAAAAGACGTATGAATCATGTTCCCCTTTAAAGGACCGAATTCATCGCTGGTAACCAGAGCTTGTCCTCCACTCGAGTTGTCGATTCCGCGAGGCAAATACGCTAAAGGTAGTGCCGGGGGCTGATTGTTTTTTGGGCCGCCATAACCAAAATACGGAATCTCTTTGGTGGAATCTTTTCGAACAGCGCAAATCATGGAAGCGGGCGTCCATTCTCCTTCGCTACACGGTATAGCAACCGTCCCATCGGCCATGATCCCCAAACCATCGGGGTTACGAAAACCGGTTGCAAGGACGGTCGTTTTTTTGCCATCGGCCGAAATTTTCACCAGCCCCTGATTGCCGGAAGCCATGTAGAAATTTCCTTGGCGATCGGACTGCAGTCCACATATAAAATCGTGTCCAGCGGGAGACGTTTCAAACGTATGATTGAAACATTCGTAGAAGTCTGCTTCGCCATCTCCATTGGTGTCGTGTAGTTGCGTCAGTTGATCGCGACATTGGACAAAGATCTTGCCATCGACGACCCGCAGGCCCAGCGCGTGATGCAATCCGGACGCAAATCGTTGCCAAGAAGCGATGCCTCGTTTTCCCGATTTATCTTCCTTGATGGTTACCCGCCAGACGTCACCTTGCATCGTGCAAACAAGCGCACTTCCATCGGGCAAGAAATCGTGCCCTCCGCAGAACAGCAAGGCGTTCCACGGGTTCTCGACGGGGAGTTCAATCGTGTCGATCGAATAAGGTTTTTCGACGCCGTAATGCACAGCGGTTTCAATGGTTTGCGGCCATTGCCGTTCCGCCGAGTGAATTGCTTCCTGCATCGAGTGCTGTTCAACAGGGCCGAGTTCACGGGTGAATTCCCCGTCAGTCACCCAGGGAGCGTCCAAGTACTCGGTCTTACCGATCCGGTAGGAAAACGCGACTCGTTTTCCCACTCGGTAGTACCCGTGATACTCAAACGGCAGTTTAGGTTTTTCGCCGACATGTTTTGAAACCAAAGTTCCAGTCAAACGCAAGCCATGGATAAAACCATGCCGGACAGACGAGAACGAAACGAATCCTTCGCGCCAAATGGCATCGTAAACCAAGGTGTCCGGATTAAAGCAAGCAGACATTTCCTGGTCGTCACCCAACTGCAAGCAGACACCACGTGGAGTCGTAATTCCCTCAGTGAAAAACACACCACTTTGGACCGAGCCCAACACCGTGTCGTTCCAGCGATTGTCCGACCAAGTCGCCTCATTCTGATCTCCCCAATGCCCCGTCGTACTGCCGTCAAGGCCCGGAAAATCCGCGAGCAGGCGAGGAGCCGTGTTTTCTTGTCTGAAATGCTCGGCTTGCTTGGTATAAAAATCATAAACTCTGAGTTGATTGATGGGCTTCTCAAAATTCGGCCAATGCCCCGCAGCATTTGGCACAGCGGCCAACTCAACCTGCTCAGGAGTGTGTTGGTGCGACTTCATCATGAGCTTCGGAACTCTGCCATCCTTGCCCAAGTCGGTCAAAAAGCGAATCAAGTCTAGCTGCTGTTGATGTGACATGCTCGAAGCCAAGCCGTCCGGCATGGAAGTTGATCCCATGACATGGTCTTCGATATCATTCATTGGAATCGAAATATTTTTTCCGGTCGCAATATCAACGAGCGTCAATTCGTGTTCATTTTCACCAACTTTCGTTCCACTGAATAGCTTGCCGTCGACTGTCATTACTTTCCAGACTCGATACCGTTCCTCAATCTCGCGCTGCGGCCAAAAAAGAGACTCAACAATTTTGGCAGGCTGGCGTTGGGGCATGATTGTGGACAACTCGGGACCCACCGTTCCACCCTGGTCGCCGACACGGTGGCATGACATGCAAGCAAAATGAGCATTCATAAAGACGTCAGCACCGCGATCAAAATCACCTTGTTGACGCGACTGAACAATCAGTTTCTCTACGAATTGCGGATCGTACGCCTGGGGTGCGGTGGCTTTTGACGTGGGAGGATGCATGCCATGCGTGTCGTCTTTTTGCCCTTTATCGTGAGGTGCTTCTGGGAACTGCCACAAGCCAATCGTCTTGTCATCCTGTTCTGGCAATTGGCAGGCTTCGGGCAGTTCACGTTCCGCACCTCGCGAAATCTTGGCCCATTCGATTTCTCCGGTGCACTGGATCCCGTCTTCGACGATTCGCCCAATCGCTAGGGCTCCATTGATCGCCGAAGCCGGTTTGGTCCTCTCCACTTTCTGATTGGCGACTTCTTTCCCGTCGACGTACAGCCGCACGCAATCGTCCTCAATTGTCATTGCCAGCGTGTGTGCTTGGCTGTCACAGATATCGACGGTCGACCGAACATGATCCGGTGTACAGCCAGGCAGATAGGCCGTGAAGTGCCCGCTATCTGGAACGCTAAACATTTCCCAATGCGTTGACGATCGCTTGGTTTCATTGGCGATCAAAATGTTGTGTTGTTCTTTGCTTGTTAGCGTGGCACGGCAGGCGATGGTTAAAGGAAGTTGTCGGTACAGAGGATTCCCCGACAGAATTCGTCCACTAGAAAGAGCCAGGTCGTTTCCGTCGGGGGATTCATCTGGCTGTGCTGGAAAGGGTTTGGCACCTCCATTGCCGGGTGATTCGAATTCCTTTCGAATCCAGGCGATCCCTTGCAGGTTTTCGGCTAACGATTTTTCAGCATCGATTTGTTCGCGATGGTCCAGAATCCCAATCGGGCCAGAATAATTGCTTTCAACAAGCGTCCGTATCATCGACAATTCATGTTGGCCTTGTCCGATCCCAAGAATTTTTGGTTGGGCGTCGTCGTTCATTCCATTGAGGTTCAAACAGAAGAGATGCGGTTGCATCAGCTTGAACAATTTGGGCCACTGCTTGATATGCGAGTGGCCATGGTGAAAGTTGTAGACGATCCCTACATGCTTCTGCCCCAACTGTTTCAGGTGTTGGCAAACGGCCACCATGTTGGCTGGCTCGCCACCCCATCCACCATGATTGTAAATGGCAAGCTGGCAATTCATTTTCGCCGTTCGTTTGGCCAACGGCATCAACCGTTCGGCAGCTATTCGCACTTTGGCTTCTTGAGAATCGGCAACAGGATCACCCATCATTTGCCAGATTTGCGGGTGCAAATCATATTTTTCAAACAATTGAAAGGCTGTTTCGTGTTGACCCCAAAATGCAAAAAACTCAACGCCATGTTTCTTGTAGGCTTGGATCTCAGCTTCGAATTCGGCCACATGTTTTTCTCGCCAATCGTAAGCGCAGCGCTTGATGCCCAAACGATTTAGCATCGCGGCACGTTCGTTGGGGGTGCGTTGTTTGGAATCAAACGGAACGATACACCAAGCGACAAGATTTTTCGCTGCGAGAACCTTGTCTACAGACGCGGTTTCATCTTGCGCAGCCAGCGTCGTCGTTATGGCGGTCGTAAGCAATATCGCACAAGAGATGTTGAGAATCAAAATCCGCTTCCAGGCGTTGTTCCGTACAATTCTTGGCATGAGAGATTCCAGTTTAGGAGCAGAGTTATGGAGTTTGGAAATCGATTTGAAGTTCTCCAGACGTCGTGGGATTCAACCCGGCTTCGAGAACTCGCATGCAAGCCAAACCGTTGCAGAAATATGGTTCAATCGATTGTTTATGAAAAACGGCTTTGATAAAGTCGACGACAGCATGGGTGAAAGTGTGCTCGTCGCCAATGGTGTGTCCGGGCGGCCACGCTAGCCAGCCTTGATTAACAAACATTATCCAGTTTTTTGCCGCGAGATCGATTGCCAATTTCAAATTTCGCTCGACGCAAATTTTGGTTACTTCCGCGTGAGATCATCGCTTGAGCAATCGTTGACCGCCATTAGGAAGACGGGTTTTGAAATGCGACCAAATCGTCTCGATGATATTCATTCCTCTTTGCGGAAGCTGTGAACGGGACGAAGCGTGAAACCTGCGACAATATTTGTGTCAGAAAAAGCGAATCAACAATCTGACATTAATTCTCTTCAGCGAATCCAAACTGTCCCGGAATGCGGTAGAGAAACGCGTCGGAAGTTAGCAACGATTCGATCAATGCATTCATGCTTCCGCCGCCGTCCCGGTAGGCGCGATGCGCATCCTGAAGAACGGGCGCGTCGTTGAGAGTCTCGTTGCGCCCCATCCAGAAACGGAACGCATGACGCACAAAGACCTGTTCGGCTCGGCGGCTCTCCGCCAGCTTCTGAATCAGCTCGATCGCGTTCGCGACTTTGCCATCAAGTTCAGGGTCTCCGGAATCAATAATGTCGCCGCTTGTATCGACCGGTTTATCAAGTTCAGTCGTCCGAAACAAGCCTGCATGATTGTACATCTCGAAGGGAAGCCCAAGCGGATCCATTTTTTTATGGCAGGTCCAACAATAGGGTTCTTGCGTTACTCGCATTCGCTTGCGCAGGGTGTTGTGTGGCTCGTCCGGCAGCATCGCATCCACGGTGATAGGCACATCTGGAATGCCGCCACCTAAAAGTCGTTCACGAATCCATCGGCCACGATGAATGGCGTGATTGTCCATCGCATCGGAGTGTGAAACGAGCCAACTTGGATGCGTTAGAATTCCCAAGCGTTGACCTTCCGGCAACTTAGCCAAGATACGTTCAGGTTTCATGGAACCGTTGCCGAAACTGCGTCGACTCACGCGTGCAAAAATTTCCGGTCCCGACAGTCTTGTCGGGGTAACTTTTTGATTAACGCTTGATCGTCGCTTAGAATTGGTCTTTAGCTTCTTCGTTGCCGCGGCAACTTTTTTCTTTGCCGCGCCAAGCTCTCTCTTTACTTCTCTGGTGGAAACGGCGCTGAGTTTCAATTTTTTCTTAAGCTCTGCCAATTCTCTCTCGGCCGCCTTCAGTTCAGCCGTATCTCTGATTGAAGCTTCCGCCGCACTCGCTTTGGCCGCCGCTTCAGCAGCTTTAGTCTCCTCTTTCGTGCGTCTGGTACCAAAGTGAAAATTGTCCGCCTTCGTGGCCACAACCCTATCCGTTGTCAGCAACTGTTTGAGTACGTCCTTGTCTTCCTGCAGGATAAGTTCGATCAGGCGATCGGTGCTCGCGGTCGCGTCGAACATAGCGCGATAGTGAGACTGTCCCCTGGTATCAGCACCCGTTGCCGCTAGCGATTTCGAGTCCTTGCAGATGTAGCCGCCAAGATCATGGTCAAAATAATCGCGAAAAAAGCGGAGGACGCGCGGCTTTCGGATGCTTTCATCAGCCAACATGCGTTCGACTTGTCGCTTAACATCAGTGCGCGTACGCATGCGCCCTTCGACGATTGCATCTCGCAGTTCCGCATCAGGTTTGATGTATCTCAAAGCGTGGTTGATTGCGAGGCCCAACTCCCAGTCCTGGAGCATGACGCGACCGTGTTGATCTGGTTTGCCGCTCTCAGCCAATTCCGTGCGAAAGACCGCATCGCGATCGAGAAAAATAGCCGAAAGTCCAAGGACCGCGCCGTCTTTCTTGCCGATTTTCTCAATAGAACTCTTTGCAATCGCTAAGTAGGCATCCGACTCCTTTTTGAGCGGAGGCCGGAACGTCAATGCTTCGAAAAGATAGTCCACCGCCGCACGCAAACGCTCGTCGGTGATTTCCTCATTCTTCATCAATTCATAAACGGGCGTCAATGGCCGTGCCAGTTTAGTGCTATAAATCAGAGCCGTGGGCAGGCCGCGAATATCCCCCTCAAACTTGTAGGTCTTGGGATCGTCGGTGATCTGTTCTGGATTCGCAATACTCAGCGGGCCATAAGCCATGTAGCGAATGATGTCTTCGGCAACGCCTAAGATCTGCGTCGATTGAGCGCTGTTGACCGTGTAGAAGCTAGGATAGTTTTCCAACCCATGGTTTCGAGCCGACGACAAAACTGCGGGGAAGCTCTTAACTGATGTCGCGTAAGCGACCGTTCCACCGTGCCACTTGATGATACGATCGGTACCAAAATACATCTTGAGTTCGCCGCCGTGGTTGGTAGGGACGACATCTCCATGTGTTCGCACACCGGGCTTCTGAGGATTGTATTCTGGTTCCTTGTTGATCAATTCATTTAGGCGGGTGATATGTTCCTGCGGCGTCACACGCCAGATGCGTGCCGGCGAAGAAGTTGGCACAAGTTGGATACCTTCGGGCAACGGACCGAAGAGCAAATCATGATCGACGAAGTTACCTTTGTTGGGATCGAGGTGAGCGTTAAACCCGCCTTTGTCGCGCATGACTCGTGTAAGTTCGCCAACGATCCAGTCAGAAAACTGTAGTCGTTGGACGACGCCAAGCTGGTCGGCATCCGTGGGCGGCATTTCCTTCAAGCTGACCTGAGCCCATACGCTTTTCCACGTGCCCGCATTAATTTCGTCGACTTGGCCAAGATCAATGAGCGATAGATTGCCCTCTGGGTCGACCTCGCCATGACAGTCAATACAATGCGTGGCCAGAAACGGTTTGGCAAAACGTTCGAAATCCTGCTTGATCGGCAACCCCGGAGTGTAAGGCTTAGCTCTTGTTTGAGCGTTTGCTATAGAAAGCAATACAAGTGGGAGCAAAATCGAAACCAGCGGTAAGAGGATACTTGGACGCGATTTGGCGATTGCTTGGCCTCCGATGAGTACTGAACGTCGAACAGGGGTTAAACGCCGCCCGGAGACTTGAGGCCAACTCACGTTTTGGCCACAAGCAAATGCGGACTTGTTCATGCGAGCACTTCCTTGATCGGGCCCGTGCCGGTGTCAAACTTCTTCGCCAGTTGCTCGCTCATATTGAAACGATCAACATTTTGCCCGGCAGCTCGCAAGATGCTTGTATACAGTGCATTGATCGGCCGCTTACCGTCTAGCTGTGTGAAGCAGCCCGTCTTGAATGCGCCGTCCAAGTTACCCAACAACATGACCGGCCAGTTGGCACCGTTGGTATGCTGCTTGTCAGCGTTGTTGCTCGTATAGACGATCAGCGTATGATCCATCATGGTTCCACTGCCTTCAGGAACGCTTTCCAGAGACTCAATAATCTTCACCAGCATGCGGCTATTGTATTGCCGAATCTTGATCCAGATCGGATTGTCCGGCTGATCCATGTGGCCAAGGTTGTGCCCCTGCTGCTCGATTCCCAGTCCCTTCCAGGCACCGAAAATTTCGCCACGCCCCGAACCGATGGTCAGAGTATTGGTGATGCCGGACGCGAGTGCCGCTATACCGAGATCAAGTAAACGATCGTGCCAGTCGGTCTCGAATTCTGGTTTGGCGTATCGCTCATCCACCTTGGGCGCATACTTGCGCAAGTGCAGAGAGACTGTGTCGAGGCGATCGCGGAGCCCGTTTATATCACGGAAACCCTGAACATATTGGCCGTAGCGCTGACGGTCGTCGGTCGGAAGCGACTGGCTTTTCGCAGCAGCCAAGCTTTCAATCTGGCTCAATAAGTCTGACCGCGCTTCATGCTGGAGTCGAATCGTGCCTTTCGAGATGCCACCATACAGCGTTTGATAGAGGTGATTCGGATTCGAATGCATGAAAATAGGTTGCCCGGCACCGCTGGCTGAAAGAGTCGCAATCGTGGGCTTGGTCTTCATGTTTTCCAGTGAGTCCATGCCGATGCACAGATGCGGAAGTAGTGTCTGCGGCAGAACGTTGCTTAGTTCGTAGTCAATGGTGGCACCACTGGGTGGCACGCCGTCGCTGCCACGATAGCCGCCGAGCGCACCAAAGAAAGCGCTGTGCGAAGGACTCGTATGACGGCCATGCAGTCCGTTGATAATATGCAATTTATCCTTATAAGGTTCGAGTGCTCTGATAGGCTCGGGAAGTTTGACCTTCGCCAAAGTACCGCTGTTGGTCATTCCCTTTGGGATGCAGGTCTTTGGATCAAATCCTTGATTCTGCATGAAGAAAACGATGCGTTTGGGTGTCTTATTGCCGACAGTCGATGCTGCTAATCGACCTGGAATATTGGAGAGACCCAAGACGGCACCAGCTGCCATTCCTTGGAATATATTTCTACGGTTGAGCATTGTTTGAATCTTTCAAATCAACATCAATTGCGGTTGGTGCCGCAGGGTAGCGAAAAGCCTTCGCGATGGCGCGGGCAAAATCGCATTTCAAACCCGTCCAGCAGTTGCGGGACCGAAGCATTTTCCTACCTCGAAGAATCTGGCAATCCCTGTGGTAGATGCGCCACAAACCTGAATTATTTGATCATTCTTTTACCATCATCGCAATTGAATACAAATCAACCAAAAATCGTTCCGTTTCCGGCCAACCCTTACAAATAGCCTCGTTAACAGAATCTGTGAGCGAGTTCATATTCGGGCAGTTTCGCCAACTCATGGTAACCATCAGAGAAACAGGCTCGCTGTGGGCGTGCAAGACCGGTGCGAGTTTCGTGATTCTCAGCGAGCGTTGCGGCAAGGCGTCGTTTCCATTGATAAAACGACGGAGCCGAAACGCTTTCGGCGGAACAAAATTGAGCGATCGCTTGATCTGATCGCGAATGACGCTGGAGTCGGTCGAGCCAAAGTGCAACTCGCTCGGGATTTGAAATACGTGGCACGGTGATCTCCAAAGGAAATCATCAAAAATACGACACGAGTCAATAACCGCGCTCAGAGAAGCTTACACAGAAGCCAGCTCACTTCTACGCTACTGAGGGCTGTTAGACCTAGGTTGGCTGGCTTTTGTTTGCTGAAGCCAACTTTCCAAATCGCTTCGCATCTCTTGAGCCATCTTCGGCATTGTACTGGCTAAATTGTTCGTTTCGCCGATGTCGTTTTTTAGATCGTATAGCTCGATTGAATTTTGATCGTAAAACTTGATCAGCTTGTAGTCGCCAGACCGAACTGCACTTCCAAGCCGGTTCTTTTTGTGAAACGCGTAGTTGGGATAGTGAAAATAGATTGAACGACGATCCAATTTCGTCTTTGGTTCAGCATCGAGAATTGGCAAAAGGGAAATTCCGTCAGGCGTGTTGGACGGATCAGGCTTGAGGTGGGCGGCTTCCAAAATCGTCGCGTGAATATCCATCGTGACTACCGGCGTCGCTGTTTGCCCAGCCGCTTGAGTGTGGCCTGGCCAACGAACGATCAACGGCACCCGAATTCCACCTTCGTAGAGATGCCCTTTTTCTTCACGCAGTGGTTTTACATTTGCAGCGAAGGGCCCGTTGTCCGAAGTGAAGATGACCAGCGTGTTGCCTGAGAGTTTGTTTTCGTCGAGCGCGACGAGCAACTTTCCAATCGCCCGATCCATTCCTTCTATCATCGCGGCGTAAGTCGGATTCTCGACACCCTTTCCTTTACGTTTTTCATACTTGGCAACTAGGTCTGCCGGAGCTTGAAAAGGATAGTGAACCGAGTAATTCCACCAACAAAGAAAGAAAGGTTGTTCACGGTTGGACTTAACAAATTCAATGCACTCGTCAGCACAGCGGTCTGGTAAGTACTCGCCATCAGATTTGGCTTCCAGGTTTGGAATTTTGTAAGGACCGAAATAGCTGGGTGGGCCGCCGAATTGGCAACCGCCTATGTTGATGTCAAAACCTTGATGTTCAGGTCGCAATTCTGGTTCGGATGGGCTCAGCGATGGCTGGCCCTTGGGATTTCGCGGGCGATGCGAGAGATGCCACTTACCCACAAAAGCGGTCGCATAGCCTGCAGCCTTAAGCTGCTCAGCCAAAGTGACTCTTTCCAACGGCAAGTGTCGAAGCCATTTTGGTGTAATGAGATTGGTGCCTGGTTTTTGAAAATTAAGCGGGTGACCGCCAGCATGATTTGTGATGTTGAGCCGCGCCGGTGATTCCCCAGTCATCAACGCCGCCCGCGTTGGTGTGCAAACGGGAGAAGCCGAATAGGCATGGCTAAACAACAAACCTTGCTTGGCAAGAAGGTCAATATTCGGAGTGTCAAGTTTCTCATTGCCGTAACAGTGAAGGTCTTTCCAGCCAAGATCATCCGCCATGATCAAAACGATATTGGGTCGTTGATTTTTGCCAATCGACTGCCCCAACAACGCTCCCGAAAATATCGAAAAGCCAGCCAAGATCGCCAAACCGCAAACCGGTCCAAATCTCATTGTCACTTACCTTTTTGAATTAGATCTGTCTCGACTATACCACGTTCCAGATTTGGATTCATTGATCGAATCATGAACTGCAAAACGACATCCGCCGGTGCCGTCCGGTGATTAACAGATCTGAGTTTCCCTGAAAGGCCATAGGCTGTTCCGACGGCTCGACGAAAAGAGGCAGGCTACATTTTCTATAATCCCCTCTTGGCCTATTGGCCTATTGGCCTATTGGCTTATTGGCCTATTGATTGCCTTTGGCCTGCACAGTGTAGAGATGGGCTTCCACATCGGCATCCATCGCAGAGGTGGGCTCATCAAGCACCAAAACATTCGGCTTGCCTTCAAGATCGAAATAATGAACAGGCTGTCACGCATTGTCCTGTCAATTATGTCTAAACAAATGTCTCCAATTTCATCGCCAAACAAAATCTTGAAAGATCACTCCGATGCGCTGGCTTCGAGCATCCAACTCCTACTCGTTCAAGTTCCTTCTATCGATCAAAACACTGCCTTCGATCGGAATTTGCAGGCACGCTTCAGCAACTTGATGGGTGTCGTCTTTCCGGAGCTATTGATTGACCGGACCAATGAAAAAAAGAGTCAAATTTCAAGCCCCTTTTTTGGTTCGTCGCGGGAAAAAGGACGAAGCTGGATAAATTAGGCTGTAGCAAAATCGTCATCGGAAATTGCTTCGTCATCGTCATCGGAAGTTGCTTCGTCATCGTCCTCGTCATCGTCATTATCATCTGGCTTGGAAGGTTTAGCACCGAAATCCAATGACATCGGATCAGCTACTAGCCCTTTGCCTTCGACAAACTCGATTGCCTCCTCGAGATTTCCAAAATTAAATAATTCAATACCAATTTGAACATAGTGGCATTTCTTGCCATTCGAAATCGACTTGGCGATGTCACTTTTCGCACCTGCTTTACGAATGCGATAGTTTCCTTCAGCTACGGGATTGCTCTGCATGGGTTTTCAAATCCTTATTGGTTGATCGATGCCGTTTATTTCAACGGCAGAATTGAGTTTGGCGTTTGAACGCAACCCGACATTGGATTCTAGATGGCAACGTCGATCGCGATACGAAAAATTAGTCATGTTTTGTCAGGGCTTTAGGTTCCCCGATATGTTTAAAATGCAATTCATGCACCAAAACCTTCGCCCAATAGAAAGCTCATCTTACTTCTAGACAACCCAAGTTTCAAAGTAGCAATTGGGCGCAGCAACACTTCACTGCGTGCGAAGAATGGAAAATTCTATTTTAATTTCTTCTTTGGCTATTGATAGCCCTTTGCCTAGATCGCGAAGAGATGAGTTTAATGATCATTTTGCTCCGTCAGTTCCTCATGAGGTCCACGCTCAATGATCTTACTTTGGCGAGCACGACAATCTCATCAGCCATCCGGACCGTCGAGCAGAAATGGGGAATCAAAATAGCCATCGGTCTTCGGTCACGTCACGAAAGCGACCAAAACAAGGGTTTCTGCTTCGGAATCCCTAGCAGAGGTGGGCTCATCAAGTACCAAGAATCGGTTTGCTTTCTCATCAACGCCCACGATAAGGCAATCTTTTTCCAAGCGATCCCGATCAATTGGGTGTCATATCCTTTGTCCATATCTTCAACAAACGGATGAGACAGTCCCTTTTCAGCCTCAGCGTGCTGTTGATCTCGGGCGTTAAAATGGGAAAGCGCCCCATGCATTGTTGATCGTTGAAAAGTGGTCTCGCCCTCGAAAACTTGTCACAGACCAATATGAAATCGAGCATCAAACGCCGCTTTATAAAAACGACTTAACGTCACTTTCACACCGTTGTTTAGACAAATGTCAAAATCACCATGGGGCTGGGGCTTGATCTCCTGAATCGAATTAATATTCACAATCGTCGATCGATAAATTCTGACGTACCAAGTTTTCGTTCCAAATCCCGCATGGTTACGCGGCACGTGAATATGGCCAACGTCGATGGATGTCTGCCAACAGTCGACGAAGCCAGGTTCTCACGTGAGACTCGTCGTTCGCAAGATTTGAACAACCTCCAACGATTCAAAGATTCCAAAAATCAAGAGGTAGAAACCGAAGTGAAATTTGAGGACTGGATCGAGATTGGCGCTTTCTCCAAACCAACCAGCTCCAGCGGATTCCGAAAAACACTCTACCGAAAACGTTTCCTCGTAATCGAATCCAATCGCAAACTCACATTTGTCATGAATGAAAAACCTGCTCTCGCCGGCGTCGATCCGTTCTCGTTAATGATTGACCGAAACACGGCAAACAACATGAAAAAGCCGACGCTATTGGCTGAGTAATGGAAGGAGTATCGAGTATCGTCTCCCATGCGGCCGGAAGCAAAAATCTCACCGAATTAAGTGGAACAACTGGTCGCTCAGCACCCTCAACATCTTGACTGTCATAGGAAAACGAACGGCATTGAGAAACGCGTCACTCGTCCGATGGTTTTTCCTTCAACGCAACGACATCACCCGCATGGCTTCCAAAATAGAGAGTGCCTTGAATCGCCACCGGAGAAGTCCACACTTTTACGTCTTTTTTGACTAGATAGCGCCAACGCTCGGTGCCGTCTGTGCGATTGACGGCATACAAGTGCCCGTCCGATGAGCCAACATAGATTGAGTGATCAGTTACGGCAGGCGAAGAAAAAGCGGCCCCGTTCAAGTTGGCTTTCCAACGAACACTGCCATCGTTAGCGTCCAACGCATAAAGATGGTGATCGTTGCTTCCGATAAAGATCGAATCGCCCATCATCGTGGGCGATGAAAAGATCTCGCCATCCGTCTTGTGCTTCCAGATGATGGAACCGTCAGTGATCTTCAATCCATAAACGTGTTGGTCGTAGGAGCCGAACGTGACCATTTCGCTATTCACGACGGGCGATGAAAAAATCGGTTTGTCGTTCTCGTAAAACGTCCAATTCTCTTGGCCGGTCTTTCGATCGATGGAAAACAACTTGCCTTCATAAGTCCCAATGAACAACGAATTTTCAGTCACCGCTGGCGAGGAAAGCATGCTCGCTCCAGCATTGAACTTCCAAATTTGCTCGCCGGTTTCCGCATTCAAAGCATAGACATAGTTGTCAAACGCACCAAAGTAGACCACGCCGTCAGCAATAGTTGGTGACGATTGCTCGCCGCCTTCGCCCAAAGCAAACGCCCACTTCTTGTCTCCCGTTTCAGCGTCCAAAGCATAAAACTTGTTGTCGTCTGCTCCGAAGTAAACGACTCCGCCCGACACCGAGGGCGTCGCGCGGACCCAGCCTCCAACGTCAAACTTCCATTTCAACTTTCCAGTCGCTTGATCAATCGCATGAAGCCGTTTTGCGTGTCCACCCACGAAGACAACCCCATCGACCACGGCGGCTGACGACTCGATAACGTCTCCCGTCGCGTACTTCCAGTCGATAACAGGAATCTGGATTTCGCTTGCACCAAAGGCACTGTTGCCCCCGCCGTTTAAGCGAAAACGCGGCCAAGAAGTCGGAGCAATTCTGTCTTGTAAGAAATCGGACATAGGAATCAGTTCAATATCCTCTCGTTTGAGCAATTGTTCTTTGATGTAATATTTGTGCCACGAACCGAAAGTAATCAAGAACCGCTTGCCTTCGCCTCGATGTTCATTGAGCGCCTTTTCAATCAATCCATAGTGCCCGGCGTTGATGTTGGCCCAACCACCGTCTCCAATCAAATCATTGAAATGCCGATCGTACGGCGTCATGCCGACTTTGACGAAGTCATCATATTGCTGAGAATGAATCGTGACCGGGTCGTTCCGCTCACCGATCGCTGCAATGTTTTCACTTGCGAGCGTTTGTGCAGCTTCCATCTCCGCATATTGATCCGCATGAGTCCCACGAAGTTCTTTCAATGTCGCGCGACGACTGTTGTTCATGGCCTCGGTCCAAGCCGCACATGGCACAATCTCAAATGACATTTCTTTCGTCAGCGGAAAAATCGCGTCGCTGTACTCAGGAAAGACGCGAACGCGAGACTCCGTAATCGAACCGGTTTCCTGAAACTGCTCTGTGGCGGCTGCAAGTCGATCTGGTGGAATCTCAGTCAGCACATAATCTGGCTTGATTTTTCGGATCAGTTCCTTGAGGTGATCGAGATCATACGGGCCGGGCTTTCGATGGTTCCCATGAATCATGCCCATGACAATCACCGTGTTCTTTGCTTGCAGCGAATGATTTCCTCGTTTTCCGTCCTGTCCGTGCACTTCGGACACGACCGCCAAACCGGAAAGAACAAAGCTGAGGCAAAGCACAATGAAGCGAAATGGATACATTAAGTCAGTCCGTGGATAATGGTTTAGCTACATAAATGCCACCCAGCCTTGTAGCCCAGTCTGATTTGCGATTCGGTGCGCTGGATGCTAAGGTCGAACATTGAATCTTGGACGTTCAAAAATTGCACACTGTCAAAATGTAATATTTCTTGCGTGCCCCTTCTCAATTTCTCTGCCATTTCAAATTGATTGCGGTCAATACAAACCAACGATTCACTCGCGGCGGAACTTG
This sequence comes from uncultured Pirellulaceae bacterium, assembly GCA_964352885.1. GTDB lineage: Bacteria > Planctomycetota > Planctomycetia > Pirellulales > Pirellulaceae > Mariniblastus. Next base: position 94,235 of record CAYGUE010000005.1, read on the forward strand.
CCACCTTTCATTCGCCCCTGAGGAATTCCAAGAGCTCATCAACACCTTGGTAACCGATGCGTCGACGGGTTTCTTTCCCCTCAGCGTTTAGCAAAATCAGCGTTGGATAAGCTTCGACTTTGTATTGCTTGTTAAGGTCTCTTTCGTCATCGCCATCGAGCTTAAGAAAAATAACATCCTTCGATTTTTCGAAAACTGGCTTTGCAGTGTAGACGAGTTTATCCATCGTTTTGCACGGCCCACACCATGTCGTGACGAAATCAATCACGACCTGTTTGTTTTCCTTCTTGGCCAGTGCGATTGCTTTTTCGTAGTCGTGCAGGAAGACGAACGGTTTTTCGCTTCGAGCAAATTTCCGATCCTTGGCATAAGGGTCGGCTTTGGCTTGCTCTTGCGCCTGAGTCATCCCCACGTCGATCGCACGAATCTTTAGGGAGCCGCCGTTCTTGTCGACGCTGGTGACCTGATAGGGGATAGAGTCAAACCATGCGTGCTTGCTGACGTTGTAAATGGAATTCTTGTACGAGTACGCATCCTTGGGCGTTTTACCAATCCCCCACGCGTCCTTGTCGGAAAACAATCCGTCTGAGTCGCTATCGCTAATCACGGCGGTACACATTTGATCACCAAGCTTAAACTGGCCTTCATGCCAGCCATTTCGGCTCCAACGAATTGCCCGTTCGTTAGTCGGTTCACGCGGATCGATGACATGCCAGAGGGAAATCGCATAAGGACGTTGTGAACCTTCCATTTCTTTTCCTTCAGCCTTTAGTGGGATCGTGGTCTTAAAGCTGTACCAAAATTTTCCACGTGATTCGCTGGCTTTGATTTCGTAAGTTTCATCATCTTCAAACTGGGAATCACCGTCCAAGTCGATCTTCAAACTCGCAATTCCGCCATCGGATTCAAGGTCGTCAACTTTGAGGATCATCTTGACTGGTTCGAACTGACCAATCGTGAGATTGCCGGTTAATCCCTGATCCGAATCCACAAGGCTGACCGTGTTTCCTTTGGGTGACCATCCGATTCCAGTGATTGTCTTGGTCGGCACCATCGGACTCAATTTGATCTCGATCTCCCCCAGTTCAATGGCCGCTTTGAGCTTCGCATTCAACTCAAAACTTGAGCCTGGGTCCGATGTGGATCCGGAGTTTTCTTGAGCGTTCAACTCGCTTTGAAAAACCAAATTCGACAAACAACTTAAAAAAACAACGGCTGAAAAGAATGGCAAAAACTGCAGCGTGCAAGGTGACTTCAAAGAATTCATAAAGTTAGCCCAAGAGGAAATTCGATTCGAAGTGTGGGAGTTTTCAACCAAACGCGCCGTCGTAGCGAATGTTGTTGCACTATCATCCAACAAGATGCTAGGAACAAAAATATTGCAGTGGAAACAAATAGTGTTGAATTTCCATTCTAAATGTCACCGAGAGCTATTGATAGCCTTTTGCCTGAATCGTAAAGAGGTGGGCGTAGTGACCATTTTGCTCCATCAGTTCCTCATGAGATCCACGCTCAATGATCTTGCCCTTGGCCAGGACGACAATCTCATCAGCCATCCGGACCGTCGAGAAGCGATGTGAAATCAAAATGGCCATCTGCTTTTTAGTCACTTCGCGAAAGTGGTCAAAGATACCGGCTTCCGCTTCGGCATCCATCGCAGAAGTGGGCTCATCAAGCACGAGGATATCGGCTTGCTTTCTCATGAACGCACGGGACAGGGCAATCTTTTGCCACTGGCCACCTGATAATTCTCGACCATCCTTGAACCAACGCCCGAGTTGAGTGTCGTAGCCGTTTTCCATCTCGTCAATGAACGGGTCGGCCATGCCCTTTTCAGCTGCGGCTTGCTGTTGTTCCCGGTCGTCGAAATGAGCCACATCACCCACGCCGATATTTTCGCCGACCCTTAGTTGGTAACGAACGAAGTCTTGAAAGATCACACCAATGCGTTGTCGCAATGCATCCAACTCCCATTCGTTCAAGTCCAATCCATCAAGCAAGATTCGGCCCTCGGTTGGACGGTACAGACGGGTCAGTAACTTGATGAGTGTCGTCTTTCCAGATCCATTCTCTCCTACGAGAGCCAGTTTTTGGCCTGGCCGAAGATGGAGGCTAACTTTTTCTAGGGCAGGGGTCCCTTTCGACTGCGGGGAGCCTGGGTAAGTAAATGACACTTCCTCAAAACGCACACCGTCACCAAGCTTTGGCCCTGATTGAGCCGTGCCGTCTTGGGTGTCGATCTCTTCTTCGAGAAACTCATAGAGGTTGGAAAGATACAGGTTGTCTTCATACATTTTTCCAATGGAGGTCAGCATCGCAGCGATCGAAGATTGTCCCTGCTTGAAGATCAGCAAATACATCGTCATGCCACCCAACGTGATCCAGCCCATCGCGGCTGACCAACCGATCCACCCGTAAGCTGCGTAGAAGGCAATCGAACTCAGCACGCCCAGCAGGAATCCCCACATGCCGCGTTTCAGGGTGAGGGCTTTGTCTTCGGCGTAGAGCTTTTCAAAAATCTCGCGATAACGTTGCAAGAACAACTCGCCAGCGCCAAAAAGTTTGACTTCTTTGACATAGTCTTCGCGGGCCAGCAGCCATTCCAGGTAGTTGCGTATACGCGTCTCGGGGACTTGCCAACGGAACAGCCGAAACGCCGCACCTGAGAAATAGGTCTCAACGAAGAACGCAGGCAACGCCGCGACGATCAGACCAACAACGGCCAACCACGAAAACTGAATCAGCAACCATCCGTAGGTCGCCAGCGTGATAGCGTTTTGAACTAGGCCAAAGGTTTTTGTCACCAAGGACAGCGGCCGAGAAGAGGCCTCGCGACGAGCTCGTGTTAGTTTGTCGTAAAACTCAGAGTCTTCGAAGTGTGACAGCTCCAGCGTTTGAGCTTTCTCCAAGATCATCACGTTAACACGCTGGCCCAAAAGCGCACGCAAGAGCGAGTTGGCGACCATCAAGACGCGTTGTGCTGCCGCCATCAGGACAATCAGTCCTGCTTCAACGCCAATCCACTTTAATACCATCCAGCGATCGGCAGCTAGATTCGTCTCGACAGCCAAGACGACAGCATCGACGATGAGCTTGCCGACGTATGCGATCGCTCCCGGGATGACGCCGGCGAAAATCGTCAGGGCCAACAGAAGCAGCGTTAGGCGTTTATCAGTGGTCCAAACAAGGTTCAGGGCTTCTTTGCTGTAGCGAAAGACGCCGAAGAATCTGCCAATCAGAGAAGAAGCATCGCTGTCGGAGGGCGCGGCAGGTGGAGACATCTATTACTCGGGTGGATAAAAGTTGGCCAGGCAACACAACCAAAACTGGCCAGACATCTTCAATCTAACACAGCCAGATGGGATGCAAAGCGAACAGACGTTTTAGCTTCGACTAGCGCGAGTGGAGAGCTGTAATCGATGAACATCGAAAGTCGCAGGACATTGAAGGTCAGATGTACGTCGTATGGAACGAGGCTTCGATTTTGATTGCCTGGACGGTTGCCCGAGACACATAAGGCAACTTTTTGGAACTCGTTGGTCCAACATCTGCAGAAAAACCGAAACCTGAACAGATCGTGGGCGGTTTCAATGCAAATCCATCAGCGGTTTCAAAACCTGCTAGAGAGAAGCAACCAAGACTCTCCGCGGTGTTGTGTTATATTTTTGAAACTGGCTCTCGAACAATTACCAAGCCCGGAATTAGCGATGTCTCGACCAATTTTTGTAACTTGTCTCCTTTGCGCATGTTCGCTGGTGCTCTCAGTCCAGTTGGTCGGTGCCCAGGATTGGAACCAATGGCGCGGCCCAACTGGCAACGGCGGATCAGATGAGGCCAATCCGCCAACCGAATGGAGCGATACTGAGAACGTTAAATGGAAAGTCGTTATTCCTGGCCGAGGTTCAGGCTCCCCGATCATTTCAGGCGACAAAGTGTTTGTAGTCAGCGCTGTTCCAACCGAAAAGGGAGCCGGCGACACGAAGGCCCAATCCCAACAACAGCAAGCTGATCGAGGACAGAGTGGACGTGGTCAAGGTCAGCGCGGTGGACGCGGACGAAGAGGGGCATCCATTCCGCTTGTTGAAATGGACTTCAAGTTATTTTGTTTCGATCGATCCAGCGGTGAGCTCCTTTGGGAAAAGACTGCAGTGACTGGCACACCGCACCAAGGAACGCATTCAACCAATGGATTTGCTTCTGCTTCTCCCTGCACCGACGGCGAGCATGTTTACGCTTCCTTTGGGTCACAAGGCCTGTATTGTTACTCAATGGATGGAAAGCAGATTTGGAAGCGCGATGATCTTGGCCAGATGAACACCCGAAATAGTTTCGGTGAGGGAAGTTCACCCGTGCTTTTCGGTGATAAGCTGATTGTTCCGTGGGATCACGAAGGTCCATCTTCCATATTTGCGATCAACAAATTGACCGGAGAGACTCTCTGGCAGACAGAACGGGACGAGCCGACAAGCTGGGGCACTCCGATTGTGGTTCAGAATGGGGATCAGAAACAGGTCGTGATCACGGGACAGAACAAAGTCCGAGCTTACGATCTGGAATCCGGCGCCGAGCTATGGAGTTGCGGCGGACAAACGGAACGCCCGTGTGCGACTGCCGTTTCCATCGATGACCTCGTGATTGTCGGGAGTGGTCACCGGGGTTCCTTTATGGGTGCCTTCAAACTTGATGGCACCGGCGACATCGAAGGCTCTGAAAAAGTTGCGTGGTCAATCAACCGCGACACTCCGGATATCGCATCCCCATTATTGTCCAATGGCCGTCTGTACTTTCATAAAGGCAAGACTGGAATCTTGACTTGTCTTGATGCGAAAACAGGCAAGTCACTTTTTGCGGCGACTCGAGTTCCGGAACTTAACAGCACGTATGCTTCGCCCGTTGCTGCAGGCGGAAATATTTATTTAACGGGCCGCAGCGGCACGATGGTGGTGATCAAAGATTCAGACAAATTCGAAATCGTCTCCACCAACTCGGTTGGAGAAACCGTCGATGCGACACCTGCACCCGCAGGAGACAACTTGTTCATTCGTGGCGAAAAACACTTGTTCTGCATCGGGAAGTAGATAACACCGCATTTGGCGATCGTCACTTCAATCGCGGCTTAGGCCAATGCTTCTGTCCTCTCGCAAGAAAGTGAAGAAGGCGTTCAAGCAAAACCTAGTTCAAAACCTAGTTCAAAACCTAGTTCAAAACCGAGTTCAAAACCGAGTTCAAAACCGAGTTCAAAACCGAGTTCAAAACCGAGTTCAA
>CAYGUE010000005.1:99599-118919 GCA_964352885.1 uncultured Pirellulaceae bacterium
ACTGGGTTTGTGTGAGGAAGGTTGATGACAGGATTTGCATGATCACTAGGGTGCCGCGATTCATCCTGTCAATCAACTTCACCCGGTCTAAAAAATCGCTTCTGACTCCGTTGTATCCTCGGCTAAGATCAAGTGCCGTTCGCCGACAGCTTTCTCTGATTCTGTTGGCAATGTTTTGGTGCGGCAACGTCTTGATGCATAGACCATTCTCAAATGACTGAGCGTATCGCTCGGCTGTTCGACAATGCAATGGAATCCATTGCGTTCCAGAATCTCGATCACCTTCTGAAGTCCGCTGCTGCCATCGTGAACTTCGATCACCGCTTGTCGAATAATCGGCCAGTGTTGAGGACGAATACCGTTGAGAACATTTAATTCTGCGCCTTCGGTATCAATCTTCAGATAATCAATCCGCTGGATACTCTGTTCGTCGATCACATCAGAAATCGTGCGAAGTTTGCATTGGACGCTGACTTGGGCGCGGTAGTACCAGCTGAAAATCAATCTAAACAACAGGCTTTGGATGAACTTGGGCGTGTTGTCCAATCCCACTCTGGAGACCGTACTTCGCGAGCGAATTTTATCGAACACATACTGGCGATTGTTATCAAGATACTCATGGGAACCCTGAGGGAACATGGTCGAGCAAATATTTGATTTGGGATAATGTGTGAACGTCGCATTCCCAGCTTCGTCAGACAAGCCGCAGTTGTACAACTGCAAGTTGAGATTGTTATGACGCAGAGCGTTTTTTTCCAACAACCCATACGTATCAGGAATTGGCTCAAATGAAAAAACAGAAGCGTTCTTCAGATGTTGATTCAAATACAGCATGAAAAAGCCAATGTTGGCTCCTACGTCGAAAATGCAATCGCCGTCTTTGAGTTCGATTCCATGCTTGTGATAGATATTACCTTCAAACTCGCTCTTCAATGCTTCGAGGTTGCCTCTGGATGAATAAAAGACATTCATCCCGTTGGGTAACGTGCATTCCTTTTGTTTCACTGTGGTCGTTCCGTCTAAAACTAGACACTATCAATTCGTTCCGCTCGGTCGATCGGTGCTTGATTAATTGAAAATCGAGCTCGTGAGTGGTGCGATATAGACTGATCTTAGCCCAGTAGTATCAGATCATCAATTCGCCGTTGTCTCGGGGAACTCGTTTCATGGGACAGAAACCGCAGGAATCGAGCTTGAATCCGTCTTTGTTGGGCACTCAATAGCGATCCGCGAGACCTTTTCTCGTTCGTAGCTTCGGATGACCAGAAAGTAGCTGTGGCGTCCCGCCGCAGTAATTTCAATGGAACTGCGGCGAGATGCCACAGTCACGGTTGCCGATTCGTTGGCTTCTTGCGGAGACGGTGGCACTCGCATCCGGGATTGTATCAACTGGAGAGAACCATCCGTTAGGATTGGACCAGCTATGCATTTCCAACGTTAATCTTTCATCCCAAGAGTGAAAGTTTTAGCTTCGACCAAACGCGGGTGGAGAACTGCAGTTGATGAACATCGAAAGTCGCAGGACTTAAATGTAATGCGGACGTCGAGTGGGGAACTAGGCTTCGATTCTGACGAGTGTTTCCGCCCGGCGGCAACGTTCTACGACGCTCTTGGAAAGACAACCGCACAGAAGAAAAAGATACTTTCCCTTTGTTTGTCTCGATATGGACGCTGCGAATACAACAAAAACGCGAGCCGTTCGTGCTCGCGTTTCTGTTGGATTTGGTTTGCAAGTAGAACAGTTTAGGACAAACTGCGTCGTCGTCTGAGAATTGCGATTGCAGAACAGCAAGCCAAGAACGCCAAACTGTTTGGCTCGGGTACGCTGACGAAGATCCTGGTTATCCCGAACGATTCTTCTGCGATACCGGCACCTTGAGTACGGCCGAAATCAATGTGCGTGCCTAGGACTAGGTCGCTAAATGCTAACGTGCCTACGTCAAACGTAGCCGTCAGCGAGTAACTAAATTCGTCGTCAAAAGAAAATGCAAGAACATTTTCAGTGTCATAGTCAAGATCGTTATCGTTACTAGAACCTCCATCAGCATCAACATCGAAATTGAGCAAAGTCTCAGTTATGCCTGTAGTAATGTTGGAGAACGTGCCTGACACGCTGTCGGCACTGGTTTGAGTATTCCCAAAACCAGCAGTCAGAAAGTTGGTTTCGAAATCTTGAACATCCCAATCAGATGAGCTAATCCCAAGAACGCGGTCGACGAAACCACTGCCTGAACCGACAACGTTCACGCCGCCAGTCGCCGACTCGGTGAATATGAAATTGATATCTGCGGATGCAGGGTTTGAACAGACCAAGGAGACCAAGGCCAACGCAATCACAGCTAAAGAACGTCGCATCATAGTTGCCTTTTCAAGAACCGATATAAGAAAGTAGGAATCGAAGCAACGAATTACCTCGATCGCGCCCAGATCGCGTATTTTACCATGCCGTGACAGGCGATGCCAGAAACGAAACGGGTGTCATGAAAGAACGGCACTTAAAGGTCACTTTGTTCAGTGTTTTCCGGGCTGATATCGATTCCCTGGCTTGTTCATTCACGTGCGGCTCTTTGGCCTTCGTCTCTTGCGCCTTGGTTCATATTGGCCCGGCCAGTTGCCGACGCAATGCTGATTACGACAAGCCAAAATCGCATCGCAGAGTCGTCTAAACTTTACTGGCCGAACAGCATCGGAAGCGTTTTCAACAATGCAGTGAGTTTTGCTTTGAAACTGGCTTGGCAAGGGCATAATCCTCGTTCGCTGCTTCGGCCATCGCCCGCCTGATCCGATTGAAAACCAACAAATGAAATCTGAGCTCATTGTGAACTCAGTGCATTTAAAGGGTCAAGCTGTCAGGCTACTTTAGTTTCTTTCTTGGCCGACCTCTGGTCGAAAAGACGATTCAATGCACAGTTTCTTTGCGGTGCTCGCTTTCCATTTGTCTTCGCCAAACGCTTTGCCCGGCGGTCCCAACGGAGCTTGCCGAAGGAAGCAAAAACGGCTATTTCCGAATTCTCGAATGTTGAAAAGGATGAACGACGATGCTCAGTCTAGACGAAATTGACCAAGTTTTTCAGCAGCACTACTTCGATGGCATGGGGGCCGTAAGCCGCTACGATGCGAAGTTCCTCTGTGATTTGATCGATGAAAGCCGACCGAGTAAGTGCTTCGAAGTCGGCGTTGCGTCTGGGATGTCAACGACATTTATACTGAATGCATTGGCGAAGATTGGGCCGGAGAGCGAGTTGGTTTCAGTGGATATTAGCCAGCAGTACTACGCGGACCGGACCAAGCAGGTCGGTTACGTGGTTGAGGCGGCGATTCCTGATCTCGGTTGCAAGTATGAACTGCACTTTCACCATTGGTCTGCCGACGCCGAAAAGTTTGCCGCGGATGAGAAATTTGATTTTGTTTTCATTGATGCGCATCACAGTCACCCATGGGCAACACTCGATACGATGCTGGTGCTACCGTTTGTTAAACCTGGTACGTGGATCGCTCACCATGACATCGCTCTAAAAAACATTCCTAAGTTCGCTTCGCAAACGGGGCCGTCCAACATTTACGATGCGTTCTCCGCACCGAAGAAAAAATCACATTTCGAGAATCAGAACATCGGAGCATTTCAAGTATCTGGTAGCCACCGCGATTATGAGGCTCAACTGTTGGCATCGTTGGCCGAAGAGTGGACGGTATCGGGAGTGATTAAGGAATCATTTTACAATCGCATCTTTGAAATGGTTGATCGTCTTTATAGCGCTGAGTTTTCTGCGGAAGTGCGAGCACGAATCGAAAATCACAATAAGAAAATTGTTGCGGCTCGATAGAAATCGATTTCTTTTTAGATAAAGAAACTGGGGAGACAATTTTTTTATCAGAACATGAGTAAACGTGCTTAACGGTTGGCCTCGGACGATACAGATTCTGAGCGCATCGCATTCGGGTTGCGTCAGCGGCTGTCTAACACCGCGGCTGATTAACCCGAAACAGCTTCTGTGTTTCGCCGCTCGGCTCGCTATCAGCTTGGAACGCTGAGCGACAAAGTCGCTCGGCTCTCTGAACCGATAGCAATGGTGTGCCAACGCAGGACCTTGATCAAACCAATCGTATCCCATCCGTCTCAATCGTAATGACTTTCTCTCGATACAGGCCGCCGATCGCTTTTTTAAATTGTCCCTTGCTCATCCCAAACAGATCGAAAATCTGTGCTGGAGGGGACTTGTCATGAACGGGCGCAAACCCGTTGTTCGTCCGCAAGTAATCTTGAATAACTTGCCTGTAATTGTCGCGGATTTGCTGACCACTTTTCAGGCTCAAGTCAATTTTTCCGTCTTCGCGAACATGTTTGATATAGCCTTGAATGCTCTGCCCAAAACTGAGTCGTTGATCAACTTCATCTTTATACAGCAAGCCCCAATGGCTGTGATCCACAATGGCTTTGAATCCCAAATCGGTACTGTTTCCGATAATCAATTCGACTGGCTGCTGCGATCGAAAATCGTGCTGGTCATCCTCCAACACGATTTTATCAATCTTTGATGTCGCAGCGATCCGATCCAAGTTATCGAGATACAGATACACGATGTAGCGATTGCCCACGGTCATCGGCCGATGCTGTTCCGCGAAAGGGACCAAGACATCTTTGTCCAATCCCCAATCCAAGAACGCACCGATCGGAGTATCGTCTTTTACTTCCAGATAGGCGAATTGGCCAACCTCAGCTTTGGGAGTTTGCGTGGTCGCGATGGGCCGATCTTCCGAGTCCACGTAAAGAAAAACCTCGACAGTATCCTCGACACGCAGGTTGTCCGGAGCATGCTTTGACGGGAGCAGTATCTCGCCGAGGTTTTCGGCATCCAAATACACTCCGAAGTCAGTTTCCTTGACGACTTCTAAACGATACGACCTGCCGATTTCAATCATGTTTTTGAAACTTCAATATTATTCGCGAATGCTTGACCGGAGTGACTGGTCGAATTTCAATTCTGAGACAGAGCGACCTACCCAAGACGTTAGCGAGCTAAAATCCGCAGCTGCTCGGCAACCAACAATAGCAACTGCGCCGATGCGACAGAATCTCCCGGTTCGATTTGATTCAGACCGTGGGTGACAGTGGTAATAATAGTCGACTCAGACAAGTAAAAGGAGCGGGTGGGGACCGGTCTTGTGTCCGGGGTTGCGTGTGTGGGCAGCTCCTAAGCTTGGACGGCAAGTATCAGGACTGGCTTGCGGCGGTGTACCGAGCTGTGCGGTGATGCAATACCGTTGCGGAAGACTTACGGACAACCCGCGACCGATGCGCTTCACTTCGATGCGGACACGGTGGTCCCACTCAGGGAATCTCAGGTCATGGGTCGACGGGGATTAAAAAGCAGTAGCAGGTGTTGCGAAAGAGATTCTTAGTTTGCGACGCATACAGTCAGTTGAAGGAATCCGCGACTCATCGACAACAAAGCTGTCTGACCAGCCAGCCCCCTTTTATGTGCACGTTAACTTTTAGGCGGCAAACCCAAACAAGGCCCACGGCTACCCGGGGCCTTGTGTCGTTGAAGCAACTTCCCTGCCTATCGACGACGTGCTCCCTTTCCCAAAAAGGTTGAGGTTTGGGCATCGAGTTTTACGACGACTGCAACGGAATGGCCATTGCGAACGTTTCGCACAATTAGATTCAGTTGGCCAGTTGATTCGGCGACTACTTTCGCTAGAGAATCCTTTTGGGTAATAGGTTTCTGATTAGCACTGATAACGATATCACCTGGTTCCAATCCAACACGTTGGGCAGGAGAGCCTTGTGCTACCGAATTGATCCGCAGCCCGTAGCTATCGCCTGCAAATCGTTGCTGGCCCTTACGGAAATACTGGTCATGTCCGATTCCGTTGGGGACTACGACGAAACTAGTACTAACTCCTAGAAAGTAGTTTTGTGGATTAAGATCGCCGTCACCTTCGCCAGTATTGTCATCGCCAGCATTTCCTTCGTCTGCAGCATCGTCTTCGTTTTCGTAGTCGCCTTCGTCGCCTTCCATAACGTCGCCGTCGTCGTTGCCTTCATTACCGCCTTCATTACCGCCTTCATTACCGCCTTCATCTCCGTCCATAACATCACCGTCAGAAGGATTTGTTTGGTCGGGAATAAGAACCTTGCTTGGTGGAATCGGGGCTGCAATCCAGTCCTTTGGGACTGCACGGCCGATTTCCGCAATCAAGTACCGGACTGAACCTTTCCAAGAACCATCAATCAAAGCGTTGGTGGAAGTTCGTTTAGTAATTGCATCATAGACACCAGTGGAATTGATGCCTCGTGTCGAGACATCAATCAAGGTTCCGTCGCGCCGAAAAACCATTGTGTACGAGACCTTGACACCTGAATTTGTCAGAAAAGGATGGACGAGTAGGATCTGTCCATCAACGACGCGTGTTCCCGGCCCGAGTCTTACCGTGGCTTTTTTGACGGTGAACGACTTGCCCTTAATTTTCAGAAATCTGACCTTTGGTCCTTGATAGGCAGCCTTGACCGCTTTGTCACGAACGGTATTGTCCGCTGAGGCCAACGTAGCGAAAGCAAGGCTCGCAAAAAGCACGCTTGCAATAATTGTTTTGTTGAACATTTGAATGTCTCCATGGTTGATTTAGTAAAGACGTGTTTCAGGGTGACGCCCTGACAATCTTTCAAGCGGAAACCAGGAGGCGGTGTTACACATATTGCCGGAAGGTTTTCCGCGAGCACAGTTTGCGCCGCCTGTTTTTCACCGCAGCTCTCATTGCCAGAGTGGTTTATCTCACCTCGATCGAGTAGATGAGAGCCGCACATTTACACGGCAAAATAATGTGCCGCCGCTTCAAGAGTAATTTTTTTGCTAGTCGCGGAAGGAAATACTCAATGGCGGTGAGTCGCGGCGTGGATTTCAGCGGTGTCAGACTCAATCGACTCGGGGAAAGAGTAGCGTGTTTTGAAACCCTCAACCGATGCCGTTCTGACGAACCAAAAAAAGCCAAAGCTCCATACTGAGCCCTGGCTTTTAGTTGACAAATGCAAAGCGTGAATAACCAATGCTTTAATGTTTCGGAAGCACAACAATGTTGCCTCCCGGTTTGACTGACACGCTTACGTTGAACTTGCCTGTTGAGACACTACTCGCAAGGCCATTAATATTTCTCTCGATTTGCTTGTTAATCGAATTTTGCAACTGCGTCCGACTCGTGCCACCGAAGAACCCGTTGACACCCAATAAAGCTTGGTGCAGTTTCGACGCAACGCGGACCTTGAAGTTTAGCATCTTCAAGTCAATCGCACCCTGACGAGCGGTGATCCTGATATCAAAGTCAACGTCGATGGCGGCGTCGGGGAAATTGTTAATGTCCGCTTTAAGATCAAGATCGACGTGGACCGTTTGAGCGTTCTTGTACGTCACTTCAACGCCGCGGCCGCTCAGTTTCCCCCACTGAACCCTCTTATCCGAGTGAATGTAATGGCCGATGATCGACTCAATACGCTTTTCAAGTTCGGCCTGCTTGATCACCGGAGAAGGGATCGGGCTCTTAAATCGCCTCCACTTGGAATGTGATCGCAAAGTTCTGGAGGAGATTGTCAGTTTCCGCTGTTTTCCTTTGGAGTTGTCGAGCCACTGACCTCCGGGAAACGATTTCTGGAAAATCACGCCATTATTGACGATCAATTCCAACGATTCGATATTCCATCCATCACTGCCGGTTTTGGAGATTTCCAATTGCGTAATGTCGCGTAACCTCATCCCCTGACTGCTGGAGTTTTCCAGCATCAGGTCGTAAAGATACGAACGACCCCGCTCGTGATCATCGGAGGCGCTGTCGATCCATGTACCTTGAGCACCGTTAATCCGCACTTTGACGGGATCATCTGTTCCTGCGTTCTTGCGATTGGCTGTTTTCAGACGCAGCTGCACACGAAAAACCACGTCGTTTTCCGCAGATGGCCTGATGGTCGTGCCCTTTTTGAACACTTTCTTTTGAACGTTCAATGAGAGCTTCGAATTGCGGCCCGTCTGGGCCCCGGCCATTGGAGTTGCGATGAGGATTACTATGCAAGCCAGCAAGGCACGCACTTGAGAGTTTCGTAAACAAAACATGGTATTTTCCTTTTGAGAATTGGATTCTTGATCGGATCGCGACAAAGCGTTCCACGTCTCATTAGGTAAGCGAAATTGAGAAACGAATGTTACATAGAACATGAGAATTCCATTTCGAACGCGACGTACCGCCCTTGCTGTAAGACGCTCGGGTTGAATCTATCCGAGTCCCCCCAACGATCGGAAATGGTTCAACAATGGGTACGCCAATCGGTTAAGAAGATCACGCTTCACAATGTTTATGATGCCGGCGCTCTTTGATTGAGAAACTGGCACGCTGCGAAGCACATGGAACTGTGGCAGGATAGAATTCTTGTAAGGCGAATTTTTACATGTGGTGCAGAGCAGCAGATTCGTCGCCCGATCGCGTAAAAAAGGCGAAAGGCATATTTTCGATGAGATGAGATGACTGAACAAAAAGCCTTGGCAACAATCTCAACGAGGTTTCGCTTTGGGGTGTCGCAGCGGCAGGCCGCCATCCTTCGAATGGGTGCTTTTGGGCGACATAGTAGAGCCGGTTACGCCGGTTACAAAACCGAATGCCGATAGTAGCTCGGTCTCTCCGAGACCGTGTATGGCGTTATCGCGTGTCAGGGATGACTCGCCTACATAGTTTTGAAACTGCCTCCGGTGCCGCAGCAACTAAGTCCTGTGGCTTGGAAGCATCATGAATTGCCGACTGGGTTCCGTTAATCGTGGAAAACGAATCCCAATCCGCTGTTTTCCAAGCCGCTTCAATTCGTTCTTGCGACACTGGGGACAGTCGTCCGAAAAGATGCTCAGGTCGTATCCGCTCTACGACTCGCTTCCTCTATCCATCGAGACGGTTCATTTTCTTCTGGTTGGCATTTCGCCGCCATTTTTTCTGTCAATTCTACCGGCAGCCAACATGGGTACGGGGCAATCCAACGACTCCGCAACGGCACGAAAGAATTCTGCTTCGGCAACGGTAATCTCATGATCGAAGGTGATTAAAGCCGCTGCAGCGTGAAGAAATTGCTTTTTCAGTATCGGTGACGCGGAATGTAATTTGACCATACATCCTTCAAGCTGCTCGACTTCCCAACTCTGCAATTCGGCTTTGCTTTCGGCCGCCTCACCAAAGCCAATCACTTGCATGGCAACACGATAGGCCTTCAAAACTATATCTGAATCCAGATTTACATTTGGATCCATCTGAGTTCCCGTCACACTCGCAGACGCAAAAGCCGAAAGCATCAATTCGATTTCTCGTTTTAACTCAGTTGGATTCTGGTACCGAATCTTCGGGGGTTCGCTAAATTGAAAGCGCCGATCCAGATGCATCAGCAAGTGATGCCGCACCACGAATTCGAACAGGCTAGTCTTGTTGTCTAAATGAACCAAAGATTGAACGGTTTTCCGAAATTGCTGATACTGTTGCGGAGACAATGAGGCCAGCGATCCTTGCAACATTTCCATCACAGGCAAACGCACCGACAACGGAAGTTGTGTGACTTCGGGTAACAGCTTCAGAGTCGTTTCAAAAGTTGCATCGCCCTCATTCTTCGACAGCAGCTCCAATTGCTGCTGCCTTAACTCCGAAGTCTCGCTGGCCAACATCGCAAACGAAACACAGCGAGCGGAATATGGATCTCGAGCTGCTTCGCGAATTGACTCCGGCAACGAATTGATTACCGCACGCGAACGGTCAACGTCCTGCAGTTCAGGCTCACCGATTGCGGCCAGCAGAATCGTAGGATCGATTGAAAACTTGTCCGCAATCTCACCCGGAAGCATTCGTCCCAACGGATTGAGTCCATCGAGCTTCTTCCGTTGTTCCGCTTCGCGTTTCTTTTGTTTAGCGTGTGACGCAGCAATTCGCTGACGTACGCGAATATAACCTTGGAAATCACCATCAAACTTGGCATCAAGTTTTTGAATACGAGGCACCAATGGCGGATGAGTCGCGAAAAAGCTGGCCAAAGAATTTGAAAAGCAACTGGCGAAAAACATGTGGCTGACTTCTTCTGCTTCATGAGACGTAATAGCCGATCCCGTTGCCGAAGCACCGATCACCTTTAGAGCTCCGCTGATCCCTTCAGGGTACCTCGTGAATTGCACCGCGGACGCATCCGCCAGATACTCTCGCTGTCTCGAAACGGAAGCCTTGATCAACTGAGCAAAGAATTTCCCGATGGCTCCGAACACGAACAGCGCTAGTGCAATCGCGAGGATAGCCCCGGCTCCACCTTTGTTATCACCGTTGCTTCGACGATGGCCGCCGCCCATCGATCGCAGTAGGAAGTAGCCGATCATCGAGAGCATTTGAATGCCAAACAATATGGCGATCAACCGAATATTCAGCCGCATGTCGCCATTGAGAACGTGACTGAACTCGTGAGCGATAACTCCTTGGAGCTCGTCCCGGTTCAGTTGATCAATCGTCCCGCGATTCACTCCAATGACCGCGTCAGCTGGCGAATAGCCGGCGGCAAAGGCGTTGATCCCGGCCTCATTATTTAGAATATAGACCGGCGGAACCGAGACACCAGCAGCCAAGGCCATTTCTTCGACGACATTCAAAAGCCGCCGCTCACCACGATCGGTTGTTGTTGGAGCAACTTGGACACCGCCCAACTGCGATGCAACATGAGCCCCACCACCACGTAGCTCAACGATCTTGAAAAGACTCGCAGCCCCGATGACCAGAATGTTGAACGCCGCTACAGCGGCAAACAACCAAGGCTGAAAAATCGAAAATGACTCTTTGCTGGACACATTGAGCGCCACAACTGCCACCAAGTAAATCGAAACAACGATCCCAACGATGGCGACTGCATATAGCAGGACGAGCCATTTCGTTTTCTTGCGGCGGAGTTCCTGAGCTTCGAAAAAATCCACGACTCACTCAAACGAAATGACCATTGACTAGAATTCGACTTTGGGAGCCTTACGCTCAGCTTCTTCGTCGACCACAAACAATTGTGCTTCACCGAAGCCAAACATTCCTGCGACCACATTTGCCGGAAACAACTCACGTGCCGTGTTGTAGGTTGTAACAGAGTCGTTGTAACTTTGACGTGCGAACGATACTTTGTTTTCTGTCGACGTTAACTCTTCCTGCAACGCCAACATGTTTTCGTTAGCTTTAAGATCCGGATACGATTCGGCGATCATCAAGAGTCGTCCAATCGCTCCGTTTAGATTCGATTCGGCAGCTCCGAGCTCTTTCATCGCCCCGGCGTCGCCGGGATTTGAAGAGGCTGCCGAAGTCGCACTGATGGCTTGATTTCGAGCCTGAATGACAGCTTCAAGCGTATCTTTTTCGTGCTCCATGTAGCCTTTAGCCACGTTAACAAGATTGGGAATCAGATCGTGGCGGCGCTTTAGCTGCACGTCAATTTGCGAAAATGCATTTTCATACCGATTTCGCAACGTAACCAATTTGTTGAATATGCCCATCGCCCACATGGCGAATATAAACATAAGAAACAGTACAACGCCAAGAGCAATCCACAAACCGGTCATCATTTATCCTGAGTTGGACGAACTAAAATATCCTCGCCAGCGAGCATCAGAACCTATTCGGAGGACTACGTCAAATATTGGCCAATGGAAAATAAAACGAGGACATTCGACATGCCACGCCGTACTCAACATTGCCCTGCCGGCACTTGTTTCCATGTGATCAATTGCCAAACGGCTCGATTGGCATAGTTCGAGAAACGGGAAGACGATGAGACTTTTGAACGGGTTCTGAATCTGGTTTACGAACATTTACGGCTACCCCCACTTACGCCGTCACGTCTAATCATTGCGTTTCGTGGAGAGATGCAACAGGGTTCAAGAGATGCAGGGCGAAAAACGCATGGCTCGTCCGATACACTACAATCGTACTTCCGGTCGATCGTTACTAGCAGATACATTCCAGCTCAATCGTTTTACCGATCAGATTAATCAGTCAACACCGTTCCGCATTCCCAAAAGAATTCTGTCCAATGTTTCTAAAACTGTGGCCCTGTGTTCTCCTAGTTGTGGTTCTGGTTTTTGGAAACCAACTTGAAGCCCAAACGGATCGCTATGAACTCGGTCGACGTGTAAAACGCTACGAGGTTGCTTGGCAATCTGCGGAAAAAGCAGCACGTGATCGCTCGACGCAGTCAATGCAACGTGCTGTCTCATACTTCTTTGGATTGAAATTTCAAAAGGCAGGACAAGCCCTCGACTCAGCATTTCTCAAAATCAAATCGGCTAAACCTGCCTCAGATACATCGAAATGGACCGTCTCCCGAAAAGTCACCGTCCAAAAACGAGTCACTGACGCTGCAGCCAATGAGCTTCAGTTATCTATTGGCGAATTCTATAAAACGAATACTTCCGCGCCCGAGAATGCCAAGGTGAACGTTGTTATCTATGGCGACACAGGCCAAGTACTGCTCGAACGTACCGAGCTGCTTACGAACTTAAAAACCGTGAATTCAAAATCTGAAGTAGCCGATCCCCAACTAACTTGCCGTTGGAAACCTAGCCAGATCGGTGAAGGCGATTTTAAGGTTAGCGTCAATCTGCTGATTGGCGAGACCTCGCATCGAATCGACGGCTTCCTATATTCACGTGTTACCGACCTGGAAAAACGACTAGATTCGCAGAACGAACGAATCAAGTCCGTCAAAGCAACGGCGACGCCAACCGGATATCAAACGTTGAAGATGTGGCGTGATTTGGCACGCGATAGCTATCAGGAAGAACGACTTGAAATTGACTACCCGGTGCACCGTTTGATAGAAAACTTTGACCACTTGTGCAATCTCGGTGGCAACATGGCCAAATTCCTTAAGGCTTCCACTCAACGAGAATTCTGGATAACGCTGCGAGCCGAACGTAAGCAAGTACCGATGAGAATCCGTTTGCCGCAAGACCTAAGCAAACCACGGCCCCTTCTTTTTGTTTTTCACGGGGCAGGAGGCAGTGACAATATGTTTTTTGAAACCTATGGAGCCGGTCGCTGCGTAGATTTGGCAGAAGAAAGAGGGTGGATCGTCGTTTCACCAAACCAAGGCCTGCTTTCACGCCTGTCACTTGATTGCAGTCAAATGGTTGAACTATTGAGCAACCACATGCCAGTCGAGCAGCAACGGATAATATTCCTTGGTCACTCAATGGGCGCCGCACAGGTGATCACTCAAGTAAATGCTAATCCCGAACTACCGATCGCTGTTGTCGCGTTGGGCGGGGGACGCGGTCAACGGGACGCCAAACCATTAAGTTCGACTCCATGGTTCGTTGCGGCTGGCGAAAAAGACTTTGGCCGCTCCGGCGCCCGCTCATTGTTTCAAAGCTTGGAATCTGTGGATGCCAATGCCACCTACAAAGAGTATCCCAACACCGAACATTTAGTGATTGTCCAAGCCGCACTCGATGACGCATTCATGTTTTTGGATCGAGTCATCGCATCTGAAGAAAAATGATTTTGGAGTTCACGTGCCACGCCGGCCGCCATCGCGCACGGCTGGCCAAATTAATTTCTTGGCAATCAAACGAGAACCTATGAGACCTCGCCGACTTCTTCTATTAGCGGGATTGATTATTGGCAGCCTGTGCACCACGGGCCACGCTGATGATCTTTATTACTATCGACAGGTATCGCCCGGGAGTCCGCAGCTGATCGAATGTGATGTTGTTGTCTACGGAGGCACACCTGCGGGAGTGACTGCCGCGATCCAAGCCGCACGAAACGGGAAGAACGTGGCATTGCTATCCTTCAATCGGCATGTGGGGGGAATGACCTCGGGTGGATTGACCGCAACGGACGTGGGGAATCGGGCCGCCATCGGAGGCCTGGCCATCGAATTCTATACCCGTATCGAAAAGATCAGCGACTTTCGTCCCTCGGAAGCAGAATCGCTCTATCTAGAGATGCTCGCTGAGGAGGGCATACCGGTTCATTTCGAGCGCTGTTTGGAGTCGGTTTCGATCAAGGATGGACGACTCGTGTCTGCCACCATGGAGACGGGTGAGACTTTCAAAGCAGCGATGTTCGTGGACACCACTTACGAGGGCGACCTGCTGGCGGCCGCGCGTGTTTCGTATCACGTCGGGCGCGAACCTGCCGCAGCCTACGGTGAGTCCCTAGGCGGACAATGGCAGGAGATCTCGTGGCAGAACGTTTATCAGTTTTGCAGGCTGCCGCTGAGCCCCTTCGTTGAAGCGGGCGATCCGGAATCCGGGTTGCTTCCCGAAATCTCATCCGAGCCACCAGGGAAACCGGGCGAGGGCGACTTCAACGTGCAAGCCTACAACTTCCGCATGTGTCTTACGAACAAGGAGGGGAAGCTCCCTTTTCCGAAACCGCACGGATATGAGCCTGGTCGCTACGCACTGCTAGGCCGCTTCCTCAACGCAGCGCCCCGCCTGCGCTGGACGCTCGATTACACGACCAGCCCCATGACGGACGGTCCGGTCCAGATGCGGAATGGTGACAGCAACAATGCCGGTAGTTTTTCTTCGGACTATGTCGGCGGTAATTATCGATGGCCGGATGGCAGCTACAAAACGGGGTCATTTGCACAACTCCCTGCGGCACGGCGCGGGTCGCCCATTCCCCTCCATGACTTGTATCAACTACGGGAACGCATTTTCCAAGACCATGTCACTTACCAGCAGGGCTTGATGTACTTCCTGTCAAATGATCCCCAGATCCCGAAGGCGTTGCGGGTGCGCGTAAACTCTTTCGGACTCGACCCACACGAATTCAAGAAGTCGGGATATTGGCCTCATCAACTTTATGTGCGGGAAGGGCGACGCATGGTTTCCGATTATGTGACAACGCAGGCGAACTGCGAATCGACGAGAGTGGCCAAGGATTCGATAGGGCTGGCGGCCTACCCAATGGACTCTCACTTTTGTCAGCGCGTCGTGGTTCAGGAAAAAGGGCTCCGCACCGTGCGAAATGAGGGAGGATTTGGCCACGGTTGTCCAAAACCCTATCCGGTTTCTTACCGCTCGATCGTCCCGAAAAAGGGGGAGTGCGAAAATCTGCTTGTACCGGTCTGTCTATCAGCATCGCACGTTGCTTACGGCTCAATCCGCATGGAACCGGTTTTCATGATCCTTGGTCAGAGTGCCGGGATGGCGGCCTGTATAGCAATTGATGACAATCTGCCCGTCCAAGACGTGGAATATCGCAAACTGAAGGCACAGTTAATTGCGGCTGAACAACGACTCTAGCGATATTTTAAGAGAGCGACATCTAAGCTAAGGTGTCTGGCTGGCTCTGTAGCAAAGTGGATAGCGACAAGAGAATCATGATGTTGTTTATGCACCATCACGTTCAATTTCCTGCGTCAGCTTCAATAAGCCTTTCCTGTTCATGCATCTTCCTGACCTACATTGATTGGCTACTCATCCGACAGCGCCACGTTGTTCGATCTGTCAGTCGTCTTCACCCCCAATCTTGTCGGACCGTGCTTGTATTTGACGGGGCCGGGCTTGTCGTTTTGCCAAGGCTGGTTGGCAACAAGGTCGTAGACGGTGCGGATGCCTTCGACCAAAGCGCTACGGTCAGTTACGGAGCCCGGTCGGCTGTCCGTCAATTCGCTTGCTCCAGAGATTCGAGAATGCGTTCATTGCGAAGCTTCTTGATGATGCTTTTTGAGCTATTCGTATTTGCGGCGGGAACGGGAGAAAGCGACTCGTCAATTTCAGCTGACCCAGTGAATTGCCCGTTTGGCGTGTGGGCCAGCCATTTCTTTGGAGTATCGAACAGTTGGATTCGAATAATTTCTTCACCACTACTGAGGTTCCAAAACCGCACCGTTGCATCAGCATGTATTGTGGCCAACTCTAAGTGCGACGGGCGTTTTTCAGCTGCAATGATTGGTGAATCACTTCTAAAACTTGCCGTTAACTTTCGTTCAGGAACTTCAGAAAAATCAAATAGCCGGGCAGTTACGGAATCGATAGACAGAAACTGATTCTTTGAAAGGAATTGACCACGCCAGAATCCATCGATTGGATCCATCTCGCAAATTTTCTCCCCGCTCATTCCTTTTAAGACTTCAATCTTGCCTTCACGAAGTGTGTAAATTTGATTCATTTCATCGTCAAATTTGACCGCAATCGGGCGTCTCAAAATGACAGGCAGGTCTAAGCTTTCGCTACGAAATTCCGATACTCTCTTGTTTGATTCGACGTCCCAGAGCGTTGTCTTGTCCCGTGATTGAGCCATCAATCTCGTCCCGTCGTTGCTAAAGCGAAGTCTATCGACCTGCGATTCGTGTCCCGTAATCTTGCCTAGGATTTTCCCAGTTCGAGTATCCCAGAGCTTCACTGCGTCCCATGAACGGGTCAATTCCTGAACCTCTTTTACTTTCTCTGGAGGGTCAGGAAGTTTTTCCATTGTCGTCCACTCTCCAAATCTTCGGAGCGTTGCGGGACTTACGTTCGCTGCGACCAGCATTCTTTTGCCATCTGGGCTGAAGCAAAGGTCCGGTAGATTCCAAGCGCCACTGCGGATTGTGGAAATCGTTTTGCCAGTCAACGCGTCCAACACGTGTATCTTTGGTTCGGCTGAGCTTAGTTCAAATTGCCGACCCGATCGAAGCACGATGTGTTTGTCGTCTTTGGAGAAAGTTGCCACGTAACCCAACTCAAACTTGCCTAATTCTCGCAGCCGTTTTCCGGATTGCGCGTC
This sequence comes from uncultured Pirellulaceae bacterium, assembly GCA_964352885.1. GTDB lineage: Bacteria > Planctomycetota > Planctomycetia > Pirellulales > Pirellulaceae > Mariniblastus. Next base: position 116,355 of record CAYGUE010000005.1, read on the forward strand.
GTAGATCGCATGAATCTGCGGTTTCGCCGCCAAGCCGGGTTTCAGATTTGCCTCTGCGTAGAGAAGTGATGTCCCATCTCTGCTAACCGCTTTCAATGATCCAAATGGAAGCGTGTCCAGTGAGCCAACTTTGTTGTTCTCGAAATCAAAAATGAAAACTCTTTCTGGGCTGTTTCCGAGCCCATGGTTAGAGAAAATCCTTTTGGTCTTGCCGCATATGAAGACTTGTCTCTGATACTGAGGAATCTTGCCGACAACCTTTCCACTGATTGCTTCCCAAAGACGAGACGTGCGATCATCGACCCCTCGGATGGAAAACAGTTGACGCGAACTGTCATATTTCAAATGACTCGGTGAATGGGGATTGAGGCGACTTCCACTTCCGATTGACGCCAAGTGAGTGGGTAGGTTGGGTTTCTTCGTGACCTCTCCGCCAACAATATTTACTTCAACAATATCATTGTTGCCGCCGTAGATAATCACGGTCTCTTCAGATGTAAAAACACCGAGTCCACCGTAAGGTATCCGCTTTAAGATTTCGCCGTCGGCGAGATTCCAGATAATGCTGACGTCGAGCAGCCCCAGAATCGCCAAAGATCCAGATGGCGAAAAGTTTACGTACAGAACCTGAGAGAAGTTGAACTTCTTGCTGCGAATTAGTTTTCCCGTTTCCAAATCGTACAGCGTTGCCTTGCCAACGGTGAAATCTTCAAAAGTAGATCCGAATTTACCACCATGCCCCGTCGCCACGATTTTTCCGTTTGGCGTAGTTGCATTTGCGGTGATTCTCGAACCGTCTACAGGTTCAACAAACTGTGCAACCTTGTCTCCATCTGCGGCAAATTGGTTGCCGGCAAACAGTGCGTCTCCGTTGGACAAGAAACTTACGGGTGGTCCAAGACCAGTTGTATTACGATATGTTCTTTTTGCAGAACTTGGCGGAGTATCGAAAACGCCCTCGGAAATCTTGGCCCAAGACGAATTGGTTTTTTCAGGGTCCGGGTCGAGTCTGCAAATCTGCCTTCCATTTGGCGTGAGATGCCACTCTCCTAACTTGCTCATGATCGGTCCGCCATCGCTCGTCAATCGGACAACGGTAGATTGTTTCTGTGGGTAGCGGTTTGCGTCGCGAATGTTTGATCCCAGCAACATCGTTTGCCCATCATCAGAAAACTCGATGCGATCAAGTTTAGTGCCGATACCGCTCCACGATGCAAGAATAGATGGGGTGTCGCCAAGACGTATTAATTGAACGTCCCCATATTTGGTGCCGGCAAGGAGCAAGTTGTCGTGCGTCGCGGCTGCTGCCGTAAAGATAGGCCGTTTTTGTTTTTTGGTCGCGAATGAATGTGTCAATTTTCCGTCATCAAGAGACCAGACGTCAGGACCGCCGCATGACCAAACTGATTTGTCTCCAGAGAGAAAACCAACAACATTGCCACGCTTGATGGATTTGATACTCTTGATCGAAGTATTGCCAGCGAGATTCCACACGTTGATGTGCGTCTGAGTTCCAGCGACCAGTTTCGTTCCATCGTGGTTTAGTGAAAACTGGGACGCATTCATACTGCTTCGATACTTTAGCGTCTTGACGACCGACAAATCTGGCCAAGAAACAATCTCAATTGCTCCTCGGCCTTTTAGAATTGCGATTCGTTTGCCATCAGCCGAGACAGATAAACTTGGGCTGAGCAAAAACCCTTGTGCTTCAACTTGCTTATTGGGAGGCAACAGGTCGATACCGATTGCATCTCCGGGGCGTAATTCAGGTACTTTCCAAATCGCATACGGTGTTAGTGGTGCACTCGCGATGACCGTGTTTTCCGTTGGATGCCAAGCGATGTCAGATACTGGCAATATCCTCATAGGCTTTCCCGTTGTCGCCATTGTTCCAAGGGGAATTGCTTTGTCAGGCGACTTTATACTTCGGATAAAAATCTTTCCGGACATGTCTCCCGTGACAAAGTGAATATTGTCCGACGCAAAATCGATGGCCGATACAGGTGATGTCAGGCCGGCGACCTTGGCAAAAATCTTCTGCGACTCCAAATCCCAAATCATTATTGAGTGGTCAGCGCTGGTCGTTGCTCCAAATTTCCCGTTTGGGGAAACAGCTACATCCAATACTTCGCCATTGTGGCCACGGTTCAGAGTCCAGCTTGTTTTGAATGGCGACTGACCTCGCGATTCACTCAGCTGCGCAGTGAAAAAAAGTACGAGTACGAAGATCAATCGAAGTCGCATGATGCGGATATCCATATGGGTGCCGTAAGCTCGTATCTTCCCAGTTCGACTGCGCCGATCAAGTCCGTCGCACGGGCAGTAGTGGAGTGCCATTTTTAGTGGAAGCCAGCAGTTCGCTCCACGGCCATACTAGCCTGAAACGCCAGCGAGTGGTCGGAGAATGCTGCGAAAGACCACTCGCTGGCGCTTTTTGAAGTTGCACACATCGCATCAAAATTCAGATTCCATCCGGCAATAGCCACGGAAAACGGAAAACTCGAACCATGCAAATACAAGCCCGAAGAGGTTGTGAATAATTGTGTGTTTGCGTGTTTTTTTAAT
>CAYGUE010000006.1:0-86477 GCA_964352885.1 uncultured Pirellulaceae bacterium
ATTTCCAGATAAAATCTGAATTTTGATGCAAAGCGTGCAACTTCAAAACTTACGCTTCGGGTTATGATTGTCGAAAACCGACTCTCAAATCTTTCAACATCCGATGGCCAAAAAGAAACCCAAGTTCTACGTCGTTTGGGAGGGCCATGCTCCCGGAGTCTACAAGACTTGGCCTGAATGCCAAAACCAGATCGCGGGTTTTTCAGGATCCAAATACAAGTCGTTTGCAACGCTCGCGTCTGCCGAAAAAGCGTACACCGAGCCCGCCGACGAACATTGGGGCAAGTCCGACGGGACGCGTAAATCCAAATCGAAAACGCCCAAGCGAACTCTCGAAGAGCTGAAAGAAATGGGCGTCGATCTGACAGCCTTAGCCGTTGATGCCGCCTGCCAAGGCAACCCTGGGCCGCTCGAGTATCAGGGCGTTGAGATTGAGAGCAACGTGAATCTGTTCCATCAAGGTCCCTTTCCCGAAGGCACCGTCAACATTGGTGAGTTCCTAGCAATTGTTCACGCGTTGGCACTGCTGAAACATGGAGGCCACACAGACCGGGTGATCTACTCGGATTCACGGATTGGTATTGGTTGGGTCAAAGGCAGGAAGTGCAAGACCAAGCTGATACAAACCGTTGCTAACAAGCAGCTTTTCCAATTGATCAGGCGGGCCGAAAAATGGCTACGTGAAAACAAAGTGGAAAACCCCATCTTGAAATGGGAAACAAAACTGTGGGGTGAGATTCCTGCCGATTTTGGGCGAAAGTAGAGCCGACCAACGTCGCGCTGATGAAAGTCGCCCGATTAGGGCGCCCGATTGTTTGGCGTTGGATTGAAGGATTCGAAAATCTTCAGGACATTCGACTCCGAATAGTTTCCGGGTTGGCGAATGTTCACCACCAGCATGTAAACTTTTTCGTACTCTCCTTCGTCCGTTGACGCGATGTAGCGCACCGCATCGAATTTCTTGTCCTTGGCTACTTCGGTAACTTTGGTGATGTTTCTTGGTTTGCCGGCGAAACGCCATAAAATTTCTTCGGAGATTGATCCTTCTTCATCGAACTCGATGTCAGAGTGCAGTTGGAAACTGATCTTGGGTTGGTTGAGGAGAGCGCCTCCACCGGGAGATTTTGGCGAGACCATTGCGAGCCGGATACGGCCTTGAGACTGTTTAGCTTTTGTGCCATCGCGCCAGTCGACTCGTTGAAGCTGATTTTTCACGCCAGCGGCTTCAACCATCTGGAATCCGTCTGGTACTTCGATCGTTCCGATCTCTGCCAGGATTTCCGCCATGCGGTCAGGGTTCGAAGTTTCTTCAATGATCATCATCATCAACGCAATAATGGCACCTGCGACGACGAGCAATCCGGTTCCCAAGATTCCAAAAATGACACCCAGTATCACGCCGGCGACTGCTGCTTTTTTGTCGCTCTTCTGACTGCGCGTAAAACGCATCTGCAACAGGCTGCGAACGCCGTACCAGATTGCCGGAATTCCGGTCAGGAAAAGCAAAAAAATCGAGGACAATCCCAACCAGAAACTTCTCCATGCGAACTGATTGACTTGTGTCGAAGCCTGGTTTGGCGGAATCAAAACATGCGTGCAGGCAGGACATCGAATCGGGTTCGATGTGCCAAACACTTCGACCAACAAACCTGTTTCACATTGCGGGCAGTTCATTATTTCCTCATCAGAAGGGTGCCACAAATCAGGTCAGCGAGACCGCGACTGGGATAGCAAAGATTGAATACGCTGACGACAAACATGGCCAAAGCCGTTGCGGGCATCATCAGGACGACAACCAGGAACTCAATCGGTGGCTGTCCTGACATGGTTTCATTCAGGTGAACAGCGCCGGACTGAATGCCGATAATGGATGTGGCCAGGAGAACTGGGAGAAGCCAACTGATCGATGTTCGCATTGCTCGTCTAAACCGTGAAGGTATCGTCTGCTTGTCTCGTTTTCTTATAGCAACGCCAAGGAACCAGAACGACGGGTTTTGGAAAAAGTAACCGACAAAAAAGGCCAGGACCATCATGAGTACGACAAACCAGGCGCATATGGAAGTGATGCTCATCGTGAACCAGTTTTCACATAACGAAAGCCACATCTGGGCAAGTAGAAAGAGCAAGGTCATCTCAATTGCAAGCGAAACACAAGTCGTTCCGACACGGTCGATCCAGGACCATGTCGCCGGCTTCTCCACCAGTTCGTCCAGTTTACGAACGATCTCGGACATGGGGATGCTGTTGTCCTTCCGCCACGTGTTGCTCAATTCGATCACATGTTCTGGCACCGGATGAAGCGCGACGACTTTGGCGAAAATCAAGTCAAACACTTCGCGGGCCTCCATGGACGAAGATTCGTTTCCAGTTGAGATCTCGACAAGCTTCAACTGCCCGCTTTGATCGAGCCAAACATTGTCAGCACGGAAGTTTTCTGGCAATGAGTTTTCTTCGCATGCATCTTCCAGTTCGGCAGCGAGTTCGCGAAGTAAAGGTCGAAACGTTGTCCATTGCGACTTGTTTACTGACTCAATAAGCTCCAGCAGCGGCATGCCTTCGATACTTTCGGCGACAAACCAGTGCCGCGCCGGATCCGATGATTCGTCAGATCTCGACGCAATGATTCTCTGACGCGTCGGTCGGATCGAAGCCCTCGTCAGCGGCGGCGCAGGATTCTCTGTTTCATAAATCCAGACTTTGCGATCAAGCTCGGGGTCTTCTCCGACAAGGATTCGCTCTTTGCCAGCGCTACCGAGATATCCCAAAATTCGAAATGGCTCAATTGCATTTGGTGGAATCGCACCCGGATTGACGTCAATAGGAGCAGTGACAGGTTGATCTTCGATGCGGCATGATTGCAACGCACTGGAAATTCGAACCACACGGGTTCCAGTTAACAAATCGTGCATGCCGCGATAACCATTGCTAATTTTTGCCGTCAGCATCATTAGCAAACAGGGGATCCAGGACAAAATCGACACCAGGTACATCACTCCGACATTCGTGATATCCTGAGCCGTCATGGACTCTCCGCCTTGAGGTGAATGAAAAACCAGCACAGGGGCCAGGGCCAGCAACCATCGCGTGCCGGGTATTAACATGGGCCGAACGAGCGCCTGCCACAGGCGAGGTGATTCGTTCTGTTCGTTGATAACACGCATCCGAAAAAGCCACTTGCCAATGGTTGTTCCCAGCACGTATTCCTGTGTTGTGAACCATCCGATCAGGGCAACGAAATTGGACACAAGGACGATCAGGTTAGCCGTCCAGGGGCCAAGAATTGGATGCAGAGGGCTTAGCACCAGCGAAATCAAAAATCCGACAAAGCCAAAGATAATTGTGTCAATGAAGAAGGCAGCCATTCGTTGCCCGTTGTCGGGAGGTACTGCGCCCAAGGAAGAAAACGGCATCAAAGCCACCCGAATTTCTTCCAGGCTGCCTGGCCGGCGTGCAGGATCTTTCTCAAGCATCGCCGCCAATAACGATGCGAGCTTTTCGGGAATATGTGGGGCGATCGTTTTGACGTTGGGAGCCTGTTCGGCTGCGATTCCGGAGATCACCTGCGCTGCGTCTCCGACAAATGGAGCGCGACCCGTCAGAAGATAAAACAGAGTGCCGCCAACTGCATAGATGTCCGTACGCGCATCGACATGTCCCGCGCGAAGCTGTTCAGGTGCTGCGAACTGAGGCGTGCCAACAAATGTGCCTGTTTGAGTTAGGGCAACATCACCGAAAAAGTTCTTTGCCAGCCCAAAGTCGCCGACCTTTGCTTTGCCATCATCATCCACGAAGCAATTCGATGGCTTGAAGTCACGATGCACGATTCCGACTTGATGGGCTACCGCCAGACCGTCGATTGCCTGAATCATGAAGTCCACTGCTCGAGCAAATTCCAGTGGACCATCTTGTTCAATCACGTCCTTCAGCGTGCCGCCATTCATTAACTCCATCGCGATGAAAAACTGTTCGCCATACTTTCCGGATCGATAGACGAATGTGCTGCCCGGATGGTTGATCGACGCAGCCACCTGGCTTTCGCGGCGAAACCTTTCGATGCCCTCACTGGTGGCGTGGACCTGTTTGGAAAGAATCTTCAGTGCGACCGGGAAATCGTTTTCGGTATCGTGGGCTTCATAAACCGTGCCCATGCCACCAGCGCCCAAAACACAACCGAGCCTAAATGGGCCAACCTGGTCTCCTGGCCGAAGTTTGTTCGCTGAGCCTGCTGCTTTTATCACAAAAGACGAGTCCTGCGTTTCGTCAAGTGAAATGCTGTCCGAATTGGCCAAGACGCCTTGAGCGGCCATCGTTCGACTTGCCGCAGGATGATTGGTTGAGCCAGAAGTTCCAAGACCCTCGACGATCGTCTCAAATCTAGCGCCGCAATGGCTGCAGAATTTTGGAATCAACTCCGCGGTTGTCGTGGAGCCGCCGCATTGAGCACATTGTATGGAATTACGTTTCGACATGGATTGACGTTAGGCGTGTTGCTTTGAAGGCAAAGCGTTTCAGTGTATGTTGAAGGATTCTCATTCTAATCTAATGCCATGTTCGCTGAATCGTCATCTTCATCGAATATAAAATCCGGATATCCGGTATTTCCATGGAAGTTTCAAATTTGACTTCGGCATGGACGAAAACGAAATGATTGGCCCCGCACATATTCATCCCAGAGACAGCACCGTGACTGAGCGATCCAAATTTCAGCAAAACATCATAAAAAATTATTACGAGAATCGCGAAAACATCGCGCTTCAACGAGTACAGGAACTGGTGACCGAACTGTTTCTCTCTGAAGGCAAGAAGCGGGCGACGCATTGGGATCGTCTCGAGAAGCACTTGCTCAAACTGGAAGTCAAGCAAGCGACGATCGATAGTCTGCGCAAAAAAGACGATCCGCAGCTGGTTGCAAAACTCGCTGAGCGCCTAGGGAAAGAAATGGAGTAGGCCGGTCAGACTTTGATCACGATTTTCTGGCGATACAAAACGCAGGCGATCGCACCGAACAGCAGCACATGACTGGCCGCAAACAGAAACGATGCTGCCTTCGAAGGCTCATCGCCGCCAAGGAAAATCCCGAAAACTGCCGGGAACATGTTTCCATCTCCCCATGGAATCAACGCATAGCTGAGCATCCACACCCCCGACAAAACGTAGAGAAAAAGTGGATTCATTCCGTAGGCCTGCAGTAGTTCAAATCGCATTGAGCCGACGTCCATCAGCAATACCAGGATCGCCAACACGATCATCGCCCAGCCGCTGGTGAGGACTACGAACGACCCCGACCAAAGCGCTTTGTTAACAGGCCATACGTATCCCCAAGCCCAACCGGCGAAAACAAATACTGCCCCGGCAACGATGAGGGTGAACGCGCCGATTGTTTGATTGGAAATCGACTTCAGGAATCGAGTCACCTCGAATCCAATCATGATGCTCACGATACTGGGAATCGTGCTCAACAGGCCTTCTGGGTCAAACGGAATTTTGTTGACCACGTACATTTGCTTTGCCCCAAGAATTAGCAAATCCAGTTTTCGGACTGCGTTTCCTTCCAGCGATAACGGTTGCTCACCTCCAAACAGCAGCAACACGGCCCAATACGCCAACAACAGGACGGCAGAAGTAATCAGAATCACAGTCTGTTTTTTGGCAAGCAAAATGACAAATGCTGCGCCGGCGTAAGCAATTGCAATTCGCTGAAGTACGCCCATGATTCGAAAGTTTGAATCGTAGGCGTAGGACGACAATGCGTGCAACAACATTCCGATCGCAAAAATGATCGCCGTGCGTTTAAGGACTCGGATCGCGATTGGCCAACTGAGCTCGTATTCTGCCTTGGCGAACGAAAAATACATCGCCGATCCGACGATGAACAAAAAGAACGGAAACACCAGATCTGTTGGCGTGCATCCATCCCAAGCTGCATGCCTTAGCGGCCCATAGACATGTCCCCACGACCCGGGATTGTTTACCAAGATCATCAACATGATCGTCAGTCCACGCAGTGCATCAAGCGATGCGTACCGCGAAGCTTGTGTCGTTTTTGTTGCTGCGTTGTCTAACTTCATCGTCAACCTTCAATTGATGTTCGGCCTCACAACACAGATCCAGTTTCTCAGTCGGTTTTGCAATCAGTTCTACTATAAAGCCAAGTTGAAAAAGAGCGAGGCGTCCGCGCAGCGGCCCTGCGTAAACAAGTTGGCAAACATCCCAATTGCGAATTCAGTTCTACAACGAACGAATTGAGGCAATGCTTTTCATCTACTGTCCTTGATAATAACTTGGCTTTCGCGGTTGAACGCCGAGCTTTTCGTAATTGAAGCCAGACTTCAAAGGTGCGTATTGACCAACGATCTCGACCGAGCTACTCCCGACGATTGCGTCAGCCATTCCGAGCCCCCAATAGACTCCGTTCACTGTCAGCCTGCGGACTCCTTCGTTTTCAAAGTCCTTGGCTGAGCCCATCGTGAAATGCAAGATCTTGGTCGCGCGACCTTGATTGCCAATCCATTCCTTGGTCCAAGCGATGGGCAACGGTTGTTTGGCTTTGTTTGGCTCTGCGTGACGTGTAAGGTCAACGAGTGGTTGCCCCATGACGAGAGCTTGGCAGTCTTCGGGGAACGGCGATTTTTCATTGTGACAACGGTACACGTCCGACGTGCCCCAGATATCCGAAACGCCAGTCAGGACCGGATGGGTCGCGTTTTCTGGAACTGGAATTCCAGCGGTTGCTTCTCGATGCCAACCGCCGTGATGCCCCATGAATGATCCGCCCAGCAGCTCGCGAAGTGAAACTTGCCGGCCATCTTTTTGATAGTTCATGTTGCCATAAAATCCATGGTTGGCGGTGCGCAACGCAACCAGCGGCTTGCCTGAATCGAAGTATTCGTGAAAGTGCTTCATCTGGTCATCGGGCAACTGCATAAAACGCGAAACCCAAATCAGACAATCTGCCTTGGCCAAATATTCGAGCCCCGGAATGCGATGGTGCTTTTGTTGATCGTCGTCTTTGAAAGGCGCGGGAAGCGTCGGATCGACTTGTCCGTCTTTATTTATCGAAAACAAAACGGTGCAGTCAAAGCCGTGGTGTTCCGCCAGGACTCTTGCCAGCATGGGCATCGATTGTTCACTGCGATACTCCTGTTCTGCTGCGATTAGAACAACGTGCTTTCCACTGCCGGGCTTCCCATCCGCACCTTCGAAGGTCAACCAAAGGTCGCTTTCTGGCACCGGGTGATTTCGAAGCGGCCGGCCCAGAGAAGTGAGAACGAAATCAACCAACGCTTGTGACTCGAACCAGCCCGGCCACATGTTGTGCCCTTGTCCTTCGGCGACTTCCAAAGTCATCTCGCCACCGAAATCGGCGTAACGCTGAGCGACGATTGCTGAGTTTGCATCGAGAGGCACGAGTTTGTCGCTATCTCCATGAATGTGAAAGATCGGAACGCGAGCCTCGGCAAGGCCGCGAAGTCTTGCGATTGGATTGTGGCTCGAGAGATCTTTCTTCAGGCCGTCTGCATCAAGTTCATAGGCGCCGCATGCTTTGTCCAGCCCTGGATAACTTTCGAGATTGCAAACTGGATAGATTCCGGCAATCCCGGAAACCAAGTTTGGGTTTTCAGCGGCCCAGTTGTAAAGCATCAAACCACCGCGACTTCGCGCGAGTAAAACTGGCTTTGGACTAAAACGTTTTGACTCGACCAGATACTGATGCAGTTCGGAGTACTTTGCTCGACCGTTTGGGCTCCCGTAGGATTCGCCGACATCAATTCCTGCGATTGCGACGCCCGCCGCAAGGAATCGCTCGAACATCCATTTTTCTGAAACGGCGGGCAATCCGTTTAAGGTCGGTGCGTACCAAACCCATGGGATTTCTTTAGACTTTTGGTGGCCTTTGGGAAGGATCACGAATGCATCGTTGCCGTTTAGCTTGAATGACTCACCGTTGAGCGGCAGCTTCTTTTGGCTTGCCGTGATTTTGGGAATTGTTCCGGATTGATTCTCCTGCTCGTCGCCGATCGCCAGCTCTTGAATCCAAATGTTGCGAAATTGAACCTCGTTGTGATGGCCCTGCAATTTGATCGGTCGAGCTGCACGTTCTTCGCTTTTTCCGGCGCCCGTCTTTCGCTTCAATTCAACATCGTTATGAATGAGCTCTTTGTTTTGGTAAACTGTGATCCGAGCGTTCTCCGTTTTCTTTCCATTAGCGGCAGCAAATCTCGCAGCACGGAAAGCGATGTCGTAGCTTTGCCATTCACCGGCCGGCTTGTTGGCCAGTTTGTCTGGAGTTTTCGCTCCGTAGAGACAGCCGCAATCGTCTTTTCGATAGTCGGCCAACTCAATCCCGAACGAATTGAGGATTTGCAATTCGTAGCGTTGTTGAATGTAAATTCCAGAGTTTCCGTTAGCTCCTCTGGCTTTGTCTCCAGCATCGTTAACATTGAATTCCACATGCATGCGAAAGTCGCGATAAGCCTCGGGTGTAACGACACTGTCCCATTTTGGTGATGCGGTCAAAACGCCGTCAGCGAAAACCCACTGGCATTTGTAATGCGTTTCAGGGATGAACTTCGATTCTGTTTCGCCGACCAATTGCACCGCACTGGCAGGCCGTTGAAAGTCAACAAGCCCTCGTGTCGTTGCAGCTGAGTCGGGGTGAGTACTGACGGTAACGCTATTGGATTTGTGGTTGGTTTCAAGTTTGCTTTGTTTGCTTTGTTTGCTTTCTTTTGGTTTAGGGATTTCATTCAGCGTGTAGTACGCCGAAGCGTGAAGAAGTTTCTCATTCTCGGCCGACCGTAAATTAGGCAGGTAGAAATCATGGACGTGACCTTGAACCAAGCCGTCTACGGTGACTTCGACTTTTAGCCCGTCCTCCGAAACGATCGCCTTGGTCGCGATTGGCTCCGTTTGGTCGACCTCCGGGCTTCCATAGCCCTGGCGATAAATGTGTGTAAACGTTTTTAGTTGATACGATTCAGGATTGCCGGCCTGTTCGTGATCAACGGGCTTGGTAAATTCGATTTCGAAACCAGTCGGCTTGGCTTTGATCGTCTTGATCTCAAAAGGGACCAGACCGGTCCAATCCAACCTTTGAACCGCGTAGGCCTTGGGGCCACGAACGGGCCAACCACGATTCGTGCCGCCAGCGATCAAATTCCCGTCTGGCGTAAACTGTACGGCCAGCAAGCCAGTGTCAAAGCCTTCGCGGAACGGGTAGCAGGCTCCCTGCCAAACGCCGTTAACCTTTTCTGTCGTCGCACGCATGACGACGCCAAGGCTAAAGTCACTGATGAAGATTTGATTCTCAAAGGGGCCAAACTTTCCACCGGTCTTGTCGACCATGAAACCCGAAATCGAACGTCCCATTCGTTTGTAGGGAAACACAACGGCGTAGGGAACCAGTTCTTTGACTCGTTTGCGTTCGTCTTCCAGTCGTGATGGCGTATTGGGGACGACGGGCGCTGGGCCAAGCTGTGGTGCAAGTTCATACCAATTGAAACTGACAGGGTGACCCATGAATCCGCCCTGCTCAAGGACCTTCAGCGAGCAGGAGCCATTCCAGGGCCCTTGGCTTTCTGCGTAGAACATGACGTCGTGTTCGTTGGGGCCAATTCCACATGGACTTCGGATCCCACTGCAAACTGGAATGGTTTTTCCCTCGGGCGTGATCTTCAGGCACCATCCTCGAAACGGCGCGTCGGAGTGGTATGACTTTGAAAGACAAAGAGCAACCCAAATGTTTCCGTCGGCGTCTGGTTTTGAACCGAACGAAAACTCGTGGTAATGCCGAAATCCCCAGACGTCGCTCAGGGTGTCAAAGCGATCAGCCCGACCATCGTTATTGGTGTCAGTAATGCGAGTGACTTCGGTTTGTTGGGTGACGTGGAATGATCCGTCCCGATAGGCCATCCCGAAAATCTCGTCGAGACCGCTGGCAAACGTTTTGAACTTGGGGTCTGGATGCTCATCGAAAGCTCCGTCGACCAAAAAGATATCGCCTCTGCGAGTCGCGATCGCCAATTGGTTCTGGTCGGGCATGACTTCGAAACTGCCGGCTTCGATGGCAAGTTCCTCAGGCAACGGTATGTCAACCAGTTTGTAGTACCTAGACTCTTCTTCGCCTGTACCCCAATACTCGCCAAGCGGTTCTTGCTGCGGCATCATCGCGAACAAGGTGAGAGAAATCAGTTTAAGCAAAATTAGCATTTTGAATTCTTTAGTTTACTTTGAGGTTGGATTCACATTGGAATCGTAGACGCATGTTGTCTCGTAAAGCTGTCTTGCTATTCCCACAGATACTCGAGCACCAGTTGCTCTTGCTTGCCAGGCGCAATATCGATTGGGACTACCAATTGTTTTCCAGCATCGGTTTCAATCACGGCAGCTTTGTGTTCCGATGCGACGCGAACTTTTAGCTGTTGGCCAATCGTGAACACTCTGTCCAATTCTGTGATGGTTGCCGAGGTTGCCACTCGAAAGCGAAGCCCATTTCTTCCGGCCTCCGTCGTCATGGTGAGGTGACGACGCAAGTTGTTATTGCCCGGGCCGTTGGCAACTTGAGAAAAGAAATCTTCAATATTCACCGATTCAAATTCGTACAAGAACGTAGGGCGTTGTGATTTGTCGAGCGTGTAGCCTTTGAATTGATGTTTGGGCGGTCGATTCTCATCAACTGCCCAAGGCGTTTTCGCATCATCCAGTTCAGGGCCTTTGGTGAACTCGATGGGGCGTTCCAGCGGGCGGACTGTGCCATGCCCCTGTCCTCTCCAGACGCCACCTGCCTCGGCGAATTTACCTTTCCAAATGGAGCTTAGCCGCAACTGCTCGGCATCAAAGGCGATGTTTACGCCGCCAGGATAGCCGACACCGATTCCACGTTTTCCAATCCCGGGGTAACTGCGTCGCAACATTTTCGCTTCGTCAGTAACAACGATTTCGAGCGGTTCTCTGACCACACCGCTGGGCGCACGAGCTTGACGACCGTCGATCAAATATTGCCAAAGAGCTTCGACTTGATCTTCGGGTGAACCTTCGATGTCGGTCCGAATTGCCTGTCCACCCGGCCAGAACGACGGCATGACCGTGTTTTGGCTAAAGGCTTGAGGATCCAGCATGTATTGATAGAACCAATCTTTCTTCAACCGCTCTGCCATTTCAGTCAGATCGACAGCGGGCATCGTGTCAGAAGTTTTGTACTGATACGTGTGGCACGCGACGCAGTTCAGACCTTTGTTTCCGGCCAGCGAGTGGCCTTTCTCTCGCATCACTTTTTGGTCATCGAAATCAGCAAACTTGGTATCAGACAGGCGGTCGTTTGCTTCGAATAATTTCAACAAGTGTCCTACGCTCTCTTCACCGTACTGCGGCATGCGAGTTTTCATGTAGGGACGAATGGAACGCCGGTTAACCAATACGTCACGCATCCACTCGGAATTGAGTTTGGCACCGACCCCAGTAAGCGTTGGTGGGATTCTTCCTTGATCGCCCAAATTCAAATTGGTTGTTTGGAAATGCGGATTGCGAGCTTGGGTGATGCCGCCAAAATCGTCTCGATTGTGACAAGCAACGCAGCTGAACGACGTGAGTGTGACTTCGATTCGCTGTTGATCGTTTAGCTTCATCGGATGTTTTTCCAACGCGGTCCGAATGGACTGGCGGTCATAATCGGCAAGATGGAAATTCGGCCAGTCACCTGCTTGATCTGAAAGGCAGCCGTTTTGCGGATTCAATTTCTCCAGGCTTGGCAAAGCTGTTTGCTGCGAATCACTTGAGTCACCGCCTCCGATTTCTGTGTGACACTTAAAGCAGTTCTGTTGTTTGAAAAACGTTTCGCCTTGCTTGGCCAATTCCGGATCAAGTTTCCATGGAGTGAACGTTTTAGGTGCCGATTGCAGCAAGTAGTTTGAGATCTCGACAGTCTCCCGATGCGTCAGTTGCATATTGGGCATGTGTCCCGATGGCCGAACCGCGTGAGGGTCTTCGAGGAACTTGGACAGTCCATCAATGTTGTATTTGTTGGACAAATCACCCAGCGTCGCCGAATCAGCCAACCTTTGCTCTTCTGCGGCTTCGTTTCTGGGAGAATGACAAGCGACACAACCTGTCGAATGGAAAAGCGCGAAACCAGAATGCATCGCTTCACCATCGATGGGTTGTGGCCGATACTCGTTGTTTGATTGGGAAAGCAAAAAGTGCGTGATCGCCGTAACGGTTGTTGCGCGCTCTGTTTCATCCATTTGGCTAAACAGTTCCGGCATGGTCGTGCCCGGTTTGACACCGTGTGGATTGGCGATGAATGCCTCGATGTGTTCGGGATTGATCTTCGCTGCGGACCACTTCAGTCGTGGCGCTTTTTTTGCGGCGACTGGAGATCGAAGCGAATCTGAGCTGTGACAAGCAATGCAATTCAACTTTTGCATCAACACCAAACCATCGAGTTCAGGTGTTAATTTCCTGCGAACGCCGTTGTGGGCTACTTGTGATTTCGCGTCCGGTCCTCGTTCTTTGACATCAATGACGTAGCGAAGCAAATCGAGAAACTGTCGGCGATTCTTAAGTTCATTTGCAAGGTTCGCTGGCATATTGGATATTTTGCCAGGTCGAATTGCGTCGATATCTTCTTGCTCGATTGTGATCAGTTTGTCGACATTGTCGCGATCGCGAAACACGATTTGTTTTTTGTCTTCGCTAACTTTGATACCGGAGATCGTTTGCCCATCGGTCGTCAAGACGACAAACGATTCATAGCCTTCTTTGATTTGCCGGGACGGTTGAAGAATGGATTCGATGATGTGCTGGTCGGTGATGTCTCTTTCCATCCGACTGAGGTCTGGACCAATCCGATCTCTGTCAGCTTTGCCTTGATGGCACTTTGCACAGTTGATATTGCCTTGGTGGAAAAGAATTGCACCTCGAACAATGTCGCCATCTCGCCGAGCTTGTTCTGCCAGTTTGGCCGGATCTTCCGCGCTGAGTTGCTCGTTGAGCGTTTGAGCGAGAATCTCTGTGCAAAACACGAGTGCGAAGAGAAAGAAGATTGCTCGAGTGCAAGTGCTCATGAAAATTCCGGCTGGATGGATTGTTCCTCAACAGAAGTATACTCCAAGAGTATTGTTTTCTGTCCGCATCAATCGCCCAACGGCATCGCTTTACCGCATGAATTCGTACATCTTTGCGAACGGCATTCAGAACCTGATCGAGCAACGGTGGCGCCCAGCCATGTCGAAGGATCATGCGGGCAAGGTGCATCCGTAGAGTTTGTCTCCCCAGATTGAGTAGGCAAGTGACGCCTAGCTTACGTTGCACCCTCGGTCCCGTCTCATCAAGAAAAAACGAAAGAGGTTCATTTCTGAGAAGGCAGCCTCCCAAAACTGTAAGACTGGTCGATTCGTCGTTTTGACCGGGGCGGGTTTTCAGTGTTCCAACCTGATTCGCATTCTTGGCTTACACGTACCTCTCCACTTACCGATCAAACATGCGAGGCTTTATGGTGAAGCAACTTCTCTTGGGGGCAGATAGGTGGTCAACGCAAGCCAATCAATAGATTCCCCGGATGAAGTTCGGCAAAAACTCCTGAACCTTGAGGGTTTGCCACCTTTCCCCGCGACAGCGTCACAGATACTGATGCAGTGTCAAAAACCTGAGGTTGACGCTCGTGCTGTTGCTCAGCTAGTCGAGTGCGAGCCAGCGATTAGCGCAAAAGTTATCCAACTCGCAAACAGCCCGCTTTATGGCGCGTCTCGCCCAATCGTATCGATCGGCCACGCGATCGTCCTGTTGGGCTTCAGATCGGTGTCGCAAATGGCTATCTCGATCGCCGCCGGCAGCATGTTTGGGCATGGCGATCCAAAACTGGCTGCGCATCGCAAAGAGACTTTTCGGCAATCGCTCGCATGCGCAATCACCTCCCGAATGCTTGCAGCACAGTTTGAATCGGTGAATCCGGACGATGCGTTTCTTTGTGGCGTGATGCATGACGTCGGGAAGCTCGTCCTGTTTGACGCCGCTGCACAGCAATATTGCGACATGCTGGAACGGGAGCCGACAGGAAACTCGACGGCAGCGGAGCAAGTCGCATTTGGAATTGACCACGCGGGACTGGGAATGCGATGCGGGAGGAAGTGGGGATTTCCCAATCAGATCAACGTCGCTATTGAACAACACCACCGAATGCTTGCCGATGTAGACCACGCTTTGTCACAAGCGGTAATGGTGGGAAACTACTTTTCTCGACGGTGGACGTTGACGGAAAACTCCAAAATTAATCAACCCGAAAACGCAGAAATAGAAAGCTTATTGAGCACCATTGATATGGCGGCCATGAGGGATGAATGCCTTGATCAGTTCGAGACGGTCATCGAAATTTGTGGGGCATAAGCGATGAAAACATCATTCTTTGGCTTAGGTCTGACTGCCATTCTTACAGTCCCCTTGATCGTGGGGACTGTCGGCTACGTGATCATTGAAGGCTGGCCCGTGCTGGATGGTCTTTACATGTCCATCATCACACTTTCGACGGTTGGTTATGGGGAAACACAGGAACTGTCAAGCATCGGGCGTATTTTCACGACTGCCTTGATCGCCATGTCCATGCTTTCAATGGCATGGTGGACTGCGGGAATCACCAGCATGATTGTGGGCGGTGAATTAAGCGGAAGATTTCGAAAACAAAAGGAAGCCAAAATGATCTCTCGAATGTCCAATCACACGGTCGTATGCGGCGGCGGTTTGTTTGCCAGGACGGTCATCGATCAACTTTTCCGTGACGAAAAGCAAGTCGTGGCAATCATTGGCTGTGAAGAAGAGGTCACCCTCATGCGACGGCTATACCCGGAGTTGCTGATCATCGAAGGCGACCCGAAGTCTGAGATGTCATTGGCCGATGCCAATGCGGTTTCGGCCGACTTCCTTGTCGCAGCTGTCGAATCCGACTACGACAACCTGCTCATTACCATCACTGGCAAGGGACTCGGAACGGATGTCAAAATCATCAGCTGCGCTCAAGGGAATGAGTTGGCCAGCAGGATGATCAAAGTGGGTGCGGATCAAGTTGTTTGCCCTTTCGTGTTGGCGGGACAACAAGCAGCTAAGATGATCGCTTAGGACTGCTGGAACATTAAGTGGCTGTACTTCTATTGTCGCTCGGTTCAGCGAATCGGTAGCGATTGGCCACACGCAATCGGCTCGGAGAGCCAAGCGACATTAATTTTCCCGGCGGGCCTTAGTCCATGTCACATCGTCGCAGTTGAAACCAGTGCATAAAAAAAGCCGCCGAATTTCGGCGGCTTTTTTCAAGCATGGTCGGCTCTCAATTTAACTCTTCTCTAGACGGTTGTTCGGAAAACGTCGATGGTGTCCATCGGCGGAATTTTACCACTTGTTTCGAGTTCGTTTGCTTCCTCTGCGATCGCTTCGAATCCGTTCCGCAGCTCGGTCAGAACTTTGATTGCGTCGTCAAATTTCTTGTCTGCCAAACTTTGAAGTACGAAGTGGAGCAATCTCGCAACGTTGAAGGCGACATCGTGCTCGTCTGCTTTGAGGCCGGAATGAATTGCCAAAATCGTTTTCTGTGAATCAACGAAGCTTTGAACGTAAGCGTCACCGTCTTCCGCTTCGAGCGCCGCCTTGGCGTTGCCTACCCTTTCGATGCCACGATCATAAAGTTGAAGTAGCAGATCAATTCGCGTCCACCCGCCAAAGACATCCTGCTTACTGTATGCTCCAAGTTTTCTTGCTGCGTTGCTCATCGGTATCGTTAATCCTTCAAGTGAGGCTAGGGTCTAGATAGCAGTAACAACTATTTCTTGCTGCTGCTACTGATAGTAGAAAGTTGTTGTGTCAGGAAATCGCCAGTGGTTCTCAGTTCACTGATGATGGATTCCAGCGCAATGAATTCGGCGATCAAATAGTCGCGTTTGGCTGCCGTGATTTCTTCAACGTCGACGATTGAATCATCGATTGCCGAGAGACGCTGTTCGAAAGCGTCATCGATTCCTTTCAGCGTGCCGTTGTCTGTGTCGAGGAATTTGTCCAGCAGTTGATCCAGGCGTCCTGAAATTCCGCGAGTGATGGCGAGCTCGCCTTCGCTACCGGATATGACTTGTTCTGAAGTCAGCGAAACGCGTACTTGCAAGTCGGCAGAGAACTCGTTGTCAGATTTGCCAATCAAGACCCGCCCGTTGCCCGTCGCTTCTTCAACAACGCCATCAATGATGAACTCACCGGCAACGTCCTGGCCAACATCCGTTTCAGTGCCGCTGAATCCAAGCGTATTCGCAGCTGGTCCCGAAATGCTCGACAGTTTTGAGCCGTTGCCGTACTTGTTTGAATTGATCTGCAAGGCCCCATCGTTGTCAACGGAAACTTCAACACTTCGATTGCCAAGCTCACTCGAATTGTTGATCACGGCTTGTAGTTGGACCGCGAGCTCTTCACTTGAATAGGTTCCTTCCTCGAGCGTAAGTGTTTCACTGACGACGCCATCAACCGTAATTTGAAACTCGTTGTTGTTCGAGTCGATTGTCGTTGAACCAGATAAAGCTGTTGACCCTGTGATTGAAGCTTGCTCGGCTGCCTGTGTGATGTTCACTTCGTAAGGAGAATCGAGTGCCCCTGTTCGACCACTACCTGCGATGAATTCGATTCCTACATTGTTGGAAGTGCCGTTTAGACCAAAGAGTTTTTGGATCTCATTTGGCTCAATGCCTTCGATGTTTCCAGCAAACGCTTTGTCGAGTTGTGCACTGTCGATTTGTAACCGACCTTGCGTGTTGATCTCAACTCCGATGGATGCCAAGCGGTTTGCTCCGCTATCCAACCCTGGCACGGTGTCGATCACGAATTGACGCAACTGATCACGCATTTCATTGACCGAACGGTTGCCCAAAAGCGGGCTGGCCTGGTTCGTATCCGGAATGAACTGAGTTTGACTATCGATGAACTCCATGATGGAATTAAATTCATTCACAAAGTCGCTAATGGTTTCTTTGGCTGCAGTACTATCCGAAGACACTTGAATTGTGACTGCTTTGTCGGGGTCCGCTGAAACCAGATTTATCGAAACGTTCTCAATGAGGTCTTCAACTTGGTTCGATGAATAGCTGGCAGTGATCGCTCCTGCTCCGCTACCGAGTGTAATCAAGGCATCCGTTGCCTCTTGAATTGCGGGGCCAGAAAAATCCGGTTCGGTTCCTGATCCAACATCGAAGTTGTTTGTGACTTGAACTTGGTTGGCGGATCCCGTGTGCTTGGAAGTCAACAAGAGGCGATATGAGTCAGCGCCTTGATCGTAGATGACGCTTGCCGTGACATCATCGACTTCTTCATTGATAGTGTTTGCCAGACCTGACAACGTGCTGTTGCTCGAGTCGATCGTAATCGACCGTTCGACTCCGTCACCAACTTTGAACGAGATTTCACCGGTCGCGATTTCCGCTGTCGTTGAATCAAATCCTTGAGATCCAATCTGATGAGCTGTCGCCAATTGATTGACAGTCATGCTGTAGGTGCCGTTGGCTGCATTGCTACTGGCCGCTGCCGTCATGACTTCAATGTCACTCGATACTGCTTGCTGGACATCAAACACAGAGTTTGATGAGCGGTTGAGTCGGCCAAGCGTGTTTTGCATGGTCAACAGCTGGGCTTCAATACCCTTGAATGCTGACTGCTGTGTTGTAATCTCGGCTTTGCGAGAGTTGAATGTGTCCAGCTGGGTTTGTTGAAACCCGAGGAGACTTTCGATGATCGAAGTGGTGTCAAAACCAGAGACGATGCCGTCGATTGTAAAAGCCATGTTCGCCTCGTGGCTAACTGTGGGGGAGGGGAGAGAAAAAAGGAAGAAGCGTATCGCTACGCTTCTTCCTGGTCAGATTTACGCTGCCGCGTTTTGAAAGGTTCCAGAACGTGACCTTGTAAAAATACTTAGCTTACTGGAGAAGAGAAAGAATTCCCTGTGAAGTCTGATTCGCGTTCGACAATACTGACGTACCCGCCTGAACTAGAATCTGACTGTTCGTGAATTTCGAAATCTCTTCAGCGAAGTCTGTGTCACGAATGACGGACTCAGCGTTGACTGTGTTCTCCAACGTTGTCCGCATGTTGTTGGCAATCGACTCCAGTGTGTTTGACTGGAACGCACCAAGTACGCCACGAACGTTTGAGATCTCATCGTGTGCCGCATCAATAATTGCCAACGTTTCTTGAGCGTTGTCAGCAGAAGTGACGTTGATGTCTTCCAAGCTACCGAAGCTATTGCCTTCGACGCCGACACCCAACCCGGATGCAAGAACCGAATTGATCGCGATTGAAGCAGTCTGATTTTGGTTCGCACCAATTTGGAAGACCAACGAGTTGTTAGTCACAGTGACGTTTCCCTGAGCACCGTCGGCACTCAAAGCCGCGTCAGCCCCGTCGGCAGCAAGTTTGACAACGAGGCCTTTCGAGGCACCTGAAGTACTTGTTAAAACTGCACCAGCTCCGGCTGCCGCAACGCCGTCAATCTCACCTGCGATGTTCAATCCGTCGTCAGTGGCAGCCGTTGTTCCGAATCCAGAGCTGTCTGCAGCGGCAGCAGTATTAGAAACCACTGAGATGTTGGCGTCGGCACCAAACTCTGTTGTGTAAAGACGAGTCTGGCCAGCATTGTTTGGATCATCTTCAGCGACGACACCTGTCTCGCCGGAGAACTCATTGATTCGAGCGATAACGCCCGCTTGGTCCAAACCGGAGTTCAGTGTGATGCTAACTCCATTGACCGTAAGTGTTTCGTCTGCGGCAAGGTTACCAGTCTGGGCAGTACCCGCGGTAACATTAGCACGCTCTGCCTGAGTCGTAACTTCCACTGAATATGTTCCAGCAGATGTTTGAGCTGATGACTTCAAATACGTCGTGTCAGGATCATCTGAGACACCTGAAACTCCGGCTGAACCATCGAGAAGATTCTTTTCGCCGAACTGTGTGTTGTTTGCGATACGGTTGATCGTATCAAGTGCGTTGTCGATTTCTGCTTGGTTGGCAGCGAAAGCATCATCGTCGTTGACGCCGGCGTTGGCACTGTCCAAAGCAAGTGAACGAATTTTGACAAGAATACTGCTAATCTCGTTCAGGGCACCTTCTGCTGTCTGGACGACAGAGACTGCTTTTTCAGTGTTGTCGATGGCTTGGCGAAGACCAGCGATTTGAGCTCGCTGCTTTTCAGAGATAACCAAGGCAGCCGGACCATCGGCACCACGGTTAATTTTGAAACCAGAAGACAAACGCTCGATCGACTTGTTCAAGCTATTTGAAGATCGGGTCAAGTTGTGTTGTGCGTTGAGGGCACTAACATTGTTGGCAATTGACAAACTCATAATTTAGGCTTTCGTGAATCTCAAAAGAATCGTTTCGACATCCTTGAAATGAGGCGGCGTCCTTGCCTACATCAGGGTGTTAAAAAAACCCGCAAGGGCTACAGGTTCAGAATGGCGTCCGCTGTATCAACAGCAGACTTTTGAGTTAGGTACTCGCCAACCTGAATTTTCAACTTGATTTCCTGCACGAGCGTCTCTCGCACTTCTGAACCGCCACCTAGTAGGGCAGTCAAAGCTTCAATTGAACTTGTATCAATCGAAGTTGATGCCCCGCTAGGCCCGCTTGCCTTCTGGCTGGAAACATTGCCAATAGAGGTTTGCGAATGTTGAGACTGAAGATGTGGCCGCAATATATGGTTGCCGTCATTAATTTTCATTTTGGTGTCCCTTCAAAAATCGGTTTGCAAAAATGTTGTCGATGGGACTGCCGACAACTTGCGACAAAAATCTAAAGAGCCCAATGTTTGATGGACGAAAAGGTTATACGGGGCAGGAAGATTTTTCCGATTGCATGACGTGATGCGATTCCAGCCTGCCTCACGATAGGGTTCTCTTTTATCATTTCGTCAAGCAATAGGCGGCGTTTTTGTGTTCCGCATGAAAGTTTGGTTGACTGCATCCTTAATCACAGCCGGAGTTGTCGGCGGAGTGGTTTTCAATTGGCCTGGCTCAGAACCGCTGATTAATAGGGAAAGCCCTATCGAAAACCAAGTCGATAGCAATCAGTTGCGACAGAAAGAGGGGTTACCCTTGTCAAGTCAACTGGCCGAATCCACAGAGAGTAGCAATCAGGAAGAATCACTCCTGGTTGACTTGGACATTGACCACATTCAGAAGGGTGATCAATATCTCGTGGTTGGTAACTTCGACGGCGCACATCGTGAATATGCGAAAGCCACCAATGAGTATCGCGTTGAGTCGCCTGCGACATTGCTGCTTCGATTGGCAATGGCATTGGAACAGATGGGTGACACGAAAAACGCCGTACTGTTCTACCAAAAAGCCGTTCGGCGATCTGTCGACGGATCAATGACCCGCCTGCTGGCTTTGACGGGTGTCGCCAGAGCATGGCAGAACGAGGGTCAGTTGGGGTTGGCGTACGAGTTACTGGCGGAGCTATTTCTTCGCTACTCTTCAAATGAGAATCTTCACGACGAAGTCCAACTCCAAGTCGCGTACCAACTTGGCAACGTGATTCAGCTGAAATTCCTTGCTGAATTGCCAATGCAGCGAAATGCCATGGACTCCCTCGAGTTCAATTGGGTTGGCCCCAGTATTGATGCAATGATCGAAATACTGATCGAGTATGGCGACACGATCATCCAGCCAACAATGCCCAATTCGCGCGTCGCTGAATTCGTTGTTCTGCAACGCCCATCAGCGGATGTCAATTTGATCGCAGTCGACTCAATCGCTTCGCTCACACCCATCGAAGAGATTCTGAGCCAATACTCTCGGCAGGCCAATCTGAACTTCGAACTTTCGAGGGCCGCCAAAGATATCATCGAAGGTAGGTCATCACGCCTCGCGGTCTCTGGATTGCCACTGGCGTTAGTACTTGATCAACTACTTTCGCCTTTGACTCTGGTTTGGATTCAAAGCGGTGAAACCATCTCTGTTTTCCAAGAGTCAGAGGCAGGTGTCGATGCACAAGCATACCGGTACCAATTAGCGGACCGAGCATTGCGAATCATCGAGCTCTCGTTTCCTCGGGAAATCAGGCGAGATTCATCGCTGCTACATCGAGGCAACTTAAGTCTGCTCAATGGTGACCTTACCGCTGCGGCAACTCGCTACTTGGAACTGCAGAAACTTTTGCCCAACAATGAATTGGCGGCCAAGCTTAGCTTTAACGCTGCGATCGTTGACATCAACGCCAATCTTCCAGACGCTGCGATTAAGAAGTTATACTTCGCCGTTGATCAGTCGCTTGACCAATTGCTGCGAGCAAAGAGTTACGCATGGATTGGTCGCCTGGAATTGAGACATGGACGTCCAGACCGCGCCGTCTACGCGTTATCACGTGGTCTTTCGCTTGCTCAGAATGCACATATTCGCCAGGACGTACTGATGAATCTCGCGAAGGCCTACCTTTTGGAAAATGATCCGTTTTCTGCGAACCGGGTTCTGTTTGTCCACGCGGATTTTGTCATCGATCCAGCCGAAAAGAAGAAAGCCGCTGTATTCTCTGCTTACGCTCGATATCTGGGAACCATACCGAGCGAAGGCTTGAGGAACGAAGGCGAACGAATGGTAGTGGCCCTGGCTTCCATCAGAACAGAAGATGCGAACACTTTTACTGACCGACTGCTTATTGGTCGTGCCTTTTTCGAAGTCGGATTCACGGGCCGGTCAAACGAATTTCTTGAAATCGCTTTGGATGCTGTACCGCATGAACACTGGCGCCGACGCGTCGCATTTGAGCTCGCTACCAACCAGTATCGCTCGGGAGAGTTGGTCGCTGCGACCACTCATTTCGAGACTTTGCTTCAGGGTCCGCCTGACGCGACCCGCCTTTTAGCACAACTTCGATTGGCTGATATTGCATTGTCACAAAAGAAACCAGAGCGGTGCCTAGAAATCTGTCAGCAGATTTGGCTGCTCGATATCACTGAAGAACAAAAAGTTGAGACGCTTTCTTTAATGGGTCGATCCTATCAGCGACTCGGGCGGCATCAGGTAGCTGCGATATGTTTTTCAGGCATGGTCCCGCATGAATTTAGAGACAGATCTGCCGGCACTCCAAATGCAAACACACAAGACATCGTGAACTGACTCTCACTCATGAATCTTATCCAGACAACTTGTCTTTCGTTGTTCTTCATGGCTTTCGCCATGTCAGGATTAGCGGCTGCGCAACAAAATGGAAAAACGATTGCAAGAATTGTCTTCTATCAAGATGTACCCGCAGAACAAACTCAGGGCAATCGCCCACAGGATCTCAAGGGAGCGTTGGAGGCTCTGAGGCAGGAAACTCGACAGCTTCAGGCAACCTTGAAATCCTCCGCTGACAATTCTGCTCCCGCGAGTTCGGTCGGTCAATCCAAATGGCCAACAGAGCGTCTGTCAGCGCAGACGCCGCTATCGGACCTACGTCCCTCTCCTTCGTTATTGGATCCAGATCCGATCGATGGCATTGGAAACACGGAGGACATCGAGGAGCGGCTTCAGCTACTGGCACGAATCTTCGAACGCAACAGAATCGAAAGACAAGCGAAGCTTGCCGAAGCAGCAAATGTTGTTGCCAACGACCCTCCAGCTGCCATGCAACCGACACCTGCGAGTCTGCGCAACGAAAGCATTAACCCAGGTGCACCAGCCATGGTCGCCCCAGTTCGAGGACCAGTCACGACCGAAGATTTACAACCGATTCCCGCCTCCGCAGACGCTGTCTTTCCCAATCCAGTGAACTTGTTTGAGATGGGGAATAGCCTTTATCAAACCGGCGAGTTGAAAACGGCGTTGGAAGCCTACACCCAAGTCGATCGTAACACGATAACGGCCGCAGAGGCTTTCTGGCTGGACTTCATGATGGCCAGTTGCCATCGAAGACTTGGCAATTGGGATGAAGCAAGAAAGCTATACCGGGCTGTGGCAAATCAGCGCGTGGCAGAAAAGCTGTCCAAGCCGGCTCAGAGTTGGTTGAAGCAACTTGAGTTAGTGTCGCAATCCAAAGCGTCGTTCACACAGATGGAAGCAGAAATTAGTTCACTTATTGAAACGGCCCAAGAACATGTCAAACAGTAATCTTGAACAGTTCCACTTTTTGGCTCAGCAGCTGTTGAATCAATACAAAATCGTAGAACAAACCGTTGATCAGGTTTACTCTCAGCGAGAGGCCGCATCGACAACGGATACCCTTGAATCGATTCAACAATTGTTGCTTCATGTGAAACAAACCGAATCCATGATTCAGCCAATTCGCGATTCGCTGAAGACAGACAACGAATCGATCCCGGCAGACACACAAAAAATCGTTGCTGACACCGTGCAAATTGTCACGACATTGATTCCACGAATTGGGGCTCTAGAAAAGGAAGCGGTTGACTCCAGAGAGAAACTTGCCCCCGTGATCCGTGAAGGCGTTCGAGCCGCAAAAATGAAATCCGCATATTCCAAGCAACAGTCGTAGTGCCTTCCGAGTTTCAACGTTAATCAATTCTCTACTCCATCGGTAACAGCACGTGAACTTCTCTTCTAACAATTCCGGCGACCTTCCGTCACGGAAACAGGCTGAGCCAGACACGGAATCCCGAACGCCCATGCCAACCTTTTCACCGTCTGAGCCACCAACGCTGATCTCCCAATCTTCGAAGATCCGAGTGCTGACCAAGTTGTCGACGCGAGTCGCCAAAAGTTCTGCTTCCGTCTTGTTGACGGGAGAAAGCGGCACTGGAAAAGAACTATTTGCACAGCTGATCCATCACTCCAGCCGACGATCGAGAAAACCATTCGTTCGGGTCAATTGCGCTGCGCTTCCTGAGACCCTCATCGAAAGCGAACTCTTCGGACACGAAAGAGGCTCGTTTACAGATGCTGTTCAATCGAGAATTGGCCGGTTTGAGTTGGCTCACGGCGGCACATTGCTTCTGGATGAAGTAACTGAAATCCCGCTGGCAACGCAAGCGAAATTGTTGCGAGTTCTTGAGGAATATGAGTTCGAGAGAGTCGGAAGCAATGAGTCAATCCAGTCTGATGTGAGGGTTATTGCGACGTCGAACAGAGATTTGCTACATGAAGTCGACAATGGCAACTTTCGTTTGGACCTTTACCACCGCTTGAACGTTGTGCAAATCGAAATTCCGTCTCTTCGTGAGCGGCTGATTGATGTTCCACTGCTCGCGATGCATTTTGTAAATCGATTCCAAGCCGAAAATGAAATTCGAATTCAAGGATTCACCGCGGCGGCAATGCAATTTCTTTCGCAGCATGATTGGCCGGGGAACGTTCGAGAGTTGCGAAACCTAGTCCATCGCGCTTGTATCTTGACGACACGGCCGCTGATCGACATAGATTGTCTGGACGCTCTAAAACGGCATTCGACGCCCATTAAGCCTGCCTCAATGCCTGAACAATGGCTTCAAACCAAACTCGCCGATATCGAAAAACAAATTATCGTGGCCGCGTTGCAAAAGTATGGCAATAAAAGAGTTGTGGCAGAAAAGCTGGGGGTCTCCACGAGAACGCTAACGAACAAGCTTCGAATCTATCGCGAAGAATCCGACGGTGACAAGGGCGATAAAGTATCGCGTCCCAAGGCCGCCTAGCCAAACGGGAATTTTGCTGTGGGGCTAGGGTTCGCCCTGCCAGTCTCGGGGAAAAAAATTCTTACTGCACGCAATCGTTTCCCGCCAGTTTTGATCGAGCAAGTAAGACTCTATTAGTTACGGTGGTTAGTTGATTGAGCAGGCCATAAAGTCATTCGATCTTTACAAATATTAAACCACAATAGGATTGGCACTGCTTTTGCTTACATTTGATTCCGTCTCTTTCACAAGGAATCAAGTGAATAGTTTTCCTATCGATATCGCTGCTTACGCGAACGCTCCTGCGGCGGACAATGATGCGCAGACTGACGTCACTCTGTTCCCGCCACCAAAATCATTCGAGTCCACTTTGAAAGAGTTGGACGAGTCTCCGAATGAACATGCTGACTCAGCTCTGTCTGACGCGGCTCTGTCTGACTCATCTGACGCGGGACTGTCTGACTCAGATCTGCCTGACTCAGCTCTGTCTGACTCAGCTCTGTCTGACTCAGCTCTGTCTGACTCAGCTCTGTCTGACGAAGGCGCCGGCGAATCCCAAGCTGAACTCGGTTTGTTGGCTCATGCAATTCAAGATCCGACAGTTCTTGCGTTGTTCAATGGGAACCAGAACTTGGCAGCCATCACAGATAATAAAACAGATGCGACACAAGCCGAAATCGGCGAAACCCTGACAACTACGTTCGAGAGTCCCAAGACGGAAACGGCAGAAAACAATGCCGTCACCGAGAATGATACGGATGCGACGCAAGCCGAAGTCGGCGAAACCCTCGCGACTACGTTCGAGAGTCGTGCTGCGAAAACCGCAGAAGACAATGCTGCTCCGGGTGTTGAAGATTCAAATCTGGATGCACACCCGTTGGCGGCGATCACGAGTGAAGTTTCTGACACAAGCCAATCAAACCTGTCGGTAGACAGCGAGTCAGTAAACAGGGTGTTGGACAACTCAGCCGTCAGCGAATCGGTCACGTCTGCCAGTTCCGCCGAGGCAGCAAGTGAAGCCGTTCCGATAAGCGAGCGCGAACGATCCACAACAGTGCAGGATACTAAATCAGACATCGTTGACGAAGGGGGAACGCTGGATGTCGATTCCAACGAAAGCGTTGATACGCCGTCGAATCAAGCATTTGAACAGGATCAAAATCAACAGGACTCGGATTCTACGGGTCTTGATTCAAACGATGTTTCGACGACAACCGTGAAACGAAGCGAATCGACCCCAGAATTGCAGGCGACATCTGAAGTCGTTGCGTCGGTTGAATCGCCAAGTGCTTTGCCAGAGATGAACGGTGTGGGCAACGCAGCGCAACCATTTGTGGATCCGTCCTTCTCCATAGAAGCAAACTCGCTTGTCAATCAAAACTCGGCGCTGGGGCAACAAACACCAGCGGCAGCCACACTTCAAGTTTCTCAGGCGTTTCAAACGAAATTCAATTCATTCAACGATGAACCGAAGCAGTCAATTTCGATTGAGTTGAATCCGCCAGAACTTGGACAGATTCAAATTACGGTTGAGCAATCCGCCGACCAAATGGTCGCAAGGATCATTGCTACGGAATTTTACTCAACGGAACTGTTGCTGCAGGAGAAGGACTTTCTTTTGGAAGCACTTTCGGACCTTGGGTTCGGAGAGACGTCGCTCGACATTTCACACGGTGGTTCTGAGCAACATTTGCCAAATGAAGAACAGGAGAACAACTTGCCGCGAAAATACAAAGCGGCTTCACTAACTAAAGAAACAGGTTCAATCGTCCAAACCAACATCATTGGCGTGAACTTCATCGCCTAAACGGATTGCAATAATCACACTCATCAAGGAAACAGAAAATGCCTGGCATCTCATCTCAAGTCGCAACAGTCGACTACCTGCAATTGCTTACGGTTCAACTTCAGAATCAGGATCCGATCGATCCGGTAGATCAAGAAGGGTTAATCAACGACTTGACACAGTTCTCGATGCTTGAAGGCGTTGAAGAATTAAACGTCTCATTCGAAGACATGTTACGCCTACAGGAGGTCGCGCAGGGCGTTGATCTAGTCGGCAAAAATGTACAGTACGAGGACGATGTCACAGGGGAGATTAAATCGGGTTCAGTCGATGAGTTGATTACTGCACAGGACTCAATCAACCTGTTAATAAACGGCGAGACGATTTCGATCGCAAAAATAATTGGTGTTTCATCTGAAGTCGCCTAAACCACAGCAAGCAGACACCGCCGGTTCACGGTTGGATGGCTTTTGGCATCCCGTGATACGGTAGAAAACACTTAGGGGAAGAGAACAATGAGCGCATTAACCACTGGAGTTTCTGGTCTTCGAGCACACCAGCAACAGCTGGATGTCGTAGCAAATAACTTGGCCAATATGAACACGGCAGGATTCAAGTCGCAGCTGACATCGTTTAGCGAATTGACTTACAACACAACTCGGTCGGGAACAGGGGCCGGCGATCAAATTGGCGGTGTGAATCCCCAACAAATCGGTACGGGTGTTCGTGTTGGCCAGATATCGAGAAGTTTTGGCCAAGGGTCTCTTGAATCCACGGGCGAGTTATTGGACTTCGCGATTCAGGGTGATGGATTCTTCGTTCTCGAAGGTGCCGGCGGTGAAAATCTATTCTCACGTGCCGGTTCTTTCTCGTTGGACGAACGCGGACACCTTGTGGATCCGTCAACCGGCTATCGTGTCCAAAGGACTGGAGATGTCGGTGAGCGGACCGCTGACGAATTCGGTTTTCAGGTTGCAGGCACCAATTTCATCAACGTTCCGCTTGGTGCCGCAATTCCGGGCACACAAACTGGAAAAGTGGAGCTCTTTGGCAATTTGCCAACCGCCGCAACACCTCCAAGCTTTGAGGTTTTGAACTCGTCAGAACCGTACGTGACTTCCGCCGGTCCGGCCTTGGGAACGACGTTGTTGAACGACCTGACGATCAATGCAGTGGATTATGTTGCTGGTGACGAAATCGAAATCACTGGAACCAACCCAGATGGGACTCCATTCTCAACAACATTGGCAGGTGCGACCGCAACCATGCAGGATCTTGTTGACCAGATTAACTCAGTTCTTAGTGGGGCCGTTGCCGAACTAACTCCAAACGGGACACTTCAGGTAACCGCAAACGAAACGGGCGAGGCTTTTGCCAGCTTGACGTTGCAGGATGCGTCCGGAAACGTTGGCAGCACCGAATTGGCGAGAACTTCGATGATTGTCGCCAACGAAGGAAGTGATGCTGACACGTTTGAAGTTTCCACTGAAATCTTCGATAAGCGTGGGACCGACCATCGTCTAAACCTCGAGTTCTCTAAGCAATCAGACAATAGTTGGAATCTGGTTGCAAGCATGGCAATTGCCTCGGGCGAAATGTTTGATTCGGAAGTAAACAACATTTTCTTCAATGAGGATGGCACGTTTTCGATTTCGGGCGTGAGCGGCATCGGCGACTCCAACATCGAGCTAAAGTTTGACTCAATCGAAGAACAGCAGACGATTGAACTGTCTTTTGAAAATCTGAGTCATATGGCGACCGAATATTCTCTGGCTGTGGTTCAAGATGGAACTGCGCCAGGAACACTGGTGTCGCTTGCTGTCGACGGTGCCGGGGAACTTACGGGTCTTTCTTCGAGTGGAAAAACCTTTCCACTAGCACAGTTGGCCATAGCGAGTTTCGCCAACGCCAATGGCCTAGAAGGCCGCGGCGGCAACTTTTATCAAGAATCGGTCAACAGCGGGGCCGCCTCGATTGGGTCTGGGCTTACTGGCGCTAGAGGCCAAGTGATTGGCAATCAACTTGAAGGATCGAATGTCGATCTGGCTTTGGAGTTCACCCGCCTCATTGTCGCCCAGCGCGGATTCTCGGCGAACGCAAGAACGATTACAGTTTCTGATGAAATTCTCGAAGAGCTAACCAACATTGTCCGATAGTCAGTTTCACGGGGATACCCAAGCTAGTTTTAGAGCCTTCACTGTAGACCAAGCATAGATCAATAACTAATCCCACGACTCTCCCCGTTGCTTTCTATTGGCGGGACGATGAAAGGGATTTCCCTATTCGTTTCTTTCAGCTCCAATTTTGAATACGCTGATCGAAAACGGAAACTACTTTTTCTTCCAATCTTGAACCAGTCGCGCTTCACCGCCGATCGAAATTCTTTAGGAAGTTAACGTGCATTACGATTTAGTAGTTATCGGAACCGGTCCATCAGGGCAAAAAGGTGCTATTGCGGCTGCCAAAATGGGCAAGAAAGTCGCAATCGTCGAACGACATCGAGAATCTATCGGCGGCGTTTGTCTCCATACTGGCACCGTTCCGTCGAAAACGATTCGCGAAGCAATTCTGTTCCTGACAGGTTACCGACAGAAAGAAGTCTACGGAGAACGCTACAGTCAGAAACGTCATATCACGATGGACGACCTGCGGATGAAGCTCTCGGAAGTGGTGACTCGTGAGAGAAGAGTAATCTTTGATCAACTCGAACGTAATTTCATTGACATCTACGATGGCGACGCTGCGTTCGTTAACGAAAACGAAATCGAAATCGCCAATGAAGACAAAATCGTGCGTCTCACAACGGACTACACGTTAATCGCGTCAGGCACCAAGCCCCATCGCCCAGACCACATTCCTTTTGATGGCGAAACGATCTTTGACAGCGATGAAATCTTGACCATCAAACGAATCCCTCGGTCCATGGTCGTGATTGGCGGTGGAGTGATCGGCATTGAGTACGGCATCATGTTCGCCGCACTCGGCGTAAAGATCACGGTCGTTGACGGTCAGGAGAGATTACTCAGTTTCTGCGATCGCGAAATCGTCGATCACCTGATGTTCACTGCGAGATCGCTGGGAATTACGTTTCGCACAGGAGAAAGCGTCCGTTCGGTGAAACATGCCAGTCGAAATCGCGTTATTGTTGAACTGGAAAGCCAAAAGAAAATTGTTGGTGAGACAGCCTTCTTCAGCGTTGGCAGGAAAGGCGATACCGAGTTTCTCAACCCCGCAGCCGCAAGCGTGGAACTTGACAATCGTGAGCGAGTAAAGTGCAACGAAAATTACGAAACATCAGCCCCAAGCGTTTTTGCGGTGGGTGATGTGATCGGCTTCCCAGCGTTAGCCAGCACGTCAATGGAGCAGGGGCGGCAGGCGGTCAGTCGTATCTTCCAGCACAAGAGCGTTTCGACCGGCCAGATTCCCTACGGTCTGTTTACTATTCCAGAAATTGCCATGGTTGGCAAAACAGAACAAGAATTGACGGCTGAGAAAATCGCATTCGAAATCGGAGTGTCGCGTTTTGAAGAACTGGCCAAATCACAGATTTGTGGCGGGCAAGATGGGCTATTGAAACTTTTGTTCCATCGTGAAACCCGCAAGATTTTGGGCGTTCACTGTATTGGCGATACGGCGACTGAGATTATCCACATTGGACAGGCAGTGATGTCGTTCGAAGGCACAATCGACTATTTCGCCAATGCGATTTTCAATCATCCAACGATGGCTGAAAGCTATAAGGTCGCCGCATTCGATGGACTTAATCGACTTTGTGCCGACGATGAAGATTGCTGCGAATCGAATTCGCCAGAGGCCGAAAATCAGGACGAAAGCGCTGATCTATTTCCCGCATTAGACGTCGAATTGACTCGCGAAATACCCGCAACGGTCGGTTAACGATCGAGCATCATAGAAGGGCGTCCGCTACGCAGCGCCCGATAGGTTCTTGACGCGATTCACGTAGTTCATGATTTCTGCAACGGCTTGGTAGAGCTCGTATGGAATAGCACTACCGATTTTCGTATTGGCGTACAGGAATCGCGCGACCGGTTTCCGCTCAACGATGGGAACTCCATTTTCTTTCGCAATGGCGATGATTTTTTTCGCCATGAAGTCCGCACCCTTTGCCAACACGACCGGTGCCTCCATGGTCTCGCGGTCGTACCGCACCGCGACAGCGAAGTGGGTCGGGTTGGTGATGATGACGCTTGCTTTAGGAACATCTGCCAGCATTCGAGTGCGGCCCATCTCGGCTTGTAATCTTTTCATGCGAGCTTTGACCATTGGATCGCCTTCGCTCTCTTTGTGTTCGTCCTTGATGTCCTGCATGCTCATTTTCAAGTCTTCTGATTGTTTCCATTTCTGAAACACGAGGTCAGCGATACCCAAAACCGCCAACGTCGCCGCAATCGCAATCGATGCTTGCAACAGAATTTTACACATCACAAACATCATGCTTGGAAACGACGAGAAGGCGAGGAGTTCCATCGAATCGAATTGTGATCGCCCGATGTAGTAAATAATTCCGACGATAATTGAGGCTTTGCCGATCGAGAACGCGCCGCGCACGACGCTGCTGATCGAGAAGATGCGTTTGAAGCCTGCAGGAACGCTCAATTTGTCCCATTTCAACGTCATCGCCTTGAATGACACGTTGAAATTCGTTTGCAAAGCACCACCAAGTAGAGCGACAACAAACAAGGGCATCATGAACCCAAGGCAGACGGCGCCAATCTTGAGCACATCGCTGCTGATCACGTCAGTGATTGCCAACGGTTCATCAATCATTGGCTGGAAGTAGGTAACGCGGTGCTTAATGCTGTCTCCAAGAGAGCCAAACATCCACTCGCCAAGGAACCAGAAATAACACGCGCCGACTGCCAACATGACGCCACCGATCAGGTCCGCGCTAAAACCAACTTGCCCGTCCTCGAGCGCCTTATTGATACGTTGCGGCGTTGCCTGTTCTGTTTTTTGATCGCGATCCTGATCAGCCATTTTTCAATCGAACGTTAGAAATACAAATCCACTTAAGCAAGCAGGGCCATTAAACGCTAAAACGCATTTAGTAATTCTTCAATGTCGGCCTGCATGCGATAGAAATAGGATTGAATTGCACCGAAAATAACGGGGCAGAAAATCAGTAAACAGAAAATTCCAAAACCACTTCGAATCGACATTCCGACCGAAAACAGATTCAACGTTGGAGCTGCTTTGTTCAAATACGCCAACCCAAGCGTGATCAACATGAAAAGAATGGCGACTGGTCCAACGACTAGAAAGCCATAGTCGCTTGTGCGATTCAGCAGCGAAACCAAGTCTTCGGTTGGCAATCGCATCACATCGATCCTGCCCAGCATTCGATCGAATGAACTGTGGATAACCAGTATCAGGAAATGGTGCATGTTGGTGCTAAAGAACATCAGGATTGCAAAAGACTCGAAGACTCTCGAGATCAATGTCGACGAGTCTTGTGAACCGGGATCTGAAATGGAAGCCAGAGACAGTCCTAGTTCCTGGCCAATGTAGGAGCCTGCAATTTTGGCGGGAAGAAAGAACAATCCAAGTGCAATCGAGAGCACCACTCCGATCGTTACCTCTTTTGCCAAAAGCAAAATGCTGGAGACGACGGTCAAGTTCATCGACACGCCAGGATCCATGCCCAGTTTCGATTCCACCATCCCGTACCAGAAGAATGTCAATCCACCAGCGACACCGACTTTGACCGTGCTAGGAAGTTGACGTTTTGCGAACAATGGAAAGAACGCAATAAACGCCGACACTCGCGACAGAACTAGGATGAATGCAACGATCTGAACTTCAGTGATCATTTCGCATAGCTAACCATATCGGTCAGCACTCCCCTTGTGTAATTCTGCAACGTTTCCAGATACCAGGGCATCATCCATATCATCACAAAAACGACCGCCACGATACGCGGCGCGAACGAAAGCGTTTGCTCTTGAATACTGGTAATCGTTTGCCCAATGCTGATTATCAAACCGACAATCAAACTCACGGCAACGATAGGTGCAACCAGGATCAACGCGATTTCGAGGAACCGCTGCCCCATCGAGACGACATCAAGAAATTCCATGATCTCTTCCTTCCATGAACACTATTGAGTTTTTGGTTTGACCCGCAACGCGGTGATCAATTGATCAACCAAAGTTGGATCATCGAGCGCTGTAAGTATTTTTGTTTTCTGACGTTCCGACATTTTGTGGAGGATCGATGCCGCAAAATCCATTTTGCCGTTGTTGGCAAACTCTTTCAGAACATCAGACGCCTGTTGGGCTTCGAGCTTTTCAAACCAACTTTTGACGTCGTTCGCTTTGTCATCCAGTTCCGTTAGTTTCGACTCTTCGTCGACGCCCGCGTCTTTTTCCATCGACGCCAGTTCGACTTGCTTGGTGTCGATCGATGACAATAACTGCTGGAGCTCACCCTTTAACCGAGCTAGTGATTTAACCTTGGCGTCAACGCCTTCACTGAACGCCTGGAGTTGACCCTGCTCCTCCTCCACGTCACGAAACAGCATCTGTACGCGCTGTTCTTCTAGGTCAAGTTTCTCTTGGCGAAGAATAAGTTTCCCTTCCAATTTCTTGATGTTGTCGCTCATCTGCAGCACGGCTTCAAGCGACACGGCTTTATCTGGACGATGCGCGACGGGCATTGAATAAATTTTGTTGATCTCTGAATCATTCGGCGGCAACGTTGACGTTTGATCGATGCTTTCTTCCTTTGCATTTACCGGATCACCTTCTGCAACCGGTTCGGTATCCATGTAGTATTTCGATGCCGCAAACGAAGCCCCGAACAGGATGACGCAAGTAACTACAGCGGCAATGATTGATTTCATTCTGAGCTCCCATTTTTAGCGGTCAGTTTGCCAAGGAATCGATCGTCCGCCTGATAGATAGACTCTTTTTCGATCGAAGCAAGTTCTTCAGACTCGATTTTTTCGAGAAGGATTTCCCAGCCTTTCACCTTGGCACGTTGTTCACCAACATCGTCAAGCAACTCATCGCGTATTTTTTCCAGCGACATGAGGTGCTCACGAAGTTTCGACAGCGATGATTGTGTTTTGGCTGCCCACTCGATCGCATGATTCTTGATCATCACCGAGTCGGCGTTTTGAACCTGTTTCAATGATTCATTGAGACCAAGTTGCATCGACGTTTGCAACTGTCGCCGTAGTTCCAATGTTTGGTTGGCCTTCTTAAGTTTTCCAATCGCCACATCAAGCCGTTTTTGATCAATCGATTCGATGCGTCGAAGGCGTTTTTTACGCGATCTATCCATTGCTGACTTCTCCGCCCATGGCAGTCACTGCCATGGAGTACGCTTGTGCGATATCGCTTAATTGACGAGTCGTCTCGTTTAAAGAGGTCGGTTGGCAGACGGGCTGTTGCAGAAATCGGTTGACCGTTGCCAAAGCTGAAACCGCGGCATCGGTCGTCGCAATAGCACCTTTTTTGTAAGCACCAATTTGAATCAGGTCTTCGACGTCCCGATAGGTAGCCACAATCTGTCGCATCGCGATGGCGGATTTTTGGTGGTCAGAACTTGCGACTTCCGTGAACAGTCGACTTGCGCTGGCAAGAATGTCAATCGCAGGGAAGTGTCCCTTGTGTGCCAATTTTCGATCCAACACGATGTGCCCATCCAAAATGGATCGCGCGGCATCAGCAATCGGCTCGTTCATGTCATCGCCATCGACCAACACGGTCAGAATTCCCGTAATGGAACCTTTCTTGGATGTGCCAAGCTGCTCTAACAAGACCGCCATTTTCTGGAACACGCTTGGCGTATATCCACGCGATGTTGGAGGTTCGCCGAGCAACAATCCAAGTTCTCGCTGGGCATTGGAGAGTCGTGTCAAGCTATCGAGCATCAACAGTACGTTTTTGCCTTGCTCTCGAAACCAGTCTGCAATCACTACTGCTGTCTCGCTGGCACGAACGCGAGCCAACGGAGATTGGTCTGACGTGGAGACGACCAGGACCGACTTCTTCAAGCCTTCTTTTCCGAGTGCCTGCTCGACGAACGGACGGACTTCGCGACCACGTTCACCAATCAACGCAACGACATTTACATCCGATTCTGCATTGCGAGCGATGTCGCCCAACAACGTACTCTTTCCGACGCCGCTTCCTGCAAACAGTCCGACTCGCTGGCCGCGTCCCATCGTGTTGAGTCCATCGATTGCTCGTACGCCGGTGATGAATGGTAATTCGATATTGGTACGATCTAGCGGGTTAGGAGTTTCGAATTTCAGATCGACATGGTCCTCAATCTCTAATTCTCCAAGGCCATCGATTGGCGATCCGACGGCATTGATAATCCGGCCAAGCATCGAAAATCCAACCGGCACCTGCATCTTTCGATTTTGGCTGATCACCCAGTCATCGCGTTGAACGCTGTTGTCAGGTTCAAAAGTCATGATTTGAATTTCGTCGCGGTTGAATCCAATCACTTCCGCATCAAGCGATTGTCCGTCGCGAGTCTTAATCGTTACCAACTCACCGATGGAAGCCTTGAGTGACGCGTTAATCGTCCCCTGAGCACTACGTAATCGGCCAATGTTTTGGTATAGCTCGTTTTGCAATACTTTGATCATTCGTGGTCTCCAGCCTGATCGTCGCGGATCATCTGTTTCAGTCTCGATTCAACAAGCTTTAACTGTTCATCAAGTGCAGCTAGGCGTCCAGACTGGCCAAAATCCACTCGGCAATCACCTGGTTTTAGTTCATTGTCTGCCTGAACTTCGATTGTCGCATCGAGACTCTTGAACGACTCACTTTTGAGCAGCCAATTTTCGATTGCATCACGATTGGTCGAATGCACAAATAATTTCGCAACGCTGCACTCGTCTGGATGATCAAGCACACGAGCGACATTTTGGCGTAGGCGTTGCTCAATGATATCTTCGGTTGAGCCCAGCAGCACACGCACAATTTCCACGGCGTAATTTCCGGCGGTAGTCTGAAGGGCCGCGTGTTGTGACGATAGTTCTGCGAACACGTTTTTCAACGCGGTTTCAATTGCTGTCGTTGTCAAAGTAAAATCTGGGACAGGTTGAGCGGGGGCTGAAGTCGTTGGTGCGCTAAGCGGTTCTGTGACGATCTCGATGGGCATGCGTACGCGATCGATTTCGTCAGCAGTCCCTGCGGCGATCAAAAGAGAATCAAATTCGATGGTGAAGGTAGACATGCTATTCCAGTGATATTGATCCGGACTCATCAAGCTCCATCAGCACGCGTACTACTT
Source organism: uncultured Pirellulaceae bacterium (assembly GCA_964352885.1). Lineage (GTDB taxonomy): Bacteria > Planctomycetota > Planctomycetia > Pirellulales > Pirellulaceae > Mariniblastus. The sequence goes on from CAYGUE010000006.1 coordinate 35,655, forward strand.
CGGCGCGTCCAACATCGATCTCCTCCTGTTTGACGTTTGTCTTGAATCCCATCTCCTCCTGGAATGACTCGCGAGCACGTTTTGACATGTTTCCAAGAATTTTGTCGACCAAAGACTCATCAACTCCCTGCAACGCCAGCACCAACGACTCCGTACTTGTCTGGCCAAGCACCTGCTGAAGATCCTTGTCATTCAACGTCGAGATATCATCAAACTGATACATCTGAGCTTTAACTTTGTTGCTTAATTCTTCATCCGTTCTTTCCAACTCCTCTAGCATCGGTATGCGGATACTCTTTGGCACTGATCGAATCAGCGTCACCATCTGTTCCGCAGCATCGGTAACGGGTTCCCTCTTTTCGACGCGCATGGCTTTTTGAACTGTCGTCTCCAGAATCATCTCCAGAATGACATCCGAAATGTTGGAAGGCTGCGCAAGCTGCAAGAAAACCGCTGGGCGTAGCGCGTCCGGCAAAAACTCCAGTGTCTTGGCGGCATGCTCTGTCGCTAGTTTCCGGATCACATGTGAGATTGTGATAGATGCTTCATCTCGAATTGCGTACGCAACCTGATACGGATGAAGGCGAGTCAAATCCTGAAGGTGGTCGCCGGTCAATGCAATCGGCAGAAACCTTTTCACCGGTTCCAGTTCGACTTCGAAATCTTCCTCAGCGATTTGCAAGGTAAGCGGGGGAGCCTTGGCTGCTTGCAAGGACGGAGTTGCAGCTTCATCTTCCCCGCCATTCTCTTCTATTTGCTTGCCAACTGTTTTCATCGCGAAGCGAAAGTACTTTACGAAATCGTCAACGACGAGTTCGACTTCGTCTTGCGTGGGTGGCTGCGATTCGAATTCCTCCATCGTTGCTTTAACCTGCTTTGACGTCGCAGCAGGCACACCCTCCAGCGCAGCGGAAGCGGCGTCTTTGCCCATCAGATTCAGGAGCACTGCCAGCATTTCTGATTGTGGAAGATTGTTCATGCTCAGGCCGCCCGTTGATCGTTTTGGTCATCCGACTGACCACCCGCGCCAGCCCAGCTCTGCACAATCTGTGCAAACAGTTCGGGATTGTTTTGCAGTAGCGAAGTCAACTGATTCACTGTTTCAGTGCGGCCGTCATCCAAACGAACCACATTTTCGCTGGTTGTTGGTGCCGGATTAACTTTTCGAAGGACCATGAATCCAATGACAAATGCGACCAAGGCACCAATGGCCAACGACGCATTGCGAACAAGTTCGCTCCATTGACCCCAGTTGTACGGAGCCACATAAGTATCTTCGACGTCATCACCAGTTGGAAATGGGAAAAGCTCGACGGAGATCGTGTCGCTTGTGTCCTTATATCCGACTGCGTTTTCAACAATCGCCTTCACTCTTTCATTGATCCCCGGCAGCAACGTGCCATCCTCTTGAGTCAGTGCTTCGGCATTGGAGTTAACCAGCACGCTAACGGTCATGAAGTTCTTAATTGGCGTCGTGTTGGATTCGATTTCTTCTGTCTTTGGAACAAGATATGTCGTCTTGATATTTTCCGTTTTACTTTCGATTGACTTCTCATTGCGTTGACCATTTGCCAGATTGGCATCAACGCCTGCGGCGGCGCCGCCGTTTGGTTTCGAATTCGTTGTCGTTTCCGATTCTAGGTTCTCTTCGTTTGGAACTTTCCCTTCGCCGTCGTATTTCGTAATCGTTTTGGATCCATTTGAGAATGTGAGGTCCAAACTGACCTGTACGCTTGCATTCCCGTGCCCGAGGAAATGCACCAGTTGAGACTCTGCTTTTCGGGCGAGTTTCTTCTCGCTCTCGGTCGTGTACTCAATCTGGCTGTTGATATGCTGCATGCCCTGATCAGAAACGGTGTAGTTGCGACCGTTTTTGTCAGTAATCTGTACAGACTCCGGTTCGAGATCTTCCACCGCAAACGCAACAAGAGAAGCAATTGATGTAGCTTGTTGTTCGTTCAACTGTGCGCCACGCGAAAGCGTCAGCAGCACACTTGCTGTCGGCAGCGATGTTTTTCTTTCAAACGGACCCTTGTCAGGAACGTTGAGATGCACGTCGGCATGATCGACGGCATTCAGTTTTCGAATTGAATCGGCAAGTCGTTTCTGTTTTTTGAGCAAGTCGATGCGGCGTCGATCCTCCGGGCTTCCAAAGGCACCTGTCATTCCGAATGACCCTGATGATTCAGATTCGGCGACACCGGCGCCACGGGCCAGCATCCGGGCTTTCGAGAAATCGCTTTTGGAGACGCGAAGATTTCCGCCAGCTCCGGAAAGATCGTAACTGATATTCGCTTTGTCGAGCGCGTCGATGACGCGATCCATTTTGTCATGATCAACGTCGCTAACGAGCGTCACGTATGTGGGCTGTGAAGACCAATAGCCAACCCCGATGATCGCCGCAATGCAAATCATTAGCAGTAGCGCAATGCCGACGCGGGCTGCGGGCGCAGCTTCGTTCCAGATTGCGATGGATGAATCAACAAATGTCTTAAAGGTGTTCAAGCTGTTCCCGTTGGCTGGCATTCCGTCATGAAGTCGTCATGACTAGAACTGCATTCGCATCAATTCGTTGTAGGAGTCGATCAGATGATTTCGAATTTCCATGAAAAGCTGGAAGGACATTTCTGCCTTCGCAACCGCCATGACGACTTCCTGAACACTGTCCGTTTTTCCCTCGACCAGATCTTTGATCGCTTGATCCGAGTTCTTTTGATCAAGATTCGCACTCTCGAGGAAACCTTCAAACAGGTTCGGGCCGTTGGACTGTCTAACGGTTTCATTGCCACTTGGCTTAGCGCCGACGTGCTGAATTTGGCTGCTTTGCCCGATCCCGGAAGTGGGAGGAATTGAAGACATTACCTACCTCCCTGTAGCAAACGGAGTGACTGTTCCACCATTTCCTTGAACAACGAAATGGATCGCAAGTTGGCTTCATAGGATCGACTGGCAGTGATCAAGTCGACCATCTCATTGGGAACTTTCACGTTTGACATCCGAAGCATGCCGTTTTCATCTGCATGCGGATGACCAGGGTTGTAAACGACAGGAAAATCCGTTTTGTCCGTTTCAATTCCAGTGACTTCAACGCCCGTCAGGTCACTTGCCAGAGTCCAACGCCCAGATTTTTCCATCTCGCTGGAAAAGACGACAGACTTTTTGCGATAAGGATCACCATTCTCAGTCCTGGTCGTATTGGCATTCGCGATATTGTTGGCCGTGGTTTCCATCCGCAAACGTTCAGCCGAGAGGCCTGACGCGCTGATGTCCATTGCTGAGAAAAGCCCCGACATTGTCGATCCAAGTTAAGTGAAGTTTATGACTGTTGAAAATGGTGTGTTGAATTGACCGCCAGCTCGCTGTCGTTAACCAGACATCGCTTTTCGCATAATCGCCATCTTGGCTGCCAGCAACTGGGAATAGGTTTGAAACATCAGTGAGTTCTTCTTCAAATCACCGAGTTCGTGATCGATATCTACATTGTTTCCATCAACGCGTTCCACGAGTCCATCAACCAATTTCACCGGAACCTGCTCGATGAAATCCCGGTTCGACTTGCCGCTCTGAACTTGCTTTAAATACTCATCAAACGACAGCTCACGCGTTTGATATCCGGGCGTGTTGACATTTGCGATGTTCTGGCTGACGACGCGATGGTTCTGCTCTGTGGTGCGAAGTGCGTTTCCGATCAAGTAATACTGAGAAGGTAATCCGGTCATGCCAGATATATCGGTGCGTCCCGTTTGCCCTCTTGAGCAAGGATCTTTGAGAACGATCCGATTGCACGATGACTGTTGAATATCCGGGGAAAGCGAGCGATGGGGTTTTCCCTTTCTGCCGGCAATTGGCCACGTCAAGGAAGGAAAACAGGATAGACGCTTGGAGCTGAAACCTACCTTCTCTGGTCACTGTTTACTTCCACGTAGCTTCGAAGCGATGAACTTTTAGTCGTTGCTTTGGACGCGCCGCTTTCAATACAACAACCCGTTTGGATCAAATGGATATTGCAACAATCATTGGCCTGATTCTCGGATTTGGCCTTATTCTCGCTTCGATCGCGATGGGTGGCTCAGGACTGGAACCGTTTATCGATGCACCTTCAATGATGATCGTTTTCGGTGGTTCAATTGCAGCGTCACTGATTAACTTTCCGTTGAAGAACGTATTGGGTTCCTTCGGCGTGGTCATGAAATGTTTCCTGCTGAAGATTCCAGAACCAAAAACCATGATCAAGGAATTCAAGGAACTGGCACAATTGGCACGCAAGGATGGCTTGTTGGCGTTGGAGCAGAAAACGGGCGATATTGAAGACGACTTTATGAAGCGCGGCATTGAATCGCTGATTGGCGGAACGCCAGTCGATCAACTTAGAGATACACTGGAAACCGAGCTGTCATGCATTGATGATCGGCACGCAATGGGCAAGAAGTTCGTGGATGCGATGGGTGCAGCTGCTCCGGCTTTCGGGATGATTGGAACCCTGATCGGCTTGGTGCAAATGCTTCAGTCACTGGACGATCCAAGCAAGATTGGTGGTGGTATGGCCGTCGCTCTTTTGACGACGCTCTATGGAGCTGTTGTTGCGAACGTAATTTGTATTCCACTATCCGGAAAGCTAGAAGCGCGTGCGAAGGAAGAAACTGCGGTTCGAGAACTGATCATCACCGGCATTATTGCCATCGGAGGAGGAGCAACGCCACGTGCCGTTGAAGAACAACTGGCCACGTTTATCGCTCCCAAGAGCCGTGCCGAAGTCGCAACTGAGGCAGCATAATGGCCAAGGAAAAACCTCCTGAGCCACCAGCAGAAGACATTCCTGCGTGGTTCATGACGTACAGCGACGTGATCACGCTGCTGATGACGTTCTTTATTCTGTTGCTTACGTTCTCGACCACCGAGCCTGAGAAATTCGACAAGGTTCAATCAAGCGCCTTCGGTAGTTCAGGTGCGACGGGCATGGTTGGCCATATTCACGAAAGAATGGACAACCGATCTTGGGTGGAACGCGTTCGTCCTCGAGCAGCACGAATCGCGATGACTGGTGCCGAGATGCCGCCGATGACAGATTCACCGTCCAAGGCTTCCGGCAGAGGACTCGAATCCGTCACAGATGAAGAAGCTCAGAAAGACGTCATGACGACCAATTCGTTCAATTTGGAGTTCACCCAACTGGTCAATGAAAACGGTAATGTTACACCACGGGGAACTGCACTTGCATCACTGCTGGCCCAACAGCTTCGATCACTGCCCGTCCATTGTTCCATTCAGTTTGCCAATCAGGAGTTCGCCGATCGCGCGGCCGGATTCTTGCTGCATCTTTATGATGATCATGGTGTCCGTCCGGGCCAAGTTGGAATCGGATGGAGCGATAGCCTCGAAACTAATTTGGTTGCGTTTGATATTGAAAGATTCGAACGGTAAGCATGGCTAAAAAGCAAAAACCAATTGATGCTGGTCCGAGTAAGGCTTACCTCGTATCTTTCGGAGATACGATGACGGCCCTGTTGGCATTCTTCATCGTATTGAATTCGTTGGCGAAAGACCAAACGGGTGCCAACATGTATGCCGGAACGGGTTCCTTCGTAAATTCGTTTTCCAAGTCAGGCATGCCGGGCGGAAAGCCGGGCAACCGATCGATGGACATGATCCAGCGAACCGAACAGGCTCCGATTTACGCACTGGGGAAGAATCTTGACAAGCATGTACCAGAAGAATCGGCCGGCCCTGATGACTCAGATCGATTTGATCGCGTCAAGGACAGGGAAAAGGAAGAGTTTCAGAAGTTCCTGCATCGTATCGAAGAGAATTTCGGGCTGGAAACCAAGCAGCCCACATCCAACCAGGTTGTCTTCGATTCCTTTCAGCCGTTTAACCGAGACACTGGCAAGTTGAGCCAGCACGCAATTCAACTGGCCGCTGAAATGATGCCCCAACTCCGGAAGAACAAGGCCAAGCTGGAAGTCATCATTTGGGCCAAGATGCCCAGTAAAAGCGAAATCGAAAGAAAACTATCGAAAAGTTTCAATTTGAAATCGGAAATCGAAGAGCTTTTCTGGATCAAGCCAACGATGAAATCGAAAATACGATACATCGTGAAACCATGGTTGTTTACCGACGCAAAGCGTCCAGTGATTTCATTTGTTATGTCAGAAACGGAATAGCAAAAAAATTCGCATCGATCAATTGGCGCTTACTCAGAAACGCTATCGAAGAAAATCAAGCAGACCTAACGATGAAATCCTTGCCGTCACAGAATAAGTATACTGCAGCAGCGCTTGAGAATTCTCTAGTCGCAGAACAGCCTCCGGGATATCGGTTGCCTGGACATCAATAAGTTGCGATTCTACAGATAGTTCAAGGTCTTCGATTCGATACTCCAGACGCTCGATAGTCGCCAGCGATGTCGACTGTTCGCCGAGTGCCGAAAATGCGTGATTGCTCATTGCATCCAGCTCTCCAAGTCGACGATTGAGCGAACCGGCTATGTCGGTATTACTCAGGCCGCGTTCATTTCGAAGATCAGTGGCGAGATCGAAAAGTAACTGGAACGCATTTGACGTCCCCGGAAATTCCAGATCGTTAGATCCGACGGATTTCACGTCCGTTGAGTCAAGAACGGCAAACCGCCCAGAGGCTGAATCGGTGACGACCTGGTCATTCGAGAAATCGATCGGTGTCTTACTGGCCCCACCGTCCACGCTCAGACTGCCAGATGCTCTCACATCAATGACGCCACTAAAGCCTGCTGAAATCGAAGTCGCATCGATAAAGATCACTTCGCCGAAACCGCCTTCAATTTGCAAATTGGTGTCGGTATTCGTGTAAGCAACTTCAGGACCTCCGTTGAGTGAAATAGTACCGGCCGACCCGTCGCCCGATGTGTCGACGATTGATACGGAGTGGGTCCCAATGTCGCCGATGATTGAATCCAGTAACCCCGAATCAGTTCCCGGTTGCAAACCGGATACGCCAAGAAATTCAGTTGTGTCGTGTGTGATTTGCAGTTCAGCTTTGCCCACCATCGTGTCGGTGCCCGGGCCGGACTGAATGCCAGTATTGCCAAATACGATCGTATCCGCACGGTCCTTGAGTGAGAATATCTCTGCGCCTGAATAGTATGTGTCAACCGACACCGCTTCACCAACGTAGGCACGACTGTTTTTGGCCGAACCGTTGTAGGTGACGGATAGCGTGCCACCATTGAATGTTGGATCTGCAAATTCAAAAGGTACCTGGTCAGATTTTGTTCCGCTGAATATGAATGCCCCGTCAAACTTGGATTGGGAAATGTCTTTTAGCTGAGTCAGCAAGCCGTCAACTTCGAGTGCCAACGCTTCCCGTTCGCTGCTGTCGAGAGCTTGAATACCCTGCTGCGTCAGCGATTTGGCACGCGTCAGGATGTTCCCGAACTCCTGGATTTGCACAACACTGGAACTTAAGATGGACTTCGCATTACTAAGTGATTGCTTGTCCGCCGCCAGTTCTGTCAATCGGGACGTCAAACTGGTGACCTGCCGAAACGCAATCGGATCGTCCGAGGCCTTTTGTAGCCTCACCCCGGAAGAAATTTGCTCTTGGTATTTCAGAATGGCTGAACTGTGTTTTGCCTGAAACTGAATGGCCCGGGAACCAATAGCGAACGACGTCACTCGATAATTCATTTAGATGCTCTGGGAAAAACACGATCTACGAACGACCCGCTTTGATGCCGCGGCGTTTGCAAATTTCAATCGCTAACGTAGTGCGGCGAACAGCTCGTCAAACATCGCCTCGGCTGTCTGGATGACTCGCACAGATGCTTCATACTGTTTTTGAAACTGTTGCAAGTGAACTAACTCCTCATTCAGGTCGACGCCCGAAACGGAATCTCGTTCCTGCTCATATCTAACCTGCAAGCTGGTGAGGCTGGAGCTGAGTCGGGTGTTGTTCCTGACGCGAATACCAATCGTAGTCGTCACTTCATTCAAGTATTCGCCGAACGACTTCGTGTTGCCAGACATGCCCCGTGTCTGTTGCAAATCGATCATGAAAAACAGATTTGTTGTGTCGGCTGAGTCAGGCGTCATCCCGGAAGCGAATTTTCCACTGTCTTCAAGAATCTTTTCATTGACTGCGATTGAATCCGCGTCTTGCCCAACAAAGAAACTGTTTAGCCCAACCGAGGAAAGGAATCCTGTTTCGTCGGCGTTCGATACCAGAGGACTTTCAAATGACTCGGCATCGATGACGGTGCCAGGTGGAAACGAAATATTGACACCTTCAAACACTTCCAGCTCCGTGCCAGCTTCGTATCCTTCGCCAATATCCAGTCTGGCGATCTGAGTTCCCTGCTCGTTGAAAACATTGACCAACAGGTCGCCAGAAACTCCAACGTCACCGGAACCGGAAATCTCATACGTCAGCGACTGGCTAACATCGCCAAGATATCGACCAGAGAATGTCGGCACAGACGATCCCGTTAAGTTATCCTGCGCCGGGCTCGTTTCGAGATTGCCAGAAAAGTCAAACTGGTAGCCCGGTGTGGCAATGATTTGAAACCGATTCGTTTGCGGGTTGACGGAAGCGTGCAGATCATCGATGGCTGAGATCGCAGTTGCAATGTCCTCGAGAGATTGCGTTTCAGGATCAATAGAAATTGCCTCAGTGCGTCTGATGCCATCCGCATCGATTACTGAAATGAAAAGCTCACCCGCTTCGATTGGGAATGGAGCTCCCGATTCGCTGAGTGGGACTGTCGAATCTTCAACACCTCGCGTTCCATCCAACAGCGAGAAAGATCCGCTTGGCCCAACTCCGGTTGCATGAATTTGATCAAATTGCTGGATCAGTCCAGCAGCAAGCTCATTGAGTTTATCTGTAAATTCTGGAATGACCGTATTGTAAGCATCCAACAACGAAGCCAGTCGACCGCCCTCAAGGGTGCTTGGTTTGTCCGCATCACCGATGGCCACCGAGAGTTCACCTTCTTCCGTCGTGATCGCACGGAATAGCGTTGGGTTAATGCCTTGTTGAACGAAAGAGTCTCCAAACGACAGCGAAGTTCCAGCGGCAAAGTGTTCACTACGTGAGACACCGACGACCGTCGCGATCTCGTTTATCAACCGATCCAACTGGTCAAGCTCATGGTTGGGAGTTGCGTTTGCAGTTGCGTTAAGCGACGTAATATGAGTCGTCAAATCGCTCAGTACCGTCATTTTTTCGTTGAGCGTGTCCACTTCCTGTTCCACTTGGTAGCGAATGGCCGACCGAAATTCATTGAGCTGACCAGAGATCTGATGAAAAAGTTGCGTTAGTTGATCAGCCTGCTCAACGACTGCTCCCCGTTGGGTTGGTTCGCCGGGTGTTGATGTGAGTTTGGTTAGTTCCGCGAAGAATACATCCAATCGCTCCGTGAGCGATCCTTCGCCCGATTGAAACAACGACTCGATTTGACGCTCGACATCGAGTGCCTGGTCGACGCGGCTTACATCTGAAATCGCGCTCGTTAAGGAGGATTCAGTGACTTGATTGCGGATGCGCTCGATGTGATTGATCGAAACTCCAGCACCAATTTGAAATTGCCCAAAGCGGTTCGGAAGCCTCGATTCGAGATGTATATTACGGCGATGGAATCCTTCGGTGTCAGCGTTGGCAATGTTGTTGGAAACCACTTCCATCGCGTATTGACTTGCTCGAAGCCCAGAAAGGCCGATTGAGAAATTTGACATTTCAACATGCCTTTCGATAGAGATTACCAGCTTTCACGCCAGATGCCTGTCCATTCATCGAGTACTGGTTGTCGTCAAGGTCGCTGTCGAGTAATCCCGCAACCATTTTTCGGTAGAAATCAAAGGAATAGAACATCACCGCTTGGTTGCCGACCAACGTTGCGTGCACCTCAATGAGTCGATCCAGTATCGTCATTCTTAGTTTCTCGAGGCGGGTGGAATTGTTGGTGTCCAATGATTGAACGAATTCGCGAATCGACAACTGTGGTTGGTCGATTCCGCGATCTGAATTGATCGCTGACAGTGTCTTTTGCCGCTTGCATTTCAGTTCTTCTGACCGCTGCGAAAGGTTGTCAGCCATCAGGTTGAGTTGGTTAGTCTGGGACGCAGCCAACCCGCGCGAGCCCGCAGCTTCGAGCGTCACCTTGAGCGTCTGGTTCAGCTCATCCAATTTTTCCAGCAATCCCAGCTCTGATTGCAGGTGCCGTTCGACGACCACGATCAATCGCGCCATTCCCAAACCGTGGGTCGCATTTTTAGTATCCATTTGAGAATCCTTTGGTCCGATCAGATCGTGAATGAAATTGGGGTCGCATCAGATGTCGCAACGCTTTTGGAACTGTCGTACATTGCCGACGCAACCGTCGACTTGACGGATTCGTTAAGTGAACTGAGTGTCGGGCTTTGAGACTTTGCATAGTTTTCCGTGAGCATATCTGCGATCCCAAGCGGACTTGATTCTGCTAGGTCTTGCCCTACAAACATGTCGAACATACCGCCGTAAGTATCGCTCGTCTCTTCGCCAAAAAAGCCGCCGCCTTCCAATGTGTTCCTCATCTCTTTGAGCATGAGAGAAAGAAAAACACCCTCGAATTCTTTTCCGATCGAAGCAATGCGAGATTCCATCCCGCTTGATTCAAAATCCTTTGCGGCAGAATTCCCTGCCGCGTATTTTTCAATGCCGCTACCAATCAGATTGGGCGTGTTTCCAATTTCGGTCATGCGAATTTCCTATTCAATGACAAGTTCGGCCTGTAATGCGCCTTGATTTTTTAACGTCGTAAATATGTTGATCAATGAGTTTGGAGAAACCGCCAACGTGTTCAATGCATGAGCCAGATCCCCAACGGTCAGTCCTTCTTGCCAAACGTTGTACGTTCCTCCGGACTCAAAGATGTCGACCGACGTTCGAGGCAGAACGACGGTTTCGCCGTCGCTGAATGGTGCCGGCTGAGATGCGATCGGAGTCTCGGCGGTCGATATCACAATGTTCTCGCTCGCGAGAAGCACTCGTGAAATCTTCACGTGTTTACCCATCACGATCGTGCCAGTTTTCTGATTGATAACCACGCGAGCTCGCAAATCGGGCCGAATCCGGAGTTCGCCAAGAATAGAAATGAATGCCGGCAACGATCCTTGAAAACTTCTCGGCACAGCAATCTCCACCGTGCCTGAATCGAGTGCGCGAGTTGTATTTGGGAAAACTGAGTTCATTGCATTGGTGATCTGCGTGACGGTCGAGTACTCTTTATTTCGCAAAATCAATCGCAGCCGCCCATTGGTTAGCAACTGTTCTGGACAGATTTCTCTTTCAATGATTGCTTCGCAGACGCCAACGGTCGGATGATTCTTGGTGACCGATGCCCCAGCCCCTCCAGCAGCAACTCCACCTCCAATGATGGGGCCCTGAGCGATCGCATAGATCTCATCATCGATTCCTCGAAGGACTGTCTGATGTAACGTGCCGCCTCGCAAGCTGGTTGCGTCATCGGCGACTGAAACGTTGATCAGAATCGTTTCGCCCTTTCTTGCGTAGGGTGGAATCTTGCCTGAAACGAGCACTGCCGACAGGTTTGTCGTTTCAGCGATGCCTATCCGAATTCCTTTCCGCAGAAAATAGTTGCTGGCCATGGAACGCGTCTGCTCAGACCTACCGCCCGTTCCACTCAAACCAAATACCAGTCCACCGCCAGAAACAAGATTGTTTCGATCGCCGTCCACAAAGGTTATGTCCTTAATGCGGACGGTGGGGTCAAGCCGGCGCGGATCAAAGCCCGGGCCGTCAGTAGGTGCTGGTCGCGTTACCGTATTTGATTGCAGAAATCTGGACGTTACGTTTTGGGCGCTTAGCGACGCGACGCTACAGACGTTAAATGATAATAGTGTTAGCAATACCAGTGTCGGTTTCACGATATCTCAGAGGGTTAGATTTTTTGTTAAAGACCAACTCTTAGAACGGCCAGAGTCGATTCATTCTTCTGCTAAATGAACCTTGATTGCTAAAGCTTTGCTCAGGCCCTCTACCAATCAACTTGATATCCAAATTCGCGACCAATCGAGAAGGAATCGAATTGTCGGGAAGCAGATCTACTTGACGCACGATTCCCGAAAGTCGAAGCGTTCGCCCATCGCCTTGGACAGAAATGTTTCGTTCCCCGGAGATGATCAAATTGCCATTTGGCTGAACGTCGATGACGGTCACGGTGAATCGATCAAGAAACTGCCGTTCACTACGGAATTCCGTGTCACCCGTAAATCCACGACTGCTATCGCTGGATTGATCTACCGTGCCCGTTCCAGCAGCGCCACCAAGTCCTCCGCCGAGACCATAGGTCAAGCTGCTATTCACACTGGAGTTGCCGGATTTGTCGAGAGATCGTTCGTCCCGGTTTTCAACGTCTGTACTTTCGCGAATGACGACCGAAAGCAGATCACCGCGTTGCCTTGCAGCGTAGTTTCGGTACTGATCGATTTGATTGGACGAACGGCGCTCGAACAGACTTTGAGCTTCAGCAACGCGCGGACTTTCCACCAATGAGCAGATGACGGCGATGCACATCAGTAGCAGCAAAGATCGATTCAATTTTTTCATGCTTTCATCTCCAGATTAGTTTTGCACCACAACCGTTGTTCTATCCAGAACGACCGCGTTAATTTCTTTGTTGCTGTTGGTGTTGAGAACTCGCACCATTTCGCCCTGTGCGCCGTTGGTCATCACTTTTGCGTTCTTCACTCGCAACCTAAGCGGTCCCTTTGTCAGAACGATGTCCACTAGGTCATTTCGCTTCACAAGGATTTGTTTCTTAATCGGTTGGCGACTAAGGTGTCGCGTCGTCACAATTTCATGCGGAGGAATGTCGCGACTGGCCGTGCAGCCGAGGCATTCGGAGCTTGCCAGTTCAACGGAGTTGTCGATCAAGGGGCGTTTAATGCTCTGGACGTGTCCTGCAGTGATCACCGTGCCCTTGGATACAACCCCCGATGTCACGTAGACGTCGTGCAATACGACGATCTGAACGTGAACCTTCTGGGAGATTCGATTGCCTCGTGAATCGGAGAATTCAATCTGAATATGTTTGTCTCCCAGAGGCAGTTGTGTTGGAAAGAACGCCATCACGCTGAAATCAGTCGTGTCGATGGAATCCCGCAGACCGTCTAATAGTTCCATATTTCGCAATCGAATCCGTACATTTCCTTTCGGAATCCCAAACTGGGAACTGAGTTCGGCCGCGAATTTCGACTCAATTCTTTGCTGTAGTTTCTCATTCGGAATCAGGTTTACATTGACCGAATCTGGCCCCAAGAACATGATGGCACTCCGCGATATCCCTGCCAACGCAATACGCACCGAGACTTGCTGCTTCGATATGACGGTCGTTGTGCCTGGAACGACGACATCCAAATCCAACGAAGCGATTTTACGCCGCAACTCAACGGATCCCCCGCGGACTTCGCAAACATCTCCAATGGACAACTCTGCCTCTGAAACGGTCAGTTCAGCCGTACGCAACATCACCTGAAGGGTATCGTTGGCTGGCAGCGAATCGGGAACAGTCAACCCACCAAGGATCACCATTGCTACCGTGATAATAATTCTAAGGTTCATCTATCTCACCAAGTCGCTGGCAGTTGACAACATTTCATCACCGGCTCGAATTGCTCGAGAGTTTATCTCGTAGGCTCGTTGAGCTGTAATCAACGATACCAATTCCGAAACCACTTCGACGTTGGCACCTTCAAGGAAGTTGTTGCGAATGTTCCCCATCCCGTCGACTCCAGGCTCGCCCAACGTTTCTGCACCTGAAGCTTCTGTTTCGATATAGATGTTTCCGCCCAGATTCTGTAGTCCGGCTGGGTTAGTGAATCGTGCCAACTGGATTGACGGTCCGGTCGTAGAAACCCCGTTCAGCTGATAGGAAACGATGCCACTGTCTGAAATATTGACGTTGGTTGCCAGCGGCGGAATAGTGACCTGAGGGTCAAGGAGATAGCCATCCCCTGTCACCAATTGGCCTTGGGCATCGGTCGTAAACGATCCGTCGCGGGTGTAGCCGATGGTCTCACCCTTGGTGACTTTGAAGAAGCCATCTCCCTCGATCGCCATGTGCGTCGCAACCCCTGTTTCATTCGGAGTTCCCTGAGAGAACACACTCGTTGTGCCGACAGCGCGAACGCCACTGCCGATTTGCAAACCGATGGGCTTTACTTGTCCCGCTGCTCCTGCTGCTGCCCCCGGTGCTGCGATGGTGTCATAGATTAAATCCGCAAAATTGATGTGTTTTTTCTTGAAGCCATTTGTGTTCACGTTGGCAAGGTTGTTGGCCGTGTTGTCGATCAACATCTCTTGCGCTCGCATACCGGTCGCACTTGAATAGAAAGCTTTTAGCATCTCGAATGGTTCCTTGTTCGTTGTCTGGCGATTATGCCCGAATGTGTTCTCGTAATGCCTCAGAAATCGTCGACGAAGCTTTTTGAATCGCTTCGTACTGCCTAGTTCCAATGATCATCTTGATCATTTCGGAAACAGGATTTCCGTTGGAGTACTCTTGATTGAATTGGGTAACGACCGCTGTCGACTCTGCCTGAATCGAATCCGCACCGGCCTTGAAAATGGATTGGCTAACCGGAATCAGTGATTGATTGTCTGTAAATGCGGCGACACCGAGCTTGCCGAACTCCCGCCCGCCACCGCTGACGGTTCCATCTGAAGCGATGAAGATTTCGGAGTCGCCGATTTCCGCTGGAATGGTAATCGGACCAGACTCACCTAGCACAGCAAGCCCTTCGTTGTTCGTCAGCGTACCCGAATCCGGGTTGCGATAGAAATGGCCGCCGCGTGAGTACACGGGTCCCGTTGGACTTTCAAATGAAAAGAAGCCGTCTCCAACAAGGCTGGCATCAAGGGCCCTGCCGGTTTGATGAAGCCGTCCATTCGTGAAGCTGGTGTGCAGCTCCAAAGCCTCCGGCCCAAGTTCGTTCAAGAGGTTGTTGGGCTGAGGGTTTTCCCTCTGGCTGACTGCAAACTGGGCGATCCGATGCCCACTCGTATTCAAGTTGGCCAAGTTCGAGGAAATAAGTTCCTGTTGCTTGGTGATGACATCAAGTGCAGCTGCGCCGTTATACAAACCACGAATCATGATTGTTCTTCCTGACCAACATGACAAAGACTTCCGGGAGATGGTCCGAGAAATTGCGGATAACGCGGACGAACCGAATCTCTTTCGCAAACTGCATGCCAACGGATAACAAATCGTTACGCACATGCAATGTCGTTGTCATTCAACGTGTTTCGAATTCAGAAATAGGGTCAACACTAAAAGTTGGTAGCGGTGCAGACAGGAAAGAAGTGCGCTCGTGTTGCAATTATTTTCCGTTCACTGCTCTCAAGTGGTCATGATGCGCGGTCGATAGACTTTAACGGCTCTAGCAATTATTAGTGTCAGGCGAAATTTCGATACAAGCTTTAACAGGGTTCTGTACCGAACAGATAATCATGTTTCGCTTTCTCATCTAATCCACATCGTGGCGAACTCGTTCGCTAACGTTGTCAAACAAGGTGTGTTGGAAGAATGTCCGAAGAAATCGAAAGCTCAGAAGCAACCGTAAAGAAGCCTAGCTTGATTGGCAAAATCATCGCTTGGGGAGCCATCTTCGTGATGGGCGCTGGAGCAGGGTTTGCCGTACCTATGCTGACAGCCGGAGCGCCGGACAAGAGTGTGAATCCTGCCACGCTCGGAGTAAAGCTGATGGACTTCCCTGAACCAGTCGACGAAACGGCATTCATTGAATTTGATGAAGTCGTTGCCAACCTCAACGATCCACGTTCGTCTCGTTTCGTCAACTGTTCTCTCTCCCTTCAAGTATCAAAATCACAGGTTGAAGAACTTACCAAGCTGTCGGAAGCAAAAAAGGTGTTGCTGACGAACTGGCTCATTGCTCATCTTCGCGACAAGACGCTTGAGGAAGTTCAAGGCAAATATGGCCACAACCTGCTTCGACGTGAGATTCATGGAAAATTCAACGAGATGCTTTTCACGGATGGCATCGAGCGGATTCAAGATGTTTTGTTTAGTGGTTTCACAATCCAATGAGCGATAAAGAATACGTCCTTTACGACTTTCGCCAAGCTGGATCGTTCGACGATTCAGCGAATGCGTTTCGCACATGGATCGCTAAGGCATCACAAGCTTTTACGGATCAATGGGATCGCATTGCAAATTCAGACGCGAGTCTAACTCCAACCGATATCCGCACTCAGTCGATGGATTCGGCCATTGAAAAAGTGCCCGTCTCTGATCTGTGCTGCACTTTCAATATCAACGATGAACAAACTAAATCCATTTGGCACATTTCACAAGAAGACGCCCAGAAGATCGTGGCTGAGTTGCTCGACATGGCGCCATCGGCCGAGATTGTCGACCGTCCATTAACCGAATTGGAACTTGTTCTTGTGCGTGCCTTTTTCGACATTCTGGCCCGTTCAATCAATCAGGGATGGCTTGGAGCACAGCCGATCCGCTGTGAAATAGAAGCAATTTCCACGAACCCCAAACGGGTGCGGCTTTGCCGCGAAAAGGACCTCGTCATCACGAGTAGCCTGATCATTCAACTTCCCAGAGGTGATGTGAACATTCATTGGGTTGCCAAAAAACAGGAGATGTCGGTGATTCTGGAAATGATGACTGAACGACGCAAGCCACTGGCAAACAAGAATGACCCGCAAGCTGTTGTTGAGCAGATCCCAATCGAGATCGTTGGGTTTCTGGGACAGGCGAGCATCCCCATGCGGCGATTGGCAAACATGGCCGTTGGGGACATCGTCCAATTGGATCAAAGAATCGATTGCCCAATTGTGGCGTCAGTCGCGGGTCGACCATTTTTCAAATGTTGGCCAGGAAAAATCGGCAATACGATTGGCCTTGAGATTTCGAGTTGTCTCGGCTCGCAAGGTCAGTGATCAAACAAGCACCAAAACATTTCAATTGCCACAGAGTAAGCGACCCAATCATGACCGAAGAATCACCATCAGTAGAAATGCCAACAGACGCATCTGAAACCGAAGCTGCTGCAGCGAAAGCGTCTGCAACACCTGAGCCTCAGGATGATGTTCGAACTCCAGAATTCCCGGATCTGAAACCAACAACCTCTCCCGTTGGAGCGGCGGGCGAACTGAATCGGCTTTATGACGTTCAAGTGACCGTGGCTGCAGAACTCGGAAGGATTAGCGTGCCAATCCAGAAACTATTGGGACTGACGGAGGGTGCGGTGTTTGAATTGGATCGTAGCATCAGTTCACCCATCGAATTGGTAGCCCAGGGCATTCCACTGGGAAACGGCGAGGTCGTTGTTGTTGACGATTCTTTTGCGATCCGCATCAAAGAAATTTACGCCAACCCATCCTGAGAGATGGGCGTGGCACTTGTGTTAATGAAAGCGACCGACGGTTGTTTTCGAGACGAAGAGAAAGTGAGCCGACGTGTTGATCAAAGCAATAGTACTCGCGTCAAACCGCGACGCTCCGGGGTTGACGCTGCCGTCGGGACTTAAGTTCATGCGCAGCGTTTCCATTTTGGCTGCTGCGTTGGCGATCGTCATTGCTTCTTCGACTTCCTATGCGCGTGCGCAAAATTCTCTGGGAACTGGATATCCGCCGACCGTGAGCGCAATTGACCGCCTTTCGGCGCCTCAGTCAGCATCTGCAGTACCGGCACCGCTACGATATGACAATCAGGTCGTTCGAACCGGCTACGATCAAGCACCCAGTGAAAACGCCAAGTCACGCGAAGGTTGGACGACGGATGACATTCGAGCGATCGCAAAATTGAGTTCTGCAGCGACGCAGGGCGACTCGCCGAGACCTAACTTCATTCAACGCGAAAAAGAATTGACCGGTTCGACAGGCGCATCAACCGATGCAATGCCCAAGAAACAGAATTTCGGCAAGCTCATTGCCAACATTGGAATGAACCTTGCCTTTGTCTTGCTTGTTGGGATTGGCTTTATCGTTATTTCGAAACAGTGGTTCAATCCAAAAGCCAACAACAAGAAAAACAAAACAGAGGAAGATATAAGTAACTCGTTGCTAGTCAAGGAAAAACTTGACCTCGATGGCAAATCCACGATGCGCGTCATTCAATGGAAGGACTTTGAAATTCTCGTGGCCAGTGGCGCCGAAGGTGTTCAGGCGATGATTCCATTGACACCGACGTTTTCTGAAACGTTCGATCAGGTCGAGACTGAGTTTGGGGACCGTGAAATCGAACCTCAGCGAGTAGAAACACGGCGGTCGGAGACTCAATCACAGTCGAGTCGTTTTTCCGCCAGATCACCTGCAATATCTGAATCAAACCCGGCCGGGATCGATGACAAACTCATCCAGATGTTACTGGATAGCGCCAACCGCTCTGCGGAGTCCAAATCTGCTGCTTCGAGTTCCTATTCTGCCAAAGTGAAGAGAGCATGAACCTATTCCTGTTGGCACAATTGGCTGAAACGCCGACGAAAGATCCGGGCGTCCTCTCGAATCTTACGCCGCCGATGCAGATTGCGCTGTTGCTGGGAGCGTTAAGCTTCGCGACAGCCTTGATGGTCAGCGTCACAGCATTCACTCGTATCGTGATCGTGCTGTCGTTTGTGCGTCGTGCGCTGTCGACTCAGGAGATTCCACCCAATCCAGTATTGCTTGGACTCAGCCTATTTCTGACTTTGTTTGTGATGGCACCAACCTTCGAAGCCATCAACGAAAAAGCCATACAACCTCTCTTAGAATCTCAAGAGATTGTCGCAAAAGATTCAACAGCGACGCCCACCTTTGACTTTCAGCAGGCTTGGGACGTCACGGTCCTTGAACTGAAAACGTTCATGATGGCGAACACTCGTACTGATGACCTTGAGCTATTTTTTGACCTCTCAGAAACCGAGCCACCCTACGAGCGTCTGGAAACGCCGCTGAAGATCGTCGTGCCCGCGTTCATTATCAGTGAGTTGAAAACCTCATTCATTATGGGTTTCTGTATATACATTCCGTTCCTGCTGATCGACTTGGTTGTTTCAACGATCCTGATGTCTCTCGGAATGATGATGATGCCTCCGGTTGTCGTTTCGACACCGTGTAAAATCTTGTTGTTCGTGATGGTCGACGGCTGGCAACTGATTTGCAAAGCACTTGTTTCCAGTTTTGTAGCAGGATAACACAGCACCAAAATGAGCAGCGGACTTACATCTCAAGACCCCAATTTTGGGTTCATGCAACGCAGCGAAACGTGGCTCTCGGCTACGTTTCTGCTGACGCTTGTCGTCTTGATCATTCCGCTCCCCACCATGTTGCTTGACATGTTCTTGGCTTGCAATATCGCCGCTGCAGTGATGTTGTTACTGATCACGCTGGGAGCCAAACGTCCTCTGGACGTGTCTGTGTTCCCGTCGATGCTGTTGCTGCTGACGCTTTTTCGATTGTCGCTCAACGTCGCAACGACGCGTTTGATTCTGCTCGACGGCGACGCCGGAAAGATCGTAACAACCTTCGGCGATTTCGTTGTTGGTGGAAAACTGATCGTGGGAGTCGTGATTTTCTTGATTCTTGTGACGATTCAGTTCATCGTTATCACCAAAGGTGCCACTCGAATCTCGGAGGTCAACGCGAGATTCACGCTCGATGCGATGCCGGGCAAGCAAATGGCAATCGATGCTGAGCTCAACGCAGGAGCGATCAGTGAAGTAGAGGCAAAAGAGCGCCGAACGACATTGACGCGTGAAGCAGAGTTTTACGGTGCGATGGACGGTGCTAGTAAATACGTCCGTGGCGACGCGATTGCGGGGTTGGTCATCATGGTCGTCAACATCCTTGGCGGCGTGATGCTGGGGATGGCTGACGGACAGGCGATGCTAGA
This sequence comes from uncultured Pirellulaceae bacterium, assembly GCA_964352885.1. Lineage (GTDB taxonomy): Bacteria > Planctomycetota > Planctomycetia > Pirellulales > Pirellulaceae > Mariniblastus. The sequence goes on from CAYGUE010000006.1 coordinate 55,531, forward strand.
CGCGTTGCAGGTTTACTCAATCCTGACCATCGGTGATGGCCTTGTTTCTCAGATCCCGGCTCTCATCATCGCAACGAGCGCCGGTATTCTCGTAACAAAATCTGCATCGGATTCCAGCCTTGGCGACGAAATCAACGCGCAGATCAAAAGTGGACACCAGTCGCTGTTCATTGGTTCCTTCATCATGTTTCTGATGGCGTTTACGCCCGGCTTTCCGAAACTCCCGTTCATTGCGATCGGCGGTGCGATCCTGATTTTTGTAGCGCGGACCAAACGGCAAGAGGAAACCGAAAAACAGGACAAGTTAAAAGCCGAGCAGAAGCAATCTGAAGAAGGTCTGCCAGCCGAGTCGCTGGAGCAGCAAAGTATGGATCAGTTTCTTCAAAATGACCGTATCGTTATCGAAATCGGCGCTGGCTTGATCCCACTGATTGAACCCGAAAAAGGAAATGGAATCGCGGCAAGGATCGCCAAGATGCGAGAAGACGCTGCGAAGGAACATGGTTTCTGGATTCCACAAGCGAGGATTCGAGATAATCTGCAAATCAACGTTTCTGAATATCGAATTCTGATATCTGGAAGAGAAGTTGCTCGTGGTGAGTTGATCGTTGATCAGTTCCTCGCCATCAATCCGGGCTCAGTCACCGTTGATATTGAAGGGATCGATACGCGAGACCCGGCATTTGACCTTCCAGCCAAATGGATCGGCGAAGGCAGCCGCCGGCGGGCCGAAATGGTTGGTTTCACTGTTGTTGATGCACCGACGGTTTTGATCACACATCTCGGTGAGTGTCTACGTGCTCATGCTCATGAACTGTTGAGCCGCGAGGACTTACAGAGGATGCTGGACAAGCTAAAAGAAATTGCGCCGACGACCGTCGAAGAACTGAAACCCGATACGGTTCGCCCCGCTGTACTTCACCAAGTCCTCGTTCGCCTGCTGTCCGAAGGGATTCCGATTACATCCCTTCAGAAAATTGTCGAGTCGGCAATTCATCATGGGCCTCAGAACAAGGATCTGTTGCAGCTCACTGAGAAAATACGAAGCAGTATTGGCCATTTGATTTGTGATCGTTTCCGGGATTCCGATGGACGAGTTCGTGTCATCATTCTGGAGCCTCGACTGGAACATCAGTTTCGCCAGCTCAACCAAAACAATTCGATCGTGCTTCAGCCACAAGATCTTGAGCGACTTGTTCAGAGCCTGCAAACCAAATGGGAAACGTCAAAGATCAAGGACGAACCAGCAGCAGTGCTGGTTGATTCTTCGATCCGCTACGCGTTGCGTCAAACAATATTCCGCTCACTTCCGGATCTTTCCGTCATTGCATACAGCGAAATTCCAAGCGGCATGCTGATCGAATCAGTGAATATTATTCGCTACGGAGAGGTCCTAGACGGCAACGAAATGGAGCCCGACCTTTCGTTCCTCTCGCAAGGGAATGAAGAGATTACGACCCCGGAGCCTAGTCAATGAATCAACTACTTGACCAACGAAGAGAACGCCATCGGCGAAAGCAAAAACAACGACCGCTGGGCCTGTTGACGGCGATGTTCACGGCCTGCGTTGTGACGCTAATCGGAGTCTTCTCCGATGTGGAGCCTTTCGCCGTACTGCTACGTGCGTCGATATCAGCCGTTCTGATAGGCTCACTTGTCGGTCTTGGCATGGGAGTTGTCAGAACGGCAAATATTAGATCTGACCAAACATAAGCATCTACCTTTATCCACTGTTTCAACCTGATTCGGAATCAGCGAGGGCAGCGGAGAAACTAATCACTCACCCAGATCGTCCATGAATTCAGGAACCAAAGTCTATAAACGCTCTGCTACAGGCGCTGATCGAGAACGCCTGATTCTTGAGAATATTGACTACGTAGGCAAGATTCTTAGCACCATGTCTGTCGCGACTAACGATCCGGACGAAAGGGAGAACCTCAAGTCTGCTGGGATGGTTGGGCTGATTGAATCGGCGAACAGTTTTGATAACACGCAAGGCATTCAATTCCGCACATTTGCGTTCCCTCGTATTCGTGGAGCTATCATCGATGAGCTACGCAAACTTGCGCCAGTCTCACAACTGATGCTGCAACAAATCGGATTGATTAAAAAGGCTTACCAGCAGCTCGAGTCTCCGGTTTCGCCGGAGGTGCTTGCCAAGAAAACAAAACTGACGCTGGATCAAGTCCGGGCCTCGTTGGAAGCAATGCGATTTCTGGAACCAGAAGACTGGAACGACCTTTCAAGCGTCGTTCACCAGAGCTGGAAAGCGACAGAATCCGCACCAGAAGGGCGAATAGAAAAACAGGAAATGAGACAGCTACTGGCCAATTCAATTCAGCAACTTCCTGAAAAGGAACGGCTTGTTGTAACGCTTTATTACACCGAAGAGCTAAATCTTACGGAGATTGGGGCGGTCTTGTCGTTGTCAGAATCGCGGGTCTCTCGCATCCTTGCTGCTGCCAGATTCAGGCTCAAAGAACTCATTTTGGCTCGTCTTCAGTAACGACCTGTCAAAGCAAAACCAATTCTCGGACCGCAGACAGCTTCCAATTTTGGAATCAATAAATGATGAATCAACCAACCCAAAACGATTGCTTTAGCGATACACGCATCGACGCGGTGGCGACGGTGAGATCAAGCGTTCGCGTTGGCCCTCGAGGCAACCATGATAAAGAAACCAAAATCAAGTTGAACAAGAATGGAACAACCATTGAGTCCATTCATATCACATGCGCTTGCGGCGAAGAAATTGTCGTCAGGTGCGTGTATTCGGAAAACGCCTAATGAACATCGAATCAAAACGAAACTCAAGCTGGATGGCAATCACCGCGTGTCGATTCGCGATTTGTGTGTGGCTCTGCTGCTTTGTTCTCTCAGGCGATCTGCTCGCTCAAGAAAACTATGCTCGGCAAGAGCCACCTCGCAAGAAATCTGCGATGGAAAAACTATCTGAGCTCAATCAGAAACTGAAACAAAATTTAAAAGAGAACCTCTTTGGAAATGGCAGCACAATGCAGTCAGAACAAAACGGTCGCTTGGATAACGGTTCATACAGGCGGCCTTCGCAACAGCAGGCGAGGTTCCTGCCGGATGAATACCAGGCTCCGCGGCGATCAGATGATTACGGCAGCCCGCAACCCGACTCGCGGACGCTACCGAAAAATTCAAACCGGCTTGTATCTCAGGCGCAACATATGCAGGAAATTGAATACGATCACGCCCCGTCGCAATACAACGACTACCCCGAACTGCAATACAAAGATTCTGAACGTATGGATCCTCGCCTCATTCAGGTCCCGGAAAACAGGTTTCGCCAATCGGATCAGCAAATGGCTGATTTGGATCGCCGCGACCAAATTCGTGCCTCGCAGCAGTACGCCCCGATTCAGGATCGACGTCAGCAGCAAGCCGTCAACGGTTTCAATGCGCGACCCCCACTGGGGGAGCACTACGGCGCACGAAGTGGAATGCCCTATCCACCAATGCAGATGCAGCAGAAGCCGGTTCAACAGCAGTATGTTGCCCAGTCGTACCAAGACCAGCAAGCTCCTGAATCAATGCCGCAGCAACCTTACAGGGAACAGCCAAACGGCGAATTCCGATCCGGCCACTACAAAAACGGCAGGGGAGTAACCCAGCAACAATTCGATCATCAGGAAACTGCGACTCAACGAGCATTGAGACTGCGGACAGAAAATCAAGCGTTGATGGACACTCGGCAATCCCTCACGGCAGAAAATAAGCGATTGAAAAACCAGCTCAGCGACAAGAATGCTTTGCTGCAGGAAATTGAATCCGCAATCATAGCCGCGCGGACCGAACTCCAGAATGCCAACGAAAACAACGCATCACTGAGCCAACAAATCGCGAATCTTGAGGCCGAGAATGCTCAACAGAGACTTTTATCCACGCGACAATTAAATGCGATTCGAAAGAAGCTTGACGATGTCTTAATGTTGGAGATGACCAGCAAGTGAGCCTTCCCGGGCCAAAGTGTTTGGATCAAGTTATGAACGATATTTCGCCACGTACTTCGATTGCTTTTCTGCTTCTCGTAATATTATCCGCCGCTTCACTAAGCGGATTGGCAGGATGTCACTTTAGGCAATCGCGACAAACACCTGTTTGCACAACAGTCCCGCTGGAGTGTCAATATAGCACGCCGGCGAATGTCCTAGTGTCGCAGTACTATGATCAACTCAAACCACACCGGGTCGTTATTGCGACTCCCGCAAGCGAGAATCATTTATTGCCGGAGCAAAAAAAGTTTGCTCTTGCTTTAGCCAATTCGCTGCGTCAAGTTGGATTCTCGGACGCGGTCGTGTCACCTTCATGCGCCTGTGATACGCAGGCAATTCGCAAAGGGAAATTCGATCTACAACAGTTGGTTGATCTTTCCAATGAATACTCTGCGGATGCCGTTTTATACTGCGACGTCGTTTCCTTTTCAGCCTATTCGCCATTGCAGGTGTCTGTCTCGATGACGCTGGTGGACGCTGGTGAATCAATCGCGATCATGGCGATCGATGGCAATTGGGATCTTCGTGATCTCCAAACTCAAAATTCCTACTTAAACTATCTTTCCAGCAACCCGTTAGATAGTGAGTTCCAAAGCGGAGTCAGGTTCCAATCGCCGACTGAGTTTCTGAACTTCGTCGCCGTGGATGCTGCGAAGTTTATGAGAGACCAATAGCCGCACAGTATATTCAAGAACTGCCGAGGAATCCTTTCGCGGAAATGAGCATCGCTGCCGGCAAGAATTAATCGAAGCAATTGGCCTCAGTAGGGTTCTCCCCTTATTGATGCTGTAGCGAGTCAAATATGCATCAGAGTCATAGGCTTGCCCTATGTTTGGAAAACCCTAATACATGGTCTGTCTCCAACGGTGGACTCTGCGTGGGCAAACGAAAAACTGCTCTGCCATGCCGCTCAACTAAAGCGGTCCAAGCATCACGTCGTGGTGCGACATGCAGATTGGAATTTCATCAAGGTTCCGTGTGCCATCCAAAATAGGTTGGCACCGACTTGGGTTTCAATTCATTGTGAGTTGAACGTTGTTGGAGTCTTCACTTCGTTTACTCCGTATTTTCAATCCATTCCGAAAAATATTTGTTGCAATCATGAACACTAGTCTATCCAGAATTCTAAACCAAGAGTCGATTCCATCCCCTCCCACAGTCGCTGCTCAGATATTGGATCTCGTTTCTCAAAGCGAATCAACAATGGATGATTTGGCGCGAATTATTCGGACTGACCCCAAGTTGGCCGGGAAAATTATTGCTTATTGCAACTCCCCGATTGTCGGCAGTCGCAGGGAGATCGGCGATCTCTCACAGGCGGTTGTTATTCTTGGAATGAGAACCGTTCGACTGATATCGTTGTCTTTCTCATTGCTGGAAACACAGAATGATCTGGGATTTGACTATCAATCGTTTTGGCGTAGCTCACTTGCGACTGCGATTGCATCGCAACTTGTTGCCGAATGTTCGAACAACAATCCCAGCGAGGCGTTTTTGCAGGGACTTCTATTGAATATTGGCGCAATTGGGTTAGCCAACACCTATCCCGACGAATACGCCCAATTGATGTCCCAGAGTGGGACAATCGATCTCGAACGGGAGAACGAGATTTTCCGTGTGCATCGTTATACAGTCGGTGCCAAGTTGCTAGAGAAATGGTGTTTTCCGCAAGGCATGATTGACCAGCTCGATCAATTCGATCCAACTGAGCTAACGGAGACAACTCGTCCGTTTCGCTTGGCTCAGCTGCTTGCTGAACTGATCATCAATGAAGACGTCTTGCCAATGCAAATTGACGTGGCAAGAGGATTGGCCAACGAATGGTTCAAGATCGACTCTGCTGGTTTTGCTGAGCTCTACGAGAAAATGTTGAGCCATTGGAAAAGCTATGAAGCACTATTCAAATTCGAAAGTGCTCCCTATGAATCAATCGACGATTTGGAGAATCGAGCAAAACAATATTTGGTCGAAACTGCCATCGGAATTGAGGTTGATCGCCAGAAAGCAACCGCTGAAGTCGAAGAGCTTGAGAAAGATATCACCAAGGATTCTTTGACGCAGTTAAAAAATCGTCGTGCCTATGATTCTGAAATCAACCGAGCATTTGATTTGCACCGACGGCAAGAACTATCGTTTGGGCTGTTGGTCATTGACATTGATCATTTCAAATCAATGAATGACACCGATGGGCATGCTGCAGGAGATCAAGTCCTTCGACAAGTTGGCCTCATACTAAAAGAAAAATGCCGAATTTACGATACTGTGTATCGCTACGGTGGCGAAGAGTTCGTTGCCGTGATTGCCGACTGTTGCCCGGCGACGCTCGAGATGATAGCACAGCGTTTCCGAATTGCGGTCGAAGGACTACGAATTCCATTTGAAGAGAAAACGCTAAAAGTCACGGTTAGCATTGGCGTTTGCTTGGCAGAGAGTGGTGAGATCGAATCGACCGACCAGTTGTTCAAATTTGCGGATGCTTGTCTATATCAGGCAAAAAAAAGCGGTCGCAATTGCTGTGTTACTCGGCCAACGAATCCAGTTTTGGGAGTAGCATTGCCGCTTGGCGACCAACCGTCTAACCCAAACACCGTTTGCTGATTGGGACGCGGTCACCAGGATGATCGCTGATCGAGGTCAGTCTTATCGCTGTCAGTTTTGATGAGGCGTCTATCGAAGTTGCCAGCGATCGCTGCGTTGATCCACGTAGTGGTTTCGGATGAAGTTGAGTCGATGGGTTCGCGAGCATTCGCTGGCCGCGCACATTTTGACATTTCGACAATTAACCATTTCGCAATTTCGCAATTAACCAACTCATAACTCAACCGTTTTATGCGTCGAGCTAAAAAGGACCGTTTTTTGGCATTGATGATGTTCACTTTCGAGCGCTCTGCTCGACGCCACGCGAAATGAAATTAGCTTTTTTAGACAACGCATCGTCGATCACGAGCCCATAATTAGTGGCATTATCCGTGAATTGTTGGCATTCGGCATTCGTCCATCCATGGGAAAAAGACGACGACGAAATTCCAAAAACATCGTTGCCAGTTAGGTATGGAGAATCGATCAGGAGGCAGCTGATCCGGAATTGCCGATTCAAAATCAAGTGTCCGCATGGACGTGGCGGTTCGAGTCCTCTCGCCGCTATTTCTTTTTGGACCAGCGCTTGATCTGGCGGAGCGACCTTTTCTGGCCAATCTGGTGACCAGTCCGCCATCGGGCAATTCTGGCCAGGGGAACATCACCTTACGCAACGTTGGAAGGGCCAAGGCTCGGATAGGTTCTTTGACCCTGCGTGTTACCAGCAATTCCCTCACTCCAAATTCGTCCCTGATCGCGACTTGGTTTGTCGTTTTCCCTGATGTCGCGTTTTTCAGTCTATCCAAATGTCGTTTGCCGCCCAATATTCACACATGGATTCAGTAGCGTTATTGATGATCGGATTTCTCGTTGTTGCCGTCGCTACGATCGTGGTGTTGCTGATTTGGCTTTTTGTTGCGTCGCTGTGGAAATACGGCCAGGAATCCGTTGACCTTAGCTCGAACGAACCGGCTGTTGCCAAATCAACAGCCTCGCGACTTCACCTGGTTGTACGAACGACACTGCTTTTGATTGGCATTCTGGTCGGCACAGTGGCCGGAGTGTCATCCTTCGTTTCGATTCGGGAGCTAATGGGTGCTGAGCGGCCAATTTGGGCATCGTTCACACAAACCAGCGGCCGAGAGCTGATGGTCAACCTTGTTCTGTACCTGGGCATTCCTCATTTGTTGGCCGCATTGGTTTCCGTTGTTTCAGAAAGTGGACTGAAGTTCGCACCCTTAACCCCGTTGGCGTGTGGGGTAGTATCTGGAACTGTTTGCGGATCATTGTTTTCGCTCCTCATTTGGACGGGCGTCACAAATAACATGCAAGGATTGAATCCAGTTGTCTTTGCGGGCTTTGCAGTCGCTGCATTAGCGGGTGCCTTGATAAACAAGTTCGGTTGCGTTCTTGCATCAGGTATTTTGCATCGCAACTGCGATAAAACTGGGGAATCCGGTCGTTGAATTGTCATCATCCAAAACTGAACATCACGGAGACCATGGTTTGCTGGTCACGATGATGATCGTCGTGCAACAAGCCTGTTTCAAAAACTCGTCAGTCTCCAGAGGTTTTTGGCGGCGCCAAGAATCGACCGTTTTTCGAATAGCCTTACCCTCGCGATCATCTTCGCTCTTTGGCAACAGGCGATGGCGTTGGAATAATTTCAATTACTCAGAGTCACTCGCTTCGTTTAGGGCGGTGACGTAAAGACCTCCCGTTAGGCGACCTCGATTGACCGAGATTCCAGACCTGCCGATAGAACGCAAGGCATCATATTCGATACGTACGCTTTTCTTTGCAACGTCACTGATCGCGTGGATTCTGGGCGTCAACAATTGGCTGGGCGCTCCATACGGCTGGCTAACCGCGATTCCGCTGACCTTCGGATTGCCAATTTTCATCCTGCGACCATGGACGCTCGCAGGAGGACTCGTTGGCTTCGTTCTGTTCGCGCTAATCGGCGAACTTGCCCTCATAGGATGGGATAAATCGACTCCGCAATACTTGCCGAGCGTTGTCACAGTTGGCGCCTATGGCCTTACCTGCGGTAGTTCAGTCCATGCCTTCTTTCTTCGGCTTCGGCTTTTAAGTTGTCTTGTATGCGTTGCCGCATTGGTCGCATTTGTGTTCGCGTTCCTCCTAAACTGAACGGTCACACAACATAGATTTTACGCAGAGGCCCTTCGGGCACACCTTCGCTGTTTGTTCAAACCCCGATGGGGTGGTAAATTGCACTCTTATTCAGGCCGTTTCCTGATGTCGGAACGGTGTCGTAAAAACCTTCCGTTATCCGCCAGAGACTCAAGGTGAATCGCCAGTATCAGGATCGCCATTTCACGTTAGACGATATCGCTGGCCGCAAATTGCTTCGTCTTTGCGCTGCGGTTGATCCCGACGCGCCGGATACCGACCTGCTGATTGTCTACGCCCGCATTGATTCACGCGAGAGTGGCATCGACGTGCTTCACTATCGGCAACATGGAACGGCGGCCCGGCGTTGAACGTTATCGAGTGTTAGCCACAGCTACAGCCCTTGCGTTGTTGTATGATTCTTCATGAAAAGGAGTCGCGATGGATGACGCATCAATCGAGCCATTGGAACCAGATCGCGATCAGGCGCTCAATCCGGTTCCTCCAATCGCATTGACTGGTTTGCTGTTTGTAATTGCCATTTGCTGTGACCAATTTTGTTTGGGAATTGCCTTGGGGCAGTGGCACACGGCAGATCGTCGTTAGCATCTTCAATGGAATGTTGTTGTCTTTGCCGATACTGGTATCTTTGTGGGTGGTGTTTGGAGCACAAACATGGATCATTCGCCTTCCACTGGCGTTTGCGGCGCTGTTGGTTTTGTTGGCGATTTATCTAGCCACGATTTCGAGTCAGCCTTCTTCCGCGCCGAGTGAAGTCTATTGGTTGATATCTGCGATCACGCTGGCAATTACCCTGGGCATACAGATTCCACTTTGGATTGTCCGGGTATCGAAACGGGTTTGGATTAGTCGACAAGGGTCAGGCTCATCGGTTCGATCGCAATTCTCGATAAAGCACTTGCTGATTACGACGACCGCCTTTGCCTTGCTTCTACCGTTGCTTCAATGGTTCGCTACATTTGGAAGCGCTGGCCAGATGCCGTCGGGCATGATGGGCAGAGAGATGGTGGGATTTTGCGGTATCTTTATTTCGGTACTGGCTTTTCTGACTTTGCTTTCAGTGCTGATCGTTTTCTCGCCAAAACTTCGAATCTGGTGTTGGTCTCTGTTGATGATTGGCATCTTTACGCTTCCAGTCGCCGTGGTCCCTTCGATCAGATTTGTGCTCGGTGGTCGATCCTACTCAACGACAGACCTGATCGACACGGGCTTGAACGTCATGACATTTTCGGCATCCAGTGCGCTGACCATGATCGTGGTCCTGTTTATGTACTACGCCATTGGGTTTCGGCTGCGAAGTTCGACAGCGTAGCGACCAGCATTCCTTCATACATGTTGAAGCGACGGCAAGCTTTGCCAGCACGTTACCCTGACGGAACTGACCTTCGCCGATCGTGCAGGCACCGACGTTTGGCTGAACACTCCAACGAGGTGCGGAACCAGCGGCATGAAGATGATCTTCAATGCAGGGCTGAATCTTTCAGTTTCCGATGGTTGGTGAGATGAAGCCTGGAATCCCGATGTGGGTTGGGTGTTCGGCAAGACGGAAAATGTTGAAAACGTTGATGTTCGCGATGCAGATCAGCTGTATACACTTTTGGAGCAAGAAGTCATTACCGAATTTTACGAGCGGGACTCGACCGGAATACCAATCCGCTGGTTGAAGCGGGTTGTTGCCAGTATGACACAGTTGACGTTGCGGTTTAGCAATAGCCGAATGGCCAAGGAGTATGTCGAGCAAGCATATCTACCGGCTGCCAGAGCGGTCGAACGTCGCGCTGCCGACAATGCACCAGTCGCTCGCGACTTGTACGATTGGAGTCTTCAACTCGAAGAAAACTGGCAGGATGTCCGATTCGGTGAAATGGAAACTACCGAATGCGAAGGGGCTTGGCGATTTGAGGTGACTGCCTATCTAGGAGAACTACAACCCGATGTTGTACAGGTGGAATTGTATGAGGACCCGGTTGACGGCAAGCAGTCGGTGATCATACCGCTGGGGCTTGATCATCGCTTGCCTGGCTCGGTCAACGGATACGTCTTCATCGGTAGCGCTCCAATGGAACGGCCCCACGAGCATTACACACCTCGTATCGTGGCGCGGCATCGAGATGCATTTATTCCAGCCGAGGACCCTCGTGTTCTCTGGTACAAATAGCTTCGGGGAAAGAAAGGACGTAGCAACTGCGTCCTCTTTGTCTCCCCTGAAGTTGTTGTTCCGTCCAAAATTTCCTACAGATACCGAATCTCAACTGTAACAATCATCCTGTTGTTTTCGTATTTTCTATCTGAAAAAAAATGTTTACTTACGCCATCGTTTGCAAACCGTCTGAAAGCATTGTCAACGGCATTACCACCGCCAAGCTTGGCGTTCCGGATTATGAAAATACGCTACGTCAGCATCAAGCATATATCGATGTGTTACGGAGCTGCGGCCTGACCATCATCACCTTGCCCGCCGACGAAGCCTTTCCGGACAGCTGTTTTGTCGAAGATACGGCATTGCTGACCAGGCGTTGCGCAATTATCGCGCGGCCCGGAGCCCCCACGCGACAGGGCGAGGAAGCAGCGGTGCTCGACTTGCTGCCCCGATATTTCGACAACATTGAGTCGATTGAGGCCCCCGGAACCATTGAACCAGGCGACATCATGATGGTGGGCGATCACTTTTACATCGGGCTTTCGGATCGTACTAACGCCGAGGGCGCGCGTCAAATGATTTCACTATTGGAGACGCACGGCCTCAGCGGTTCCACGGTCGAGATGCAGGGGATGTTACATCTCAAGACCGGGCTATCCTATTTGGAAAACAACACGCTTGTCGCATGCGGTGAAATTCTTCACGAGCCGGAATTTGCAAAATTCAAACTCATCGCCATTGATGCCGACGAAGCCTACGCTGCCAATTGCGTATGGGTCAACGGCACAGTGCTCGTGCCGGCGGGCTTTCCGATAACCCGGCAAAAAATTGAAGCTGCCGGTTATCCCGTGATCCCGGTAGATTTGTCTGAATTTCAAAAGCTGGACGGTGGTTTGAGCTGCTTATCGTTGCGGTTTTGAATTTGTGGCGTCAAGTTCAACGCCAGTGTTCGTATCGTGGCTCCAGGTTGCTACGTGCGATGCTGCTGTGGGCTTCCACCCACAGTTACATGCGGTCGCAGCTATCGCTGCTCAAACCGAGCTACGCTTGCCCTCATTCGACAAACAAAAAGCTTGCAAATTGAAAATCAAGACCCGTAAAAGGAAGACTATTTTTGTGCATTTGTTTACCCAAAGCTGGCTCGTTTAACAAATTTGCGTCAGACCAGTCCTTGCCGTAGTCGGACCGTTTTTCTCGGATGCGCAGTAACATGATCCGTTTGTTACAAAGACCAATCCTTACTGACCGACTCTGCAATACTTCAGTTGTATGTCTTCGAGCTAGTAACGGTTTGAATCATTGCGTGCCGCGCAGATTTCTATATTTAGTAAATTGATTCGTTAGGTTTTGTTTGTAGTACCGCCTTTAGGCGGAAAAGGATGGTGTTGGGCTAAAGCCGGTACTACGAACTGGGTATTGAAACCGCTTCGAGTTACCCACGGTTGATTGGTGTTTATTCGTGGTTCTTTTTGGTCGCGGCTACGCCGCGCTGGGAATTAGAGGGTTATGATGCTGTCACGATCGCCGTGTTGCCGACAAACTTTACCAGCGTCATCCAGATCGGGTCCGGCATAGGAAGCCAGACATCTGGCAATCGAAAAGCCCCGTTTTTTGCCAACGTTTGGCAGCCACAACGATCATGACCATGAAAACAAAAGAAGCAACGCTGGGATTCTGGACCGCTACGTCAATGGTCACCGGCAACATGATTGGTTCGGGGATCTTCCTGTTGCCTGCTTCATTGGCAGGATTCGGTGGAATCAGTATTGTGGGCTGGTTGTTTTCCGCGGTCGGTTCAATCCTGCTGGCCCTGGTTTTTGCAGGCCTGGCGCGCCAAATTCGCGGGTCGGGAGGGCCGTATCTTTACACCCAAGCCGGGTTTGGCGATGTGCCCGGATTTCTCGTGGCCTGGGGCTATTGGATTGCCATCGTGGCGACCAATGCCGCGATTGCCATCGCCCTGGTGAGTTACTTGTCGGTGTTCTGGCCAGCATTGGCTAAACAGGCTTGGCTGAGCACGCTGGTTACGTTGATATTTGTTTGGCTGCTCGTGGCGGTGAATGTCCGTGGCATCAAACGAGCGGGACAAGTCCAACTGGTCTGCACGGTCCTAAAAATTCTACCACTGGTTGCCGTCGGTGCCGTGGGCTTATTCTTTCTGGAACCGACTCACTTCGAACCTTGGAACCAGAGTGGTCAGTCCACGTTCTCTGCGGTGACCGCCACGGCAGCGTTGACGGTTTGGGCTTTTCTCGGTCTGGAGAGCGCCAACATCCCTGCCGCGGAGGTAAAAGATCCAGAAAGAAATGTGCCCCGAGCGGCAGTCGCCGGTACTTTGATTGCCGCGCTGGTTTATATTCCCGCAACGGTTGCGGTCATGGGATTAATTGGCCCGGATCAATTGGCCCAATCCAATGCACCGTTTGCCGATGCTGCGGCCCTTTTGTGGGGGCGTTGGGGATATTGCCTGATCGGTATCGGCGCGATCGTATCCTGCTTTGGTGCCTTGAATGGCTGGACCCTTTGTTTGGGCCAGATTCCGATGGCTGCGGCGAAGGATGAATTGTTTCCCAATTTTTTTGCCGATCAGTCCAAGTTCGGGACTCCGGCCAAAGGGATCATCTTCTCTTCGGTATTGGTGAGTCTACTGGTCCTCATGAATGGTAGTGAAAGCCTGGTAGACCAATTCACCTATGTGATTCTTTTGGCAACCTTGACGACCCTGCTGCCCTATCTGCTCTGCTCCCTTGCCCGTTTGACGATTGCCATTAAAACGCAACAGCCTCTCTCGTTTTTAGATGTGCTGGTGAGTTTGCTGGCTGCCGCATTTTCCGTCTGGGCGATCATGGGAACAGGGATGGAAACCATTTATTGGGGCGGTTTTCTATTGATGCTGGGATTACCAGTGCACGTCTTCGTGAAATGGCGCAGTAGCCTTAAGTCAAAAAACGAGACAGGTACATAATTAGTGCTGCTCGGTTCGTCGCGGGCACGCATCTCGCGATCCTCAAGGGCGTCTACCCTGGAAAACCAACTCGACTGCCGATTAAGTAATGCGCTGATAAGAATACGGGTGATCGTGGTCAGTCATTAAACAAATGCGTTTTCTGCCATCAGCATCAAGCCACCGTTTGATGCCCGGCTGACCAGCAACTCATGCGTTTAATGACTCGCCTGAAACGTGTTCATTAAACGTCTGAATTAAGTTTCTGGGACAGGCGATTGCGGACTTGGCAGTTTCTGCCATTTCCGTCCCCATCAAACGAATGGAACCAACCTTACCCCGCAGAACCAGAATCGTCCTGTTCCTGCAAATCTTTGACTGCGGAAGCCAACCAGGCAATGACACGATCTTCCATGAATTTGTAAAACGGATTGTGCCGGCAGCGAACAAACAGTGAATTGGACATCAACAATGCACTGGGCTCGGCCCGCATGCTCAGCGTTCCCAGCGATAGTCCGCTGTTGGCCGTCGCTACACGGGTTCCATAAATTCGATCTTCCGGCGGAATGGGGATGGCGATATGAGAAAGTGACATGATTCCGTCCGGCCAAGACATGCCAGTCGGTTGCTCGTTCCATGTCTCGCCATCGCGCGACTGCACGACCACTTGGCTTGAATCTGGCCCAGCGTTTTTCAAGACGGTCAGCCGGTAGGGTAGATCCGTTCGCTTCAGTTTTGGAATGATGCTCTTTTCGAACGACCGGTTAAACAGATTTCCCAGCCAACCCACTCGATTGATATCAAACAAAACTAGTTCACTTAATTCTGACGACAGGCGGTCGAACAAAACGGTGATCAGCTTGGGCACGACAACCGTTGAATCGACAACCGATTGCATCGCCAGTACGGGTGGCATCTCGTCCACCCTGCGCGATTTCGCCAACGCAGCGAGTTTTCCCTCAACAGCCTGCGTCAGTGACCAAGCCTGGACATTTGCATTCATGGGCCATGAGCTGTATTTGAAGGGATCGATTTCCGCGTCAATGCTCGACCACTGCGCCTTTTGGTTCCGCGAAACCAAGGCGACGGTGTGGTACAGGCGTGTGATTCGGGCCATCGGATTGATGCCGATCATTGGCGAATACAGCGTGATTCCATCAACTTTGGGCAGCGAACGGTCATCGATGCATGAAAGCGCATAATGAACGCTCAGCGCACCACCGTTGGAGTACCCACCCAGAAACAACGGGCGACCATCTGGGAGTCTGTCACGCAGGCCGCACATAGCAACTTTGACTGCCGCTGTCCAATCCTTCCAAGACACGTTTGCGAGTGCGCTAGGGCTGGTACCGTGACCCGGCACGCGCAACCATATGACGGTGTAGCCCTCCGAGTGGAGCCTTTCGCCCATCGCTCGGAGTGAATACGGAGCGTCGCTCAAACCGTGTATCAGCAGCACCCCGCCGATCGCATTCGCTGCCTCTAAAACGTAAGACCGGTTCCAGTTACGCTCCGTGATTTTTTCTGGATTGCAGATCGAGTCGGCATGATAGCGGCAATATGCCAATCGAGATTGATGAGCCCACGGGCCGGCGACGAAATCATCCAGTTCCTGGAATACGCGATCTTCCTGCTGAAGATAGTCGTCCAGCGTGTATCCATTTTTGGCATCCGAAGCAGTGAATTCCGCTTCTGGTCGTTGCAGATGCCATCCCTGCAAGTCCGGCAATGAACCTGCCATCCGTACCCAAAAATAGAGCAGCGCCATCGCAACAATTACGGCAGTGAAAATGAAGTTAGCACCCAGCAGCGCAATGATACGAACGACTCGAAGATCCAATTTCTGATGGGGTATCGATTGAGCAAAGTTATAAAATTCGTAGGCCAGCCAGAGGGGAGCCAACACAGCACAGGCAACGATCATCCATGTTGCAATTCGAAGTAGCGTGGATTTCCTGGTTATCGAATTTTCCATGACCATGAGATTCCTGTTGTTTTGGTATTTCTTCCCAGGGCCTTGCTGAAGGCTATGGATCACTTGGGTCGAGTGTTTCGGCATCGGCGATATCCTTCGGACGACCGCAGGCTCGCTTGTTGACAATCAAGTCGTCCCTCCCGATAACGCACAGGTCAATGCCATCAATCTCAATGGACATTCGGTTCGACCAAGCGTGTGCGAAGGTTACGCCCGACACAGCGGTCAAAATGTCGATGCGAGACGGTTCTACACCGATTTGAAAGACCATTCCCGGTTTGCACAAATCTTCAATCGTAAGGTCGTGCAGTGGCGCGCCAAACTCGGCGAGCACCTTGTAGACACGGGGAGCCGTATCCGAATCGGGGCGTACCCAGATATCAAGATCGCCGGTAGCACGAGGATGTCCGTGGGCGGCAACCGCATAAGCACCAACCAGCAGATGGTCAACCTTCGCGTCGGACAACGCGAGCAACATCTCTTTGAAGTCGGGGTTGAACAATGTTTGGCTCCTTGAATGCCCAAGCGGTCAGAGTAAGCGGCCATACCATGAGCAAACGCTCGGCTGGACTAGCGTTCGGTACTCCGGCATCGCGTCCCTGCTGTTCCAACGTTGTCAGCTTCGCGATCGAGCGATCCATTCGTGGTAGTGAAGTCATGGTGTTACCAAAATACTAAGGTCGGACAACGTTTGCGGCCTAGCAGCACCGCGATTTCCTATCACCAGTTCGCGATGCTGAAGGATCCATTGTAGCCGAAGCGGACTATTCTTCACCAGAGTGCAGTGATCCGGCATCCTTCGAGACGATCCACCAGCCGGCAGATTCCGGCCGGATGCTACGCCCAATCCAGTGATGTGCGGCATCCGCATTTGCTTCATCGTAAAATTGCCGAGGCATTATCCTAATGCCGTCGTCAACATGATTCCAACTGGCATCGGTGGTGAGACTGTAGTCGAAGGCGTTCAAGCGTTTTGCGGATAGCGTTTTGCGGATAGCGTTTTGGGGCTGAAGCCAAATGTCATCATGATCGATTATGCTCTCAACGATCGTAAAATTGGCCTCGAAGAATCTCGAAAAGCATGGTCTGAGATGATCAAGATGGCGAAGTGGTTTCTTCCATTTCCTTAAAAGTGGATTTAGTCGGCGGTTTCAGGAGTCGGTATGCGATAGAGATGTAACGGCGACTGGTGCCCTGCCGTGCACGGTTATCGTACCCAGCGAGACGTCTAGCTTTCGCAAAAACGGTAACCGATGCCGCGGACCGTCTCGATACGATCGGCCGATTGATCCAGTTTTTTTCTGAGCGACCGGATGTGAACGTCGATGGTTCGCTCCAGCACAATCGCATCGGTGCCCAAGGCGGAATCGATAAGTTCGGAGCGATCGAAAGCTCGGCCAGGCTGACGAATCAGCGTGTCGAGCAAGCGAAATTCACTGGGAGTTAGATCGAGGACACGTCCGTCGAGAAGGGCGCGATGTTTGACGCGATCGATTGCGATGCTTCCAACGCAAATCATATCGTTGCCATCTCCCAAGCGTTCGTTGCGGCGCAGCAGTGCTTTGACTCGCTCCAGAAGAACGCGAACGCTGAATGGCTTCGTGACGTAGTCGTCGGCTCCCACGGAAAAACCAACGACCTGATCGGTTTCTTCGCCCTTTGCGGTGAGCATGATGATCGGAGTGTTCATCGTCGAGGTTTCGCTTCGCAACTGTCGGCAAACCTGGACTCCATCCACGACGGGAATCATCACGTCCAGTAGTACCAAATCGGGCGTCTTGGCTCGAGCCTGATTCAGAGCATCCTGGCCATCGGTCGCGCAGGCTACATTGAAACCTTCGCTGCTGAGGTTGTACTCAAGTACACCAGCGAGTGCCCGATCATCCTCAACGACCAAAATGTTTTTGCTGGGCATCTTCAATTATCTCCGCTATGACCGGGAAGGTGGTCGATTTTCTCGTGATGATGACGAACGATCTCTCCATCGATGTAGTAAATCATGTCTTCAGCGATGTTCTCTGCGAGGTCGGCGATTCTTTCGACCTGTCGTGCTGCGGAGAAGCAATGCAGGGCAGGGTCGACGATTCCAGAATCCTGCTTCATCAAGTCACGCAATTCCGAAATGATGGAAAGAAGGTACTCATCGACGGACGCGTCCAGCTTGATCACGTCCTTTGCCAATTCGATGTCGGAGTCAACGAACGAGTCGAGTGACATTCGCACCATCAAACAAGCTTTGTTGACCATCTCGGGCAAGTGGTCAGGAATCGGGAAATAGGGATAGGCATGAACGTCTCGGGCTCGAGATGCGATATTGCAAGCGAGGTCAGCGATTCGCTCGAGATCTGAGTTGATTTTCATGACCGTCGTCAGCCGTCGCAAATCAGCCGCAACGCACTGATGAAGTGCCAAAATCTTCAAACAGTCTTCTTCGATTTCGACTTCGCGTTCATCCACCTGAACGTCAGAGTCGATGATGACGTCAACCAGTTCGATTTTCTGATTGCACAAAGCGTCTTTGGCAAGGTTTATCATCCGTTCAACATCACCAAATAGCGACATCAACTTTCGGTTGAGCTGTTCGAGTTCGCGCTGTAAGTGCTTTGACATGTGTCCTTGGATCTTTGAAGAGAGATTAAGTCAGTTAACCAACCGAAATGCAAGCCCGAAACGCGAGTTTTAAAGTTGCAATAATACAAGCCCGGAGCGCCAGCGAGTGAATAATTGCATGGATTTTCGACTCACTCGCTTGCGCTTCGGGCTCGTATTGAAACGCTTCGCGTTTTCGGTTTTCAATGGTTATTTCCAGATGGAATCGGAATTTTCACGCAAAGTGTGCAACTTCAAAAAGCGCGAGCCAGTGTTTCAAATTGAGGCTACATCAACCGTTTGCACTTCGGGCTTATCATCTGGCTATGGATCTTACTGGCAGATTCTGGTCTAAGCTTCATAAGTTACCCGAATTTGCCGCTGACGTAATCTTCTGTTTTCTGATGTCTAGGTCTGGTGAAAAGCTGTTCGGTCTCGCCCTCTTCCACGATTTCGCCTTCATAGAAGAATGCAGTCCGATCACTACATCGCGATGCCTGTTGCATGTTGTGAGTCACCATCACGATTGTGTACTGTTTTCGCAGTTCGTAAACGAGGTCTTCTACGCGAGCCGTGGAGGCCGGATCGAGAGCACTACAGGGCTCATCCATAAGCAAAACTTCCGGTCCAGTTGCAATCGCGCGAGCGATGCAAAGGCGTTGCTGTTGCCCACCGGAGAGTCCGAGGGCTGACTGGTGCAAGCGATCTTTGACTTCGTCCCAGACGGCTGCTTTACGCAAAGCCCATTCAACCAAGGCAGCCAGATCCTGTTTGCCGATCTTGAAGTGAAGTCTTGGGCCAAAAGCCACGTTGTCGAAAATTGACTTTGGGAACGGGTTTGGTTTTTGGAAAACCATGCCGACGCGTCGTCGAAGCGAAACGACATCGGTTTGCTTGCTAAGAATTTCGAGGTCACCCAAACGAATCGAACCCTTTGCCCATGCGGACGGCACGATATCGTTCATCCGGTTGATCCACTTCAGGAGGGTGCTTTTACCGCATCCGCTGGGACCGATAAAGGCGGTCACCTGCCGAGCCATGATGTCAAGGTTGATGTTTTGTATGGCTTGAAAGTCCGCATAGTAGGCGTTGAAGTCTTGTAGGCGAATTGCCAATGTCCGCTGATTCTTTGCAGGGTTTGCGGATTTGCTTTCGGCAAAAGTCGACATTTTCAACTTCCCAGAGTTTTTCTTTGGTGTCGCGACGCTATCCATCTTGGGTTCGTCTTTCATTTAAGTCAGTTTCAATGTGATGTCAGGCGAGTTTCTTTTCGTAGCGATTTCGAATCAGGATGGCGACCGAATTCATGATGAGTAGTACAGCGAGTAGTACGATAATTGCCGCTGAAGAAGCATTTTCAAATCCGGCATTTTCGTCTCCGGCCCAACGATAGATCGTTACTGGCAGGACAGGAGTTTGATCCATCAGGGATTGAATTCCTGTGGTGGTTCCCAGCACGCCACCCATCACGGCGAGCACTGGAGCGGCCTCTCCGATCGCACGGCTCATTGAGAGAATGGCACCCGTCATGATTCCTGGAGTTGCAGCAGGAAGGACGGTCTTGCGAACGACTTGCCATCGCGTGGCCCCCATTCCAAACGCGGCCTCACGGATCGAACGTGGCACGGCACGGATGGCTTCCTGCGACGAGATGATCACGATCGGCAGAATCACGAGCGCCAACGTCAGCGCTGCCGCCAACAGGCTCTTTCCGAACGGCAGATGGAAATACCAAGGAGATTTCAATGTCAGTCTCGAGGCACTACGACCTCGGAGGGCAAATCCTTTTTTCAACTCAGGGTCCCTCGGAGCGTCCGACCGTTTATCGACCAGTTTCAGTTCGAAGGTATTTCCGTCAGGGTCGATGCACATCTCGTTTTGCGTCAACTTGATCGAAGTTTCCTTGCGATCACCGGCAGGAAATTTGACGAAAGTCTTGCCGAGCGTTTTCGTTTGGTAAAAGTGAGTTCCGCCAATTTCCCATGGTATGGGTTTGTTGACCTGAATGCTGGGCACAAGATTGAACATGTAGACGAACGTCGTCAGGCCGAGGATCCCATAAACGATCGAAGGCACGCCGGCGAGGTTACTGATGTTGAGCTGCACTAGTCCGTGTAGCCAGCGAAGGATTTTGTTTCGGGGTTGGAATTCTTCCAACAAGATCGCAGTGCCGATGCCGATGGGAATGGCGACTGCTGCACAAAGCAGGCAGATCAGTGCAGAGCCCCAGACCGCTTGGCCGATACCGCTTCCTTCGGGGTTGTCTTCTTTGTGGACTCCGCTGAGGAATTCCCAGCCGAGCCAACTACCGCCGCTGATGAAGATGGTGCCCAATAGCGTCACCAGAATCACGACGGCGATGCTGGAGATGGCCAAACAAACCAACGCGAACATATTGGACTTGAGCGTGCGTCTCGATTCGTTTTTCGGATTGGAATAAAAATCGTTTGCCATCAGTTGTATTCTTCCCGATATCGCATTCGCACGATTTGACCAATCAGCGTGATGCCGAACGTGATCAGGAATAGCAAAGCTGCCACGGCGTAGATCGAGTAGTAGCCAGGCGTCCCAGGGACGACTGATTCACTTTGGAAAGTGTGGACGATGAACCCCGTCATTGTCTGAGAAGGGCCGCGTGGGTCGATGGTAAGCGTCGGCGACGATCCGGCCGCAAGTGCGACGACCATCGTTTCTCCAATTGCACGGGCGACGGCCAGCAGGAACGCAGAAATAATTCCAGATAGGGCAGCGGGTACGATGACCTTCAGCGTTGTTTCCAGTTTTGTGCTGCCGAGGCCGTAGGCTCCTTCGCGAAGCGTTCTCGGTACGGCGCGAAGGGCATCTTCTGCCAACGAGGCAACCAACGGTATGCAAAGAATGCCGACCGCGATTCCAGCAGCCGCAGCGTTGAATGTTTTGAAGTCGCCAAAAGGGGCGAGGATGTTTGGTGTGATGAACTTTACGGCAAAGAAGCCCAATACCACGGTTGGAATACCGGCAAGGATTTCCAAAGTTGGCTTGAGAATCGCACGAACTTTCTTCGGAGCGTACTCGGAAAGATAGATTGCGGTCACCAGTCCAAGCGGCAATGCCAAGATCATCGCGATGGCGGTAATTCGCAGCGTTCCAGAAAGCAATGGCAAGATCCCGTAGTCAAACTTTCCCTGTGTTCGTCCGACCGACCATTTTGTGCCCGTCAGAAACGTCCAAACGTCAATGTCATCGGCAGCAAAGAATCCCATCGACTCTTTGATGAGCATGTAGATGATGCCGACGGTCGTTCCCAGTGTCACCAAGGCGCAGCCAGTGAGCAGCGATACCATGATCGCCTGATTTCGTTGGCTGCGAGCCGACGATTTGACGGGGAAGTTCGTACGAACGTAGTCCGTGCCGCCTGATTCAGATGCTGATGATGAACTCATGCTCTTTTATCACGGTATGTCGTCAATCCGAAACAACCACCGCCCAAGAAAATCCTCGGGATCGATGGCCATCATTCGGTTGGATTGTTATTGGCCTGCCCGGTTTTCTGGAACGAATACGGTTTCCAAAGCACCAGAACGCTTCTCGCCTTTTTTGTCGATGAAGTGAGTTCCCGTGTTGCCTGCGTCCACGTTGTCCTGCGCCGCAGTCACAACTTCTTCCGGCAATGGAACGTAGCCGGCTGCTTCGACGATCTTCGGAAGGTTCTCGAACATGAAGACAACGTACTCTTCAACTTCAAGTTTCTCGTATGACTTCGTGTTGACGTAGACAAATAGGGGACGGCTGAAAGGAGCGTACTCGCCAGACTTAATTGTTTCGATCGACGGTGTGACAGCCTTTTCAGACTTTGGATTCACAATCGGAACCGCTCTCAGGCCGTCCCGGTTGGCGTCGTAGTAAGAGTAGCCAAAGAAGCCGATCGCGTACTTTTCGCCTTTGACACCCGTGACGAGCATCTTGTCGTCTTCGCTGTCCTGAACCTGTTCGTCAGAGCGAAGCGACTTGTCGTCTTTCTTGCCGATGACTTCCCTGAAGTAGTCAAACGTTCCAGAGGCTGAACCGGGTATGTACAGTGAAATCTTTTCGGCTGGCCAGTTTGGATCAACATCTTTCCAGGTCCTGGCAGCGAAGTCTTCGCGGAAGATTTTTTTCAGTTGGTCAACCGTGAGTGATTTGATGAATTTGTTTTCAGGATTCACAACGATGGTCAATCCGTCGTAGGCAACTGGAACTTCAATGAACTTGATGCCGGCCGCGTTTACTTTATCGAGTTCTTTCTTTTTGATCGGACGCGATGCGCCAGAGATGTCGCACTCTCCAGCGGCCAAAGCCTTAAAACCGTTACCGGTTCCTTCGCCACCAACACTGATGTTGACTTTGGCGTGGACGCCGTTGAACAGTTCCTTGGCTTTATTGGAGATCGGCTGAACCGTGCTCGAACCCTGAATGTTGATGTTCCCTGACAGATCTTGAGCGGCTCCGGTCAGCGGAAACAAAGCTAGAAGCAAAACTGGAATGGTGGCAAAAACGCTTTTCATTTAATTCCCGGACGAAAATCGTGTGACAAATAAATAGTAGTGGTCATCTGACCGGGACCGGGGCACCAATGCCCATCTTCCACTTGCCAGATCGTCGCAAAACTAACGAAGGAATATTAAGGAATCATTAAGAAACCTTAAAATCTCGGAGTAGGTCGCCAGAGCCCGAGGATAATCCGTAAATACACGGGTTTTGTCGGTTGATCGTCAGAGTTCCCCCCTTCCGTCCATTCCGAAAAGGAAAGTTGGCTCTTTGCCAACCGTGTACAAATCGTTCGCAATTAGCTGCACTTATCGGTTAACTTTGCAGTGTTCGAATTCCATAATCGAGACTGCAAATGATGTTCTTTATGCCCCGCTGTCGATTCCAGATCGCCGTGCTCGCCGTGCTCGCCGTCGCTTTTTGCTGCAGCTCGAAAGTCGCGATTGCCGGTGGGGGACCAGAAAACGTACTGGTTGTCGTCAACGACGAATCTGATTCCTCGAAACTGATCGCCAACCACTACATCTCTTTGAGGGGCATTCCGGACCGCAACGTTGTCTATCTGAAAGACATACCGTTCAAGGAAGCCATTGAATTCGATGTCTTTGAAGCCAAGATTTTGCGTCCGCTGCTCGCGGCGATTGAAGATCGAAAGCTCAACGGCAGCATTGACTACATCGTCTACTCGTCCGATTTTCCGACAACGGTTCGCATCAAAGAAATCTTAAAGCTGTTCAAAGAGAAGGCGAAGGAAGCCGGCGTGAAAGTGGATGACAAATTTTTGAGATTATTCAAACCAGCGGCTTCGATTTCATCGCTGACCTACTTGGCGGGATACAGTCTCCATGCCCAGTACAATACGATGAATCTGCAAGCCAATCGTTACTATCGAATTCCCACGGCACAGATGTTAACCAGTCCATTTGTTGGTGGCCCGCAGCGGGAGTTTCAGCGATCCATTGCTGCCTTCACGAAGGAGATTAAAGATCCCCTCTATGAGTCGGCGATCGAATCGCTAAAAGTAATGGCGCGTGAGAATCCCGGTCAGACGGCGGTGCTGTATTGGCTGTCAAAGTTCTATGCGAAACAGGGAGATGAGACGGCGGCGACTCAATGGATGACGCGAGCGATTAGCATGGGGTGGAGTGACAAAACCGGTACCGAGAATGATCCATACTTTGGGCCGATCAGCGATAAAGTATTTAAGGGCCTCGTGAATCGAATGTCCAACGATGGACGCACGGATGCCGCATCTCGAGGTTTCCGTCAACTGTATCAATGGGCTCCCAATGGAATGCTGAACCGAACCGTTGGGCAGGGAGATCGATATTTTCTATGCACGGTTCTGGCGGTGACTCGCAATGACGGTAACAGCGAAGCCGAGGCGGTTCGGCAACTCAAACGTTCGGTGGAAGCGGATTTTACGCGTCCATCAGGAACCTTTTACTTCACGAAAACTAGCGACGTTCGAACAAAAACGCGACAGGCAAAATTTAAGCAAGCGGCCAACGCACTCCAAGATATGGGTTTTCGATCGGAGATCATCGAGACTGCGATGCCGAAAAACAAAACGGACATCCTTGGACTGACATCCGGTGTTGCAACGTTTGATTTCAGTGAATCAGGAAGCTCCATTGTTCCGGGTGCGATCTGCGAAAATCTCACCAGCTTCGGCGGGAGAGTGGGACAGATTGGAGGGCAAACCAAACTGAATGAATTTTTACGCCATGGTGCTGCGGGATCCAGTGGTACGGTTATCGAGCCCTTTACGATGCCGCGAAAGTTTCCCAGCCCGATGATTCATGTGCACTATGCCAGAGGTTGTTCGCTGGCGGAATCTTTCTACCAGTCCTTGCACGGTCCGTTTCAGACACTGATCGTCGGCGATGCATTGTGTCAGCCGTTCGCCAAGCCGCCCAAGGTGCTGCTGGAGGGTGTTCAGTCGATGGAATCTGTTTCCGGAATCAAACGACTGACCTTCAACCAGGAGGATTCGACAGTTCGCGTCGTCGGAATGGAAATGTTCATTGATGGCGTGATGCGGCGACGGGATCGATCCATGGAGCCGATCGAATTCGATACGTCGCTTTTGACTGACGGTTATCATGAGATCCGAACTGTTTTCATTGCATCCAACCAGATTGGGACGACCAGTCGCCAGATTCTTCCGATCGTCGTCAATAACAATAATCAGAGTTGTATGCTGACGACGGGGCAGCCCGTTTGCGGGTTCGAAGATTCGATTCCTCTAACGTTTGCTGCCGAAGGTGCGAGCCGTATTCGACTTTGTCAGCACGAAAAAGTGCTGCACACGATTGAAGGAGCTGGCGGCGTCTTTGAAGTATCGGCGAAAGAGCTCGGTCGCGGTCCCACAACCGTGCGTGCGATAGCAACGATCGATGGCAAAGAGGTTTCCAGCAAACCATTGAACATTCAGGTCAATGGTCCACTCTCTGAAACGCGAGTTCGTACTTCAAAGCCTGCGAAGCCGAAGCCTGCGAAGCCGAAGCCTGCGAAGCCGAAGACTGCGAAAAAGTGAACGAACTCGTCTCGCTATTTGCTCTGAATGCTGGCTAGTAGTTTTCGCGAAGCAGACCGGTAGAGAAACAGGCCTTTCGATTCGATTGCCTGCTGCAAAATTTCGGCAGCTTTTTCAGACTGACCATTTTCGTTCAACCAGTGCGAAAGAAAATAGGATAATTCAGGAGTCGCCTTCCCTGAGGTGGCAACGCGGCCCATCAACTGTTGAGCTCGCTCCTGTTCGCCGTTTTTCATGTAGATGTAAGCCAACGTTCCAATCGCCAGGGGATTGTTCGTCATGCGACTGGCTACCTGTTCGGAGATTTGCTGAGCCTGTTTTCGTTTTTCGACATCGTCGCTTTCAATCAGACAAAGCGCGTAAATGTTCGCGCTACTCAAATCATTCGGGGATCGTTTGCTCAGATTACGGAAATTCTCTGCGGCGAATTCATAGGATCCACCAGCAAATGCGATGCGGCCTTTCATGTCGATCGAGTTGTTGGTTTCCCCATCGTTGAGCTCTTCGAATCTCTTCAGCGAGACCAATGCGCGAGGGAAGTCTTCCTTTGCCATGAACATTTGAGCGGCCATCATTTGAGTCAGGCTGTCCGCGGGATTCTCTCCGAGCGTTTTCACAAGGAGCTTCTCTGCCAGCTCCTGTTTGCTAGTGTTTCTGAGCCATTCAACCAGCGTCAGCTCGGGCAGTCGCTTGCTTTCGATGGCGCTGGCGTGCTGTTTGAGAAACTGCAACGCCTCGCCGTTCTGCTCAGCACGAAACGCCAATTCTGCTTTGCTAAAAAAGTAAAACGGGAGATCAGGTGAGATCGCCTGCAGTTGCTCAAGCGTGTCGGCGGCCTGTTGGTTCTGTTTCCGGCGAAGGTAGATTCCCGTTGCGATTTCGTAGTATTGTTTCAGAAAATGGTTCTTCCTTTGCGTCGAAAGGCTTCCCGATTCAATCAGCTTGGCCGTTTTGTCAGCGTGCAGGGAAGCATCTGTGACGCGATTGGCGTTGAGTGCGATTTGGGCAAAGCTCAAATATACTCCAGGGTCATCGGAATGCTTAATGGCAGCGCTCTCGAGCAGAGCGATTCCGGATTTGGTGTCTCCGACGGCGAACGTGAGCCCCGCCATCACGATTTCTGCAGGAGGCAACTCGGGATCTTCAGCAGCCAGTTTCTCCAACGCATCCATTGCGTCACGTGCCTGACCCCGCCCAAACATGTCGATCACAGAGGCGAATTTCAGTTGTCGTGGAGTTCCCTCGGTGAGCCCTCCGGGAATCAAAACCGAGATCGCTTTCTCTATGTTTGCCAATGCAAGTTTCGTCCGCGGGTCGTTGGCGGTTTGGTCGATTCCTGCATCGAACCGATTGATTTCCTGAGCGGCCTCGTCAGTTTGGGAGAATGCTGCTACCCCCGACGCCGCCATCAGGACGAATGAAAAAAAGAGTGAGGTGGTTTTCATGACAGGCTTTGTGGTTGATTCGGTTGGGTGCGGTAAACTTTGGTTAGGCAGCAGGAATGCTATCCAAGCGTTTCATGATCTCGACCGTAGCTTGCGAACGGTTCAAAACATAAAGATGCAAGCCATCGATTCCGCCGGATTTCAGTTCCTCGATCTGAGCCACCGCCTGGTCGACACCGACCTGAAACTGATCATCGGTGGACCCGAGGGCATCGACAAAATCTTGCGGCAATTTTGCTCCGCAAAGAGCAGTGATTCGCTGAATTTGTTTCAAATCGGTAACAGGTAATAACCCTGGAACGATCGGAATGTTGATCCCGCGCGCACCACATTCGTCGCGGAAACGGAAGAAGTCTTCGTTGCAGTAGAACAGTTGCGTAATGATCGCATCAGCACCGGCGTCGACTTTCCGCTTCAGATTGTCCAGGTCGGCTGCAGCGTTTGGTGCCTCGCGGTGTTTTTCCGGATAGCCCGCAACGAACACACCAAAGTTGTTGAATTCCCTGTTGATCAAATCGACCAGCTGATTGGCGTACCGAAATCCACCGTCGGTCTGCTGGAACTCGGTCTCGCCTTCGGTTGGATCGCCACGAAGCGCCACGATGTGGTCAACGCCCTGAGATTTGGCTGTCTCCAAGTACTCACGAAGTTGGTCCGCCGAACTGCCGACCAGTGTCAGATGCGAAGCCACTGGAATGTCAAATCGCTCTTTGACGGTGCGGATGATATCGAGCGTTTTGGTTTGTGTTGATCCGCCGGCTCCATAGGTGCAGGTAATGAAGTCGGGGCCAAACTCCATCAGCGCTTCAACGTGCCGATAGAGATTCGCTTCACCCTTCTCAGTTTTCGGTGGGAAAAGTTCAAATGAAAGCGTGAGCTTTCCAGGTCGGTAGAGGTTATTCGGGATCATCGGTTTGCCAAGAAATGTACGTGTCAGGGCCAATTTTCGCATCGCAGAGTCGAAAGTTCAAGTGATGACTCAGCACATCGATGCAATTGACGCTTGCTCAGAAAGCGATCGGCTCGTTTGTCCAAGTGTCGTTTCGTTCATGTTGAGTCATTGCGAACGCATCACGAATGAGTTGAATGTCGCAGGGGCGTTGTGTGACGTTTCGTCGCTCGAACATTCGTCGCTGAATCGAAACCAGCACTTCGGGTGGTAGCACACCATACTGACTCAGCGATTGTGCACAGTTTACGAAGCTGGGCACATTATGGGGCGTCATGCCGTAGACCGTGCTGCCAACCCCAATGACTTTTCCAGTGTAGATGCTGGTGTTGATTGCCGTTCGGGAATAATCACCCATCACGCAGCCAACAAACTGCATGCCGGTGGAAACCTTTCGATCCCCATAGACCATGTTGACGGTGCCGTAAGTGTTTTTCAGATCGCTGTTGGACGTCCCCGCGCCAAGGTTAACCCAGCTGCCGATGTAGTTGTGACCAAGGAATCCAAAATGTTGCTTGTTGGACCAAGGCTCCGTCTGAGTGCCTTCGATTTCGCCGCCAATCTTGCATGTGTGTGAAATCGCAACCGAATCCTTGATGGCGCTGTATTCACTGATATTCGAATTGGCACCCACATGAACCGGCCCGCGAAAAAAGCAGAACGGCCCAATACGGATATTGCTTTCAAAGACAACGGGCCCGCTGCTGGTGTCAAAGCAGGCGTTCGCGGGAACGACGGTTTGGGGCTGGTTATCTTCGACAACAAAGACACCGTCGCTGACCTCGCGGTAGGTGCCATGTTTGATTCGATGTTCGACCGATTCGCGACAGCCGCTGATGTGCTGAGCAATGACATCGTGAGGGTAGTCGAACAGCTTCAAAGGGATCTCTTTGTTTACCAACTCCAGCGAGTGTTCCTTTGCCAGTTGTTCCACTTCGGAGATGCGGTCGCAGTCAGCGTTGCTGCCAAGTTGTCCAGCTATTTTTCCTGGCAAGATTGCAGCGGCCAAGGCCCAGCCGCTTCGGACAATGACGATCTGGTCCGAGTTCGATTCGCTCGCAAAGAATGATCTGAGTCGTTCAATGTTGGCAACTGTGGGCGACAGCCGAGCGTTGATCATTGCGATGGGATCGGATGATGGTTCCATCCGGGAAGTAAACTTAGGCCAATCGTTCAGCTGTAGCGTTTGCAGATGTGGACGAACCACTCCCGTCGTATTGTTGGATTGTTCAGTCACCCAGTCGACAAGTCGAAAGCTCGCGCAGCTGATCGCCCAAGCGGGACGCGTCAATGTGATCGGCGCCAGCTGTTTTGTCCCTGTGTCTTCGAAAAGGATGGTGTTCATGAATTGTTCGTCGACTGTTCGATTGGATTTCACAACCTGCCAGCAGAGCAATGAGCCATCTACAAAAAAAGCCAACGCATTACTACGTCGGCCTAACCCCATCCGTGTTTGTACACAGATGTTATTTTAGTTGCGTGCTGGGTGCCTCAGCGACGCTTGGCCCCATCTTGCCGATGACCATGTTGGTCAGATCGATGTCGCGATGGTAAACAACCGAGCGATTGACGGCCTTGATTACCTCTGGACGGTTGTCAGGGTTGACAGGCGAACCGTCGTATCGGACGACCAGTGAAATTCCGTGCTTGGCCGAAAGCTCACTAACAACTGTTTTCATTTTTTGGTAGGTGTCGAAGTAGACCTTTGCTTCGCGGTTCAAAAGGTCAGCTTCGGCTTGTCGGGCCATGGTGCGAAGAGCAGCCTGCTTCTGTTCAACGGCGGCTTCCATTTGGTTTCGCTCGGGAGTGCCGGCTCCGTACTGGCTGATTTGCATGGCCTCTGACTTGATGTCTTCCTGGTCTTGTTGGATCTTCGCCTTGAGGCCTTCTGCCTCGTTTTTGATGATCTTCATTTCGGAATCAAAGCCTTGGTTCACTTTGAAGACCTTGGCGACATCCAGCACAGCGACGATTCCGCCTTCTTGAGCGTCAGCGGTTGATGCGAATGAACTGATGGCAAGCACTGCCAACACGATGGTTGAGATGATCGATTTCACTGTCTTACTCCCTGACTGGATAAATCGTTGTTTCGTTTGCCAAACGTTCCGTGTTCGGCGCGGTTTTGATCTGGATCGTGACACCGCATGGGGTGTGCCAATTCCATGATTGTTGTCACTAGTTTGCGTGGAGGCGGTTTTTTCAAGACCAAAGTGCCTACGCTTTTTTGTTGAAAACAATTAGGCAAAAACAACCACGCAAATTTTGCAACGGTTTTGTAAAGTTTACCGCCGATTGCTGCAATGCAGATTGCGAGGGTTATCTGAGATAGTGCTATCAAAAGGAGGAGGGAGCGTATTTTGGGATCTCCGTGCGACGGGTGCCACACTTCACGAATTCGTAAGCATGCACGCAAGCGTACGGCATGGCACGCATTAATTCTGCCTAGAAGACGACTAGCTCGTGGTCGCGCTGTTCTTCGATTGCGATTTCATCGCAAGGCTCGTCATCGAGCACGGCCGAAACGGCGTCAAGTTTGCCACATCATCCGGCGTAAACTTGCAGTCGAAGATCGCAGACGCTACCAAAACGTGTTGGCATCCGGCAGTCAAAAGAAGCTGGGCGTCTTCCTGATTGCGAACGCCACCGCCAGAGATCAACCGAACGCCTGGAAACTTTTCTGCGACTTGAGCAATTAGTCTTTCTGTAGAAACGCCGCCATAGGTGCCAACGGACTCAAGGTCCAAGAGGATCATCTCCTTGACGCCTGACTTCCAGGCTTTGGTGACCATGTCCATTGGCGTTGCAGATGAAAGCTCATCTGACTTCGCGATGACTTCACCGCCTCTTAGGTCGAGGCTGAAAATCGGGCTGGCGTTGCTTTGTGCCAGACCAGCGATGATCGAAAATTCATCCCACGAAGACATCGTCTCGCTGGAAAAGATCAGTCTGACGTTGGGTTTTTGAGCCAGAGCCAGAATTTGGTCGGTTCGCTCGTCACAGTGCAATGACCCCATCCAGTCGGCATCGATCCACAGCGAGAAACCTGCCTCAATGAGTTCGTCGTAAACATTTGAGATCGGCGTCGCGCCTGCGAAACTGTCGATATT
>CAYGUE010000006.1:86487-104384 GCA_964352885.1 uncultured Pirellulaceae bacterium
TTGCCAGATAGAGGCAATCGCAGCCTGTTTGATTGAACACGGCGCGGGCGACTTCAGCCGGTTGAGAGCTATTGGTTAACGGACTGTGAACCGGAGAATAACAACCGCGATTTCCGCCTTTGGCCCAAACGACTTGGCCAATCATCAAATCGAGTACGGGAATGACGGGGCTGACGTAGCGGCTCATGGGGTCCTCAAGGTTGGTGGCTGACGCAGCGATCATGGGAAGGTGCCGGTTAGGTCTCACGAGATTGTTGGTGGGAAGGCGACAATGTCTCTGCCAAGGGAAGGCGGCAAGGCGAATGCTGTCGTTTTGTTGTGGTGGGAACTCGAAAAACAGGATCGTTGAAATCTTCCTGACCGTCGGATCATTCGGCTTCCAGAGCCCGAACCTTCATGCCATCGTCCAGCTTGTAAAGCGGCATGAAGCGATAGTAGACTTCCAGCGTCATTACGGCCATGGCTGTCGTGTAAAGTCGTCCACCAACATTCCCGTGGAGGTCCGGGAAAAACCAGCTCCCGGCCTCATGGCCGTTCTTCTGCTGCGTCCTAATTAAATTGTCACGGACAGTTTGGTTCCATCGTTTCCACTGTGGTGCGCGTGCATGGTGTAGCACCAAGGTGGCATAATAGTTGTAGTAAATATCCGTATCAGAACTGCCAGCATCGGCCAGATATTGAGAGGCACCTTTCAGGTGCGGATGATCCAGTTCGCGGCCAAAGTACATCTGTAGAAGGTGCCCGATCGCGGTACAGGAAGGCTTGCGATTTTTTTCGGGCGGCTTGATGTCGCCGTCGCCAATCATCTCATAGCCGTATCTGATTCCGTCCGGAAACGCCAACGAATCGACGAACTCTTTGGCCATTTTTCTGCAATTCGGTTTGGCATCGATGCCAGCACTTTCGCAAGCCTTGATGGCCATTACGATCCAGCCGGTGACCGATATGTCGCCTGGCTTCTGAGGCATGTACTTCCACCCGCCGCGACGATGCTGTGCTGTCACGATGTAGTTATAGGCTTCAGTGACGGGCTTGCGATATTTTTCATCGCCGGTCATGGCGTACGCTTCAGCCAGTGCAATGGTGGCGATCGCGTGGCAGTACATCGTCGATGAGCCTTGGCCTCGCAACGAGCCACCATAGTCGCGGTATTTGATTTGGTTGACCAAATAGTCCAGCCCCATCTCGACTTGGCTTTGATAAGGCCCCGCTTGATGCGTGTAGCCTGCACCCAGCAATGACATCAGCGCCAAGCCAGTAGCTGCCGTGGGAGCATCGATGGTTCCCTCGTCGCCGCATCGCCCGTTGCATTCGGATTTGTGGTGGCGGAATCGCCAGCTACCATCAGTCAACTGGTGGTTGATGATCCACTGAAGTCCAAGTTCGACGGCTGCTTCGCTTCCTGCGCTGCCTCCATGCATTGCGGCAAGCTTCGCGCGAGATTCGGCGTCGCGTCCCTTGAGTCCGCCTCCGGTCGGCAATGTTTTTAATGGAGCGACCGCTGTTGGTTCGACGGCATCGGCAACAGCTTCATTTTCTGGAACCGCGTCGACGATCGTTGGCACTTCGGAGGCTGCCATTTCTTCAACTTCAGTGCTGGTGTCTTCGGCGGTATTCTCGACAGGAGATTCTGCGACATCAGGCATTTCGAACTTGATCGGAGAAGGCTCCACCGCGTCATCGACTTCGCTCAAGTCGAGCATTGCTGTCAATCCGATCTCGGAATCCGGTGTTCGATCAAGGGCCCACAATGCCAGCACGAGAAACACGATTGTGTGAAGGATGGTGCTGGTGACAATCGAGGAGAGTTGCGAACGATTTCGGTGCAGCCGATCAGCGACGCTTTGCTCGAATTCGCGATCCGTTTCGATTTCGACGGATGTGGCTTGCGTCGGCTTCGGTGCGGACGTTTTTAGAGTGGGCTTGGACGGTCTTGGCGTTGGGAGGCCGCTCGCCGAAGTTGGCTTTGCTGGCGGAGAAACGAAATCGAATCCGGGGTCCGAATCCGCGCCGGTTGAGCTGGAGTCAGATGGAAGATTCATGGAATTACCCGGACGGACACGATTCGTCGGCGGAGGCCTGTTCTCATTGTAGTTCGACCAGTCACCCAAGGACTCTGAACCGTTCGTCAAAATTCACGGAGATTGAGCCGTTTAAATCCGCAGATCCGGCAGAGTTTGAAGGTGGCATGGGCCACAATCACTATCGAAACTGCAGCATTGATCCAGCGGCGGGTACGTCGACGCCCCAAAACACGCCATCGCGCTGGGGTGTCTCGGTCTGCGCTCGGCGAATTTCCACTCGCCACGTATCGCCCGTCTTCACGCTGGCAGCCAAGTCCTTCAGCGGAATCGCGCATTCAATTGACCAGACTCGATCGTCTTGGTGTTTCGCGACATACATTTTCGGATTCCACGACTTTGCATTGCCGCAAGCCTCTTGGACGTTTCCTCGATAGTCAACCGAGATGCGCCACGAGCTCAGCAGGTCACGATCAACATCGAAGCTAATTTCGACGCGATCCTGATTGGATATGTCGGCGTCTCGTACGCGCGGGGCATCTGAATCGCCTGCGTAGGAAAAGCGATCTGATTTGTAGCACCGTGCGTAGACATAAACGTACTCACGATCCCAAGCCACCATTGAAATGTCATCCATCAACGCACCTTCCAGCTTTTGTAGTTTGATCGTCTGCCGTTCTTCCATGGCTCGTTTCCAAATCGCATCGTTCGGAAGACCGTCCAGATGCGGACGTTCCGCGGTTGCAATTGCTCCCGTGAACAGCGATTGATTGTTCGATCGCGTTTCATCGCTGGCGGCCGGTGAAAACAAAGCGTGCGGTTTTGCTTTAAGCACGTTTCGATAATACGGTTCCGCATCGCCTTCACCGCCAAGCTGCTTTACGATGTGAGCCTGTAGGAACTGAAAGTCAGCGCGCTTCAAGAGGCTCGGATCTCGCTGACCGAGCCGAGAAAAGTAATTCGCAGCGGAGCGGTTTCGTTGCCTGAGAAAGGTTTCAATCTCAATCGCGTTCATCGGAGCCGCGTTTGCCGCTTGCGTCGATGGATCCACTTCGGGCACTTCGGCTTCCAGTGTGAGATCAACGGTGTCCGGGTCGAAGTCCTTCAGTTCTTCTTCGACGTCGATGTCCAGCGGCATTGCGGCGGCTTCCTCCAACGCCGCAGTGAGATCAACTTTGTCCCAGCGATATTCGGTGCTGCCGTCTTCAAGTCGTCCCTGTTGGATCGCAACCTGCTGTTGTCCGCTTTTGAGTTCATTCGGAATTCGACTGGCTTGGCCGATGTTGGCTCGAAGTCTTTCCCATTGGTCGATCGCTAGCTGGTTTTGTTCGGAACTGGCGTAGTACTTCGCCAACGTCGCTGATGCCAATGGCGCAAAGCAGTGATTCGGCAAACTAGTAGCCAATTGTTCCAGTGCCCAAGTTGCTTTTTGCGGTTGGCCGGCTTGTACGTATAGATCAGCGAGTTGCATTAGCCACACCCCTGCGAGACTGCTGCCCGTTCGGTCTGTGTTGAGCCCAAAAGTAAATTCGGCCATCGCCCGTTTACATTGGTCGACGTCCAGTACCGATTTGATTTGCATACGCATCAACGCATCCATCTGCTGACGCTTCTGACCAATCTTGCGAACTGCCGAAAGACTGCCTAATGGAATCGAGTTCTGCTTTCGTTTGGGCAAGTTTGTTTTCGAAATCGGATTTTCCTGAATCTCGGATCGGCGGACGGTCGCTCCGCTGCCAACAAAATTCCATGCAAAAAACGCAGATTTTTCACTTGCTGACATTGGCATGCCGCAAATCATTCGGCTAGGTAGGACAACGTCTTCCAGCAGTGTTCCCATTCGAGTCAGAAACACATTGTTGTCAAACTCAATCGATCCGTTCGGATCCGTGACGATCATGATCTTGGCTTGCCAAGTGGTTAGTCCGGTTGCCAATTGCTGCGGCAATGCGTTTTCATCAGCAGCCAATCGAAGAGCCTGCTCGAGGAACCGGCTGTCAGTGCCTATCAGGATTGTGGGCTTGCAAAGCCGAATCGTGCGAACGGTTTTCCGCAGTAGCGATTCTTCGGTTGAGCTGGCATTTGTTTGGATCGGAGCAACCACAGCGGCCCCGACACGTTCGGCTGCCAACTGAATCGAATCAAAGCTTTCGTTCTGCGGCATCACGACGCCGAGTAATTTTCCGTCTTCTCCGGCGTGACGTGCGATCAATTCTAGCGGCAATTCGCTGGCGTCTTTGCAGATCGCGAGCATTCCTATTTGCGAAATGCCCTGCTGTGATCCGCCGCGTTGCATTTTCCAGCTCTGGCCGCCGTCCTGCGTTGCGTAGATTTTCCCAAAGTCGCCGACTGCCCAACCGAAGGCCTCGTCGACAAAGCTAATTTGGTTGATTGCGATGCCGCGTGGCAGCGGATGAGACTGTAGTTGATTGCTTTTTCGATCAAGCGAAAACAAAACATGCCCCGGATTACCTGCGAACCAGATTTTCTCTTTGCTCAAGTGAACACAGCGAAAATCAAATGTCGAAAGGAGCGCCTGATCGACTGCCGCGGGTGACCAACTCAAGCCGCTATTGTTCGTGGTAAGTACGGTGCCATCGCTGCCGACTGCCCAGCCCGTTTCCTGCTCCATGGCGACGTCCGCAAGAACAGGATTCCCATCGCCCGTCACAACGGAGTACTCAAACTTTGCGGTGTCGAACGTCGCCAGCTTTCCGCTTTGGTCGATGCCAACGAATCGATTGCCTGTCGATTCGGCGTCGACAAGATCTGGCATGCGTTTCGATTTTTGGCTGCTCCAGATGTTTCCCGCATCAGAAGTGAAAAACAATCCAGAATCAGATGCCGGGTCGCTGTCGCCGATCGCCCAGCCTGAGAGCCTTTCGAGTGCTCCGCGGAATTCGATTTTATGGATTCGTGGAATCATCAACTGCGGAAGCGAACGCCATGATTTGCCACCGTCAGTGGTCCGTGCGATGACGGCACGCGAGTAGTTCATATAGGGCAAATCATAACCGCCCGCTGCCCATCCGTTTTTTGCGTCGGTGAAGCAGACGGATTCGAATCGGCATGAGAACGGCGCTGAAGTGTCGCCCGAACCCACAGATCCCATCTGCTTTTTCGCTCGAATGCCTTGGAATTTCTCCATCAGCGAAGACTCGGCGACCCTGCGATTGGTGGCGGTTAAACTGCCTTCACCCCAAGTCTTGCCTCCGTTTTCGGTGCGAAGCAACACCCCCTGTGATCCGACGGCCCATCCGTGCTGGCGATCGATAAAGTAGACATCAGTCAGAGCCGCATCCTGCTTCCAACTGCTCGGCCGCGGTTCTTGGGCTAGGCCGTCAGGTGTTGCTGCAACCGTCTCGATCGCGGTTGCAGCCAGCAATAGAAGTAATATTATGGTAATGCGAATGTAAGAATCCGATGTCAGCATGGCGATCCTCGATTTTTTGGACCGCGGAGTTTAGCAAGCCTCACCGAACGCGACCAAGGACGTTTTCGCTAGCGAGTTGCAGCGAAATAGCGATGAATTAGCGACGGTTCCAATCCGTCATAACACCCACATCCCTCCAATCGGGCCCCGTAAGCTGCGTCACACCGTCCCAATCGACAGAGAAAGTGACTTGGCGAATAGCCGATCTGTCGACTAAGATTTAAGCTTCGGCAACTCACTAACAACTGCGAATCAATTCATGAATGTAGTTCAAAAACACATTCAACTTCGTGACCTTCAATCCGGCCAAATTGCGAAGGTTGTGTCGATTTCCGGAGACCCACGTGAGATCGCTCGCATCGCGTCGCTTGGTTTGCGAACTGGCGAAGTCATTTCCGTCACTCGAGGTGGAATTACTTCGATCATCCAGTTCTGTAATGGAACGCGTTTCTGCTTGCGAATGTCCAGCAGCCTCGAAATCTTCGTCGAAACTCTCTGAGCCTGATTGATGGCCAACCAGGATGATGTTTCTCCCAATTTCACCGTTGTGGTTCTGGGAAATCCTAATGCAGGAAAGTCCACGCTTTTCAATGGTCTGACCGGCGTCAAGCAACACGTCGGTAACTATCCGGGCGTTACGGTTGAGAAACGTACTGGCCTGCTTTCGATCAACGACGAAAACTACGAACTGGTCGATCTTCCCGGTACCTATAGTCTGGCTCCGAATTCGCCAGACGAAATGCTGGCCGTGAAGATTCTGTTGGGAAAACCACCAGCAGCAACAAAGCCGGATGTGATCCTGTGTGTGATCGACGCTAGCAACATACAGCGGAACCTATTTCTCGTTAGCCAAGTGCTGGAGTTGCACCAGCCAACGGTTGTCGCCGTCAATATGATCGATGTCGCGAAACGAAACGGCATCGAAATCGACTGCCAGAAGTTACAAGAACTGTTGGGTGTCCCCGTCGTTCCTGTTCAAGCGAAACGGCGTGAGGGTTTCGAGGAACTCAAACAGGCGATTGCCAAGTCCAGAAATCGTTCACCGGAATTTGTCCACGATCCGTTTGAAGCTAATCTCAAAGACCGGATCGAACATCTTGAGTCCACTTGCCCAAGCGACTGTGCCCTGAAGCGGTTCGCCGTTACGCGAATGTTGTTCGACACCGACGGGTTCATGTCAGATCAACTGAAATCCGAAGTTGGCCCGGACACACTCGAGAGCGTCGCGACCGAAAAATTGAAGATGGAGACCAGCGAAGACGCGGTCTTTGAAAGTGAATCGAACGCACGCTACGCATGGATCACCAGACATCGAGACGATTTCGTCAAACAAACAGGGCCGGTTCGTAGTTCCAGCATCAGCGACCGCCTCGACGCTTGGCTGACTCATCCAATTTTTGGCATGGGTGTTGCCATCGTTGTCGTCGTGCTGCTTTTCCAGCTAGTGTTTTGGATCGCGGATCCTGCGTCGACCATGATCGATTGGTTCAATGGAACTTTGGCGATTGGTGTGAACTATCTGATTCCTGCCGGAACGTTGAACAGCCTGTTGGTTGATGGCTTGATCAATGGTGTTGGCAGCGTGTTGATTTTTCTGCCGCAAATTCTGTTGCTGTTTTTCATTCTGGCGTTGCTGGAAGATTCGGGTTATCTGGCGCGGGCCGCGTTCTTGATGGATCGCTTTCTTTCAAAGATTGGGCTCAGCGGCGTCACGCTGTTTCCGCTGCTTTCATCGTTCGCGTGTGCGATTCCTGGAATCATGGCGACACGTGTGATCAAGAATGACCGAGAGCGTTTGGTTACGATTTTGATTGCACCGTTGATGAGTTGCAGTGCGAGGCTGCCGGTTTACGTGCTATTGATCGCCACTTTTGTTCCAGCGAAAAGTTACGTTGGCGGATTGCTCGGATTGCGTGGGCTTACGATGTTGGCGATGTACATGATCGGCATTGTTGTCGCCGTGATCGTTGCATGGATATTGAGACGAACTTTTATCAAGTCACCGCCGACGTCCTTCGTTCTGGAGTTGCCGTCCTATAAAGTTCCGAGTCTCCGAAATGTTTGGCAGCGAATGTTTGACGGAGGTTGGTCCTTCGTTCGCGATGCAGGAACGATCATTGTTGCCGTTACGATCCTCGTTTGGGCCGCGGCGTACTTCCCTCGGATCAACGCGGACAAGCCACCGGCTGAATTGGCCGGCGATTTCGCCACCGTTGCACGACTCGAGACGCTGGTTGTCGATTCAACCGAGCAAGAAGAACTTGCCGATAAGTTGAAGACAGCTCAAAATAATATTTCCGCTTTCCATTTGCGACAGAGTTACCTCGGCCGCAGTGGAAAGCTGATCGAACCGATCGTGAAGCCGCTCGGTTGGGATTGGCGAATCGGTAGTGCTGCGATTGCATCTTTTCCAGCTCGCGAAGTTGTCGTTTCGACGATGGGCGTTATTTTTGGTTTGGGTTCTGAAGTGGACGAAGAATCGGATTCACTCCGTGAACAACTGGCATCCGCAAAATGGGAGGGCACCGACCGGCCGCTGTTTACGTTGCCCGTAGCGTTGTCTTTGATGGTGTTTTTCGCATTGTGTGCCCAGTGCGTGTCCACTTTGGCGGTTATCAAAAGAGAAACCAACTCTTGGTTCTGGCCAGTATTTTCGTTCGTCTACATGACGGTCCTGGCGTATATTGGAGCATTGGTTACCTACCAAGTTTTAAGTCGTTTCTTTACCTAGCGAATCGGGAGCAAGACGTGGACTGGCAAACGGTCGTTTCATTGTGCGTCGTATTCGGAGCCATGTTGTTCGTGGTGGGGAAGCTGTTTCGATCTGCGAGCGGTCCGGTCAGCGGCTGCGGAAGTAGTTGCTCGTCGTGTCCAGCCAGTCACTCGGAGCAAAACTTGCAACAGGTTTCGTTGGTTCAGATCGATGACGAATCGGCAGTGTCGTAACGACGGCTTCCAGCCGTCGCTACGTTTGGTTTCTGGCTAAGACTTCATTCGCTCTTCAAGCAGCTCTTCTATTTTGATCAATCTCGGAAATCCGATCACCATCAACAGCACGCCGACCAGTGCGACAAACAGAGTAATCAGACTGTTGTCCAGCAGCGTCACGATCAGATTCAGGAAGCAGGCTCCTTCAATGATCGCAAACCGGACGATCCAAGCGGATTGCAAAATCTGTAGGTGTCCCTTTGGGCTCTCAGTACGTGCATTCGTGTGAGTTGCCAACATTTTGAACGCGATGAATGATGTGAAATACATTACGGCACCCGTTGCGGCAGCCATTGCGACCAGCATCTTCAGCGTCGTGTTCAGGTTGGCAAAATCGACGATTGTGCAAAGGAAAACGCCCATCACGCACACCCCAGCGAGCAACGCACCGCAGATGATTTTCAGATTGCGTATTGGTTTGCTCAGTTCGGCGAGCTGATCATTGGATAGCGGCATGAGTGTTTTTCATTGAAGGTGGATTGCGTTTACAATATTGTAGGCGAGTCTGTCCCAGACTCGTAAGGATATAATTTGTCAGTCTGGGACAGACTGACCTACCAAAGAACAATATGTGCGGACGATTTACACTGCAGACTCCCTCGTATCAGCTTGCGACCCTCTTCGATCAGATTCAAGACCTCGAGATTCCTGAACAAGAATCGCGGCACAACATTTGTCCGACTCAAAACGTGTTGGCGGTTCGGCAGCCGAAAGGCGTTCACGAAGCCGTCATGTTGCGTTGGGGATTGGTTCCATTTTGGGCAAAGGAACTGAAAATCGGAGCGCGGATGATCAACGCTAGGTCGGAAACCGTGTTTGAGAAGCCCGCCTTCCGAAACGCCGTCAAGTCAAAACGCTGCGTGATCGTGGCCGATGGGTTTTACGAATGGAAGCCGGTCAAAGGCCAAAAGAAAAAGCAACCGTATTTGATTGCGAAGGAGGATCGAACTCCCTGGTTGATGGCTGGTCTATGGGAGAGCTGGCGCGATCCGGCGGGGCCGAAAGATGCGGATCCGATTGAGACTTGCACGATCATCACAACAGCGGCGAATGATTTCATGGTCGATCTTCATGATCGCATGCCCGTGAAGCTGGAGTCGGATCAGGTGCCGTACTGGCTCGATTGCGAGTTTGCCGATAAAGAGCAATTGAAATCGATGCTTGAGCCGAAGGGTTGGGACGGGTTTGAGATTTCAGTGGCTGAGCTTTAGGATTCGCCAAATTAGCCTCACGCAAAGGCGCAGAGACGCGAAGTTTTAGTTGCATGTCCTTTGCGACTTGGTGCCTTTGCGTGAGTTTAGTTGCCGTGATTTAGAAGTTCCTCAATTATTCTGTTGACTGGGAGGTATGTTGCCGATACTATGTAGTGCATAGTAAGTGTCACAGAGCAAATGCCGAGGTTTCCTATGAAGTTGGAACGAGAAATGATGCGAGGTGCAGGTCCGACGGCGGTCATGCAGTTGCTGTCCTCCGGGGAAATGTACGGTTACGAAATCGTCGAGTCCCTCACGAAACGATCCAAAGGCGTTTTTGAGCTTGGACAATCGACGCTCTATCCAATGCTCTACAACCTGGAATCCAAGGGAATCGTGTCGTCTCGGGAGAAAAAAGCCGACAGTGGCCGCAAGCGTCGCTACTACAGGCTGACCGTCAAAGGCAAGAAAAAGCTGGAGACCGATCGCGAGCAATGGACTGCGATCATGCAGGGCATGCAGGCACTTGGATTGACTCGCAATATGGGAGGCAGCGGTCCCGTTCTTCCGGCAGGAGCAGCATCATGAGCGATGCATTCTCATCGCAGCACGATTTTCGCGATCGATTTCTGGAGCGATTGTGTTTGCAGTTTCTCGCTGCAGGCGATTGGAAGACTGCTCTTGCGAATTCTGATTTACCGAAAGAAGTGACTTCACTGATTCGCGACCTGGTGCAGGAAACAGGTTTGTTGCGTTTCGAAAAATCGGAGATCACGACTGAGCTAATCCACCACTTTCAGGACGGTCACGAACGTGGCCACAGTTTTGAAGAACTTGTTCGCGACTTCGGCACAGCCGAAGTCGCGGTTTCCCTTTTTCGCAGTAGCAAATTACGGAGTCGTCCGATGTCAGTCAAAACGTTTCGCGGTTCACTAGCGGTCTTCGGCGGAGGCCTGGTCAGCTACCTGCTTCTTCAAATGTTCTTTCATTCCGCAAAGCCTAATCCAACGGTGGATTATTCGGCGAAACTGAACGAAGCCGTTACTTCGATGCCCGTCGAACAGCAA
Source organism: uncultured Pirellulaceae bacterium (assembly GCA_964352885.1). Lineage (GTDB taxonomy): Bacteria > Planctomycetota > Planctomycetia > Pirellulales > Pirellulaceae > Mariniblastus. Next base: position 97,190 of record CAYGUE010000006.1, read on the forward strand.
GCGTGGCCGTTGTATCGTGAAGTTTGGGCCAAGCATGGACTCGTTGAGGGCAAGCTGTTTGAAGAACTCTTCTTCGATGAAAACAAACAAAATGCTCCTGAAGGGGAGCGGGGCAACGAAACGAAATCATTGCGTTTGATTCGTCCCGCCGACAAAGGTTGGGGCAAGGCAGTTGCCAAACTTGAGTCGCTCGATGAGTTGCTACGCGTTCTGAGAAAAGGTTCCAAACTGCCATATCTTGGCACGCCGCTGCACATGGACAGACGAAAGTATTCCGATGCGGACCTCGCGACACTATTTCCGCAGACAACCCGCGAGAAAGTCGAGAATGACGAATCAACGCTGATCGAAACGTTTGGGATAGAACTGGAACCCGTCAGTGAAGAAGCGGACAAGTTGTTGTCTGGTACAACCTTCGGCATTCTTTTGCCTCACATCCAACAGTTCCGTCGAGCGGCACGGTTACTTCGCGTGGATACAAGGTATGCGATGCAGCAGGGCGACCGTGAACGCGCATTGAAGAATGTGGAAACCATCTTCGGATTGGGAAGTCAGGCCGGTAACAGCCCAATTGTTGTCTGCCAACTGGTTGGGCTTGCCGTACGTGGTACTGGATTTGAGGTAGTTGAAGAATTGACCACTGAGCACGTTGAAAGTTTCTCAGACGAAGAATTGCAAACGCTTCAGGAACTGGTTGCAAAAATCGAATTTGCAGATTCCGTGGATGTATCCTTTGAACAGAGCTTCGCGATGGATTTGATTCAACGAATCTACTCAGATGATGGACACGGCGATGGACGAATGACGGCAGTGGGTATGGAGATTCAACACGTTTGCACAGAAATATTTGGCGGAATGGGTGTAAGCTTTAATGATGAAGAATGGTTCGAAAACTCGGCTGTTCGATCGATCACGGGCCCAGTAAACCTGTTCACCGCACCGTCCAGAAAACAGCTGGAATCGCTTTTGGAGGAAACGTTCGAGGAGTTGGAAGAACGAATCCATCGGCCAATGTGGGAGGATAGAGAGTTCGCGTTCGACTTTAAGGATACGTTGGACGAGAAAGAGAGCTCGAGGCTTTTGTCCGGAATGCTGAGGAACCTCGCGGGCTTGAAACAGTCTCGCGAAATCAAGATTGCCCGACGAGATGCGGTTGTCCTTGCAATTGCATGTCACCGATACAAATTAGCTATGGAGAAATGGCCAACAACAATGGGTCAGCTCGAGGACAAATGGCTTAGTGAAACTCCCCTCGATCGGATCAATGGTAAGCCGCTCCATTTCGTGATCAAAGACGAAGCTCCAGTCGTCTACTCGCTAGGCCATGACGGTGATGACGATGGCGGAATCAACACCGATTCCGATGCACCGTGGATGGATCAAGACGGCGACGGAGACTGGGTTTTGTGGCCAACAAACTCAATAAAATAGTCCATTCAATCCAACGCCTCGATGCAAATATGCCGCGCGCAGAGACGCCAAGCCGCCGAGTTTTAGCCGTATGTCCTCTGCGTCTTTGCGGCTCTGTGTGCGGCTCGACCGCAACGAACACCTGCTGAACCTCGCTTACGCTTCGGGTTGAATTATCACAGTCTATCGCCGTCCGCCACGTGGGCCGCGCGGTGGCAAGTATTCGCGTAGATCATTCGCTTCCCGCCTAGACGCTCGCGCATCATCGTTCCTGCCAAGCTCGTCGAGAATGTCCGCCCGCGTGTTGTGCTGACCAATCAGAACATGGATCACCGGGACTCGATCGCCGTCTCCCGTAGCTGTCGCGCTAGATTCCGCGATCGAATCGTCGATCATTGATAGGGCCGCCATTGGTTGGTTGCCTTCCAGAAGACATTGAGCGAGGTTGTCTCGCATCCGGGCGAGCCAAGTTTTTTCCGAGATAGACTCTGGGAACTGATTGCATTGTGATTGTTGAAGTCTGACTGCAACTCTCAAATGCCTTTCCGCCTCCGCCATGCTGGCCGCACGTGTCGAGTTGGGCTCGTCACCGAACTTCCGAAGGACCGTGCCTAATTTGTGATGCGTATGTGCACATGCTTCAACGTATCGTGGAATGTTGGGATGGCTCTGTGTTAGCGAATTCAATTGTTGCAAGCTCGCGCGAAGCCGACGAATTGACTCTTCAACATTTGACTTGCCCATATTGTTCATTGGGACTTCTGCCAACGTCACTCCAAGTTCATACCGATACTCGGGGACTTGAGGGAATTGCTCGCATAGTTTCTCTAGCACGTAAATGGACTGTTGCTCGTTGTCTTCCCCTTCGAGTTCAGCCTTTTCACGGAAACAGAGCGCCAACAGGAACCGATACTCAGGGTGCGCCAAATCGTTGAGGTTCAGTTCCTCCAGGAGCGAAATCGCCCGCAGCTGTTCTTCGAGGTCCTGCGGATTTCTTGGAGGAGGTCCATCACGAGGGCCGTTGCGCGGACCGGGCGGCGGCTGTCGGCCGCCAAGCCTTGCACCCCTTCCGCCTTGTCTTGAAGCCGGAGGTCGTCGATCACCGCGTTGAGAATCATTCTCCGCTCTCGCAAAATGTTGTCCAGGATCATGCGGCTTCGGTTTCGCCATCAGGTAGAGCGTCCTCGCCAGCTCAAATTTTGCCTCCTCGGAATCTGAACTCGAATCAAGCAACGGTTCGAGCAGTTCCTTGGCATTGAGGAATGACTGCGTGGCGTTGCGGTGCTCTTGTGTTTGGCGGTGAACTTCCCCCAACGAGCTCTCGATTTTGGCCAATTCCAAATCAGAATTGCCAATATCCATGTACATCGCGATCGCACTCAGGTAGGCCATCGTCGACTTCTCATAGTCGCCCAACTGCCGATGAATATCGCCGACGCGTCGATTGGCCTTTGCAGCTTCGGTTTTCAATAGCATGCTGCCGCTGTCCTGCTGTGCGAACTGATCGTAGAAGCTCAGTACATCTTCCAGCAATACCGCGGTTTCCTTGGAAAGCATAGGCTGTGGAGCGATCGTCAGTTGCTCGCCGTCGATGCCTTCCATCGTGATGCTTGTCGGTTGGCTCATTCGATCTGGCGCGAACCGTTTGTAGACCCGGTCAAGGGCTTGCAGTGAAATGCCAAGCGTCTGTTCTGCTTTTTTTTTCTCAAATTCTACGAGACGTTTTTCAATTTCGGTGCGAGTGCGTTCTTCGTATTCTCGTTTCAGTGCTGCGTCGGTGCGGGCATAGCCGATCGAAGTCGAAACGGCGACAAGCGTCAACAGCAGCGCGGCCACGCCGGAAAGGCTGGCGATCGCAGGGTTGCGGCGGCACCATTTCACGAACGTTTCAAAAGCCGACGGCGGACGTGCCATGATGGGACGCCCTTCGAGAAAATTCTCGAGGTCCACCGCAAGGTCGCCAGCGGTTTGATAGCGGTCATTCGGCTCGCGAGCGCAGGCCTTCATCACGATCGTCTCAAGATCACGAGGAATGCTTGGGTCGAGTATTGATGGCAACTCAAATCCTGAGCAGGTGGTGTTGGCCCCTGAAAGCAGGTGCGATCGGCTGGTTTCGTCATAGGCCGGTCTCAGGGTCAGCAATTCATAGATCGTCAAACCGAGGCTATAGACGTCGCTCCGCGGATCTGGATGGCCAGCGAACTGTTCAGGAGCCATAAACCTGAGCGTTCCAATCACTTCTCCTGTGCGGCTGACGTTGCCATCTTCCATGGCCTTGGCCAGACCAAAGTCAGCGACCCAAATGCTTCCCTCGTCGTCGAGCAACAGGTTCGCCGGCTTGATATCGCGATGCAGCGTGCCTTGATCGTGAGCATACTGAAGAGCTTCGGCGACGTTGCGTCCGATCTGAGCTGCGTCTTTGTAGCTAGTTGCCAAAGTACGATGCGTCGTGTAGCCCTGCTTCGATTGTGGATTCTGATTGTTGTTTCGCATGTCTTCGATCACGCGATCGAGTCCAACGCCATTAATGAGCTGCATTACGAAGTAGTGATAGCCATCCTGGCTGCCCACGCCGAACACGGGCACGATGTTTGTGTGGTGCAGATTGGCGGCAGTGCGAGCCTCGCGTTCGAATCGCAGTAGATGTTTCGAGTCAGTCGACGTTTGCAGCAAAAGCTTGATCGCGACATGTCGACCGAGCGATTGTTGAATGGCTTCATAGACGATGCCCATGCCGCCACGACCCATTTCTCGGACGATTCGATAGTCACCGATTTGCTCGATCTTGTTTCGATCAAAAACGGCGTTGGCTTTCGCGAACCGTTTCTCCGATGCCGTGTGAGATCCGAGCTGTTCAATGGCCTGAATCGACGGGAATAGGCTACGAATTTTCTCAGCCTGCTGCGGATGCTTTTCGGCGTAGTCTTCAATCGAAGGACGCAGACCCTCACGGCACTCAAGAGTGAACTGCTCGGCGAGCACATCCATCGCGTTGCGCGCTCCATCGGGATCATCGATTTCGGAGTTTTCGATGTTGGGTTGTTTGTCCATAGAGTGTTTGATGCGTGGTTTTTGTTCCGCTTTAAGTTTGTAGTAACCAGCCTTAACCGCCGTATTTCCAGCCACGAATGTCACGCTGAAATGCGTTAACTACGAACAAAATGCAATTCCTGATTCCTGGCAAGTTTGGTGCCCTTGCCGCCGATCACTTGCCAAACGTATCGTCCATGATTTCCTTCAATCGTTCCAATGCCCTCACGTATCGGTTGCTGGCAGCCGTCTTGCCCAAGTTTAGCACCTCGGCGACCTCCTTGTTTGAGAGTTGTTCGAAATGCCTCAGTGCCAAGACTTCGCGGTCAATCGAGTCCATCGAATCCAGGGCCTCCCGCAGTTGCTGCGTTTGTTCGTCCCGAATGACTCCTTGGCTGGGAGACGTGACGTCACCAACGAGCCGAGACGCCAGCGAAACCGACGTTCCCTGACTGTAGCTGCCGCCATGAAGTTGCACTTCCTGTCGGGCATCTCTTTTCTGCACGCCAAGGTGCGTCCGATGCGACATCATCAAAGTTTGCCAGGTCATTTGCCGAGCCCAAACAAAGAACGAAACAACGGGATCTTCCAGATACGAATCAACTCGCCGTGCGATCTCTATATAGGAGTCCTGCAAAATATCTGCAGCGTCCACTCGCCCATAAAGTCGACGGTCCATCCGAAAGTCCACCATCCGTTCCAACTGGGGACGGTACTTCGAGTACAGATCTGCAACGGCTTGCGGCCCGCCTTGCCGCAGCGATTCAATTTCGTCGTCGTTTTGGTTCTCGATCGTATTCAAGTTCAGTATTCTGGCCGCGATCCCGTGGAACAGTTCGTTGCAACAATCATACCCCGATAATTTATTCTCGGAACAAAGTAGCCTGCCTGGATGCAGAAAAAGCAGGCTTTCTGGAAAAGCGGGATTCGCTGTGGACTCGATACACCCTTTTGCAGATCAATAAATAACTCTACTTTCAGGATGCCATCATGAAATATCGATTTACGCAGTATGGACCGCTCATCGCGATCGTCGCTGCTGTTGGCTTTGCATTTGCACCGCCAACCCCGGCACAGAATCAGGAACCAGATGCTCCTCGCATTGCTTGGTACGCAACTCTCGAGGGCGGACTCGCGGAAGCTGAGCGAAGCAAGCGTCCGATCCTGTTTACATCAGCCGCCCCGCAATGCCTTGGTGTTTCCGGAATTTGGTGACCGGGCAAGCAAGGAAATGACAGGAGTTTCCTGTTCAACAAACAAGTCGTCGAAGCGTCTCGCAATTTCGTTTGCATCCGACTGGCCACTTATGAAAGCCAGGCCGAAGCGGACTTCATGAAGTCGATCTATCTGGATCGATCGGGTGCGATGAAGAACACAACGTTTGCAATTCTTTCACCCAACGGAAAAGAGAAACTGACTCGCGCAGGTCGCGGTCCATTCTTTGAGTATCGCAATGCGTCCCAGATGGCGACTGGCATGGATGCGATCGCCAAAACGTACAAAGTCGACGCTGAGACCGCGATGAGCGACACGGAGTTGCCCTACGCCGAGTCGGTAGAAATCGGACTGAATATTTCAGCTGCGGATGTCATTCCGATGGTCGTGATCGCTTCCAGCGATGAAGCGAAAGCGAAAGCTCTCGTGCAGAAGATGCGACCGCTAGCTTGGAGAGATGATTCGATTGTCGGCCAATTTACATTTGCGAAAGCGTCCGAAGCGAAAGAGCTTTCAACGCTCACCGGAATCAAAGGAGACCTTGATAAGTTGAATTCGATCCTGATTGTGGAGCCGGGGCAGTTCGGAATGTCAGGAAAAGTTCTTGCTCAGTTCGATGGCCGGGTCTCCAATGAAGATCTCAAGTCGGCATTGGTCGACACGATCGCAAATTGTGTGCGAGTCTCCAAAGATCACGGGTCGCATGTGAAACTGGGCATTCAATTAGGTATCGATTGGGAATCGGAAATTCCAGAAACGGATTCCGAATCCGTTCGTGCACGTGAACGTGCTCGCGGTAGTAATTAGTGCTTCGTTCCACCCATCTACAGAACAACAAACGTTTAACGAAAGAGAATCATGAAAATTAAGAACGCGTTGATTGCGATCGCTGCATTTGCAGGCTCGACATCTGTAGCGATGGCGCAGCCACCGCAAGCTGGGCCGCCCGGTGGACCCGGCGGAAATCCGATTTTGGGAGCGCTCGATGCTGATCACAATCAGGAATTGTCGGCTGAAGAAATCAAGAACGCCACGAACGTCCTCAAGGGGCTCGATAAAAACGGCGACGGAAAACTCAACGAAGAAGACCTTGGGCGAATGGGCCCTCCAGGTGGCGGACCTCCAGGCGGTGGTCCGGGTGGACGAGGTGGCCCTCCCGGCGGACCGGGCGGACCGGGCGGACCGGGTGGACCGGGTGGTGGTTCGGGTGCTGACCAGGGCGAGATGGTGAATGATTTCGCAAGTCGACTCTTGGCATTTGATAAGAACGAAAACGGCAAAGTTGAAAAAGATGAACTGCCAGAACGCATGCAGCGTGTTCTTGATCGCCTGGACAAGAACAAAGACGATGTGCTTGATGAATCCGAGCTTGGAGAATTGAAAGCCGCAGCGAAAGAAGCAACATCAAGTGAGGGTCGCAATGGCGGTGGAGCAAATGGCCGACGTGGCCGTGACGGTGCTGCTGGCGGACGCGGCGCCGGTGGACGTGGTGGTGGAGCCGGTGGACGTGGTGGAGCTGGTGCGCGTGGCGGAGCCGGTG
>CAYGUE010000007.1:0-94104 GCA_964352885.1 uncultured Pirellulaceae bacterium
TTGCGAAGACTCCAACATATCAACTCCAGATTCTCGATCCCATCGATGTTGACGCGGCATATCGCAAGAAATCAAGCTTTTTGCGGAAAATTCAAGAATGGGTGAATGGGTTTGCTAAACGCTGCGAGGTAAGCAGGAGCACTTTTGGTCAAACGGGCGGTTCGCCCCTCCGTTTCGACATCCATTCAATGAGTTGATTGATGAACACCATGAAGATTAATAGATTGCTTTTTTCGCTTGTCTTGGGCCTGTTCGTATTGCCAGGCGTCGCTGTCAGTCAGGCCCAAATCGCATCAGCTCTAATTCGCGAAGGGGACACCCTGCCGGGCGACGCATCGGGATTTTTGATTAGCGACATTAATCCCTATTCCACCCAAAATGGCGTTGGTGGCTTTGTGTATAACGTCGAGACATTCGATGCAGCGGGCACGGGGAGCATTTTCCATTTATGGGGCAACGCCACGGGTGGTGTCGGGACTGTTCTCAGAACGCAATCGACGTTGGGCGATTTCGAGCAAACTTCATTTTATCACGTGGGGATCAGCGACTCAGGAACGCTGGCCTACAACACAGAGTCGACCAATATGACGAGTGGAACAACTCGTCTTAGAGGGACTTGGGTTGATTCAACTTTAGTTCTCAACGAAGAAGATTCAATTCCGACGTTGCCCGGGAATTTTTCAGAAGACAATTCAGGAGTTGGTATCACTCGAGATGGAACGCCATACTGGGCGGGTCGCTACTCATCTACCATGGGCGGCTCATTCACGGGAAGCGCTCTCTATTACGGTACTGATATGACCGTCTTGCTAGAAAGTGGCGATAGTATTGGCGGGATAACCGAAAACATCGACGTTCACATTAATGCCATTGATGCGGATCTTCGGTTTTCTGCCAACGGAACCAACTACATCAACCAAGTGCTCGCCGATTCGGGCTCTAACGACAATAACAGGGTCATGGTCTCCAATGGAGCGGCGATGCTGGCAGGTGGTAGCATCATCCGTGAACAGTCTTTGATTCCGACAGCGGTTGGTGGTTTGACGGGCGAGCGGTATGACAATTTCGATCGATTCGGAATTACGGAATCTGGATCCTTCATGATCACGGGAGATACGGATGCGTCAACTACGCTTGACGAGTTTATCATGATCGATGGAGAAATCGTTCTTCGTGAAGGCGATGTGATTAATGGCCTGACACTCAACGGCTCGATCGAAAGTGCATTTCAAAACGAAGATGGTGATTGGGCTGCCGTCTGGGATGTTGATGCCGGCGCAGAAAACTTGGAAGCCATGATCATCAATGGTGAAATCCTGGTGCTCGAAGGCGATCCTGTTGATTGGAATAACGACGGATTCATCGACGGTTCTGATCAAAACGGGTTCATTACCGATTTTACGTCGGGCACTGGAGGGCTCAGGTTAAGCGACCGCGATGCCTTTGGAAACGTACAATTATTGTTCAACGCTGATGTTGATTTGGGCGGCACTGTGCGTGAAGGCGGATTTAGCATGTCGTTTAGTACCGTTCCGGAGCCATCTTCGATGATGGTGCTACTGCTCGTCGTTGGACCGTTGTTGGCGCGACGTCGGCGACGGTTTGCCTCCTAGCATTCCTGAAAACTTGAGCCTCAATCAATTCGTCTCTGCCGCGGAGACTACAGCTTAACCGGGCCCTCTTTGCAAAGCTCGGCTAGGCCAAACGGCAGCAACGGAGGTACGGCAAGTGTTTGGATTGGAAACCGCACAAGCTGTTTTGGGGCACGCCAGCGCCGACGTTACGCTAGTTTACACCGAACGCGATTTGCTTCATGGCCGCAGTTGGTTAGCGAACCGCGTGACGTGGCGTTTCAATTTGGGCGCGTTTTAACTGATTAACAACGCCGATCGTCTTTCACGGATCGGCGGAACATATCAGCGCGGAGTAAGTAATTACCGCATTGCCGCCGTTGGCAGGTTTACTACCCGTTTTCCTGCCGATGGTCGGCAGCCGATTTTAGGAAATGGGTACCTGATTGAACGTAGCTGGAGACGTGTTTGGCGCCGTGGAGCTCAAATGGAAGACAGGCTGCGGCACGACATCGCGAATCAACAGGCTGGTCCTTCTTGAATGGCGAAGGATTGCCAGTCAATGCTGACGGTTCACCGTGGGCCCTGCCTCCTCTAGATGATAAAGATGAGTTCGAAAAGGAATTGTACCTAAAAGAACATGGCAAGGCTGTTTGGTAGATGGTCGACTTCCTAGTCGATGGTTGGTTTCAAGACAGCGACGATAAGAATTTCATTAAGAAAGAAGATCCGGTGAATGGCCTGTTGTTGTTCTCTGAATTGGCATTGCTACTAAAAGTCCACGTGACGGATTTGTCCAGGAACGGATGTAATTCCTTCAAATTACAAGCGAAACGAATCATTCGTCATGAACGGTGATTGATCCTCTGCCAGGGGCTGCAATCCGTCGGGGAAAAATCAGACATCCAAAACGTAAAGGATGGAGGCTCGACATATCTAGAATTCAAGACAGGACAGCTTGGGGAATTGGCGCCCGGCGAAATTAAGGTGGGGCTGACTCTAGCGTCGATAGACAAAAGTTGGGATCAGATAAAAAACAAAAAACCCCTTGCGTCAGACGCAAGGGGTTCTTGTCTATTTTGATTTTGGATGCGTTACGCCTTGACTCTGCGGCGTCGCGCTAACAAACCAAGTCCTGCAAAGGCGAGAATACCAATTGTGCCCGGTTCAGGAACGCTAGAAAAAATAGCATTGGGGCCAAGTCTCCCCAAATTGGTGGAATCCGTTTCGGGATATACGAACCCAAGCTCCCCCGCTAATGGTGACACGCCATTCGTAGCACTAACATGAGCCAACGCAATTGATGACGGGCCAGACCAATAAGTGTCGCCATCATCAACCGTATACAGGGCCCCTAGCGTGTATTGTTCACCAGCAGTAATCGCAATCGGAGCAACGTCCTCATAGAACCAACCGTTGTCAAACGTACCGGTACCATCAACGGTCGCCATTCCCAATAAGGCCATGTCCGAATTTCGCCACACGCCGACGTCATGAGCCGAATTCAAGATTGAGTTGTCGGTTGCGTTCGTGACGCCCAATGCCGTCAAAAAACCAGTTTCATCAGCTGTGAATCGAAATCCAACGACATCTCCCGCTGCACTCCCAAAGAAACTACCAAATGGTCCGCCGCCACCAACAAAAGATTGCACAACTGCGTCCGCATTGGCATTTGGTGTTGCCAAACAGCTTACGAGCAATGCGGCACATACAAAAACGATCTTTTTCATGTCGTATCTCCAAGAAATTCGGAAGTGAATTTTTTTAATGGAAGACATTATGCTTTTAAAAGAAGCAAATCGCGCTATGCGAAATCGGATAAATCGGATAAATCGGATAAATCGGATAAATCGGATAAATCGGATAAACCGGATATGTCGGATGAATCGGATAAACCGGAAAAATCGGAAAAAAACTAGGACGGTGGGCTTTGCCTGTATCGGTAAGACTTTATTACGGCGGGACAGTCAACCTCTGGGGTTGGCAGCTAAGTTGCGACAATGATGCCAAGGGCCGTAGCCCATCCATTGGCAGATGAGGCGCTCATCCGATTTGGCAGCCCGGATCGCCTAATAGAGATTCCTAACAGGAATCCAATCAAAACTGAGATGAAAATCGACATCGGAAAGATCTATGGCTGAAGGATCTGAGCGATATCTTGAAGCTTCGAGTAACGACCAGTCGCAGTTCTAATTCCCGAGACTGGGGATCGTTGCGAACAAGACCACTGAACGCATTCGAAGCCTATCTTTGTCGTTGAGCTTGGCGTTCCTGAAAACGTACGCCACGCTCAATTCGTTTCTTTTCGCAGAGGCTACAGCTTAACCGGGCCCTCTTTGCACAGCTCGGCCAGGCCAAACGAATCAATCTGGTGACCCATCGCATGCGCCATGGCCAGCCACAACCGAGTGGTCGAAACTCGCTTAACTTTGGTGTAGCGGCCCATCTCAAAACCGAATCCGCCACCGATCATCACCATCGGCAGATTGTTGAGCGTATGTGAATTACCATGTCCCAGTTCATTGGTCCAAACCACCAAAGTGTTATCGAGCATCGACTGGTCAGTGCCGGGCTCCTTGGTGTCGGCGAGCTTCTGGCATAGGTAGGCCATTTGTTCTGCATACCAAACGTTGATCCGCCGAAGCTTGTCTTGCGAATCTTCCTTCTCGTCAGGATCGTGTGAGAGCTGATGGTGCCCCTCATCGATTTCCAACCAACGATGCTTGGCCTGTCCCACAGACTTGGTGAACTGAAGTGTGGCGACGCGATTCAAGTCGTTCTCGAATCCGTTGACCAACAAGTCCATCTGCAGCTTGGAGACTTCCGGCATGTTGTCGTTGTCCGTCGCAATACTCTTGGGCAACACGAGCGGCGGGTTAGCATAAGAGACGTTGGAACTTTTGAGATTCTCGCGCGCTTGCCCAACATACTTTGAATGAGAATTCAACATCGGCAGGTCGCGAGCATCGACAGCCGACTTGGACTTTTGGATGTCTTGTTGGACGAGGTCAAGCACGTTCAACAAATTCTCGCGATCACGAGTCTTGCCGTACATCCTGTCGAACATTCGATAGGGATCGTCAATTGGCGCGATCGGCTGATTCGGACCCGCATATACCATTCGCGTCCATGGATCGGCTCGATTAGGGACTCGAACTCCAAACTCAAGTGTGCCGAAACGCGTCTTCGTGGCGGGATTCGACTGCAAGTATTTTTTGATTTCTTGGTCAATCGAGATTCCCTTCGCCCATCCAGCGGGGGTATCGCTGCCGCCTTGAATGTTACCCGGAAAGAGTTCATTCCCAGTTAACAAGCAACTCATGCCGCGCATGTGATTGTCGCCGTCGCCACGAACCTGGTTGCAGATCCCCTTAACAAGCAAGAGCTTTTCTCGGAACGAATCCAATGGTTTGAGGATTTGAGTCATCTCAAAATCCGGCCCCTCGGTTTCCGGCCAGAATCCATCTCGCACCATCCCGTTAGGAGAGAACATGATGACCAATCGTTTTTTCGTTTCCGAAGGGCGGTGCTCTGGAAGCATCCAATTTAAGCCTGCCCAGTTTGAAAGGCCTGGAAAAGCCAGTGCAAAGGCACCAGATCCACGAACAAATTCTCGACGATTCATCTTCATTGTGTGCCTCATTGTCTGATTCGTGTTAACTTCTTTTGAATTCTCTGCAGTCCAATTTTAGCGGATCTACTGTTCGTCTGCGGTCTCAAGTTCATGATTGACGATGACGTCGCCGATCGAAACCAACAGGTTCCTGACATTGAATCCCGAGTCAACGAATTGTTTGTGCAACCGATCGAGCTGATCCGTCCCGTATGCGTCGATGGATTGTTTCGCATAGTGGTTAAACAATTGACGAACAAAGTTCTGTTGTGCCAAGTCGCTGTTGGCCAAAAAGTTGGCCAAGTCTCGAGCGCCGTTAAGTTCGACCTCTTCTCCCTCGGGCGTTTTGTAAACGCCGCTTACGTTGACGGGCCGCTCTTTCTCTTCGGATCGAAAACGCCCGACCGCATCAAAATTCTCGAGACTGAAGCCAAGGGGGTTGATCACCGTGTGACAGCTCATGCAGGCCGTCTGTTTCGTCTGATACTCAACTCGCTCTCGAGTTGTCATCGTCGGTTCGAACTCCTCAGTTAACGGCTTAATATCGCTCGGTGGCTGCCTCAACTGTCGTCCCAAAACTTGCTTTGCGACGAAAACTCCGCGATGAATTGGTGAACTCGTACGATGATAGGCCAAACCGCTCATCATGAACGGATGCGTTAGCACACCTGCTTGTCGATTCGGATCGAGCTGCACTTTTTGAAACTCGCCGCTTTTAAACTCTCCGGCGATCTCATAGAAATCGGCGATCCGGCGATTCACGTACAAAAAATCCGCCAAGAACAATTGGCGATAGTCCGACGCTTCGTTCCACAAGATATCATTGAGATAAAGCTCCAAGCTTGTCTTCAGATCGGCCAATAGTTCGTCGTCAAATTCGGGATAAAGCTCTTCGTCTTTCGAGACAGAAGAGACTTCGTCGGATTTTAGCCAGTGCTCCAGAAAGGTGTGGAGTTTTTGTTTGGAGCGTGGATCGACCGACATGCGATAAAGTTCACCCATCACTTTGTCTCGCTGGTCAAACTCTCCTTTTTCGACCACTTCCCAGAGTCGTTTGTCAGGCATCGAATCCCACATAACTAGCGACATGCGACGCGCCCGTTCAAACGCGGGATCGCGTTGCTCGACACTTGGATAAAGAAAACGTGGCGACTTGAGCGTCAAAATGACCATTCGCTTGATCTGATCATTGAGCGTGATGTCTTGTTCGAAGTGTTGGTCGACATAAAACGCCTGCTCTTCGTCGGTCAACTTTTTTGCAAATGCTCGGGTGGCAAACTGGTATCCGAACTCTTTGATTTTCTGTACCTTGTTATCCTTGTCTGGCTTGGTCTTGGCCAGCTTCCAGATCCTATCCGCAACCCAATTGGCAACTTCAATTGCCGCATCGGTGGTCGAATTCTCCCATTGCTCCGACACGGAAACGCCCCGTTGATAGCCCGCACTCGCATCATCTGCAGGGAAGGGGGTGCTCACGACCATGACCTCTCCCGCCCCATACCGAACTAACGCAGAGTTGGGGATCACACAGGCCGGTTGCCCCGGTGGCTTCCACATCAGACGAACTTGCGGTGTCACTTCTGGGCCGCAAAATAGATGCAGTTTAAGGTCATAGAGACGACCGCCGAGCAAGTCTACTTGGCCGCGATGCTGTGTCTCTTCGCCCGAGCTTACCGAACGATCAATCAGCGGCGTTTCCGGATCGTTGAGCTTGAGGTCGAATCCATTTTTGGATTCGACAATGATTTCATATTTGCCAGTCTGTGGCGGAACGAGACCACCGCTCCAGTAAACCGAATACCCTGCGCTCATCAAATTTGCGTCCGCAGGGCGCCCTTCTTCCTTTTCCAAGGAGGGGTACTCGCCGGTCGGATCATGATGTGGCAGTTTGTCTCCAAAGTCGATCACCGGATCAATTTGCTCGGCCAGCTTTCGATTCTTGCGCCATCCTCGCGATCCAAAATAAACGGCGGCCAAACCATGCTCGTCGGAAATCGAAAGGGGGTCACCGAAGGATCCCAATAGATCTGCAACCGATTCCTGATACTGGCGTACGGTCAGCCTGGAAAGCTCAAGCCGTGCCGTTGTGGATCGTCGCACGGCAGCTTCTGAGTAAAACTTCTCGAAAACAAACTTGCCGACTTCTTCGGCCTCTTCACCAACACAGGAATCTGGATCCTCTTCGGGCATCGTATCGCTGATGTATTCAATCAATTCGGCCAGGCCAAGTGCACCACGTAGCGGGTCAGAAAAATGTTCTTCGGTACCCTCGCCATTGGCTCCATGACAAGACGCGCATTGCGACGCATAGATTTTTGTCCCGAGGACGAGATTGGCCTCCTCGTCAGCGACCAGTGGTGTAGCCGCCGACCAGACCGTTACGAGCATGCCAAGCGTCCAGGCCGCAAGTAACGCCGGCTTTCGCCCAATCGTTCGTCGACTGCCGCTAACTGGCGGAGAATTTCGATTCGCTGATCTTGGTTTCATTTTGATGGTCTTCGAGGGCTTTGTCTCGGATGATTCACGAGGCGTCGTGGGCCTGAGTCTGTGTTCATTTCTGGGTCGTTAAACGATTCCTTTGGCACCCAAGTTATAATCGGCTGACTGCCGTATTTGATTTATGTTCACGCTGATACTAATCCCTGCTTGTTTAACCACGTTGACTGGCCAAGAGGGACGCCCAAATGACGAACTTTTGCCCGATTTACTTATTTTCTAGCCTTTAAGCCAGCAGAGCATCGTTTTGCGTGAGGGTTCATCCGTAGGATGATATCTCGACGCATTAAACCAAAGTGAGTGCGGGATTACGATAAGTCGCGGATCCGGGCGACTTTGGAATAGAAAATCACATATCGTGACTCGGTTATCGCAGCCGTAATCACGTAATCCCATAATCCGACGGAATCCCATGTCTACGTCGATCCTGATGCAGAACAGCGCCGACAACATGGACGTCGTCGTGGAAGACCAAGCGTTCAAGGACTGCATCGCGGAAGGATCGCACTTTGAGGGTGCGATACTCACTCGTGTCACATTCACCCGTTGCGACCTCTATTGGGCATCATTCTTCATGGCCCATCTTACGGACGTCACTTTTGATCATTGTGACCTGCGCGGTTCGGACTTCAAAGAAGTGGTTTTCGCAAACTGTTGCTTTGTGAACTGCGATGTTGGCACCGATGCCAATGGTGGACAAACTCAGTTTGACGATACCAAACTGTCGTCGGTACAATTTGTGAATTGCCGTGGACGCTGATTATCCAGCTGCGATGGAGGTGGACGCTCGGAATGCGAAACAACGCCGGAAACCAGAGACGATTTTGCGTTATGCTTGAGTTGCATTGCTTGGCCCGACGGGCATCGCTCCCCATTTCATAAGTCGGGATTATTGGCCCACTGGCTCTAGGAAACATCATGATCAGGAATCTCGTTTGCGCGAAAGCCCTGCTGTTCGCCCCTACTTATTTCGTAGGGCTTATCCTCATTGGATTTTTCGCGAATAGCCAAAAAGCTGTCGCCCAAGACAAACTCACCGATCGACCTCCAAATGTCATTTACATCCTTGCGGACGATCTCGGGTTCGGCGACTTAAGTTGTTACGGACAGCAACGTTTCGAAACGCCAAACATCGACGCGCTGGCTCGAAATGGAATGCGGTTCACCCAACACTACTCGGGCAGCACCGTTTGCGCGCCGTCCCGATGCTGTTTGATGACGGGACTGCATACGGGCCACGCGGTTGTCCGCGGAAATGCGGAAGTCAAACCCGAAGGCCAGGAGCCGATGCCGGCCGACACGTTCACCGTGGCCCACCTAATGCAAAAAGCCGGTTATCGAACGGGCGTTTTTGGCAAATGGGGCTTGGGTGCACCTGGCTCGGCAAGCGAACCACTGAAGATGGGTTTCGATCGCTTCTACGGCTACAACTGTCAGCGAATCGCACACTGTTACTACCCCGCGTTTCTGTGGAGCGACGGCAAGCGGGAGCTGATCATTGAAAACGCGGCTCAGAAGTCGAAAGTATACGCTCCCGGACTGATTCAGGAGCAGGCTCTCGAGTTCATTCGCGATAACAAAGATCGGCCTTTCTTTTGCTACTACGCGGCCGTGCAGCCGCACGCGGACATGGTGGCACCACCTGGTTTCATGGATAGGCATCGTGGAAAATTCGATCCAGAAACACCCTATAAAGAAGATTACTATCGCGGCCAAGACGAACCTCACGCGGCTTTCGTGGCAATGGTTAATGTACTGGACAACTACGTTGGTCAAATCTCGAACGAGCTAGAAGAACTCGGCATCGCAGACAACACGATCATCATTTTCACTTCAGACAACGGTCCGCATGTCGAAGGAGGTCACGACCCGGAGTACTTTGACTCCAACGGAATCATGAAAGGCAACAAACGCGATCTCTATGATGGCGGCATGCACGTTCCGATGATCGCATCGTGGCCAGGAAAAATTGCAGCGGGCTCAGAATCAGATCACATTTCGGCTTTCTGGGATTTCTTGCCAACGATGGCAGAGTTGACCAAGCAGGATTCACCCGAAAACATTGATGGAATATCAATGCTCCCAACTTTGCTCGGTAAATCCGACCAAGTTCAACACGAATACCTTTACTGGGAATTTCCGGCGAAGAAAGGCCGCATCGCGATCCGAAAAGGGCAGTGGAAAGCGGTTCGTTACGATGCGTCCACGGATCCTCACTCACCTCTTGAACTCTACGATTTGTCGGCCGATCCAGGTGAAACAGTCAACGTCGCCGCCAAGCATCCGGCGATTGCCAGCGAGCTGCGAATCCTTGTTGAAAACGCAAGGACAGCACCTGCGAACCCTAGATTCGACTATCTGGACGCGTACACGCGGAAGCAGAAAAATAAAAAGTAATGAACCTCATTCAGTCGATTTTGAATTTCGTAGCGATTCTGATCTCCTGTGACCGTGATCATATCGACGCGGCGTTTTGAGAGACTGAGAACAACACCTTCGATCTCACCACGCTAACGATGAAAATCGATTCGCTCGCGTTATGCAATCCGCCAACTCAAACTCTGTAGAAACTCCAATGACCAACTTCACTAGACGCTTTGCTTTGAAAGTTACTGCCTGCGGAAGTGCTCTGCTGGGACTTCCAAAGATTGGACAGACTGAGGAAACCGCAGACGCGTCCGCGATGACCAATGCGAAAACCGTCTCATGGACACAAACGCATGACCGCGTCTTCCTTGGCGGCGATTGCTGGGCCAATCCGATGGAAGACTGGGAAGTGGTCGACGGTGCGGCACAGTGCCTTTCGTTTCGTGGCAATCGCAACGTGCACTTGGTCACGCATCAACTGACGAACACGAATGGCCAATTCGAGATGTCGGTCACGATTGACATGCTCGACGTCAAGAAAATCGACGCGGGTGCCGGATTCCAAGTCGGCATCCGTAGCGATCTCAATGAATATCGCAGCAACTCATTTTCAAGAAACGGAATTCCAGCTGGCGTTGTCGACGGCAAACTGATCATCGGGAAAACATCGAAAACGTTTGATGGACTCAAGAACCCTAAAGACATGACGCTCAAGCTGACCGGAAAGCCAGTCGGTGCTCAATACGAATTGATGATCGTTGCTGCTAGTTCCGAAGGCAAGGAACTGGGAAGATTATCTGCGGAAGTCGCGAGTGATTCGGTTCTGGGCAACGTGGCGATTTTTAACAACTACGCCAAGGCACCCAAGAAAGGCCCCAACATTCAGGGCAGTCGCTATCGATTCAATGATTGGTCGGTCAGTGGCGACGCGTTTACGGTTACCGAAACTAACAAGTTCGGTCCAATCCTGTGGACGATGTATTCGCTCTCCGACTCACGAGGCAACGACGGATTCGTGATGAAGCTAAGCGCTCTCACCGGACCGCTCGGCGAGAAAGACAACAAGGACATCGAGCTGCATGTTGAGAAAGACGGACAGTGGAAGTCGCTTGGCACTGCGGCACTCGACACCGACGCGTGGACTGCAACGTTCCGTATCGCCAACTGGGATGAGACAACAGAAACTCCATACAAAGTCACCTACAAAGAGCTTCATCGCGACGGTTCAACGTCGGAATCGGATTGGTCAGGCGTCATCAAAGCCAACCCTTCCGGGCGTCCATTGCGGCTCGGTGCTTTAACTTGTCAGAAGGATTACGGGTTTCCGTACGCTCCAGTTTGCGAGAATCTACTGCGGCTCGATCCGGACATGCTTTACTTTTCTGGCGACCAACTCTACGAAGATCACGGTGGCTTCGGCTTGATTCGCAAGCCTGCCGATCGTGCGATCTTGAATTATCTTCGCAAGTACTACATGCACGGTTGGGCATTTCGCGACGCGATGAAAAACGCGCCAACGATCTGCCTGCCCGACGATCACGATGTCTTTCAGGGGAACATCTGGGGAGAAGCGGGGGCTGCGATGAATGTAACGGCCTCGGGCGCGTCGAGTCGTGGCGGGTACATTGAGCCCGCGCGAATGGTCAACGCCGTTCACAAAACGAACTGCGCTCACCATCCTGACTACTACGACCCAACACCAGTCAACCAGGACATCAGTGTCTATTACGGCGACATGGTTTACGGCGGAGTGAGTTTCGCAATCATTGCCGACCGCCAATGGAAAAGTGGACCTGAAAAAGTTGACACCGCCAGCGGTCGTGCAGATCACGTGATGGACAAAAACTTCGACACGTCGGTTCTTGATAAACCGGGTCTGGTTTTACTTGGCCAACGACAGGAAGACTTTCTCAAGCAATGGGCAGGCGACTGGCGTGGTCATTCGATGAAAGTTCTACTAAGTCAAACCGTTTTCGCTGGCGTCGCCACGCATCACGGCAAGTACGACGGCTACTTGAAAGCAGACCTCGATTCCGGAGCCTGGCCGCAGACGGCTCGCAACAACGCAATCAAAATCATTCGCAAGGCCAAACCGTTACACATCAATGGCGACCAACACTTGACGTCGCTGACTCAGTACGGAGTCGACAAGCAACGAGACAGCTTCTGGTCGTTTTGCACGCCAGCGATCTCAGCCGGATATCCACGATGGTGGCATCCAGAGCGAGCAGGCATGACGCATCAGAATCGTCCGGAGCATGGTCTGCCGCACACGGGTGAGTACGTCGACGGTTTCGGCAACCTTGTCTACGTTTATGCCGTTGGTGACCCTGAAATTGCGAGTAAGAAAAACCGCTATGAAGTTGCCCATCAGAAAGGAAGCGGCTTTGGCATGGTGACAATCGACGGCAATGCGAAAACTTACTACCTCGAGTCATTCCGATTTTTGGTCGACGCATCGGACGGGAAAGGATCGAACCAATTCCCGGGCTGGCCTGTAACGATTGAGCAAAAGGAAAACGGAGGCGACAATCTCATCAAGTAATCCTCACTCGATCCGTGCCTGCCTTGTGCTGACTTGCTTCGCGTAGACGTTCGCGGATTTGTTAGCGTTTGGAAATGATGACCGTTCACCCAACGCTGATGATCATGGCGGACGACATCGGCGTCGAGGGAATCGGTTGCTACGTTCCCACCAAGTACACGTTTTTCTGATAATTATTCTTTGAGTTCCGCACGCACATTGAGCCGTTTGACTTCGTGCTTCAGAAATTCAAAATCCATGAATGGGTCGCCGCCATGGCGCGACCAATGAATACGACCGCTCGCGTCAATCAAAACTGTTGAATGGAGTTCGATTTCCTCGAATTCATCGTAGGAATGGAAATTTCGTGCGTTTTTGAATTCAGGATCAGACAACAACGTAATGCCTAGCTCAGGGCTGCTGTTTAGCTTCAGCTTGGATATATCGTCTTTGCTGATCGCAATGATCTTGGTTTCGAGCGAAGCAAAGTCGTTTGCTTGTCGGCTGGCTTCCTGGATTTGTTCCATGCAATGTAAACACTGATCACCAAGATAAAAAATCAGGATTACATTTTCCCCTTTGTAATCCGCCAGCGAAACCATATTTCCTTCGGCATTCTTGGCAAGTAATTCAGGCGCAGTCGGTGGCGACCAAAGGCTGTGTCCTTGTTTGGCAAGTACAAACTCTTGATAGTTTCTTTCGACAAAGACCTCGTCCGTGCCCTTGGACGGTTTCACCCCGGTAGCTTCGGCTTTTTGCAACCAGCGGTTTGGCTGGTCAGCATTTTCCCAGACTCCTTGAAGACGGCCCATTGCTTCAGCTGCGGCCATTTCATGTCCCAATTCATGATGAGCAACGACCAAGCCGCTGAGTGCAAAACCGTCATTGATTACTTTTTTCAATGATTTCTCGAATGCTGCGACGGCATCCTCGTGCCTGCCCGATTCAAGATAGATTTCACCCAGTGTCGTGTAGAGAAATGCGGGGTCTCGCGGTGGATCGTTCTGCCATGTTTCCGATTGAAGTTCAGCCGCCTGCTCCAACAACTTGAGCGCTTTTTCGGTTTCCCCTTGGGCCAAAGCCAACTTGCCACGAAGCTCCCACTTGCGGACGTTGATCATGTCGCCAATCATGTCTTCAGAGGAATCATCGTCCTTTGCTGCAGGTCGTTTGCCCATGACGAACTTGGAAATGAGATTGCCAAGAAGTTTTGGGAGGCTGAAGATTCCAACTCTTGCTTCAAAACACTCAATCTGTTTTTCCGCATCCTGCAGTCGCCCCATTCCAATTAGCGCGTGTGCTTTCGCGCAGGCAACCAACGGCTCGTCGAAAAATCCTCGGTCGTTGACAAGTTTTTCGTTTTGAAGAATCTCCTCCCACTTTTCAAACTTGATAAGCAATCGAAGCATGGGCAGATTTGCAAAGTCAACGATCGGCGACTGAGCATAATTTGGCGGCGAGTTCTGGATCTGAGTTGCCCCAACAAACGCGGCGTCAAATAGTCCCAGTTGTTCTTGAGCGTAGCAAAGGTAGTCGAGGTTATGGACATAGTCCCAGTTGTCCTCTGGTAAAACCATTCTGCGGCGCATGTAGGCTTTTTCGATTCTGGTCGCTGAATCCATTGCGATCGCGGCTTCGTGCCAAAGCCCGATGCTGCTCAGTACATGCCCTGGCATGTGTTGTAAATGGCCGCAATTGGGCGCGATCTTGCTCAAGTGAAGACATGTCTCGCGAGCATAGTGACCTTCTTCTCCGTCCCAATTGTGAACCCGGTAATGCAATGCCCCAACGTGATTCGGATCTTTGGCCAGAACCTCCTGCAGGACGCGATCCATGGCGTATCGAATGGTACTTTCGTCACCCTCGCCATACATTCGGTCCAATGTCGATATTTCCAGCCAGTAGAGTGCGCGGGCTTCTATGTCGTCTGGATAGTTGATGAGCAAATTGTCAAACAGTTTGACATATTTGCCCATCGCTTTTTTTCGTCCAGCTTTCTTGCTTTTCACAACGACGTACTTGGCTTCCCATAACTCGATGTAGTCGCGTTCGCGCTGGCTGACTTTCGATTTTCGTTTGACGGCTTCGCGGAAAAACCGGCGTTCACGCGATGGATTTCCAATGGAGCATCGGGCGAGTCCCCAGTAGGCCATCGCACATTCAGGATCTAATTTCAAGCACCAGCGAAATGCGCGCTCAGCTTCAAATTGCCAGAATCCGTGAAGCAACGTGTTTCCCTGGTCAAACCATGCTTGAACTTCTGGGTTTGACGACGTAACGGGAAAGTGCGTGCTGCCGATCCCGTCCATTGACCATGGTTTGGAACGCGGCCCTTGATCGTAATGCGAGCCGTGATGCGACTTGCCCCAATCTTTCTGCTGCGCGCTTGTCGTCGGAAGCCAACTCGCACCGCATACCATGATTGCGACGGTAAATTTCAATGGCCATAAATTTCTGAATTGCACTTAATTCTCACCTGAGTTGAAATCGCGATTGCTGCGACGGATCAAGCACCGACATAATGCCAACATCTATCCGCCGTTAGCAATCCGACGTTCAGATTGACAGCGCCTCAGCTTTTATGGATTTTTGATGCAAGATGTCGAGTGTGCAAGAAACCAAGCTTTATGAACACAGCTACTAACTCAATTCTTTGAATAGCCATGTTCGCCCAAACGTCCAATAACGAGATGCCGTTGCACGAGAAATGCCTAGTGCGGCAGCCGTCTCCTGCTCCGAAAGGCCTGCAAAGAAACGCAACTTGATCACCTTCGCTCGGTCAGGATATTGCGCTTCGAATTTTGAGAGGGCGACATCAAGAGACTCCAAGTCTTCGACTTCTTTGCCGGCTACCTCTGAGATCGAGAAATTAACTCGTTGGAATTCTCCCCCGTGTTTCACTCGGCCCTTTCGCCGAGCGCTCTCAACCATGATCCGTCGCATCGCTTCAGCGGCCGCTGCGAAAAAGTGCCCTTGGGAGTCCCATTTCTGCACTGTTTTGGCATCCACAAGCCGAACAAACGCTTCATGAACCAACGCCGTTGCCTGCAGTGTTTGGCCCGGAGAAACATTCGCCAATCGCGCTTGCGCGAGTCGGCGCAATTCTCCGTAAACCAACGGCAGCAATTCTTCGCTGGCCCTTTGATTGCCAGCTTCGATCTGCTGAATTATTTGCGTGACCTCGCTCATCAATTCAATTTACTACAGCGGATCGCGGTTCGAGCAGACAACCGTTCAAAAAAGCAGGAAATGCAGCGTTTTCTTTATTCGAACGCCCTCGGGGAGCAGGGCTTTCAAGGTCGGAGGAGGCTCGATGTTAGTTTTTTCAATATTAAATGATGCGCGTGGCCACTTTTTGTCGGATTGCAGACGTCAAGCAATTGTCTTCAATGACGTAACGGGAGAAATCGATGTCAGCCACGCTCAACGATACGACGTTTCGGAATGCGAATTCACGACAAACTGGCCTTGGAAAGCCAGTCGTAGAAACTCACCAACAAGCTGGCTTCCCGGAACGTCACGCCATCGAGGCTATCGAAGCTGCAAACCGCACCCGAGATTCTTTGGCATTTCTGCTGACGGTGATCGTTTTGATCTGCATTGTCGCAAGCGGCATAAGCACGTTTGCCTGGTTCGTTAGCATGATTCTAGCGGAACTGAGTAGTTGGAGCCTGCAGGACTTCATGAATGGCATCCGAGGCTATTGATTCGTTAGTTGTCTTCGCGTCCGTAACATTTCTGTCGGGACTTTTGTGGGACGATAGGGCAATAACGAGTTGCTACAATGATGATGCAAGGCGAGCGAATCTGGTGAATTGTCAGGCCTGACGACCAGGTGGCTTTGAATTTGGATCGCGGGTATAGAATTGAACGAGTGCATTCGACATGGGCAAAAATAGTCGTGAAATCGATTCTATTCTTGAGGGGGCACTTGAGATCGATTCACCCGCCGAACGCGATGAATTTTTGAAGAGTCAATGTGGCGACAATCCTGCCTTGCTTCGGGAAGTCGAATCCCTGTTGGATGCAAACGCGAAGATGAACGCGGGATTCTTGGATCAAACACAAACGACCACAGGTTCCCTCGGTATCGACTACGAATCTGGGACCATGGTAGGTCCCTACAAACTACGTGAAGAAATTGGTGTTGGCGGTATGGGTACTGTCTGGATGGCCGATCAGACAGAACCGATCAAGCGGCGCGTTGCGGTCAAATTGATCAAGGCGGGCATGGACTCGAAACAAATCTTGGCCCGATTCGACGCGGAACGCCAAGCATTAGCTTTGATGGACCATCCCAATATTGCCCGTGTTCTCGATGCTGGCGTGACCGATCAGGGTCGCCCGTTCTTTGCAATGGAATACGTCAAAGGAACTCCGTTAAACGAGTATTGCGACAAATCACGACTTTCAATCGGGGATCGCCTAAACATTTTCCTGGAGATCTGTAGTGCTGTCCAGCATGCTCACCAAAAGGGGATCATTCACCGCGACTTGAAACCGTCCAATATTCTGGTTTGTCTTTACGACGGGAAACCTGTTCCGAAGGTCATTGACTTTGGACTTGCCAAGGCCATGACGATGTCGCTAACTGATCAAACGTTGTATACGGGACACGGAGTCATCCTTGGCACTCCGTTATACATGAGCCCAGAGCAAGCCGAACAGAACAATCTGGACATTGATACAAGATCCGATGTCTATTCTTTAGGGGTTATCCTTTACGAGTTGCTGACTGGATCAACTCCTCTTGAAAAGGAGGAGTTTGGCAAGGCCGCGATGGCTGAAATCCTGCGAGTGATCAAGGAAGTTGAACCGCCGCGCCCCAGCACACGTCTCGGTGGAAGCGAAAGCCTGCCCAGTGTGGCAGCGCAGCGTGGAATTGAGCCCGCCCTGTTAACGCTACACATTTCTGGTGACCTTGATTGGGTCATCATGAGGGCCTTGGAGAAAGATCGAAATCGACGCTATCCTTCGGCAGAAAACCTCGCCTCTGATATTCGACGTCACCTTTCGAACGAACCGGTCGTCGCTGGGCCTCCTTCGGCGCGGTACCGCTTTCAAAAATTCGTCAAGCGAAACCGCGCTGGCGTTTGGGTTGCTGGTCTACTGACAACGACTCTGATCCTTGGAGTGATCGGAACGACCGCAGGCATGATCTGGGCAATGCAAGAGAAGCACCGGGCAACGGAGGCAGCCAAATCCGAAGAACTGCAAAAAACAAAAGCCGTCGCTGCCCAAGAGCAGGCGGTTCAAGATGCAGAACGTGCCAGGATCGAGGCGAAAACGTCGGCTGCCGTTGCCAGATTGCAATCTTCGGCGTTGGCCGGAGTCGGTCCGTCGGTCGCACTCGGTCGGGACACAACGCTGTTGGAAGAAATTCTCGAACGGACCGAGAAACTTATCGCGGAGGAACTTGGCGACGAACTAGAGGTGGAGGCCACGCTACGAAGTACTCTTGGTTCGACCTATCAAGAAATGGGTTCGCATGACAAGGCCAGCGATAATATTCTGCGTTCATTGGAACTGTATCGGCAACTTCGCGGTGGTGCGCATAACGATATCGCCACAGAACTGAACAAATTGGGTTTGCATTTTGAATACCAAGCAAAAGATGAGGAGGCCGAAAAGAACTACCGTGATGCGATTTCAATGTGGGAGCAGCTTGGTGATCCCTCCGACGATGACAACGAAGCGGAGGCCCTCCGTAATCTCGCAACGGTTCTTACCTATGGCGACGAGGCCGATGTCAAAGAAGCGAGGCAACTACTGGAAACGGCAAAGAACAAACTACAGTCTTTTCATGGAAGTGAACGGCATCCAGATGTCGCCACAGTGATCAATGCGTTTGGAAACTTAGATAGACGGACAAATCGACTTGAGGCCGCAGAAGATCATTATGAGAAAGCGCTCGACATTCAACGCAAAACACTTCCCGTTGGCCATCCATTTGTTTCCACCGGCATCTTGAACCTGGCAGGACTATTGAAAGAAATGGAAAAGGTCGACGAAGCAGAAGTGCTGTTAAACGAAGCGATCGAGATGCAGCGCAAGGTACTTAACGGCCACCCCAATTTAGCCGTATCTATTTGGACGCTTTCGTCGCTTTTCCTTAGTGCCGGACGATTTGACGAAGCTGAAAAAGCGGCCAACGAAGCACTAGCAATCGCTCAAGAAAACTTTTCACAGCAACATCCGGTTGTTCTTAAGTATCAAAACACCATTGGGCAAATTCAATCTGCGAACGGTCAACACGAATCCGCGCTGCGAACCTATCAGAGCATTCTCGACACCGACCTCCAATATCATCCCGATGATACGGAAAGCATTATCACAACGTATAACAATCTTGCCTTCGCTCACAGCGAGTTGGGACGATTGGACGAAGCCGAACAAATGTTTCGAAAAGCTTTGGCAATCAGCGAACAGGCGGCCCTTGAGAGCGATCCCCAAACAGCGATGCTGCTGCAGAATCTTGCCAAGGTTCTTGTAAAAGGCGATCGGTTTGTCGAAGCTCGAAAACTCTTCGAACGTTCACTTGACATCCATCACAAACTATATGGTGCGGAACATTCTCTGATCGCAAACGTTTTGAGCTCGCTAGGCACGATCCATTTGAAGTTGGGTGAACTTGACATCGCTGCAAGCAAGAAGCAACAGTCTATCGCGATGTACACCGAGCTGATGAGCGCCGACCACCTGTACACGAACATCGTGCGGGTCTCCCTGGCCGAGGTGTGGTTTCACCAAGGAAAATTCAAGGACGCTGAAAATATCCTGACTGCCGCGGCGAAACGACACGAAGACGTTTTTGGCCCAAACCACACTCGCACGCTTCGTGTACGAAACCTGCTAGGCAAGACGCTTCATCAACTTGACAAACATGAAAAGGCAAGAGTCGAGTTGGAGTATGTCATTGACAATAATGCTGACGCGATTGGCAACAATTCGGTTGGCGAGGCGCAGTATTGGCTCGGCAAAACACTGCTTACCTTGGACGAGTTCAGCAAGGCTGAGTTGTTGTTATTGCAGGTCGAAAAGCATGTCTCCGAAAATGGCGATTATGCAACCTATCTACAGATCGACCCGATTTCGAGTTTGGTCGAACTATACCAAGCCTGGCATGAAACCGAACCCGACGCCGGTTATGAACGCAAGGCGGCTCAATGGCGTGCGAAACTCAACGAGCCGAATGATGTTGATCCAAGCGAGTGATCCAGCAACCGACGTTTCTCGCCACCGTTGGCATCGCGTTAGGTGTCCTTCCGTACGTGACTCCGATTCATCCTAAAAAAGATGATCTCGAAAGGCCCAACCGATCGAGTATTTCAATCTCTCGGTCAGCGTCAGCCCACGCGTCCATACCTGCACTGGTCTGATCACGAGTTAACCGCAAGAGTTCGGACGGCTAGTTCAATGACCGATCCCAATCAGTGGCCAGACACAGCCTTCAAGAAACGGGCGATGAAACAAGATCGGCAACGGAAGCAACACCCACAACCAAGTCCAAATGCGCCCGACCCAAGGCCGCTTGAGGAATTCGATGCCTGATCTGTCAAGCTTGTTTTCGATGAACATACCGACCCCGTGTAGAACGAAGTAGAGAAGCGGAAGCCCAAATCCGGCTTGAACTGGCACGCTAATGGCGAGTTCATGAAGCAGCCCAGAGAACAGGAACGCACTCACCGTTGCCACCATCGGCCCAAATTCTGATTTGCCAAGCCACGATTTCAACGGGCGAAAAACTGACAGTGCCGTCATTTCTGAGAATGCCAAATTCCACCGCCGGCCCCAAAACTCAGTCAGGCTCTTGGAAAGCAATGGAGCACGAAACAGTGGCGTGCAGTTCACTGAAAACCGCCTCCAAAACCCAACCAGCAGATTGAATATTCCAAAGTGAACCAGCAAACTAAACCCGGACAGAATGCATCCCGTTGCCGACCAAAGTCTCCACGGTGACAACGTAGTCGAATTGGCGCCGCCTGAACCGCCAGCCAGCAGGACAGCAATCGCGATCAGAACGATGCCTAGCCCAATTCGAATCAGCCCCCGAATCACGTAAGACTTCCAATCGGATCGTGGTTGGTTAGATAACGTTGCGAAAATCTTGGGCCGCATGCCGAACCAAAGCGCCGTGAAAGCCAACCAATTGAAGAACGGAAGCGTGATGCTGTTGCGAGCCCCGCTTTCGACCCCTACGACGGCTTTCATTGACCAAAGCAGGGCAACGATGATCAACAACATTCGCGTTCCGGACGGTTCACTGGTGCTCAATCTTTCGACGGTCATGACAGCGACAATGGTCAACAGCCAAGCTAAAACTCTTGCAAGGCTCGTTGCCTTCATTCGAACAATTACGTAGCCAATTAGCGGGATCAAACTGATGAGAATTGCCAAACCCGCGATCAATTGAAGATCGTGAAGATGATAGCCAACTGAATGCCCAACTAACATGCCCGCATGCTTTCCTGAATTTGCACAGCTGCTTTGGATGCCAAAGGCTTGACTTGAGCTGTCTTGCAATACGAAGGATTCAGCCATGTCCAATTGAAGGAAGGTCTGATCAAGTTCCGGCTCCCGAGACGTTCAGTACCAGCGCCCAGCCATAAATAGCTGTCAACGAAATGAATAGCACAACCAATGCCCACTCGGCAATTTGGAATTGAATTCCTTGAGGAGCATCGCTTCGATCGAAGTAGAAAAACTGAATCCCGACTCTCGCCGCCCAGTAGATGGTAATGTATGCCGCAACGGCAGTGGCTAGGAATGAACCGTCCATCAAACTATCGGGCGACATCATCGAGATCAAAGCAAAGCTGAGATTGGTCGCCCAAATATAGGCGGCATACGTCCAAAAGACTTGACGTGTCAGCGGACGAAGTTTGGCGGTGTCTTCGGACCAATTCAGGACTCGAGGAATCGCGAGGCTGCCGAGAACGAGGACAAGCTGTAAAACGCCGGCAATGAAAATTAAAGTGTTCATGATTCGATGGCTCGAATAGATGTTTTCGCTATTGGGCGCAACCGCAAAAGTGGGTGCCGCTAAACCTAGAGATCGAAGAATCGATTAAGCAGCGAGATGTTGATTATCTAGTCAAAGCAAATGATTGCGGCTAGAAGCCACAACCACGTCAGCGCTACCTCGCCAATGACTCGGCTGGCTTGCCATCGTCAGCCAAATTGCCGGTTGTCCACAGCAGGCCACGCACAACAAGTTCCATATAGCGTTCATCGGCAACCGTCTCGTTGTAGTGCCCGAGTGAAGTGCTGAAGATCTTTGTCTTGTTCGGGCCGTATTCGTTCGTCCAGACAATCGCCGCGGATGCTGTCTTGGTGCCCTGCGTTTGTTCGCCTTTCGCCAAAACGGTGGCGCCCTCAAAAATCCGCACGTTGTTATAGAGTTCCTCATCGATCGTCGTCCAATCTTCCAGTCCGACGGTCAGCGGATTCTTCTTATCGGCAAACGAAATCTTGATCGGCGAATGTCGTCCGTGGCCGCTCGATTGAACACCTAGCATCTCGTACCAATTCGCATTGTCGTCGCCAATATTGACCGGTTTCCGAAAGTTACCCCATCGATAGCTGTGCATCGCACAATGCAAATTCACAGCAGGTGTTCCATTCTTGTGAGCCGCAAGAATCCGCTGCACGTAAGCGGCATCGGAAACGTCAGCGCAACATTCATCGTGAAGAATCACGTCATATCCATCCGCCCAATCGTCCGATTCGTAAATCTTGAACTTGGCGTCGGTGCGTGTATTTGGGTTGTAAACGACGGTCACATCCGCGTTGATTCTTTTCTCGATTTCGTCTTTTAGGATTTTGGTTTGATTTCCATAGTCGTGACAGCAACCGCCCGCGATCAGCAAGACTTTCAATGCAGATTGCCCACTGGCGTTTGAGTTTGCCGGGAATGAGTAGATCTTCAGGTCATCGACAACCGCTTTTTTGTTGACTGCCAATCGCAGCAGTCGCTTTGTTGGATGAGCAATTCCTGGCGAAGAAAAAGTTCCCACTTCTTTGCCGTCGATTGAAAGGGAGAGCATCTCACCTTTCACCGTCACGACTGCCGAATACCATTTTCCGGTTTCCAGCTTTCGTTTGAAACGTTTCTTTTTTGAATCGAGCAATTTCTTCTGAGCATCCGTAAGCGTTTTGGACTTTGCCGCTTTGCGGATCTCCAAGTCCATGCGTCCGGTCTTAAAGTCAGAAAGCTCAGTCCTCTTGGTGCCGATCGTGACCTTGAAAAGATGGCCAGCATGGACTTGCTTGCACTTCGGGTCAGCGAAATTCAATCCGAGAGAGTCCTTCTCGTTCTCGAGCATGAACTTGACCTCAACGCTTCCATCGCGAAACTCAGCTGCATGCACCACAGAAACGCCGTGATCTGCGACGGCGTGTCGATAGATGTACATCGCGCCATCTCTGAGGTCGACCTGTTTGTTGCCGGACGCACGATTCTTACTGTTCGTTTTCCAACCGTTTCCGGGATCGTCTTTCGTTTCCTGAGCTTCGCTGCGCTCAAAGTCATCCTCGAAAATCAGCTTTCGTTCTTCTTCCTGTGCTGGCTGTGGCGTAGACGTCAAAACACTGGTGAGTTTCACGTCCTGTGCTGTTGAGAACGGTGCCAACAGGAGTAACATGAGTAACATGAGTTCGGAAGCAATTCGGGTAACATACATCTGATGGTCTCGTTGGGCCGCCAAAGAATGGCATGGATATCTCGTATAATGGTACCCTCTCAACCGGAATTATTCACGACGACGGGCGTCGCGTTTACCATTTTGAACGATTCAAGGGTAACGTGAATAATATTATGATTTGAGAAATTCACGCAGTAGGTGAATTGCCAAAACCGCAAGCATGGAATTCGTGCGCCAATAAAACAGGTGTTCTCTGGTTTGACGCCCACGCCTCGTGAATAATCCGGACTCAAAGGACTCCCATGAATCAATCCATGCAGATTGCAATCTTGTTTGCACTTCTTTGCTTTACTCCAAGAGCACTTGTCGCCGAAAACGGCGAGAAACTGCCGAACATTTTGATCCTCTACGCTGACGATTTGGGCTTTGGGGACCTCGGCTGCTACAACGCGGACTCGAAAATCCCGACTCCGAATCTCGATCGACTCGCCAAAGCCGGCATGCGTTTCACCGACGGACACTCTTCATCAGGAATCTGCACGCCCAGCCGCTACGCACTGCTGACGGGACGACATCACTGGAGAGACTTTCATGACATCGTGCACGCGTTTGGCCCATCCGTGTTCAAACCCGAGCGGATCACGATGCCGGAAATGCTCAAAGAGAAGGGATATCACACCGCCGCGATTGGTAAGTGGCATCTTGGTTGGGACTGGAACGCGATCAAAAAAAACGATGCACAGCCTGAAGAAATCGTTAAACAGAAACGGAAGCGAATCGTCTGGGGGCCGGAAGATTTCGACTGGGACAAACCGATTCCCGATGGTCCGCTGGCGCATGGCTTCAATCACTACTTCGGCGACACAGTGATCAACTTCCCGCCGTATTGCTGGATCGAAGATGACAAGGTGACGGCCACGCCCGATCGCATGATCGATCCCAAGACCGTCCGCATCAAAGAAGGCAACGTCGAGTTTCGCCCAGGCCCAGCGGTGCAAGGCTGGGACCCCTACGAGAACATTCCAACGACAACGAAACGCGGCGTTGAATTTATCAATCAACAAGCAAAGAAAGAAAAACCATTCTTTTTGTATTTCGCTTTCCCGTCACCTCATGCTCCAATCATTCCCAACGATGAGTTTGACGGCAAATCCCAGGCTGGCCCTTACGGTGATCTGGTTTTTGAAACTGACGACGCATGCGGACAATTGCTGCAAGCTTTGGAAGAAAGCGGACAGGCCGAGAACACGATCGTCATCTTCACAGCCGACAACGGCCCTGAAAAATATGCTTACGCTCGCGACAAGAAGCACGGCCACTGGTCGTCGCATCCTTTCCGCGGGCTTAAACGCGACGTGTACGAAGGCGGACATCGTGTGCCGTTCATCGTCAAATGGCCCGGCGTGACGAAAGAGGATCAGGTGTGTCATGCACTGGTTAGTCAGATCGACATCATGGCAACGCTGGCTTCGGTTGTTGGCACAGAACTTCCCGACGATTGTGCTGAGGACTCGCACGACTTGGTTCCGCTGCTCAATGGCGAATCATCGTCCGTTCGAACGACGCATATTCATAACACTTACAAAGGCAAGTACGGGATTCGCGATGGTGAGTGGCTGCTAATCGATCACAAGGACGGCTACACTTCTGCCCGCAACAAAGAATGGGAAATACGTCATGACTATGAGCCTGACAACGATTCGCCCGTTGAATTGTTCAACCTCAAGAACGACGTTGGTCAACGCTACGACCTGTCCGAAAAAGAACCGGCTAAGGTTTTCGAACTTCAGTCGCTACTAACTAGACTTCGCGAACAAGGGCACTCCGCTCCGCGTTTGTCTGCCACAAAGTGACCCGCCGAACTTCGGACGAATTCGAAAGAGAACATGTTTGGCACATATGGAAAATATCAGGAACGACTCATGACCAGATTTCTATTGTTCGCCGTACTGCTGATTGCCTGCAAGCCAGTTTTTGCGGAATCACCCATTCCAACACAAACCAAACCCAACATTCTCTGGATAACGATTGAGGATTGGTCGGCGGATCTCTCCTGCTACGGCACAAAAGGAATCGACACGCCACACGTCGACAAACTGGCGTCTCAGGGTGTTCGCTATCAACGAGCCTTCACCACATCGCCCGTTTGTTCCACGTCTCGCAGTGCAATGATGACTGGCTTTCATCAGAACTTCATTGGCGCAAATCAGCATCGAACGTTTGACAAGAAGCCTTTGCCCGACGGTATCAAGCCGATCCCACACCTCCTACAAGCAGCGGGCTACTTCACGGCTTTGATGTCGCGGAAAGTTGATTGCAACTTCACGCCTGGTAAGAAAAACGAACTTTTCATGGGCAAAGACTGGTCAGAGCGAGAACCGAACCAACCTTTCTTTGCACGAATAACATTTGGCGGGACGCATCGAAAATGGAATCGCGACTCGGAGCGCCCAATCGACGGCAAGGATATTGAACTGCCGCCTTACTATCCTGACACGCCCTTCGTGCGACGCGATTGGGCCAATGGCCTGGAGCAAATGCAACTGGTCGATCGTCAAATCGGCAAGTTGTTACAGCGACTTGATGATGAAGGACTCTCGGACAACACGATCGTGTTCTTCATCGGCGATCATGGTCGCTGCCATGTTCGCGGCAAGCAGTTTCTATACGACGGTGGCATTCGGATTCCCATGATCATGCGTTGGCCGGGGAAAGTCGATGCCGGAAAAATCAACGAAGACATGGTCTCGTCGATTGACATCTGCGCCACGATTCTTGAGGCTGCCGGCGCCCAAACCCTTATACCGTTGCATGGCAAAAGCCTGTTCAGTGAAGAAGTCGAACAGCGAATGTACATCTTTGCGGCGCGCGACAAGATGGACGAAACGCACGATTCGATGCGAGCTATCCGAAGTAAAAGCTTCAAACTGATTCACAACTTGATGCCGGAGCGTCCTTGGTGTCAGTTCAATCGCTACAAGGAAGCATCCTATCCTGTGCTTGCGTTGATGAATGTCATGAACATGAAGGGCGAGCTAACGTCTGAACAGGCGATCTTTATGGCGGCGAGCAAACCTGAGATTGAGCTGTTTGACTTACGAAGCGATCCTCACGAACTGAAAAATCTTGCGGACGATCCGGCGCATGCAGCGACCAAATCCGAAATGCTCGAGGCACTTAACGATTGGCGGGAAAACGTCATTCACGATCTGGGCGTCACCGAAGTTTTCCGTGCGGCCTCTGCGTTTCCAGAATCGCTACGAGGCGACATGAGCGTCGATGAATGGGCCTTTGAAAAATTCGACGAGCACGACTTTTACGCGAATGGTTGGCCTGCGTGGTACCCAACGCGAACGTTGCAACAGTGGGAAGACGCTGTCGAAACCTGGAAGCCCTACGTTTTCCGTGGCCCATCTGAAAACGTTCCGCGGCCGACACTGACTCGCAAGCATCGGAAACGAAAGTAGGCCGGATCAAGAAGCAAAAGCGGCGACGCTCCAACGACTCCCGCAATCGCCTTTATCGACGCATGCAGAAACAGCACCTCCCCAATTTACTGTGTACTGCCCCAATTACACGAATCGATGAAACGTAACGCGCTGCGTCTAGTCCGGCCTACTTTGCTTTCATCCGCTCGCGTCGTTCCTTCTTGCGTTTTTCGCGTTGTGCTTCTGCCGCGGCAGCGTGATCCTCGCCGGTGATCCATTTCGCAGGAGCCATCTTTTTGTACTTCTCGATATCCGGCAATGGAATTCGGGGATTCTCCCTACCTTCATAGACGTCGAGGTTTGCATTCAATTCATCTTCGGTGACAGCGTTTGACTTGACACCGTCGGCAGGAACTTCCATTCCTGCGACCCAAACGATCGTGTTCAATACAATTCGGCGAAATCCATCATCGGCCCAGTTGCGATGGTAGTGACCGCCAACAAAACCGACCCCACGACCGCCATCAGCACGCTCGATGCCCCACATCAGCGACTGCTGTTGATCGACTCCGGTGACGCCGTTGTTATTCCAAAGATTGATAATGCGTTTGATGCGCTGTTTCGTCGGCATCGCTGTAACGAGATCCAACACTTTAGCGCGGTCTTTTTGAAATCGCATCGAGTAGTAAAACTCATCGTAGGCCTCGACCGTGTCTGGCACGCCATTGGAAATCGGATGGCTTGGAAGGGCTCGCAGTTCGGCGACCCAGTGAGGATTGACCGAATAACCTGATTCCATCGCCCCGCCGATCCACGGGCGGAAATATTTCTCTCCCATTTCAGGACTCGGATGAACCGCGTAATGCATGAACATCAAGCCAACGCCGGACTTGGCAAGCTCATCTGTTTTCCCCCATCCTTTTTCAACAACGGAAGTTGCATCGGAGTAGATGATGATTGCATCAACGTTTTCAAAAACAGATTCGTCTTCCGGCCAGCCCTGAATCACGGTTGCCTCGACGTCTAAACCGCTCTGTTCATTGAGTGCCTTAGCGAGTAACAGGCAACCCGCATTGAATTCATGATCTCCAGACGCATGACTTCGCGATCCCGCAAGAAACAAAATCCGGGTCGTTTCGGCTGCGGTTGTTGCGGTTGTACTAGCGAACAAAAGCACAACGCTTGCGACGCAGCAGAAATATTGAATGGCAGTTTTCATGGCTTGGCTTTGGTTAGATTTGATTTAGTCTGACCATTCTTGTTCACAACGGCAATTGATTCAACCAAACAGCGAACCAAATACCAACCGGAATTATTCACGACGACGGGCGTCCAGTAGGCGATTTTGAACGATTCAACGACAGAGATGACAAATTTGCGAGTCAATAAATTCATCTAGCAGGTGAACTGTCAAAACAGCAACCTTTGAACACTTCCTCCGCAATGAAGCAGGTGCTTCCCGTTTGACGCCCACGCCTCGTGAATAATCCGGGCTCACTGCAATCGAATCAAAATCCCGTCCAGCAATATTTGATTGGGCGGGATGGATGCGAGACGCAATGACCTGGTAAACCACTCACGAAACAACAAAGTGATTTTTGAGACAGGTGATTTCGAATGATCTCTCAACACATTAAACGATTCACATCGTGGATGTTCCGCGTCGCGAACCATGATTTTTGCCCGAGCTGGAATTGGCTGTTTTATACGTTAAAAGAGCCTGTCGGCTGGGTGGTGGCAGCGATCATGTTTTCATTGTTGGTCGGTCTGCTGGTTGGACCACAAGGATATGTTTTGGCGATTGCGTTTACGGCGTTGCTTGTCCTTGGGTTGGCGTGGCCTTGGCTATCCATGAAAGGGATCCGTTGTAGTTTGGTGCTGCCAGACCGTCGAGTATCAGAGAATCAGGATCTGGTTGTTTTATTCCGGGTAAAGAACTACTGGCCGTTGCCTGTTTTCGGAATGATGGTGAAAGGTGATTTTCTTCAAGCGTTGAACGAAGCTGATGAATGCGTTGCATTTGCTCTTAGACGCATTGCTGCATGGTCTGAATCCGAGTTCCGCATACCGATCAAACCACGCCGCCGTGGCCGATTGCCAACCGGAGAAGTCATCGTAGCAAATGGTTTCCCTTTCGGTTTGATTGATATATCCAAATCCGTGGCACGTTCCACGAGCGTGCTTGTTTGGCCATCCTGTGAGTCTTTGGACGGATTTCCAGTCAGTGATTCCACTCGTTTCAGTTTGCATGGTGCATTGCGAGATCGATCAGGTAATGATGGAGATTCGATCGGGGTCAGGTGTTACCGCAACGGCGATCGATTGCGGAACATTCACTGGGCGCAAACGGTTCGTTCTCAAAGGCTGATGGTTCGCGAGCGTCAGACGATCTCTTCGACGGACGCGACGGTCGTCCTGGATCTTTCGCCATCGATTCATGCCGGCAGTGGCATTCACAGCAGTAATGAGTGGGCAATTCGAATTGCGGCCAGCATATGTAGTCACTTACATGAGTCTCAGTCGCCTGTACGAGTTGTTTGCGTTGGACTACCAAGTCTCAAGCAATATTCGGCTGACAACCGAAGTGGCCTTCGAGCGGTCATGGATTTTCTTGCAGACTTGCCCTCGTTAGATGCAGCTTTGGAATCCGTAGAATCTTCGTGCCAAATGGCGACAAGCAAACAGGAACTCTCACGCGCTGGGCGATTGTTCTTGATCGGCACGAATCTTTCCAGCGATTTGCGTAAAGTCAATTCGTCAGAGTTCACACCCGTGGTAATCGATCTTGAGGGCTTCGCCGACCGACGATTGTCAGGAGAGTCAAACATCGTCAGCAACTCTGATCGTAGTGGAGATGGAATCTTCATTGCCACTCCAGAATCCGCCGCCACTCAACTGATTTGCGATTGGAATAGGAGTTTTGGCGATGCAATCTAATACAGCAATCGTCGCTGATCGAGTACTTGATGATCAAGGCCGGTCTTTTTTGCCTGGTGCTGGAGTAACGTTGACAGCGTTTCTGGCGATGCTGACGGTTCAACTGTTTCGGGCTGACCATGCAACTTGGCTGCCCATCCTCTTAATCGAAACAGCTTTGTTTGCGGTGTTGCCGTTGTGTGCGTATTGTATTCTTCGTCGCCGTATCGAAACAAATATCAGTGGTTGGACGTCGAAGAAGGCTGTGTTTGGCTTTCAATGTGGAGCCATCCTGATCGGTGCCATTGTGATCGTCTGGCATGCTTCGATTCGACCATTCGGATTCGGCGAGGCAAATGAAGTTGTCGCGCTGCTGGTGGTTCAGAGCATCGGTTGGTATCTGGCTGTTTTTTCAAAGGTCCCTGGTTTTGAGAGAGCCAGTTTCGTGCTCTGTGGTGCGATCGTGTTTTTTGTTTGCTGCATGGCGGATCAGTTTGAAGTTTTCGTTGTCACTGGGCTATTTGCATTTGCCGGTTTGTGGTGGTTGCTGGGGCACTATTGGAATCGACTTGACGCCAAGGCCATTGACGGGAACTCACGCACTTTAGAATTGCATGGGTCTGCGCTCTCTCTGGCGACGATCCTTATTGGCGGCGTGATCTGCATTGCCGCCTCTATTCCGTTTTCTCAAAACGGACTTTCAGTCGCGGGATTCATGCCATTTTCTGGTGGCGAACGAGGGCACCAAGACGAATTCGCTTTGTCGGGTATCGGTGATGGGAACACGTTGACAGCAGGCAACAATGCGACGACCACGGGCGCTGTTGACTCCGACCAGTTTATCGAGGATCACAAACCTTCGTTGTATGACGTGATGTCTGAAAAGTACAACGGTCCTGTCGTAAAACGGGATCGCAACCGCACCGTAGCCCTTGATGCGATGGCGAAACATCTGGACAAGGCAAAACAGTCGGAGCAAGCAGGCCGTACGTTTCGTACGATGCGAAATTCCGATCAGACTACGAACATCGAACTTGAGGACCGGGTCACCAAGGCGTTGTTTTTTCTCGAAGGATCAGTTCCCGCACGTTTTGCAATCAACACGTATCAGAACTTCGATGGGTGGGACTGGTCATTGGTTTCAAATGTGACGGAAACTGCACCCCAACCGCGGATTACGTTGAGCAAGATAACCGGCGTTCCCGTGTTCTGTATCGCCCGAAAACTTGCAGACTATTTGACAGGCCGGCGCTCGCATTGCGTCAAAATAATGAGGCTCGACTCAGACACGATTCCTGCTCCCGCGTTCTTGAGTCGATGGCACATTTCGCAAGTCGACCAACTCGACATGTTTGGCTGGAGCGATGCGGGGCTAATATGTTTTGACGGTGATTCGATTCCTTCCCATACCGTGATCAAACTCCAGAGTTTGGTACCCAACTATCATCTGCTTCGCTCTGATCGCAATCTTCCTGTCCTTGCAGAAAGCGACACAGCTTTTGAGAACGGTTCGCTGTTTCTGCAGGTTCCCGACAACGATGCAAAACCAATCACCCAAACGTTGGCCTCGACATGGACGACAGGGGTCGAGCCTGGATGGAAACAGGTCGAAGCAATTGTCGATCATATGCGAAAGGATTTTGCCCTGAGCCCGGCTTGGGAGACGGACGAACACACTGACGATACGGTTAGTAAATTCTTGAATCATGGCGGCGGCCCTTCCTACATGTTCGCGACAACGTGTGCGATGGCCTTGCGGTCAGCTGGTTTTAAGACGCGTCTCACTAGCGGATTTTTGGTTCAGAAAGGTGACTACGATTCACGAGCCGGTCAGTCAATTGTCACGTCGGACAATTTGCACATGTGGCCAGAAGTATGCCTCGATGGATGCTTCTGGATTCCTGTGGAACCAACACCGGGCTATCCAATCCCGTACAGCACTCAAACGTTGTGGCAGTGGACAACCGCTCAAGCCCATATGTTGTTGCACTGGGTGCTAAATAATCTATTCCTGACGATTCTTTTTGTTTCCGCAGTATTCCTTTGCATCTATTTTCGAGCCGAGGTCGTCACAACACTGATGTTTTTGTGGTGGTTCTTTGTCCGCGTGTTTTGGCCAGACTCGCTACTGAAGACGACGCGTCAATTGATTGATTTGCGGTTCTGGTTTGCTGGCGATCGACGCCCTGAATCAGAAACAATCAGCGTTTGGTACAAGCGTGTTGAGCGAAACACGCCGGCGAGGTTTTTCGATCTCTGGAATGCAAAAAACTTCTGTAACAACGTTCAGACTGTTTCACGTTCGGATCTCGCAGTCATTTGTCGCGGCTCAATTGATTCACTAACGCTGAAGAACATTAGGGGCTTCCTAAACGTGAGAAAGAAAGCGGACAAGCAATGATCCAGTCATCAAATGAAATTACTCATGGCAGCATCGAAGCGCTGCGTTTACGCCTGAATTCAGCTCTGGTCGGGAAACGTGATGTCGTCGAGATGGTCATTGCCTGTGTTTTGGCCCGAGGCCACTTACTGTTTGATGACTTGCCTGGTCTCGGGAAAACGACGCTTGCCAAAGCACTCACGTCATCGATTGGTGGAAAATTTGCTCGAGTGCAATGCACGCCTGATCTATTGCCCACTGACATTTCAGGATTCAATATTTTTGATCAAAAGGCTCAAGAGTTTGAGTTTCGTCGTGGTCCGATTTTTTCTGATCTTCTACTGGCCGACGAGATCAATCGGGCGACACCCCGAACTCAGAGTGCTCTGTTCGAAGCGATGGCAGAGGGACAAGTTACGATTGACAACCATACGATGGCTTTGGCTTCGACGTTTTTGGTGATTGCGACGCAGAATCCAATCGAAAGTCACGGCGCCTATCCGTTACCCGAAGCGCAGCTGGATCGTTTTGCAATCAAATTGAGTATCGGCTATCCGGCTCGCTCGGACGAAGTCGCGATGCTGGGCGGTAACGTTGGATACGCCGAACGAAGAGACGAGGAACCACCCGTCATTAGTTTGAGTGAACTGAGTGAAGAGCAGGATGTTGTGCAAAGCATCGAAGTCAACGAGTCGGTTCGCAGCTATCTCGTTGATTTGGCAACCAAAACACGGCAGCACTCTGAAGTAGAAATCGGCTTGAGCCCACGCGGTCTGATAATTTTGCAACGAATGTCTCAAGCTTGGGCCTATCTGCAGGGTCGTCAATTTGTGATACCAGATGACATAAAAACGGTCGCCAAACCTGCCATGCAATTGCGAATTTCGAGTAACTCCCGGAGCGCAGATTCCGTGATCGATGAAGTAATCAGTTCAGTCAAAGTACCAGGATTATAGACATGAAGCATTCAGAAAAATCAACCGTCGTCAGCATACTTCTATTGTTCGTGATGCTTACTGGTTGCGATTCGAAAACAAGCCAGTCCGATCCTGTAGCGGAGAAGGAACAGTCCACTCAACGACATCCATTTTTGGAGCTACACAAACCGAAAGAGCTTGCCGTCGCCGTCACGAGGCTCGTAGAGATTCATGAGTCGCTGATGGGTTCGGGTGAATTCCCAAGTCCAATTAAAATTGACTATGTGGAAGTCATCCACGGCGAGGGTGATTCTGGGCATTCGCATTTCTATCTTGCGTCCGAGTACAGCGAGTCTGGCGGAGAGGTGGAGAGCGACGGCTATCCGGGTGAAGAAGTAGAGGTAGATGAGAAAGTCAAACACTATGTCATGGAGGTTGGCTCACGGGCCGAAATCGGCGATGTCGCTTCGTGGTTGCCCGGCATTGCCGCCAAGTCGAACGTTGGCGAATCAGACTGGACTTCGGTTTCTGAAGTTTCGAAAGGCTTGAAGGACATCATTGATTCGATTCCAGATGATGCTACCGACGTGTCGTTTCGCGAGTCGTGGAAGACAAAAGTGAAAGATGTCGAATCCATGTTGGGTAAGCTGCGAGAAATCGTGACCAGATCAACTGGAGAG
Source organism: uncultured Pirellulaceae bacterium (assembly GCA_964352885.1). Taxonomy (GTDB): domain Bacteria; phylum Planctomycetota; class Planctomycetia; order Pirellulales; family Pirellulaceae; genus Mariniblastus. The sequence continues at coordinate 33,536 of CAYGUE010000007.1, forward strand.
TCGAAGTGATAGAGTACTACTTCGCGGGTGGACTACTTCGGGCTTCGCAGGTGTTCATCGACGCTTCGATCTGGATTGCGTTCGGCTGCTTTATTGCTGCAATTTTTCGGAATATGCTCGGGGCTGAGAAAACCCGTTCCCTCTTTGGTGACGACAGTCGCATGGGTTTGCTAATCGGATGGGGCATCGGCATGTTGTTGCCGGTTTGCTCCCTGGGAGTCATACCCGTTGTCCGAGAACTGCATCGATCAGGCGTGAAGTCAGGAACGATCATTGCCTTTGGATTGACGGCACCGCTGTTTAATCCACTCTCGATACTTTACGGTTTGTCGATGTCAGATCCAATAACCGTGATTATTTTCAGTGCAGCTGCCATGTTGATTGTCACAGGGCTGGGAGCTATCTGGGGGAACTTCATCGGTCAAAAGTCATCGACAATAAATGACTCCGACCAGAAAGCAACGTCTGTATCAACGTCTGGCATTCGCCGATCACTGGCTGTCCTCTATAGCGCATCGACTGAGCTGGTGAGTTGGTCGATCGTTTTCATAGCGATTGGTGTGTTGGCATCAGCCGTCACATCAGTAGCGTTCCAACATGGGTCACTTCAAGGTGAAACGGAACCCGACAAAATTCTGGCTATTTAGCCAGATTGGTGGCATGTTTCAACACGGCAACTCAGTTGGTGCCGCATTTTCATTGTTGATTCTGGGAGCTGGAGTCAATATTGGCTTATTGTGTTGGTTTGGAAGAGCATTCGGTTTTCGAAAAGTCGTCCTTTTTCTGCTCCTGTTGTTATCGATGACGATTGGACTCGCATATGCGATGGATAAGCCTCTTTACCCCAAGGGTGTAAGTCCTTCAGGGCATACTCACGCATTCGATGTTTACACGCACCCCTATCAAAACGGCCAACCAGAATTGTTGAAAAGAGCAGTCTGGGAGGTGAGTGAATATGCTGACAAGCGAGGCTCACATGGAATCAAGCTTTTGGGAATTCTAGCGTTGGTTGGAATTGCTTTTCGCATTGCCGAATCGCGATTGGATTTGCATCCCTGGTTGCAGAACCAGGTGCAAGATCCGTCCCGTTGGGACATTGCATTACCGGCTTGGGTGGTCGGGATCGTAGCCTGCATCGGTGTCGTCGTCGTAAGTATTTTTGGGACCTATCTGTACTACCCTGCCCCGGAATCGTTGCTGGATGATTTTTCCGCGATCAATGCGAATTGCGTGGTTGCAGCCAGAACAGGTGATTGGGAGGGGGTTGAAAAATGGGTGCCGTATTGTGACGACCTGTCTCGCCGACTGGAAGTTGGCGTATTCTTGCGAGAAGGCAGTGTTGGCGAGTTCCAACGAGCAAAGGCAAAAGTTTACCGCGAGAAATTGGACGAACTACGCGACGACATTGCCGCTGGGCAAACTGCCGGCATCAAAGAACAATCGATGGAATTACTTCAGACATACCAGCAGATGAGCTTGGCATTTCGCACAAAGTAGCGGATGGTGAAAAAGTTCGACTTGGTGAGCCATCCTTGTTGCCCAATGCCTGTCTGTGCTATCGACATGTCTCACAAGACTTCGGCTTCCAGATGCAAGATGAGCATTCGCCATTCGATACACATCCGCAAGCGTCGCAAGTGGGCTCATCGCCCATCGGATTGCCCGACGCGCGTATTTTGAAGTTGCACTAATCCAAGCCCGAAGCGCCAGCAAGTGAATAATTGCATGGATCTTCAACTCACTCGCTTGCGCTTCGGGCTTGTATTGAACGCTTCGCGTTTTGGGTTTTCAATGGTTATTTCCAGATAGAATCTGAATTTTGATGCAATGCCAAACGGGCTTCGGCAAGTTGCTCCAGAGAAGCGACTAGCGGGTCATCGGCATTTGAGGCACGATTGGAATAACCATGAGAACTGGACTGCTGCAAGTACATCGAGCAATTGGATCGTCACAATCGTCCAGCTTTGCCAAAAGTTGCTCAAACGCTAGACTGAACCATCTTGGGACTTACGGGATGGACGATGGAAACCGCGGATTCGAATCAACAGAAAAGAAGCCATTGGCTGCCAGCAGCCGCTGATGTTCGTGGAAACCTCGTTCGAATGATCGCGATTCTTGGTTTCTACTCGATCCATTTATTGAACGTCTATCTTCCGTCGCCTAGTGAATCGACGATGCGTTCTGCGGTCGGGATCCCAGGGTCGACTGTCTCAAACACCGTTCACATCGTGGTTTCGATACTGGTTTTCGCTTGGCTAATCCAAGCACTCGGCATTCATCTCGCGGCAATGACCAAGCCATTTTCTCGCCGGATTGCAATGGCAGTGATTGTTGGCGACATCATTTGGCTGACCGCGGCACTCTGTTTTTCAACCGGAGCCGCCGGACCGATGGTGGCTGGTTACTTTCTGATCATTGGGCTGGCCGCGTTGAGGCTCGATTTGTGGTTGATTCGATGGGCGACCGTCGCGACAACTTTCGGTTACCTGTTTGTGCTTGGTGCGACGCGCTGGCCAATCGGTTTGTTGAAAGAGTTCCAGATAGAAGCGGTCCCGCGATATCACCAGCTGATGACGATCGTCGCGTTGGGGCTAATGGGAGTCGTCATCGGGCAGGTCGTCCGTTTGGGCTGGGGCATGGTCGCGGCGAACAGGTGTCGTGATGGCGCAGGAGAGGCGGCAGATCATGAGTAGCGATGACGCTCTAGAATCAGAGATCCTCGTAGCAACGTTGCTCTGTCCGCTTTGCGAATCAGAACTTTCACCCGGAGTGACGAGCTGTCAGCGTTGCGGAAGTGCGACAGTGAATCCAGCCATCAATCCATTCCAAGCACCTGCGGGAAGCGTCCCTAAGGATATCGATGCGGGCACGGCATCCGCAACGGCGATCGTTAGCATTGCACTGACCGTCGGATTGATTGGTGTCCTCGTTGCCGTTGGGATCTCGTCGCCCGGAGTCGCGATTTGCCTAGCACTGATGACGATACCGCCTTGGATTCGAACAACATTGGTCGTCTGGCGAAGGTCAAAGACAGGGCTGCCAACGAGCCATCTTTCGAAGGCTTCGCTGTTGTTTGGTTCGGTTATGATCACATGGTTGATCCTGTTCGTTTCGCTGGTCAGTTGCCTTTTGACGTTTTGCATCGCGTGTTTTGGGGCCATTGTGGTTGCGGAAACGAGCCAAGTGGCGGCAAGCACCATCCTGATTGTCACTTTTGTCGGGACGTTTCTGTTGATACTCGCTGCATTTTCTCCTTGGATTAAGGGGCGTTGGAATAGAGATGTCACTAGGGGAAAATAGCCACATGACTCAAAACCTCAACGAACATCTTTACCTCGGAACGACGCAGAGCCTCTGCCCAGATTGTCGCGACGTTGTCCCTGCAAAGATCGTTAACCGCGACGGAAAAATATGGTTCGACAAATTCTGTCCGAAGCACGGTTCGCGAAGTGACTTTGTGTGCAGCGATGCAAACTGGTGGGATCGTATGGAATTCAACGTGCCCGGACGTCGTCCTGTCAATTTTGGCTTGGAGCCGAACAAAGGCTGCCCTTACGACTGTGGGCTTTGCACTCAACACGAACAACATACGTGTATCGCCGTCTTGGAGCTGACGGAATCTTGCAACCTGAAATGCCCGATGTGCTACGCCGCCAGCGGTCCGGGCGGCAAACACCTGACGCTCGATCAGTGCATTGCAGCAATCGATCGGCTGGTGGAAGTTGAAGGCGAGCCTGAGATTCTGCAGCTGTCCGGTGGCGAACCAACCATTCATCCAAACTTTCGCGAAGTATTCGAATACGCCTGTCAGCAACCGATTGATCTGGTGATGGTCAACACAAACGGGATTCGCATCGCCAGCGATCCACAGCTTTGCGAAGTGCTGGCCGCCAGAAAAGATCGAAGCCAAATCTATTTGCAGATGGACGGCCTGAACGATCGCAGCAATGAATACCTTCGCGGCGAATCATTGCTGGATCGCAAGCTGAAAGCCATCGAAGTGCTTGGCGAAGCTGGTTTGAATGTCACTCTCGTGGCAACGATGCAACCCGATTTGAATATGGATCAGATCGGCCCGCTGATCGATTTTGCGATTGCTCGTCCATGGATCACGGGCGTCAGCTTTCAACCGGCTACGTACGTCGGTCGCAGCGTTGAACCGGACGAACTTGCCCGCCGAATCACCTTTCCGGACGTCATCAAGGCTGTTGAATATCAAACGGCGGGACGGTTTCGCGAAAGTGATTTCTTTCCGATACCCTGTGCTCATCCCAACGCGCATTCGTTGTGCTATGCATTTCGTAGCGGTGGTAAGGTCGTACCCGTGACGCGATTTGTTGACATGCAGAAGCATTTCGATTTGTTAGCGAACGGAATCAGCCTGAATCGCGAAAACACTCGACAGATTGTGGAGGAATTAATGATGCGAGAAGCCTGTGGTCCGGGCTGTGATTGCAGCGGAGGCGCCGAGCCCGAAGGTGGACTCGTTTCGTTGATGGGCCAGTCCAATGGAAGTTCAGGATTTCAGGACAACGGCGATATTGATTGGGCATCCTTGGCAACCGACTTTTTCGGTAGAGCAATGAAGTCCGATCTTGGCAACGCAGACATGTTTCGAATCACGACGACCAGTTTTATGGATGTCTACAACTTTGACATTCGGCAGTTGATGAAATCTTGTGTTCATCATTTGTTGCCCAGTGGACACTTGATTCCGTTTTGTGCCTACAACGTTTTATACCGTGACGGTCACGTAGCGCTGCCCGAACTTGATCGAGCGGATTCGAACGTTGCGGTTTGCAAATGAAATTGAACATGAATACAAGCCCGAAGCGCGAGCGAGTGAATCTGGTTCACGGAAATGCAATTCACTCGTTTGCGTTTTTTGAAGTTGCACACATCGCATCAGAATACAGATTCCATCTGGCAATAGCCACGGAAAATGGAAAATTCAAACCGTGCAAATACAAGCCCGAAGCGCGAGCGAGTGAATCGAAGATCCATGCAATGATTCACTCGCTGGCGCTTCGGGCTTGTATTAGTACAACTTCAAAACATGCGATTCGAGACGGTATTGGTTCCGACAACGGATAAGCAGTTGAACGTCGCCCATTTTATTACGATGTTGCTGGCTTTGATCGCCGCGTTTGCGTTGTCACGTTTGAGCCAACGTAAACTATCGCTGACATGGTCACAGAAAGTCGGACTCGGAATCGGTGGCTTGGTCGGAGCCATGACCGGCGCGAAACTTCCCTTCCTGTTCAGCGATTGGGATCAGTTCCTTTCAGGTGCCGCCTGGTTCACCGATGGCAAGACAATCTTGACCGGCTTGGTTGGAGGTTATCTTGGCGTCGAAGCCGCGAAGTGGGCTTGCGAGATTCGCACAAAGACAGGAGACAGTTTTCTGATACCGGTTGCGGTCGCGATTGCGATTGGTCGCATTGGATGCTTTTTCGGCGGATGCTGTTATGGAACACCGACAGAGCTTCCGTGGGGAATCGTGTTTTCGCAGGTCGACGCAATCGCACGACATCCAACGCAATTGTACGAAACCCTATTCCATCTTTCGGCGGCGGCAATCGGATGGTGGGCTCAAGAACGAAACCTGTTTTCTGGTCACCGCATCAAGATATACATCGCTTGCTATGCCGGCTATCGATTCCTCAGCGAAACCATCCGTCCGGAGGCGAAGATCTTCTGCGGATGTACTGCCTATCAAATGGCGAGCCTGTTGATCGCCGGATTGATGATTTGGCTGTGGTGGCGGGAATCGAAAATCCCAGAGACTCAGTCGACCAAGGAATATGGCCAGTCCTAACAAGAATTCGATTTATCCAAGAGCAGCTTTGACCGCTTCGGCGATCCGCATGGCAGCCTTGCCATCACCGTAAGGGTTCTTCGCCTTCGCCATTTTCTCGTAAGTGGAATCGTCTTCGATTAGCTCATTAACGCTGGAGATAATATTGTCCGCGTTGGCACCGACAAGCTTTACGGTCCCGGCATCAACACCTTCAGGACGTTCAGTCGTGTCCCGCATGACGAGCACCGGTTTGCCAAGCGAAGGCGCTTCCTCTTGAACGCCTCCGGAATCCGTCAACACGATGCGACTATTGTTGATCAGCATCACGAATTCTGAATACGGCTGCGGTGGAATCAGTTTGATGTTTTCAAACTTCCCCAGCGTGTCGTAAACCGGCTTCTGCACTTTTGGATTCAGATGCACCGGATAAATGAACAAGTATTCCGGATGAGCCTTTGCCAGTGTAGATAACGCGGTACAGATTTCGTCAAATCCACCGCCGAAGTTTTCGCGGCGATGACCTGTGACGAGAACGTATGGCTTTTGAGAAAAGTCTTCGCCGATTGCCTCGACCAGTTTCGCCTTTATCGGCGCCTGATTCTCCGCGGACTTCTGGCGATTGATTTCCAGATGCAACGCATCAATGACAGTGTTGCCCGTCACGTGGATGATTTCGTCAGCGACGTGCTCGCGAATGAGATTGTTGCGACTGTTTTCCGTTGGCGGAAAATGCAAACTAACCAGAGGGCATGCGAGCTTTCGATTGGCTTCTTCCGGGAATGGCGAACGCATATTCCCTGTGCGAAGTCCGGCTTCAACGTGACCGACAGGAATGCCACGGTAGAAGCAGCAAAGCGCCGCCGTGAAAACAGTCGTCGTATCGCCCTGAACGAGCGCCATGTCCGGCTGGGTTTTCTCCAGCAGTTCATCGATCCGCGTGATCAGACGTGCCGTTAACGATGGCAGCGTCTGATTCGGCTGCATGACTTCGAGATCGTGATCCACCTTGATTTCAAACAAATCGACAACTTGCTGTAGCATCTCTTTGTGCTGGCCAGTTGAAACGACAATCGGCTCAAGTCCCTCGGTCGCTTCGATCGCTTTCACAACCGGCGCCATTTTAATGCCCTCGGGTCGAGTGCCCATGAAGATTGCGATTTTTTTCATGCTTCTGCTTTTCGTGGCCTAAATCGAAGTAGAGGAAAATATGCGGATTGTATTCATGAATCGCCAGTGACAGTGAGGACGTCAAAAAATGGCGATCCAACAATGCTAAATGCGGATCGCCATATATTGATTCTAGAATTGGAATCAGTGGACGCTGAAATTTCTTTCTACATCAATCGAGATTAGGCATTCGCCTGTTGCCTTGCCAAATACTCTTGGAGAATCCAGTTGTATGTTTTCTCCATGCCTTCACGCAATTTGATGCCGGGTGCCCAGCCCAAGTATTCCTGAATCAGCGTGTTGTCACTGTTACGACCGTTGACACCTTTAGGCGCTGAAAGATTGTGGTTATGGTTGAGCTTGACGTCTGCAATGGATTCCACGAGATCCACGAGACCTTCAATGGTTGTCAGTTCGTCTGATCCAAGATTAATTGGTTCGAGAATGTCGCTATCCATGATGGCGAGAATTCCTTTAACACAATCGTCTATATACATAAAACTCCGGGTCTGTTTTCCATCGCCCCAAATCTCAATATCCGCGGTACCTTCCTCTTTGGCCGCGATCACTTTACGGCAGATTGCTGCAGGCGCTTTCTCACGGCCTCCATCCCATGTGCCGTCGGGCCCGTAGACGTTATGGAAACGTGCCACGCGGGTGTAGAGGTTGTAATCCTCGCGGAAATGGCGACACATTCGCTCGGAAAAAAGTTTTTCCCATCCGTAACCATCTTCTGGCATGGCTGGATAGGCATCAGCTTCTCTCAACGGAATGACGTCCTCCGATTTTTGTTTGTCGGCATTGTAGACGCATGCACTACTCGCATAGAAATACCGCTTCACATTGGCCTCGACCGAAGCTTGCAAAAGATGCGTGTTGATCAAAACACTCAACATGCACAGAGCTTTGTTATTCTCGATGAAACCCATTCCACCCATGTCAGCTGCTAAGTTGTAGACGTCATCGACGCCTTCGCATGCTTGCTGGCATGATTCAACTCGTTTTAGGTCCGCGACCACGTTTTCGCAATCGTCGAAAACTTGGTACCAATCAGTAATTGGCTTGATGTCGACGCACCGAACATCATGACCATCGGCACGCAATCGGGCGGCCAAATGTCCGCCAATGAAGCCACCTCCACCTGCAACTAAGATTCGTTTTCTGCTCATAATTCTGATGACTCGCTAGTTTTAAATATGTTTGACTACCAGTAGCCGGGGTACGCCCCTGCCAACGCATGGGGAATGCAACGGCTCCTCACTAAGACCGTATACTTGCAACAAAATTGTGCTGCATATTGGTAACATGCCTTCCGTGACTAGATCATCTAGCCATAGGATGTCAGCGAACAAAAGTGCGCTGGACACTAGAACCGAAGGTAATTCGCAATAGCACAAATTGTTCTGTTTAGACAGTTTACGGACAGCAGTTGTAATTCACGCTTCCAATTGCGCCGGTTGAACGGCTTATTCTGCCTCGGCGATCCTTCTGAGACGCTCAAGAGATTGAACAAAACCGCCTTCGAGCGAATCGGATTCATCGCCAACGCCGCTTGGAAACTCTGTCAGACTTGGGGCACCGCGCATTCGAAGTTTGATGCATGATATCTTAAGTTATAGAACATGATGTTGTTTCTGTTTTATACGTCCCGCCTCCAAATTTTGGAGTTTCATAGGGCCAGAGAACCAAAACCTGCGGTCAAAAGCGAATCAAGCTGCGTCCGCTGGCGACTCGTTTGTTGCGTCGAACGGATGACCTGGAAAGCGACTGGAAATGGGCGTTCAAGAAATGGAGCCGCTCCTGTCGCCCGCACGCGTTTGTGTCGATGGGTCTTGCAGCATTTAGCCAGCGAAACAGGCATGAAGATCGAACGATGCCACTACCCGCTAGGGACAGGCAAGTGGAATGAAATCGAGCAGCGTTTGTACTGTCACATCACTGGCAACTCGCAAGGCCTGACCGAGTAATAGGACATCAAATCTATCGTTTTTTCTGAGCTAGGTGATTGCGTAGTTCACTGTCGAATGTGTCCAACACTTTCTCTTTGTGGAAACGCTGTTGGTAGACATCGAATGCATTTTGCTGAAGCTGTCTAAGGGCTTCTGTGTTTTGACCTTCATTGGAAAGCCAGCTGGCTACTGAAGAAAGTGAATCGGCCGAAAGATTAAATCCGAGCTTGAATTGGTCAAGCCATATGCCAATATCAGAGGTTTGACCGCCATCATAAATTACAGGCTTTCCAGCGGCCAGTGCCCCAAAGAACTTGGAAGGCACAACAAGGCCGTCCCAATCCTGTTTTAAGCTGATCAAGTGCATGTCAGCAGCCTCTAAACGAAGCGGCAACTCTTCGATTGGACAAAAACCAGCGAATCGAATGTTGTCATCTTCGTCGGTTACCAATGACTTCAAATGGTCCATTCGGTTGCCACGACCGGCGAAACAAAACGCAACCGACGAGCCTCGCAGTTTTCTCGCAAGCTCTAGGAAGTTATTGTGCTCGTGAGCTTGACCAAACGTACCGGAATACAGCAGTCCGACTTTGGCATCGCCAAATAGCTCTTGTCGAATTTTTGGATCCGGTTGAGTCATCGTAAGCGGTTCGGAGAGGGCCCATGGAATGAGCGTCGATTGTTTGGCAGAGCGACCATACTTGGCTAATTTCTTACGCATGCAAGGCCCAATGTCGATCATTAAGTCAATATCTCGGCTCCAACGCTTCGCGAAAGGCGATAATACTCTGCCTGCCATTCGTTGGAGCATGCTGTCGGCGACAGTCAGGATGTCCGGGTACAAGTCAAAACACCACAGACTTAGCAATGTGGACGGCATCGTGTTTTTGAGTTGCGGCAGCATTGCCTGAGAAAACTGGGGATCAGTACCTAGCATCAAGACGTCAGGTTGAGACATGCATTTCAGTCGCTTCAACCATCCACGTTGTATGGCCCATGAATTTAGTAGCCTGCCGGTGTTGGACGATTGAGGCCTAGCAGGTCTAGGGACACGAATGATTTTGATACCGTTCCATTCCTCTTCTAATGCCTCAATTTCAACGTTTGGTTCTCTGCAAAAACGATTGCTAGTAAGAACAGTCACATCCCAATTTCGTTTTGCCAAACCAATCGCCAGGTCAGCCTTGTGCTGAGCACTTATGACATCGTCAGGGTAGAAAAAATGATATACGATCGTTATGGAAGAGGAATCGTTCATTTGCATTGTCTTGTGCATCGCAACGTTGCCGCCTGTTACTCAGTCGTGGATATGTTTTTGTCACTGGTGACTTGCGTAAGTACCATCTGGAATTTTTCCAAAAACTGATTCATCGAGAAACGGTCGTGAACGTAGGATTCAGCTTGGATTGTGAGCTTTGAAATCTCTTCCGCGTCTAGCAACAGTCGTTCAATGGCGGCAACAATTTGGTCGCTATCACGCGGGTCTATCAGTAAGCCAGTTACGCCGTCTTGAATTTGATCTGGGATACCGCCGACGCGGGTGGCGATGACCGGGACTTTTGACGCCATGGCCTCCAAAATCGAAAGTGGCGTACCCTCATCGAGCGACGCCAACACGAAAATATCAGCTTCCAGTAGTATCTTAAAGATGTCCCGACGCTTGCCCGTCAACAGAACTCGATCCTTTAACCCGTGCTTTTGAATCGTCGACTCGAGTTGCTCTACAAACGCTTGTTGAGTCGTAAGTTTGGCACCAACCGCGGCAAAGTAAAGATTAGGATGTTTTTCACACAGTTTCACCGCCGCAGCGACGAGGTAGTCGAAGCCTTTTCGAGCGGAGAGATTACCTACCGATAGTATTAAAGTCGCGTCTTCGGGTACGCCAAAGTGATGGCGAAAGCGATCGTCACCAACGTGGGCGGTGGTGTTAGCGATGCCACGAAAATCTATTGGTTCGTGAATGATTGTTTCGTTCTCGCCAACTGGAATGTCGCCGAGAAAGTAATCCCGGACGCCTTGGGCAATCGGTACTACGTGAGCCCGTTTAGCAATGATCGGCATTAACAAACGGACAAGCCATTTAGGATACGAAGTGCTTGCGAAATGCCAGACGATTGGAATCTTGCACCAATAAGCTGCAACGGCGCCTTGGAAGCTCATCATGCCATTCAAATGTACAACGTCCGGCCTACTCGAGCGAATCATTCGGCACATTTGCCAAACACAGATTGGGAATGAGAAAAACCAACGAATGGTTTGCCAGATTCTCTTGTTGTGTGGTCGATGGAGCATTGGCTGGAAGGTCAGGAATCCATTTTCCCTACAGGTTTCGGCTATGTCTCCCGCTTCGTTGGGCGTAACAAAAATGGTTTCATGGCCCAACTGACGTAGTTCATTAGCGGCAAGCATCGCACGTTGAGCGATACCACCTAACCGATTGTCCATGATGACTTCAAAGATTCGCACAGACTCTACTCTCTCAATATTGCGAGGTTGGCCGGAATAAGATCATCTCGGTCTGCCAACAAATTCGACCACGTTGCAGAAGGTAGGTGTTGATCCGGATGGCGGAAGAAATTATCAATGTTCTGATTCAAATCGCCCTCTAAGACTTCCTCGATATCAAAACACTGTCCTTTCGGAATACCATATTCGGCCGCAAACAACCGATTTTTACGATGGTAAGTAATGCACAGTTGCGGGACTTCATTTTGCCACGCTAAAACCTGCGAATGATACCGCATTGAGATAAAGTGCGTGAATTCGGCAAATTGCTCCTGAGCGAATTTGATATCAGGATCCCTGTCGATCAGCGATATGTTTTTGTCCGATTCAAAGCGATTTTTGAGTATCTGAAGAATCCGGACGTCGGCGAAGATCGAATCTTGTTTTAAAAAACCAAACAATCGGACCGGTGCGATAGGGTAAATCAGTCGCCAACGTTTAATCGAAATCGCTAATTGATCGACCAAGGCAGCGTCCTTTTCTGTGCCACCACCGTAGTTCGCAAAGTAGGGCATTAACGATATTCCCAATACAGGCTGATTTCTTTTTTCAGGCTCTCGCGGATTAAACAGTGCTGCGTCGTGGCCGAGCGAGAAACTTTGCTTTGATCTAGGAAGCCTATCTAGCCACTCAAATGATGCCCTGTCGCGCACTCCAGCAAAGCTGGTCAAGTGCAGCAGCCAGCGAGCAATTCGCTCACCGGTGGGTTCCTCAAATGGGCCAAAACCTACTGAGAACATCAACGTTTTAGAAAATGTCAAATACGCGAATAGCACTAATATTAACTGCCGAACAATACCCGCCAAGTGCCGCCGAGATCCTTTGAACGATGCAACGTGGGTACCGCCAGCAATGACGAAAATCTGGCAACGCATGATTTGCCAGAGCAAGCTAAGTGAATTCCGTGGGACCAATATGATGCTAGGAAAAGCAGAAGTGTTAGTCGAAGGTTTGTCGCCAGTAGCAATAACCAACTGAGCGTGTGGGAAACGCTTGCCCAACTCAGTTAAGATTGGCTCAAGCATTAATTCATCACCAAGATTCCCCTTACCGAGATGTCCATGCACCAATATTCTCACGCAGCAAACTCCGTCGGTTGGGTTGAATTGGATCGAGCTGTTCCAGATTGCAGGGCAGCCGACATCAGCTGCCCGTCGGTTTCAGCTGCAATCGCGCGTTGTCTAGTTGATGTTCCATAGATCACGAATCGTCTCGACTGACGGTCGATTTTCATTCGGAAACTCACTAAGCAATTCAATAGTAGCCTGTTTTTGAGAACGAAAAATCTCCTCTAGTTTCCGCATGGATTTAGCGGTGATCGGTGGAGCTTTTTGCGTGACTTTTGAAAGTCGCTGATGTGCCCAATTTGCCAAGTGCGAAGCGATTCGACTACGAAAAGTTCGCTCGATAAAAAGCAAAAATGAGTTGTGCGAATTTTGCTTCGGCCGAGTGTTCAGGTTGGGCGGGCGGAAGCTACTGTCAACGTCCAAGAATCGATAAACACGTTGAATACTTTTCAACGGATCCGACTTAATCTCTTCGTACAGTAGGCATGAAAAGTCTTCTCGGGAGAAATGATCCAAGTAGTCATTTAGCTGATCTGAGTAAAATCCTCGTAATATCACTTGCGATGCATCTTTTCCCAATTCAGCGTTCCAGTCGTTACTGGCGGCAGGTAAACGCTCGACCCATTCATTGATATCGGTGTTAGGCAAGATCGCACATCGGCAAAGCCAGTAATAGGAAGAAATGAATCGAGTTACCGGGTCTCGCATAGAAACGACGAGCTTCGGTGCCGGCATATATTTAGCCAATGTTTTCGCCGATGCGCCGTCGTACAAGTAATCTACAGAAACATCGCCAACGACTTTTTCGTTGTGTCGAGAGAAACGATTGAAAAACCATTCCTCACCCTCAGCATTGAATAAGGGTCCTCCAATGTACTTGTCTTCCCGTTTTTTTTGTGGCAAACAAATATCTGGATGGTCGGCTAGGCAGTAGTACATCCACGAAGTCGCACACTTCTGAGCTCCGATGACCGCAAAATCCAGTTGGTTAATAGACGTCATTTTGGATGATTAGTTGTTACCAAGCGAAAGGGTTAGCAGCTTTTTTTGAAGCGCAAAATACCGCGAGTCCCATTGAAACTGCGATTGAATCAATTGCCTTGCATTGAATCGAATTCCTTCATATTCTTCGGGATTTGCGAAGATGTTTGACAATGCTTTGACAAATTGTTCTGGACTTGCAGCAACAATTCCATGTTTACCGGCTTCGAAGCCAGCGATCGCATTGAACGCTGTTGGGTCGCCTATCACAATCGTCCCGGCTGCCATGCTTTGAACAACCTTATTGATCAGACCAAATCCCTTGTAAATGGGGGCCAACAGAACGCTTTGTTGGGAATAAAGATCTTGCGGGTCCTCGACGAACTGACGGTGCACTACATTATATCTGGCGAAAGCATCTATCATCGAGGCATCTGAACATTTTCCAGAAACTGTGAATCTGGCGTCCGGATACTCCGCCTGCATTGGTCGCCACACTTTGTCAACGAGCCAATTAACTCGCTGAAGATACTCGCCAGCAACGCCGCCTACAAACGTGCAAGTGCGTTTTGGTTTACTGAGCGGCAGCTCAAAAAAATGATCGTCAACCCCATTGGATAACTGAACGACTTTGTCTTGAAGTGCCAAAGAGCCATGCTGACGAATCCAGTTGGTTTCAGCATCAGACTGGACGATGAACAAGTCACAATCATTTGAAAGCAAGCGGCATTCAGAGGTCGGCAATCCAAGTCTTTGCATTGTCAGTTTTGAGAAATGAATCAAGCTTTTGAAAGAGACTCCATCCTTAAAAGCGACTCCAGCAAGATTTTTTTTGGCCAGTGACGCAATGTCGTTGACCGCGGCAACATGGCAATTGGCGTTGATGACTCTTTCATATCTCAATTGATCGACAACTGCCATCACAGATCGCGGCGTGGAAACAACCACTCCATAGGTTTGGCCACGTAGCGATTCGGGGGTCTGGCCCGCAGTTCGCCAACCAGAAAAAAATGGCGCTCTTCCCATGAGTTGATTGCCAAAGCGTTTCACTCGGCTGGTTGGTCGAATTGGCAACTCGTAAACGTTTCGGAAGATTTGTTGGTTTTCATTGTTTTGAGCACGTTCGGATCCGGAATTCAAAACAAGCAAATCGACTGGTCCACAATGTTCTTTGAAGAGTTGTGCATAGTTACAGAATGGCACGGTAACGCCATCACGTGCTGGAAAAGGAAACTGATTGGAAACAAATAGGCTATTCACTTGATCGTTGACCATAAACGCAGGACGATAATTCGATATCGATACATCAGTTTTTCTCGACAGACTTCTTTGCGACCTGTTCAACAATTTTTTCCCGCTTCGCGATGCCCTTTGTCTTCAGATAGAAACGCGATTCTTCAATTGCTTTGGACATCGCTTCAAGATCACTTCTGACTTTAATTTCCTTTGCAGGGTTTCCGCCAACGACTGCGCCTGCTGCGACATTGCGAGTAACCACTGCACCGGCAGCGATCACAGCGCCATCCCCGATCACGACGCCAGGCACAATTAAGGTTTGCCGACCACACCAAACGCCCCGACCGACGGTTACCGACCTCAAAATTTCGGTATTGTCGTACGGCATTAACTCTGACTGGTCGTAGTTGTGAGATGCCGTCAAAATCGAAACCTGTGGTCCAAAAATGGTTCCGTCCCCAATCGTGATGCCACCGGTACCATCGAGATGACAATCAGGGCCAATTCGAACGTAGTCACCAATCGAAATTGACTCCGGCGCGACGAGCTTTGCAGATCGAGTCACAATGCAATGAGCGCCAATGGATTTGATGCGAGGGAGCACCGATTTCCCGTAAAGCAACGTGTCCCGAAAGCGTTGAATCAATTTCTTCAACATGCTTGAACCCCGCTAACGCTTGATTGTCGAAGCTTGTGAGCAACAAAGGCAAATTGAGTGATCATCGAACCCGTGTGTCCAACCAGCAACGCAATCGCGGCACCACTTCCCTCCAAGATTGGTATCAATAAGAAGCCAATCAGAACAGAAATCAATCCAAACACGGTTGCACAAGCAAAATATGTATTCTTCATGTGTAGGCCAATGACAGCTCGGCCAACCACATTTGCAGGACCAAAAAAAGCGCACCATAAGCACAGAAAGATAAGAATCGTCCTTGCGGGTGCATACGATGGCTGAAGAAACGACGAAATCAAAAAGCGCCCGCCAAAAAAGAGAGTCACTGCCAAGATCGAAGAGAAAACAAAAGCCAACCCGGCAATCGACAAGATTGACCGCATGACAAACCGTGGCCTTGATCGATAGGCCAAAGTAATCCGCGCGATTCGTGGTCCGTAGAATCTGCCAAATTGAGAGAAAAACAGGTTGCCAATTCTCACGACTTGAAATGCAATCGCAAAACACGCCAACGACTCGGGACCCAGCGATGATTTCAAAGTCAACTGGTTAACATGCGTCATGCCGAGATTCCCCATCGCTGCCAATGCAATCGGAAAGTTGGCAAACGCCATGCTTTGTATCGTAACCGACCTCCCGTTTTTGACGTCCTGAGCCTTTTCATCTGCAGGCCGAAGAGTCCATTGAAGAGTCATGCCAATTGCGACTGCTAAACAGAATGCGACGGTCGCTGCCATCATGTTTGCAGTTTGCGAAAAGACCAGAACGGGCGTCAACACGAACAGCGCAAAGAGGATTTTCTCGAGCAAAACAATCGAAACCTGCTTCGGCAACTGACCTTTGAAATCATACCAGGAGGAAGGTGTGAATGCTTGAATGCACCCGGTCATAGCAAGCAAGCAAACCAAACTGGTATCGGAACTGGTTTTACTGTCCGTTAAGAAGATATATGCGATGGCGATTGGCACTGCGACAAACGCCAAAATGACTTTCAGTCGATTGCAAAGCCAAAAGACTCTGTTTGGATTCTCTTGTTGAACGAGGTCGCGAATCAGAGTGCGGTCGCTGCCGAAAAGGATCACAACTTCCAACATGTTGGCAATCAGGATTCCAGAAACAAACGTACCGAAAATGGTCGGCCCCATTTGTCGTGCAATCCAAAACTGCACACCAAAACTGATTGCGGCAGCGAGATAGGTGAATCCGAGCGAGGATATGAGCGCTCGAAACTTCATGAGCCAACAGTCCGGGCCACGTCGAGCAGCAATTCCTGTTGTGCTTTCTGAGCTCGTTTCATGGCGGCGTCAACTTTGTCACGCGATTCCTGCGAAAGCGCATATGCCATTGCCGCATGAAGGCGATCGGTCGAAAGTTCGTTGAGGGGGATGACTATCTCGGCAGGAAGTCCACAATTTTTCGCAAACTCGAGAATCTTGGGCTCGTAGGCGATCGCCACTGTGGGGACGCGGCAAATCAACGCGAAGATAAACGAATGCATCCGGTTTCCGACCATCAAGTCGAAATTCGAAATGGCCTCAAAGTTATTTTGCGGGTCGCTGCTGTAGTTACATTTTTCGACAGGAATCCCGTGGTCAGAAAGCGAATTCAACACTTCTTCCGTGGGATCCACATCTCCGTAAATCGGGTGATTGCAGAAGACAATGCCGGTGACACCTTTCACTTCTTCGTTGGCGTGCAACTGTTGAAGAACAGTTACGAGGACCTCGCGTTTCCGATCATCAACTTCAGGACGATTGTGAGACCGGTCTCGATCAACAATCGTGAAGCCAATCTTTTTGCGTTTAGGGGATCCTAGTTCGCTCTTGATTATTCCTTTTGGCCCCTTAAGAACCAAAGCCAAGTCGTTTCCGTGCACGATCGGAGGCGTTGGAATCCGGTGCAAAAACAGTTCGTCTGACTTGTCACGCAAAACAACCAAGTCAAAAAGACGCATTGCTCGATTACACCAAAATCGGTCCCATCGAGAATGAAACGGTCCCAACGACACCCCAAAGGCCACAATCTTCCTCGGACGGAAAGTAAGCCAACCCCAAATCTTGGCGATCAACGTGGACATGAAAAGCCAAAAGAAATCGCGGCGCTGAAATAGCGAACCTGCGGCATGCACTACCAGCTGGTTTCTGCAATAGAGAAGAAGCTCTGTCAATCGAATTCCGATTCCACCCTTGCCGGCTTTAGGAACGCCTGATATCTGGATATCTCCCTCGACAGTCGGAAAAAAATTCTTTTCGCCAAACACTTCAACGCTGGATACTCCAACCTGATTCTCAAGCCAATCAACGACGATGGTGAAAAAGGCATCATCTCCTGCGTTCTGCATTCCGTGATACCCGAGCAAACAGGCTTTTTTTAAAAAACGCCTCACCATCATTCTCAACTCGCGCCTCTCATCTCAATATCTTGCAAAATTGGGATTGGCATTGCGCAGAGGCGTAACCTTTTGACGGCCGAAGAAAAAATTGGCCAGCCAAATAGCGAAGAACAACACTGACATCTGCTTCCCAATGAACAGGAAATTGCCACCATGGAACTGTGCAAAAACGATGAACAATCCACAAGTTACGCCCGTTGCAAGCCAATTTTCATACGGCTTGCACGTCAAACGAGTGTAGTGAAGCAGGAACAATGCAAATAACGCGTTCATTGAAATCGAGTAGAAAAATATCTTGATTGGATTCAGACGAAATAAACCAGATGCCAAACCAGACTGCGTAATTCCGTATGAATTGGCTTCGTGCTTGATACCGGTCACGGCAATCGTATATCGGGAAGTGGCATCCGTAGAAGAAATCAGATCCCGATACCCGAACTTCAATCGATTGTGGTGCGCGACCGCACTACTGTGATTCTGATAGCCATTAATTCGCTGGACGATTTTCAAAAATCCACCTACTGCGAGAAAACTGCTCTCCTTCTCGTTGGAAATTTCAATAGCTCTGGAAATCAAGTTCCCCAATGGCGCATTCGGAGACGCCCGCTTCGCAAACCGATAATTATGGACTACGGGGTACGCCGTGATAGTGACTAACACTAAGAGTCCAATTAGGATCAAGGTGCGTGCCTTTGTCTTGATAACCCTTGTCGTCAAGACAGCAGTCGAAATGACCATTACAAGACAATAGATCGTTGAGAATTTCGATCCAATTCCCCAGTCGAGACCCAAATAGGTAATCGTGAGGGCAGCGAACATCCATTTGTGATGCATTTTCGCACCGCGAATTGACATGTGAACAAACGCAACGTTCAGCAAATGAAAGATGCCAAGGGTGACATACATCTTTGTCATTCCAGTCACAAGCGGAATGACGTTTTCCGGAAGACGATTAGGTACACCCCAAATCAAAATGTAGTGGGCGATCGCTTTGATCACCAAGGAAACAAAGATGACATAAAAGAAAAAAGTGTAGTTGAAGTTACGTGGCACAAGCGATTTGCTTCGAGGCGTTGCCAAGTAAGGGAAAGCCATCACCACACCTACGGCGGCTGCCACCCCCATGGTGTACGCGATCGCGGGCACAAGCGACTGGCCGAATAAGGCACTCGGAATGAAATAGCCAGGAATGATTTCCGACGCCAAAGGGATTTGGGATATTATCGCCTTAAAGGGGTACGCAATAAAGAGATATAGAGTCAGAAGTGTCAGATAGCGATTGATTGGTGGGTGTTCTTTCGTGCGTAGGAACGTCCAGATCATCATGGATCCGATGCCAAGTGTCCACGCAAAGAGAAACACCATGTTCCTTATGCTGCAAGTCGAAAGGAAAATCATCGACAGGCAGACAACAACCGCTGTGATCATCCCTGCAGTGACTAGGTGAACCACACTTGGGTTCATCTTGGGTTCTTGCCACGTTCCGGGATCTTCGGTCAGTTGCATACTGATTAACGGTGATTTGATTCCCAGTGACATCGCTATCCTTGACCGTCAATCAATAATTCAATCTTATATCGATTCACGGTGTTCGTTCCTTGTAAAAAGTATTTCCATCGTTGCACAGATCGTAGCGTATCGTCTAGCTCAACAAGAAGGCCGAAAATCTTGGCTCGTCGCAATCAATTCGATTTGCGTCAGACTGATGATTTTACGGCTTTGGGGGAATCGACACTTTCGGCTAGCATTCCGCCTGCGCCAGCTTCAGATCGTGATCGACCATCAGTTCGGCCAATTCTTTGCAGCTAGTCTTGGCGAACCACCCGAGTTTTTCTTTGGCTTTGGTGCAATCACCCAACAAAAGGTTCACTTCCGTCGGACGGAAGTAGCGAGGGTCGATCTCGACGTACTTGTTCCAGTCGAGCTCCAAATAGTCAAACGTGTAATCGAGGAATTGGCGAATCGTTTGTGTTTCACCCGTCGCCAATACGTAGTCGTCTGGCGCGTCTTGCTGCATCATCATCCACATGCCTTCGACGTAGTCTTTGGCGTAACCCCAGTCACGTTTCGCATCGAGGTTGCCGAGGTAAAGTTTCTCTTGCAAACCAAGTTTGATGCGAGTTGCAGCTCGCGTGATTTTGCGAGTTACAAACGTCTCACCGCGACGAGGTGATTCGTGATTGAAAAGAATCCCGTTGACCGCGTACATGTCGTAAGCGTTGCGATAGTTGACGGTTTGATGGAAGGCGTAGACCTTTGCACAGGCATACGGAGACTGCGGACAAAAAGGAGTTTTCTCTGTTTGCGGCGTCTCAAAAACATCACCGTACATTTCAGAAGAAGACGCCTGATAAACTCGAGTTGCCTTCTTCTTCATAAGTTGACGAGCTGCCTCGAGAACATTCAACGCTCCGATTCCAACCACGCCTACCGTGTAGGCAGGAGCATTGAACGAAACACGAACATGACTTTGAGCCCCAAGATTGTAGATCTCATCTGGCTCAATGTCCAAAACGAGATTGGTAATTCCTTGACCATCCGTCAAGTCACCGTAGTGCAAAAACATCTTCGCGTCTTTTTCGTGCGGGTCACGATAGATGTGATCAATTCTTTGCGTGTTGAAAGAGCTACTGCGACGAACGATGCCGTGTACTTCGTAGCCCTTCTCAAGAAGAAGCTCTGTGAGATAAGACCCATCTTGGCCGGTGATTCCTGTGATAAACGCTTTTTTCATGATGATTGGTGTGAAATTTTAGTATTCGGAAAAATCAAATAGCGTGTTTGTCAAACAGCTGCTGCAGCTGTTGGACGATCTCAGGTTCTTCTTTCAGGTCAGCCAAAGGCTGCAGTTCTTTTAGGATCAGTTGGCGATCCAGTTTTTTGTCTTGGCGGATGATGACTTTTTCAACATCGATCCAGTCCTGTGGGCGGCTAGCAACTGATTTCAAAACAACCAGATCATCAGCTGAACAGGTCTTAATTGATCCATGATCGGGAATCAGCCACGCGCTGGACCGCTCAAGCATTCTTTCTTCAAACGGCAACGCACCGAGTGACAAGTGGTGAGGACGGTCGCGAATTCTTCCTCGTTACCGAACCCAGCCAACAACACGGCATCCACATCGACTGTTTGGCGAGGTTCGCCCCAGCGGAGATAGGCAACGCCACCGATGAAGCAGTGCCGCCACCCCGTTTGATCGAGGAACGCGCCAGTCTGCACGGCTGTCCGCAAAACATTGTTTCCATAAATGGCATCTTGGTCATTCAATGCTTTTGCGCCGATGTTGGGGCGATTGATTGCATCTGAAGCAACTTCGAGAGTTCACCGATGTTTGATTCACGGGGCTGAATTAATTCAATTGGAACGCCCAACATTGTCGCTTTCCGCGTGCCTTCGACATCGCTCAAACTCCGTAACTCTTCATTGCGAATCCGCTCGAGTTCCGGGCCTGCGCTGCGCCAAGCGGCGATCCATTGTTTTTCTTGTTCAGTTGGCATAACTCTTGGTATTCTATTGCCCTTGGCTAATAACTATTTTCGTCGTCGGCACTAACAGCTGCGATCACAGAAGGCAAACTGCCTGCTGTGCTTGGTGAACTCTTACGATTTCAGTGACTTTCCGATGCTTTCGATCTCGAACCCCAGCTCCGTTAATTTTTGGGCGTCGAGAATGTTTCGACCATCGAATACGAAAGCTGGCTTCATCATGGCCTTGTGAATCGCTTTGAAATGGCAGTCGCGGAACTCGTCCCACTCTGTCATAACCGCAATCGCATGAGCCCCTTCAGCAGCTGCTTCGGCACTACTGGCGACTGATACGTTATTCTCCAGCAAGCTACGCTGAGAATCCGAAAGCTGGCCGTCCGGCCCAACCATCAGGTATTCCAAGTCATCGCGAATTTTCTCAATGCTTACTTGCGGATCGTAGATTGTCAGCTTGGCTCGTTCTTCGAGGAGGTCGCGACAAATATAGATGGCGGCTGATTCGCGAGTGTCGTTGGTATCTTTCTTAAACGCAAAACCCCAAATCGCGATCTTCTTGTCCGACACGGTATTGAACATCTTTTTGACGATGCGAGTCGAAAATCTTCGTTTCTGATAGTCATTCATCAGAACGACCTGCTCCCAATATCGGGCTACTTCTGGCAAACCGAAATGGTCGCACAGATAGACCAGGTTGAGGATGTCCTTTTGGAAGCATGACCCACCAAAGCCGACAGAAGATTTGAGGAATCGTGGCCCGATTCGTGAATCAGTTCCGATGGCTCCAGCAACTTCATCGACATCAGCGCCCGTCGCCTCACAGAGTGCAGAGATCGCATTGATCGAACTGACGCGTTGGGCCAGAAATGCATTCGCAGCCAGTTTCGAAAGTTCACTACTCCACAGGTTGGTGCGAATGATCTTCTCGTCGGGAACCCAGTGTTTGTAAACGTCCGCAAGTTTCTCGATTGCAACCTGGTTGTCGCCACCGATCAGAATTCGATCCGGTTCGAGCAGATCCTCGATCGCCGTTCCCTCGGCCAGAAACTCGGGGTTGCTGAGAACATCGAACTTCACGCCAGAGCTTGAAGACCTCAGGATTCTTTTGACCGATTCCGCCGTCCGGACAGGCAAGGTGGATTTCTCAACAACGACTTTGTCGCTCTCGGAGTGCTCAGCGATTGTGCGGGCGCACTTCTCGACGAACTCAAGATTGGCAGCCCGCCCGGCACCAATGCCGAAAGTTTTTGTTGGCGTGTTGACCGAGATGAAGCACATGTTCGACTCACGAATCGCGCCAGGTACATCGGTTGTGAATTTCAGGTTTCGTCCACGCGCCTGTTTGACAACGTCGTACAGTCCCGGCTCATAAATCGGAAGCTCTGCAGAATTCCAAGCCGCAATACGATCTGGATTGAGATCCACGACATGCACATCAATGTCCGGACACTGATGAGCGATCATGGCCATTGTTGGCCCGCCGACATAGCCGGCACCAAGACAGCAAATTTTTGTTTTTTCAGTCATTGTCAAATTGTGTTCTTGTGAAATTCTGCCGCAATCAGAAAGTCTGCAGGCAACTCGTTGTAATTAGGCTTCTCGCAAAACACCTTGCTGGCTCTCGGCGAGAAACTGCTCGTAGGCACCTTGCAGCCCTTGATCGAGGCTGATTTTGGCTTTCCATCCCGTGGACTCCATCAGCTCCATCTTTGTTCGCTTTAACATCGTTCCGTCTGGCTTTGACGGATCTGTCAGGATTTCACCGGTGAACCCAACAACGCCGGCAATTTTTTTGGCCAACTCGATAATTGAAACGTCACTTCCGGTGCCGACATTGACCAAATCCGGCGGTTCGCTGATGGAACACAGATGCAGAAGTGCCTCCGCCAAATCGTCGACATGCAGGAATTCGCGGCGAGGTGTTCCAGTTCCCCAAATGGTCACCGAAGTAGCATTGGACTCTTTGGCTTCATGAAACCGACGGACTAAAGCCGGTAGGACATGAGAGTTTTCGGGATGATAGTTGTCACCAGGACCATACAAATTTGTCGGCATTGCAGAGTGAAAGAGAACTCCGTACTGGCGTCGATAGAACTCACACATCTTCAATCCAGCGATCTTTGCTAACGCATACGCTTCGTTCGTTTTTTCCAACGGGCTTGTAAGCAGGCAGTCCTCTGGCATCGGTTGCGGGGCATTTCGCGGATAGATGCAAGTGCTGCCAAGATAGAGGAATCGTGAAACATCGTTTCTGTATGCAGCATCGATTGAATTTACAGCCATGGAGAGATTCTGATGCATGAACTGGGCTGGATAGGAATTGTTGGCATGAATGCCGCCTACCTTCCCAGCACAGAAGATGACAACATCGATCTTTGAGGCTGCAAAGAATGAATTGACCGCAGCCTGATCACAAAGATCCAAATCCTGCCGCGTTTGAGCCACGACCTCTTGGCAACCCGAGGCCTTCAATGCCCGCACAACCGCTGCACCAACCATTCCACGATGCCCGGAAACGAATACTCTCTTTTTTGTCCAGTCGTCCATATATATTTGCGTCGAAGAGTACGGACTCCGTCCCTTTGGGTGACACGCACAAGTGCCCCGTGGAAATTGACCATGAACGAAAGCTCTAATGATCGCGAAATCGGGTTAGCTGCCGTCCCCATTCGAGAGGGGTGAGATTTGTTGAAATCCCGCGTTACACGCACAAATGTGACAGTCGAGTCAAGCTTATCAACGGCCTTTGGACCGTAAATGCCAATTCCTCAAATATTGCCAAATCGGCAAAGTGGGGTGAAACATGTTCGTCATTTTCGAATTATGTCGATTTTCCGACTATTTAAGGAAGTGTCCCTAGAAGGTTCGTCTGGACTGATCCTCAAGTACAGCTAAACTTTATAGCTTACTGTCTCGAGTACTGTTTCCAGCTAAATCTCATGGCCTCAGCGACTGCCACGACACGCGAATCTTCTTCGTTGTCGTCTTCTAAGAACAAATCATTGATGAAGGTAGCGTTGCCATACATTGTCGCTATCGGAGTTCAATTGCCGATGTTCTTGCTTTTCTTTCGGCAAATGATGAGCAAGACACATTATCAAACGATCTGGTTGGCGCTGATCGCGACCATCGCAATTGCATGGTCCCGCTGGCCTCGCGAAGAACGAACGCCCCTGAGAGAAAGTACCGCCAGTAACATTCTGCTGGGCCTCGGATTGGTAATGGGCATTGGCTCAGTGCTGTTCGTGAACACTTGGTTTTGCGCAGCCAGTGTCATGCTTTTAGTGACGAGCTTCCTGCTGAAAGTAGCTGACAGCGATAGGAGCCACAGTCTCTGGACCGCGGCGCTTCCGCTGTTCGTTTTTCTTCCTTTGCCCTTCGGCAGAGACACAACGTTGATCACGACTCTTCAACGTCAGAGTGCGTGGCTCACGAGCCGACTTTTGGACTTATTGGGATTGGGACATTACCTTGATGGAACCCAGATTCTAGTGCCCGGCAAACCGGGCTATGGTATCGAAGAAGCCTGCAGCGGCGTCCAGTCATTCTTCACGCTGCTATTCATCGCCATTGTAATGATGGTTGTATTCCGGAGAATCAAAACGAATCTGGCTGGTGGCTCTGTTCTTTCGGTTCTGGGTATTGTGTGTTTGGCAGCCAGCATTCCATTGCCCATCATGTTTTACTTCGGCATCGCTTTCGTGCTTTGGGGGTTGTTGGGATTTCGCGCGATGGCGCTTGTCGCCGCCGCCGTTTTCTGGGCGATGTTTATTAATGTCGTTCGTATTCTCCTAATTCCTGTTCTTGATGTTAACGGCATCGCCGATTTGACTGCCGGCTTTGGGCATATCCTTCTCGGGTGGGGAGCATTGGCGACTGGCTTGGCACTCTTGCTGAGTACCGATCAGCTACTTCTGTTCCTTTTTGGGCCTGTTGAAGCCGAGATGGGCGAATCTGGACCGTTTGGAAAACTGATCACCAAGTTTTGGAATCAACTCGTATCCGGGCAGGATGAGATCGAGGACTCTGAAAAGAAAAAGAAGCGGAAAGCCATACCGGTAACGGCAAGTTCTACTCGTCTTGCATGGATTGTTGCGGGACTCCTTGCTGTTGGCGGTCTCTTCCAACTGTCTGATGTTGCTCGAGGTTTTTCTCAAGCCAACAAAGTTCAGTTCTTCGACGCCGATATCACGCAACCGATGGCGGAAGATGACCTTCCCAAACAGCTTGAGAACTGGTCACGGTTTGAGCAAGATGGATACGCAATTAGCACGCGAGACCACGGAAGTGACCTTGGTCGCCGATCTGACGCTTGGCAATATCGTGCTCCCAGCTGCAATGCCGTAATCTCTTTCGACCAGACTTTCCCTGGATGGCATGAACTGACAACTTGCTATCGGAACTCTGGCTGGCAACTGGTTCCTGGTGGCAGGGTTGTAATTCAACCGGATGTGCCGGAAGGCGAGAAAACTTGGGATATCGTTGAAGCCAGATTTGAGAAAGCCACCGGCGAGAGAGGGTATCTGCTTTTTAGTCACTTCAACGGTGCTGGTGAACCGGAGAGCGCTCCAGTCAACATCGGAACGCTCGAGTCTTTCTTAACGCGAGCCAAAAACCGTCTTTCGAATCGTGTTCGCCGCAGCCTGTTCAGTTCAGAAACCTATCAGGTTCAAGTCATGGTTCAGCACTATGGTGAGCTGGAACCGAGTGTAAAGAGTGAAATTAAAAATCGCTATATGCAAGCGAGGGACCTGCTCCGTCAAAAATTCGTAAAGCGAACTGCCGCGGAACAATAGCGAACCGCCGCAACGTAGCTCGGTCTGTCCCAGACCGAGAATCAGGTAGCACGAGTCTGGGGACAGACTCGCCTACGGAGGTTTGAAACCGCTATACAACGTAGCTCGGTCTCCCATGCCGAGAATCAGGTAGCACGAGTCTGGGGACAGACTCGCCTACGATTGCTATTGGGGCTTTACGGTGTTTCAACAACAATGGGTTGGGGTTCAAGCTGGATTCCCGACGTCATTTGCCTTTCGTATCAGCGGTTAGATCGTGAAATATTTGGTCACAGGATGTGCTGGCTTTATCGGTTCGCGCGTAGCCGCGAAGTTGCTCGACGAAGGTCACCAAGTTCACGGCGTTGATGACCTGAACGACTATTATGACATCTCGCTAAAATTCCATCGGCTCGAATCGTTGCAAGTGCGGTTGGGGTTTTCTTTTGAGCAGTTCGGCATTGAAAACCGGACCCGCGTCGAACTCCTTTTCAAACAACATGAATTCGACGCCGTGATTAACTTGGCAGCCGCAGTTGGTGTTCGGTATAGCCTCGAAAATCCTCACGTCTACATGGCGACTAACGGTCTTGGGAATCTGAACCTTCTCGAAGCGATGCGAAACGCCGGAGTTCGCAAGTACGTTCTTGCTTCAACGTCGTCGCTTTACGCTGGCCAGAAAATGCCGTTTCTTGAAACCTTGCCAGTCAACACGCCGATCTCGCCCTACGCGGCATCCAAAAAGTCGGCGGAATCGATGGCCTGGTCTTACCACCATCTTTTCGATTTCGATGTCTCCGTTGTTCGCTACTTCACGGTGTACGGACCAGCTGGACGACCTGATATGGGAATCTTTCGGTTTGTTCGATGGATCGCTGAAGGTGAGCCGATTCGGATCTTTGGCGATGGTGAACAGTCTCGTGACTTTACCTACGTCGACGATATCGCCGACGGAACGATTCGCGCTCTCAAGCCACTTGGCTTTGAGATCATTAACCTTGGCGGCGGCCAGAAACCTGTCTCTTTGAATTCAATTATCGATCGACTGGCAGCCCGCTTCGGCCGTATGCCCGTTGTTGAATACCTCGAGCCTCACCAAGCAGACATGGAATCAACCTGGGCGGACATCTCCAAAGCAAATCGTTTGCTTGGTTGGGAACCAACGGTTTCGATCGATGCTGGACTGGAACAGTGCGCTGACTGGTACCTTTGCAATCTCCCGTGGTCTCGCGAGATTGAACAGGAACGTCCTGTTGTTGAGACGCCATCGTCCGATGTTCAAGCCCGTCGATTCGTTGCGTAGCAACCGATCATGGTCCTCAAATCGTTGATCGTATTCGTCGCGTAGCGACCGATCATGGTTAGCCACGGGTTTCAACCCGTGGTCTTCAAATCGTCAACCATATTCGTCGCGTAGCGACCGATTATGGGTAGCCGCGGGTTTCAACCCGTGGTGCAAAGGGTTGCCGAATCATTCGTCGCGTAGCGACCGATCAATTATCGAAAACAAACCTTGGATCAAAATCAATTTCGTGCTTTTCTAATAAAGCGATCATTTCCTCTTCGAATGTCTTGGTTCGATGATGCTCCCTTTGATTGGCAATATATCGAATGACATCCGTCAATCCAGACTTACTAACGGTAAAAGCGGCATAGCCTATTTGCCAAGTGAATTTTTTGTTGATCAATCCCGATTGTTGGATCGCGTTGGACGAACCGCCTTTTAACCTCTTCATCGCTTCAGAAACCGACAACGTTTTTGGGATTTCGATCAAGACATGAATGTGATTCTCGATACCGCCAGCCTTTTTTACGAACATGTCATGAGTCTTGGCGGTTTCAGCAACGATTGCCCAGATTTGCGATTCGACTTCTTGAAGGATTAAGGCTTCTCGATTTTTCGTGCTCCATACGCAATGGTATTGCAAATAAGTGTACGTGTTGGCCATTTCTTGCCCTCGAAAATGGAGTGAAAAGAATAGCCAAGTCTAATGCCTCGTCGACGTGATCGGTCGCGATGCGACGAGAATTTGTTTGGATCTTGCACCACGGGTTGAAACCCGTGGCTATCCATGATCGGTTGCTACGCAACGAATTGACATGGTTGAACACCGCACCACGGGCTGAAACCCGTGGCCAGCCATGATCGGTTGTGCTACGCAACGAACTGACTCGACACAGACAAACCACGAGGACATTGGATCCAATGAAAATTCTGATCTCTAACGATGATGGATGGGATGCTCCCGGTATTGTCGCACTACTGGAAGTCACAAAGTCGTTCGGTGAATGCACAATCGTCGCGCCAGCAAACGAGCAATCTGGAGTCAGCCATCAGCTTACGTTGAGTCGACCGTTGGAGCTCGCTCAACGCTCCGAAAATATCTGGTCGCTTGATGGCACGCCAGCCGATTGCGTTCGCGTCGCCTTGACGCAACTCGATGCGTCCTTTGATCTGCTTATATCCGGAATCAACAACGGCGGAAATCTTGGAGCCGATGTTTATGTTTCCGGTACCGTTGCTGCAGCGAGAGAAGCAACCTTGTTCGGACTGCCCGCGATCGCAATCTCCCAGCATCGACTGCGATTTGGAGAGGCATTCGATTGGACTCGATCGAAGCAGATTTGCACTCGAGTTCTGAGCCACTGTTTCGAATCCGGTCTCAATGAGCGGGACCTGATCAACATCAATCTGCCAGACGTGTCGGATATGGAATCACTTCCGGAAATTCGAATCGTCGATCCCTGTCCACTGGATCCATCTCCACGGCCTGCTACCTACGAAGCAGAGAAAGTAGGCGACGTGACCCGTTTGAGATTCGCTGGAAAATACAACGACCGCAAGCGAACGGAAGGCTGTGACGTTGAGGCCTGTTTTTCGAAACAGATTCCTGTGACTCGGTTGTAGGATTGGCGGCTGTTCGGCCGACAAGGAGACGATACGGTCGTGGGTGGCCAAGGATTCAATAAACTTTTCGGCATTGAGGGGGAAGACCAGCTATTCGGTGCCGTCCGAACCCAGTACCGGGCTCATGGCGTCGACGAGCTGGAAAGCGGTGAAGGCAGCGATCTGTTGGCCATTGACGTTTCCGATCGATTTACCGAGGAAGATGTCGACTAGGTGGTCTTTGCCGTTTGGTGGCACAGGTAGAAATATTCGTGCCGTTCAAATGGCCGATTGAGGCGCCTGAAATCGCCCCCGGGGCGTAGCTCATCCTTTTTACCACGGATCGAACTTCATGCCGGCTTTCTCGACCCATCAGCAGTGCTTATGGGGGAGGAAATGGGCCGACTTGCGCGGACAAAAAACGGAAGCCAAGTTGTTGCGACACTTTGACACATCTAACGCAGCTTTTTCGTGGCAACTAAATTACGCGTCAAACACTGCACGATTTCAAGTGCGACTTTTTATCATGTCGATCAAAGCCGATATACGCGGTATCCTTATGGACCGAGCGTAAGAAGTCTGCGCAGGTGGCTCTCGCTTCGATCGTTCAAAAATTATTCACGACTATTACTAATAGGGCACTCAGTCCGCGGCCAACTGCGAATGAGTGAACGTTATGCAAGAGTTCCATTTCCCCACGTGGGTCAACAAGTTCACCGTCATGTTGATTCTTGGTGGCGCAGGTGTTGCCGGTTATTTGGCAACCTGCCTGTTCGCCGGAATCCATCCTGCGGTTATCAATGTTGGGCACAAACCCAAGCAACCTGTTCCGTTCAGTCACAAGCTGCACGCAGGGCAATTGAAGTTGGACTGTCGCTACTGTCACAACACCGTCGAGAAAGCTGGCCACGCTGCAGTTCCTCCGTCGGCAACCTGTGGCAATTGTCACGGCGGTAACCGCACGACGGGAGAAATGGTTAACGGCTCGTGGCAGACAGGTCGCGACCTAGGAATCGTTCACCCTGAGAGCACATTGCTGGAACCGATTCGCCTGAGCTTGGAGAAGGATGATCGCCCGGTTCAATGGGAACGCGTTCATGACCTTCCCGACTTTGTTTACTTCAATCACGCGGCCCACGTCACCCGCGGTGTCAGTTGCGTTTCGTGCCACGGCCGAATCGACCAAATGGAAGTCGTCGAACAAAAGAAAACTCTCTCTATGAAATGGTGTCTCGACTGCCACCGCAACCCGGAACCTCATTTGAGAGACCCGGCGTTGGTGACGCAGTTGGACCTGAAGATCGAAGATCCGGTCGCCAACGGAAAGATGTGGAGAGAAAAGCTGAAAATCAACCCAAACGTTAGTTGCTCAACCTGTCACCGTTAAGTCCTGACGCAATGAAGCGATCGACGAACCCTGCAAACGCCATCAACTTAAACGCCTACCGCGAAGCTTGCTGAACATGAACAAGCCTTACTCTAAACAAAAAGAAGCCCAGCAAATCGTCAACGTTCCTGAATTGGATGAAATCCAAAACATGGACGGTTTCGACGAGGCCATCGAGCGCGATTTCGGCACGGCGACCGAAGGCTTTGATGATGATGGTGTTTCGCGCCGTCGTTGGTTGCAAATCATGGGTGCTTCTTTGGCGCTCGGTGGAGCTGCCGGTTGCCGTTACGAAGAAGAAAAGATCGTTCCGTTTGCGTTTCGCCCACAGGGTCGAATTCCTGGCATGCCGGAAAATTTTGCCTCGATGATTGAGTTCGCGGGCGTGGCTCAGCCGATCATGTCGACGAACTACGACGGTCGTCCGATCAAGCTCGATGGAAACTCAAAGCATCCGAATTCAATGGGAGCGTCATCTTCGTTCACTCAGGCCACGATCCTTGAGTTTTACGATCCTGATCGTTTGCGGACTCCACTGAAAGTCGATCCAGAAGAGAAACTCGCTGCTCGTGCTTTCGCCGAAACAACCACTGATGAAATCATGAAGGCGCTTGTTGCTGCGTCGAAAGATCTTGGATCGCTCGCCGTTCTGGCTGAGCCGTCGGGATCGCCTTCAGTCATTCGGATGAAGAAGGAGCTCGAAACAAAAGGTGCCAAGTGGTACACGTTCACTTCGGTTAGCGATGACAACACGCGGGCCGGTGCCAAAGCTGCTTTTGGCAAAGTCGTACGCACCGAATATAAACTTGAAAACGCAAAGGTCATCATTACGCTCGACGCCGACATTATCGGCGGTGTTGAGGCGAATGGGATTGCAAACGCGGTCAGTTTTGCGAGAAGTCGCAACGCAGATGATGGCGCGATGAGCCGTCTGTATTCAATTGAAAGCCAGTTTACCCAAACTGGAGCATCGGCCGACCATCGTCTTTCGGTTCGTTCATGCGACATCGCAGGCTTCTTGGGTTCTCTGGTTAACGCGATCGACGGAGCGTCTGCGGGCGCGGAAGTTGATGCGACGTTGGTTTATCGCGATCGACTTCTTGCTGCGATGGCTCAGGATTACATTGATAGCCCAGGTGCGGGTGTCATTGTCGTTGGTGAAAATCAGCCAGCCGAAGTTCACGCGATGGCCCATTATCTGAATGAGAAATATGGTAACGCCGATAAAACAGTCGTTTACTCAGACGCCACTGACGCCGATCGGGATGGCTGTCTGGATTCACTGCAAAAGTTTGTCGCTGATGCTGGCTCAATCAAGACGCTGATCGTGCTTGGTGGCAATCCTGCTTTTGCGGCTGCTGGAGTCACGGGCGTTGAACAGGCGATTGCCTCAGTTCCGAATTCGGTTCATGTTTCTTTCTATCGCAACGAGACTTCGAAGCTCTGTAAGTGGGTCAGCAACGTCTGCCATCCGCTTGAATCATGGAGTGACGGAACAGCAGCAGATGGATCGGTTTGTGTTGGACAACCTTTGATCAATCCCTTGTTCGGTGGTCTGTCATTGCTCGAGACGCTTTCGGTGATTGCGACAGGTGCCATGTCCAAGGGCATCGATATCGTGAAAGAGACGTCCGGTCTTTCCAGTTCAGATTGGATCTCCGCGGTTCACGACGGTTTCGTCACCGGTTCGGCGGCCAAGCCGGCCGACGTGAAAGCAAAAGAAGCTTCGCTCGAAGCTACCGACGCTTGGAAAAGCGAGTGGGACGGCAATTTAGAAATTGTGTTCCATCCGTCACGCAGCGTTTACGACGGCCGCTATGCCAACAATGGCTGGCTCCAGGAGTTGCCAGACTTCATCTCCAAGCACACTTGGGACGGCATTATTTCTGTTTCGCCGAAAACGGCTGAGGCACTGGATCTCAAGCAAAACACAAAAGCAACGGTCACGCTACCTGGTGGCGAAGAAGTTCGTCTTCCAGTGAACGTCCAGCCTGGACAGGCGAATGGCTCGATTGGTTTACCTCTCGGTTACGGTCGGACCATGGCTGGCCGAGTCGGCGGAGATCTTGCCAACCGTGTGAAACCTGTTGGCCAGAGTTCGGACAGATTGAGAACGGCCGAGGCATGGAATTTTGTAAGCGGTCTTGATGCTTCCGTCATCACCGGTTCGGGCACCAAGTACAAGCTGGCTTTGATTCAGGAGCCTTGGACAATCGATGAAATGGGTCGCGGCGAGATCCAGAAGAGAATGTTCCGCAACAATGAAAAAAGCGAATCGGATCGTTCGTCTTTGATCCGTGAAGGCACTTTGGATAGCTACACGGAATTCCTCAAAGCTCATCCGATTGGCGAGCATGACGATCATAGCCATGATGGTGAAGAGGGCCACGAAAAAGAGCACAGCTCCTCGTTGCCAAAGAGCACTGCATTGCCAATCGTGACAAACGTCAGCTTCAATCCTAGAGAAGGCTTGCCTGTCGAGAGCAAGGACGGCGCAGCGGAAGAAAGCAGCGAAGAATCGCACGATGATCATCATCACAAGAAACCACATTGGCCTGAAGCATTCCATATGCATCATGAGCTGTTCGACCTGACGCCTGGTTCGCGTGAAGAGTACACGGCTCAAAATCCCGCCCATGAAAATGTTTGGGGCATGTCGATTGACCTCAATAAGTGCATCGGCTGTAACTCTTGCGTGACGGCATGCCAGGCAGAGAACAATGTGCCTGTCGTTGGACGGTCGGAAGTTTGGCGTGGCCGAGAGATGCACTGGATTCGCATCGACCGCTACTACGGCAACAATCTTTACAACAAGGAAGCAGCCGAATCAGACGACAAGGTGATCGTGCACCAACCGGTTGCTTGTCATCACTGTGAAAACGCTCCGTGTGAGACTGTTTGTCCAGTGGCAGCAACGGTTCATAGCAGCGAAGGCCTGAACGATATGGTTTACAATCGCTGTATCGGAACTCGCTACTGCGGTAACAACTGCCCTTACAAAGTTCGTCGCTTCAACTTCTTCAACTACAGCGATGCGAAGACGTTCCTGAAGTACCCGGGAGCAGACAAGCTTCCGTCTGGTGATCGCAACCTTCAAAATCTGATGATGAATCCTGAGGTCACCATTCGCAGCCGCGGCGTGATGGAAAAGTGCACCTACTGCGTGCAACGTATCCAAAACACCAAGATCCAAGCGAAGGCAGAAAAGGATCCGAAGACTGGGCTCCCGCGCAAGATCGGGCCGAACGAGATCACGACGGCTTGTCAGGACGCTTGTCCGACACAGGCAATTGAGTTCGGTGACTTGAATAACAAGGAATCGAAAGTCGCGAAAGCTCACGCTAATCCGCGGGCTTACACGATGTTGGAAGAGCTGAACAACCGACCACGAACCATGTATTTGGCTCGGGTATGTAATCCTCATCCGGCTATGGTTGATTTTGATGACCGTAATTCAAAGTCAAAAATCGGACACTAGATAGACAAGGTGGCAAGGCTTCCAGCCTGTGGACGGAATGCTCAAAGGCTGCAAGCCTATGTCACCGACAAACTATAACAACGGCTAGAAGCCGTCGCCACGAAGGTAGAATTTGACATGGCAACGACAGTTGACCCAAAACAACTCGACAACACCCTCGACGATCCTGCGGATCGATCGCCGCTGGTACTTGGTGGCCTGAATTATGAAGGCGTCACTGATACCGCTTGCGGCGTTTGGGATGCTGAGCGTCCGCCGATGGTTTGGTGGGTGTTGCTTTTGATCGCGCTGAGCTTGCTCGGTTTGCTGGGTGCGTGCGTGAATCACCTTTTGATGGCAGGAACCGGTGTCTGGGGTAACAATAACCCGGCCTATTGGGGTTGGCCAATTGTCAACTTCGTGTTCTGGGTCGGTATTGGCCACGCGGGAACACTGATTAGCGCGATTCTGTTCCTGTTTCGCCAGAACTGGCGTACAAGTATTAACCGTGCTGCAGAGGCGATGACGATCTTTGCGGTTGTTTGTGCCGGACTTTTCCCTGGCGTGCACATTGGTCGCGTTTGGGCTTTCTACTGGTTGTTCCCGATCCCAACAGAACACTTGGCGATGTGGCCAAACTTCCGCAGTCCGCTTTTGTGGGACGTTTTCGCGGTTTCAACTTACGCGACGGTTTCGCTGCTGTTCTGGTACATGGGCATGGTTCCCGATATCGCCACGTTCCGTGATCGGACTCGCAGCAAGATCGGCAAATTCATTTACGGCATCCTGTCCCTGGGTTGGACAGGATCATCACGAGCTTGGCATCATTACGAGATCGCATACACGATCCTTGCCGCTCTGGCGACGCCGCTGGTTCTTTCCGTTCACACGATCGTTAGTTTCGACTTTGCGGTTTCGCAGCTGCCTGGTTGGCACACCACGATCTTCCCACCTTACTTTGTTGCGGGTGCGATTTTCTCCGGATTCGCGATGGTGGTCACGCTGTTGGTGCCGGCTAGAAAACTTTGCGGCTTGGAAAACCTGATTACGATTCGCCACCTTGAGAACATGAACAAGATCATCATGGCAACTGGCATGATGGTCGGCATGGCGTATGGAATTGAATTCTTTATGGCGTGGTATTCGGGCGTAGAGTTCGAACGATTTGCACTCAGTAATCGCGCCTTCGGAAACTACTGGTGGGCCTACTGGATCATGGTCAGTTGCAACGTTTTGATTCCGCAGGTGTTCTGGTTCAAGTGGTGTCGCACGACGCCGTGGTTCATGGTGGTCGTCTGCATCTTTGTGAACATCGGCATGTGGTTCGAGCGATTTGTGATCACGGTCACTTCGCTGTCACGTGACTTTGTTCCATCGAGTTGGGCTTACTTCTATCCAACTTGGGTCGACATCAGCATGCTGGTGGGCAGCTTTGGATTGTTCTTCACGCTGTTCCTGCTGTTCTGTCGATTCCTGCCAGTCATAGCGATGGCAGAAATTAAGAGCATTTTGCCGATCGAAGACGGCAATCATTAGTCCGAAGTGCAGCTTTGGCTGCCAACAAACTTAACAACACACTCGCCACAACTTTTTTGGCAAACGATATGGCTAACGAAACTAACAACTCCAGCGACAAAGAACTGGTCGGCCTTTTGGCTCAGTTTGATGATCCGACTTCGCTGTTGGCCGCCTGCAATAACGCACGCGAAGCCGGCTATAAGAAGATGGATGCCTTCACACCGTTTCCGGTTCACGGAATCGATCCGGCACTTGGCATCAAGCGATCCTTCCTGCCGTTCATCGTTCTGGCGGTCGGACTTGGCGCGGTCGTTGTTGGGCTCGGGATGCAGTTTTACACCAACGGAGGCGAAATAGGGGGCGTTTCAACGGAGCAAGCTCCGGTCTTTCCCGGCTATCAGTTTCTTATCGGCGGCAAGCCTCACTTCAGCCTTCCGGCAAACATTCCGGTCACATTCGAGATCATCGTTCTCTCGAGTGCGTTCGCAACATTCTTTGGCATGTGGATCATCAACCGATTACCGCGCCTTTCAAATCCACTGCACCGCGTTTCACGATTCAAACGAGTTACCAACGACAAGTTCTTCCTATTGCTCGAAGCAAAGGATGATTTGTTCAGTAAAACGGACTCTGAGTCACAACTGAACCAATGGGGTGCCGTTGCGATTGAGGAAGTCAATCAAGACCTGACGGACACGAAGCTACCTTCATGGATGGCTCCGCTGGCTTTGATTGGTGCCTTGTTGCTGTTGATTCCGCCGGTTGCGATCTTCAGTGCTTATGGCGCGACCAATCGTCAGCCACGCCTGCACGTGGTCCCCGATATGGACTGGCAGCACAAATTCAAGACTCAGGTATTGAGCCCTAACGTTGCAGAGCAAGACAACCCTGAGTACCTGTTCACGAATCGCCGGGCAATGCGTCAGCCAGTAGAAGGTTCAGTCCGATTCGGGTCGCTGGAAACTGATTCTGAAATGTTCCGCGGTATCAAAAAAGAATTCGCCAACTCTGCAATGACGGTCGGCATGAAGACGAGCATGTTGGCTTCAACGGGCCCGCAGGATGAAGAAAATCTTGCTCAATGGATTGCCGGGTTTCCGGAAGGATTCAAAGTCAACGAAACGATACTCGCTCGTGGAAAAGAGCGTTTCAATATTTATTGCTCTGTTTGCCATGGTTACGCAGGAAACGGTGATGGCCTCGTTAATCAACGAGCGGTTGCATTGAATGCGAATGGACAGGCTTTGTGGACGGCGGCCAAGTCGCTGCATGATCCGACAGTCAATGACGCGGAGAAGAATCCTACCGGACGAATTTTCGACACGATCTCGAATGGGCGAAACACCATGGGCCCTTACAAAGATCAAATTCCTGTCGCAGATCGTTGGGCGATTGTGGCGTACGTGAAGGCCCTGCAAGAGACCGGAATTACACCACCGGGTGCTGAAGTGGTAGCTGCGGACGCAGCTGCAGAAGAAGCCGCACCTGAATTGGACGCGGCGGAAATAGAAAAGTAACGAGTAGTGGCTGGGGCGTCTCGCCCCAGTGACTGACAATGCTGCGGCCAAAAAACCAAAGCCACAGCACAAAAACAAACGAATCAACACTCACCAATTACAAGCCAACTGAAATGCACGAAACACGTCCAGCGAAAATCACGTCGCCGATCGTGGACCTTGGCGGGGCCCACGTGAAATTGATTCCCGTTGCGCTGATTTTAGGCGCGATCGGAATCGGACTCACGTTTGTCCTGTCTCAGTTTTCGCTCCAACGATTTTCCTACATCTACCTGGTGAACTTTGCCTTCGTCCTGACGCTGTGCATCGGTTCGCTGTTCTTCGTGACGATCTCGCATCTGACACGAGCTGGATGGAACGTAACGCTGCGTCGTATCGCGGAACTCTATGCACAATGCATCGTGCCGCTGGCGATTCTGTTCCTGCCAATTTTGATACCATTGCTGATGTCCAGCGACGGCCTCTACATTTGGAATCAGGCGGGCTGGTCAGCGCATGAACCAGCAGTTCAAGAAGCAATTCGCGAATTGCCAGCCAGTGAACATCCTCCGCTAGAACAGCTCAAAGCGATCTACCTAAATAAGGGATTTTTTGCCCTTCGTTGGGTTGTGTACTTCTGCATTTGGGGAGCCATGGCGACGTTCTTCCTGAGAACCTCGCTCAAGCAGGATAAGACCGGTGACAAGAAACTAACAAGTTGGATGCAGGCATTCTCAGCTCCGGCAATGATTGTCTTTGCTGGGTCGATTGTGTTCAGCTCAATGGACTTGCTGATGTCGCTGGAACCACTTTGGTTCAGCACGATGTTCCCGGTTTACTTCTTTGCTGGCAGCGTGCTCAGTTCGCTCGCTTTGATCACCCTGACATCGCTGTTCCTACAACGCAGCGGTCGCATCACTGACGAAGTTACAACCGAGCATTACCACGATATGGGCAAACTGATGTTTGGCTTCGTCGTGTTCTGGGGCTACATCGCGTTCAGCCAATTCATGCTGATCTGGTACGCCAATATTCCGGAAGAGACTTTCTGGTATGAGTACCGAATGGACTTGGAAAATGGATGGGGAATTCTCTCAATCATTTTGCTGGTCGGCCACCTTTTCGTTCCGTTCCTGTTCATGATGGGACGGACGATGCGAAGAAACAAAAACCTGATGTTCATCGCTGCGATTTACTTGCTGACAATGCACTGGATCGATTTGTACTGGTTGGTGATGCCACAGTACGCTCGCGCGGGCGGCGACATCTCATTCGGATTCATGACGATTCTTGCTGACCTAGCTTGCACCGTCGGAATCATCGGATTGTTCCTAGGAATATTCTTCTTGGTCACACGAGACAAACCACTGGTAACGCTACAGGATCCCCGGTTGGGTGAGGCGTTGAACTACGAAGTTCACTAATGAAACAAGAGGTGGCATAGGCTTCGAGCCTGTGTTCATGCCGTTCACAGGCTGGAAGCCTATGCCTCCGGCATGCAACATTTAACTGACTAAAATCATGACTGAAACAGCTCACGCAACCAACGATCACGCGAATGACCACTCTTCCGGTGAGCATCGTAAGAATCGATACGACGATATTCCCGTTTCAATAGTTTTGTACTACGGGGCGATTGCGGTTATTTGTACTTTGCTCTCATTCCTGTTCGTCAAAGGACTGCTTAACGCGATGACCTCGAGTTTTGAAGCAAAGCGACAGGGTCAGGTCGTTGATTCGCCAGCAAACATCGAAATTGCCAAGCAAAAGAAGGCACTCGAAGGCGGCGAAGGCACGATCTCGATCGAAGATGCCAGCAAGAAAGTCCTCGAGAAATACGGTAGCCACTAAAGACGGTGGCTGTGGCTTTTCGCCGCAGGTATTTTGCAATAGCCGAACGAACGCGGTTAGAAACAAAGACTAAGAATAAACAAACAAATGCGATACCTCATCACTCAATCCAATTCGACACGATTCGCGAAGGCAATGCTTTCTGCGGCGTTGTTGCTTTGCGTTTGCGGATCGCCCATGAAGGTCTTCGCCGACGACCCGGCGATTGAGGACAAGGATCCTCTCGGCATCAATAACGTTCCTCGTGCAACTCAAGGCACGGGCGTAGAGCCCAACATCGGAACGATGATCGATCCGGATATCCAATTCCATGATCATGATAACCGCTTCGTGAAAATCGGTGACTATTTCGGCGACAAGCCACTGATGCTTTCTTTCAACTATTCC
The DNA here is from genome assembly GCA_964352885.1 of uncultured Pirellulaceae bacterium. Lineage (GTDB taxonomy): Bacteria > Planctomycetota > Planctomycetia > Pirellulales > Pirellulaceae > Mariniblastus. Next base: position 72,550 of record CAYGUE010000007.1, read on the forward strand.
AACTGTCCAAAACTTTGCAGCGTGCAGTTGGAGAACATGGTCAAGGCATTGGCCAAGGTTAAGTTCAAAGTCGGCGTCGACTTCGACATGGTCTCTGTTAGCATCGATCCGCTCGAGCAGACGTCCAGGGCACGCGAGCAAAAAGACAAATACGTCCACATGTACAACCAAGGTGAAAGCGTCGACGGCTTTCACTTCCTGACTGGCGAAGAACCAGCTATCGAATACTTGGCTGATCTTTGTGGATTCAAATACAAGTACGTTCCGTCGCAGAAGCTTTACTCACACCCTCCTGTGTTTATTCTAGTTTCTCCGGGCGGCAAGATTGTTCGATACATTCCAGGTTTGAATTACGAACCGGACACGATCGAAAAGGCTCTGATCGAAACTTCCGAAGGAAAGATCGGTGGTTCGGCGTTTGACTGGGCGTCCTATGCTCTCGGTTGTTTCGTCTATGACGAGTCGCGAGGAAAATACACGTTTGAGGCGATGGCGATCATGCGAATCGGCGGCTTGCTGACCGTGGTCGGATTGATCGTCGGCTTGGTGCCTTACTGGTTCTTCCGCAAAGGAAGTGGCAGCGACATCAACGCAAAGCCTGAACTCACTGATTTAGAAACTGAACACGACATCCTTTTGTCATCTACGAGCGAATAATGAACTGGTACATGCCAACACTCATTGCACAAACCAACGAAGATATTGCAAAAATCGTCAGCGAACAGAATGCTGGGACATCTGTTCCAGCTCACGCGATTGAGCGCCCGGAAGGTACCGCCGGATGGTACTCGTCCGAGTACTGGTTCCCGGAAGCGGCATCGGACTTCGCGCCGAACGTGGACTGGTTGTACATGTACATTTTTTGGATCTCGTTGGTATTCTTCGCTGCCATTGTCGGCGCGATGATCTACTTCTGCATCAAGTACCGTCGCAAGGACGGCAACATGGAGACGATGCCGAGTCCATCGCACAACACGAACCTTGAAATTGCTTGGTCGGTTGGGCCAAGTATTCTCTTGGTCGTGATGTTCTGGTACGGAGCCGAAGGCTTCTTCAATATGCGAATTCCTCGCGATGACGCTGAAGAGATTCAGGTCACGGCATCACGTTGGAACTGGAAGTTCACTTATCCCGATGGTGACAGCTCATCGGAGTTGCACCTCGTGAATGGTCGCCCAACAAAGCTGGTCATGCAATCAACGGATGTGCTTCACAGTATGTTCATCGCGGCGTTTCGTCAGAAAGTCGACATCGTGCCTGGGCGGTATACCTACGCGTATTTGACGCCAAACACAGAAGGTGAGTACCGTCTAGCATGTACCGAGTACTGTGGCCAGAAGCACTCAAAGATGCGAACCATGGTGACTGTCCATGCCAATGATGAACGTCGCAAAGCAGATACGCAATGGATTGAAGCAGAGTTTCCTGCTTGGCAGAACGGTGAGCGGATCTACAAGATCAACTGCTCTGGTTGCCACAGTCGCACCGACGAAGCCGGTACGGGTCCAGCTTTCGGCAACCTTTGGGCGAAGGGCGAAGAAACGCTGATGGGCGGTCAGAAGATCAAGATCGATCGAGACTATATCCTCAATTCGATCTGGGAACCGGGTATGCACATTGTTGAAGGCTACGGACCTGTTTCAAAAATGAACTCGTTCAAAGGCAAACTGACTCAGGAAGATGTGGATCAGGTCATCGCCTTCCTTCAATATCTTGACGATCCAGCTTCTGTTTCTAACGAGCCAGAAGGTGAAGTCAAAAAAGAAGACGCGGAAACACCCGCTGAAGCTGAAACAGAAGATTCAACAACTTAGACAAAGTAGCACGGTGGTCTCCACCGTGTTCCAGCCAAAACGGCGGAGACCGCCGTTCCACGTTAGACCACACAATTTACCGTTCAGATTTTGAACACTGTTCACACAACAGCGTTCTCAGGAACATAGGTAGCAATCATGGCATCCGCAGAAATTAGAAACAAGATCTTCGACACACCGTCGACGAACTATCTCAATCACACCAAGGGTTGGAAGTCTTGGGCTTTCACGCTCGATCATAAGCGCATTGGGTTGATGTACCTGATCGGCGTTACCGCTGCTCTGTTGCTCGCCGGTGTATTTGCGTTGGTGCTGCGTTCGCATCTGTTCTTCTTTGAAGGCGGATTTCTGACGGACGACATGTACAACCAGATGTTTACCCTGCACGGGGCGATCATGGTGTTCTCGTTCATCATCCCAAGTGTTCCTGCGGCTCTCGGTAACTTCGTGTTGCCAATGATGCTCGGTGCAAAGGACGTTGCCTTCCCGAGAATGAACCTTTGCAGCTTTTACTTGTGGATCATCGGCACCGGTTGCCTGTTTGCAGCCATCCTTTCCGGTCGAGGGTTGGACACCGGTTGGACCTTTTACACGCCATACAGTATCGACACATCGACCGCGGTGATCTTTGCGACTTTCGGGGCGTTCGTCCTAGGTTTCAGTTCGATTTTCACCGGTCTTAACTTCCTGGTCACGATCAACACGATGCGTGCACCGGGCCAAACTTGGTTCAAATTGCCACTGTTCCTGTGGTCACTCTATGCGACATCAATCATTCAGGTGCTGGCGACGCCCGTTCTTGGAATCACGCTGTTGCTGCTGATCGCGGAACGAACGATGCACATCGGTATCTTCGATCCGACCTACGGTGGTGACCCGGTTCTGTTCCAGCACTTTTTCTGGTTCTATTCACACCCTGCGGTTTACATCATGATCTTGCCTGCCATGGGCATCATCAGTGAGCTGATTTCGGTTTATAGCCAGAAGAGAATTTTCGGATACTCGTTCATTGCTTTCTCCAGCGTTGCGATCGCGTTGTTGGGCTTCTTGGTTTGGGGACACCACATGTTCACCAGCGGACAGTCGCCTGTTGTGACGTTGATCTTCAGTGCCATCACGTTCACGGTTGCGATACCATCGGCAGTAAAAGTATTCAACTGGTTGGCGACGCTGTACAAGGGCTCGATCCTGCTGAACACACCAATGTGTTACGCATTGAGTTTCATCTTCCTGTTCGGCATCGGTGGCTTGACCGGCTTGTTCCTTGGAACACTTTCGGTTGACATTCACCTTCACGATACTTACTTCGTTGTTGCTCACTTCCACTTTGTGATGGTGGGCGGAACGTTGACTGCTTTCCTTGGCGGCCTGTTCCACTGGTGGCCAAAGATGTTCGGTCGCATGTACAACGACTTCATGGGTCGCGTTGGTTGTCTGCTGGTTTTCTTCGGGTTCAATCTGACGTTCTTCCCGCAGTTTGTTATGGGTTCACGTGGTATGCCGCGACGATACGCTTCTTACGATCCCGAATTCCAGATTTTTCACCAGTGGTCAACGATTGGTGCTTTCGTTCTGGGCATTGGAATCGTGATCAGCTTCTGCGTTTTGGCTTACGCGGCCTTCCGCGGACCGCGATGTAGTTCGAACCCGTTTCGCGCAGCGTCTCTGGAATGGCAATCTAGCTCGCCTCCAGATTTCCACAACTTTATTCACAAGCCAATTATGACTGACCCGTACGATTTCGAATCGCAGGTCTACGATGAGACGCTTGATACGTATATTCCTCGAGAGTTGGCTGATCCTGCGAAGGTGCCACCTCGAAAGCAGCCCGCTCATCACTGAGCGGGAAAGTAGGTCTGATGACGGCTGAAGCCGTTGTCGCGACACAAATGATTGCGGCTGGAAGCCACAACCACGATTTTTACTGACACAATTTGCCAACTGCCACGGAGCCTCTCATGGCCGTAGCTGATCCTGATAACATCCTCGAACACGACGATCACCACCACGATCCGTTTATTGCTCACCATTTCGAATCTGCCGAACAGCAGTTCGATTCGGGCAAGCTCGGAATCTGGATTTTCCTGTTAACAGAAATTCTGTTCTTCAGCGGACTGTTCGTAGCTTATACGCTTTACCGAATTAATCACCCAGAGATTTTTCAACAGGCACACCACTTCCTGGACAAAAATCTCGGTGCGATGAACACCATTGTTCTGCTCTTTAGCAGTCTGACAATGGCGTTGGGCGTTCATGCGGCTCAAAACGGTGACAACAAAAAGTGCGCCATTTACACGCTGATCACGATGGTTTGTGCGGCGATGTTCCTGGGTGTTAAAGCTGTCGAATACAGCCACAAATGGGATCTCGGAATTTTTGTTCGTGGCTCGTTCGATTACGCCGAGCATCATCCGGAAGGCATTTCACCGTACCTGATCAAGCTGAGCGTGATTCCGGCGTTGCTGATGGCTGGCTTCCTTGGAGCTTCCATTTTGTCGAAACTGACTGAGAAAGATTTGCTTTCAAAGTTCTTCGGCGGCATGGCGATCACGGTTGGTGGCTACTTCCTTGGTGCGATCGTTGGCCTTGGCTTCATGGCTTTAACGGCTAAAGAGGATGCTCACGCTGGACGTGAGATTGCTGCTTCGCCGTTGGTCCTGCAAGCGTTGACAGTCCAGGAAGAGGAAGAGCATGGCGACCACGATCACGCGGACGACAATCATACGGGCGACGATCACGCTGACGGAGAAGATCATGCTGGCGGAGAAGATCATGCTCCGGGCAGCGGTCACGGAGCAGCCGAAGACCCCATGCATCGCGATATTGGAACTTTCTTCAGTATTTACTACTGTATGACGGGCCTGCATGCGATCCACATCATCGGCGGAATCGTTGCTTTGGCTTGGATTTTTTGGCGTAGTCTCGCATTGAACTGGCGACCGGACTACTTTGGGCCAGTGGACTATGTGGGTCTGTACTGGCACCTGGTTGACCTCATTTGGATCTACCTGTTCCCCCTGTTGTATTTGATTGACTAAGCGCCTGCCGGGACGCTTTCGAACACCTGAATCACCAACTTTTGCACTGAAATATCATGGCTGGCTCACACAACAGCAATCATCCTCCATTCAACCATCCAGCACCTTTGCCTTTGTTGGTTGGCGTTTTCGTGGCGTTGGTTTTTCTGACGATACTGACGCTGGTGACGTCGAACATTGAGCTTGCTCAGTTCGCATTTGGCGTGGCCATGTTGATCGCGACTGCCAAAGCTGCGTTGGTTTGTGCGTTTTTCATGCACATGTGGTGGGACAAAGGATTCAACGTTCTGTTCTTTTTCTCCTCGTTGCTTTTCGTTGCACTGTTTATCGGTGTAACATTGCTCGATACAGGAGAGAATCAGGAATCCATTGACCTTTTCCCAAGAGCTGAGGAACCAGCGAAAGCTGCGCCTTTGAATCCTGCCGAGTAATTTGATGTACCAGTTGAGGGCCGGAATATGTTGAAGCAATCAATCAACCTGATTCCTGCTCGCCAAAAACTCTACCAAGCGAAGCTCGCTTTCTTCCTGTTTCTTGCTTCACTGGGAATGTTCTTCTTGGGAAGCCTGGTCACTTATCTGATCATTCGCGATCAGGCATTCAACCCGATTCCCAATGCGATTCCGAACTCGATCGCAACAATAGGGCCGGAAGCTTATACGCCACTGCAGCTTCCCATTTCTTTTTGGTTGAGCACCATTCTTCTTGTGGTGGTCAGCTTTGCCTTGCACAGAGCGTGCTTCATGGTTCGCCGTGAACGTCAGGAAGAGTTTCGATTTTTCCTGGTCGTTGGTGCTGTTGCTGCGACCGTATTCGTCATCGCTCAAGCTTTTGGCATGGCTCATTTGCTGGGCGAGCACTTCAGCAAGGGTGACGGATCGATGAAGGTCTATGGAATGAGTTTTACACTCTCTTTCATTCATGCGCTCCATGTCATTGGCGGTATGATCTTTCTGGGCTTTGTGATTAACAACGCGTATCGGGAGCAGTACGACCACGAACGTCATTGGACCGTTGATAACTGTGCCAGCTACTGGCACTTTCTGGATGTGGTTTGGGCCGTGATGCTGGTCACGTTTGTCGTCACGCGTTAACTTGAACTCTCAAAACCCGCATTGAGTCTCATTCTGAGTGGCATGGCATTTTTTTCGGGAACGAGTAGTAAACAAACATCGGTTAGCACGCATTCAAGGTGGTTGGGCACTACAATTGCGTGTTGTAGAGTGTACATGAGTGTCCGGCTAAACGGCCTCATTGCTTTCACCTCTCCACACCCAAATGCGAGTTGCCGCCAATGGTCTTTGCCAAGTACTTAACTGAATTTATCGGTACGTTTTTTCTCGTGTTTGTCATCTGTCTGATGACAACACAGGGCACTGTCCACACCGGGATCGTGGCTCCGATTGCGATCGGTTGCACGCTGATGATCATGGTTTACATGGGCGGCCATATTTCAGGCGGCCACTTTAATCCAGCGGTTACTTTGGCCTGTTTTCTTCGTGGCGCATGTGGTTGGGTAGATGTTGTTCCCTACTGGATTGCGCAAGTCGCTGGCGCCTGTGTTGCCGCATTCCTTGCCAGCATTGTCCTACCCGTTGTCGGTGAAGATGCGATGAGCGTTTATGCTAACGTGGCTCCAGGTGCACCGCATTCGATGCAAACGCTTGGTCCTTGGGTCATTGAAATCCTGTTCACGTTCGCACTGGCTTTGGTCGTTCTCAATACGGCCACGTCTTCTGGCACCAAGGGCAATTCATTCTACGGCTTAGCTATCGGATTCACTGTGGTCGTTGCTGCATTCGCTGGAGGTGGCATTTCGGGCGGTGCCTTTAATCCTGCCGTTGGCGTTGGCCCCAACATCATCCGTGGTACGATTGGTGGTGATCTTGGTTCACTTGCCAACATCGTGCTCTACATCGCTGGTCCAATGATCGGTGGAGCTTTGGCTGCTGCCGTCTTTAAGTTGCAAGAAGCTTGGGTCGAGCACGCCGCAAAGCTGGAAGCCCAGTAAAGGCTGACCGAATGAAATCGGAGGCAGGCTACCGATTAAGAACGTAGCTTACCACCGTTTCTGCCATCATGCGATTTCCATGTTCGTTTGGATGAAGGCCATCCTTGCTGAGCTGTTTTGACGGAGCGACGAAACTTCCGGGTGGGATGATTGGACTCCAAAAGACGAGTCGTCGAATCATCGTGTCGGGAACAAGATCCAAATCGTATGCTCGCGCCAGTTGACGTTCGAACCCGAACCATGGATCGTTGATGAAGCCCCGAGGGATCTCGACGAGTACAACTTTCGCACCGCTTTCACGAAAGGCCTCGATCATCAGACGCAGATTGTCTCCTGTTGCTGATCGAGAATCGCCATTCTTGAAGTCATGACCTCCAAGTTCAATGAAGACAGTACAGGGTTTTAAGGCGACGATCTCTGGAGCCAACTTCAGGCCATCTTTTGTTGTGTAACCATCGAAGCCGAAATCAGCAACCGGTTGCTCAATTCGTTTCTCCAGTTCTTGTGGATAGCCATAGTCCGTTAAGCTGTCTCCGAGACAAACAATGGGGCCAGTTGGGTTGTCTGTTGCTTGAGTTCCATGCGTTCCCGCGTGATGTTGAACGAGCCACAGCGTCCAAGACAACCAAATAGCGCACAGGGGCATCACCCAATTTTTCGGGCATAAAGATTTCATGCCTAGAATCAAAACGACCATGGCGAAAAGGCCAAGCGACAGGGTTGGTTCGGGCCATTTGATCAACAGCCAAACTGGAATCGCCAGCAACTCAAGGCGAATCGAGTTTCTGCGAGTGAGTCGGTAGGTGCACCATGCCAGCCACAGTCCTGCAAATTCCGGAATGCGGTTTGGAAAGACAAGAAGTGCCGCGACGATCGTTGTCGAAATGGCGATGAGTTTGAGATGTCTCATGCCATCATTATAGGCCGGGCGTTATGCGAAGTTAATCGACTTCTGCTTAAGGACTTCCTTGTACTTCTTGGTTTTCTTGAAAGAGCCAAGTTTTTTGAATATCCATTCGCGATCAACTGTCTCATTGATCCGTGCAAGGTAGGCACAGGCGAAAGCATCATCGTCACCGAGACGATCGGCTGAAAAACTGACTCCACCGCGGTTGGGACAACCGGGCCAACGAGCGTACCAGCGACAATAGGTATTGGTTTTCGAATCGTCCAGAAAAGCCCAAACGCCAACGATACCTGAAGAATTCCGCTTGGTCATACGATCTTTTCGCCCTGCTGGCGGCGGCAATTTTTTCTTCGTCTGCGACACCCATTCTTCGGCGGCGGCTTCTGCGGCCTTCCAACTTTTGTACTCTCTGAGCGTGAAGTTTTCTTGGTGCTTTTCACCGTTGCGAGATATTCTCGCCATAACGCAACGTGATGTGCGGTTCCGGGTTGTGTTTGGCATCTGAATTAATGTTAAAAGTGTGCATCTCGATACGAATGAAGAACTGATTTTAATTAGCAATTATTAGGTGCATAATGAAAAATGATCATTTTGCTTCATCGCTACACGCATCCCTTGAATGGACTTGTTTGACTCTCAATGCGTAGGGCTAACCCTACAATTGAGTTTCCACGTTATCTCGCTCGAATCCCCTCCATATTTTGGCAACGCTTCATGTCACTTTTTGAAAAATCAGAACGAGCCAATATTGATGCCGCCAAGCCACTCGCGGCAAGAATGCGGCCGAGAACTTTGGAAGAGTTCACTGGCCAGCAGCATTTTCTCGGACCGGGGAAATTGCTGCGGAAACTGGTGGAGGCAGACCGCATTGGTTCCATTCTTTTTTTCGGTCCGCCGGGCACTGGAAAGACGACCTTGGCTCGAATTCTTGCCAGCATGACGAAACGAAAGTTCGCACAGTTGTCAGCAATTCTGCACGGCGTCAAAGACTTACGAGAAGTCCTTGCTCAAGCCCGCGATGACCTAGCGACAGGACAGGGAGGAACGCTTCTGTTTATTGACGAAATTCATCGCTTCAATCGTTCCCAGCAGGATGCGATGCTGGCCGATGTGGAAGATGGAGTTGTCACGCTGATTGGCGCCACCACGTCGAATCCGTTTTTCGCGGTCAACGGAGCCCTCGTCAGTCGCAGTCAGGTTTTCCAATTTGAACCACTGTCGCCGGAAGATATCGAATCGCTTTTGCGGCGCGCAATTGCCGACAAAGAACGTGGCCTTGGCGAACAAAATGTTTCGCTGGATGAAGAGTCAATGGCCTTCCTTTGCAACGTCTGTGACGGGGATGCCCGTAAAGCACTTTCCATCCTTGAGACGGCGGCCATTTCGTTGGAAACAGGGCTACTCACGAAGGAAGATGTTGCCTCAGCGATGGGGACGCGAGCTGTTCAGTACGACCCGACCGGCGACGAGCACTACGACTGCGCCAGTGCACTGATCAAAAGTATTCGCGGAAGTGACCCCGACGCAGGTTTGTACTGGTTGGCTCGCATGCTCGAAGGTGGCGAAGACGTTCGTTTTATTTGTCGGCGACTGATCATCCTTGCCAGCGAGGACATTGGCAACGCGGACCCGCATGCATTGCCGCTGGCGGTTGCGTGCTCACAAGCCTGTGAGCAAATTGGTCTTCCGGAATGTCAGCTAACCTTGTCACAAACTGTGACGTACATGGCCTGCGCGCCGAAATCAAATGCTGCGACGTCGGCAATTAGCCTCGCTCGAAAAGACGTCAAAGAGAACCGAATCCTTCCGGTACCCCGACATCTTCGCGACAGCCATTTTGGTTCTGCAGAGGAACTTGGGCATGGCGTTGGCTATCAGTACTCTCACAACGAAGTGGATGGTGTTTCAGCTCAGGACTACTTAGGCGTCGACCGCGAGTACTATCAACCAGTGGATCGAGGCTTTGAGGAAAAGCTTGCTGAGCGTCTGAAGTTGATCCGTCAGAAACTGAAGTCGGCGAACTGAGGAGGCCGCTTGCAGCAACCGTGACCAACTTGAACGGTTATGCCGAAAACCGCGAAGGCAAAACCGGCATAATTCAGACACTGCAGTATCTAACGTGCCCCAATGCCGATACGAAAAAGACAAGGTTCTTTCACGTGGCAATGGACATGAATAAATTTAGGACAACCATTCTGTTGGCAGTCATCGTTGTCGGTGGCAGCTGGATATTGATCAATCATGATCGAATCGAGCAAGCTGGTGGTATTGTAGCGTTCTTCAAACAGAAACTTCCGGTGAACGGCTCTGGCCAAGCGTACTCCCCTCAAGCCGGGAACCAGAACAGCGTTTTTCGTCAGGCAAGCGATTCGCGACCTGTCCTGAGCTCAGATCGGAACTTACAAGCTTCGGCTAGGAGCACTTTAAGTTCAGATCGAATTCGCATCGTGTCTTTTAAACTTGCCGGCTCGAAACGTCATCCGAATCCGACTTTGGCGACAGGAGTTATCGCTGACATTTGTCGGCGACATGACCTGATCGCGTTTCAGGAAGTCGACGGACATCGCCCCGGATGGTTGGACGAGTTGACCGCTGAAATCGCACGGCAATCCAACGGCCAGTCGGTATACAAACATGCCAGCGACCACGTGCGAGTTGCGCGCAACGAGCCTCAGTATGCTTTCCTCTACAACACAGCGACTTTGGCTCTGGAATTGGGACACACCTACACGGTTGCCGATCCCGATAACGTTTTGATTCGTGAGCCGTTGGTTGGTTGGTTTCGAACTCGCAAGGCTCGGTCAAACGAGGCCTTCACGTTTACGGTCGCGAACATTCAGCTCGATCGAAAATATCCAGGCAACGAGATCGCCTACCTTGGAGATCTTTACGATGCGATTCGGCGTGATGGACGCGGCGAAGATGACGTGATCTTTGTTGGCGATTTCAAATCGGGCAACAGAGCCTTGAAGGCTGCCCAGCAGCGATACGGCATGACTTGGGTCGTCTCGGATCAGGCAACCAACACGATGAACGATGCCCAATACGACAATCTGGTCTTCAATCAGATGGCAACCCTTGAATTCACTGGCAACGGCGGCGTGATCGATTTCCTGAAAGTCTACAACTTAGGATTTCAAGACGCGATGGCGATTTCCGAACACATGCCGGTGTGGGCAGAATTCTCTGCAGTCGAGAAAGTTCGCTGAGCTTAGTCCGGATTTTTCGCGATGCGTGGGCGTGACGATACCGATGGATGTGACACAAACTCTTTTGTTCGCCCGTCGTCGTGAAAAATTCCGGTTTCATTGATGCAAAGCGTGCGATAATACATTCGTGAACATTTATTGCATCCATTGCGGCGAATCTTTTTCGATCACAGCTGATCAGCTGGGGAAGCGAGGGAAGTGTCCGAATTGCAAGGGCACCGTCATGCTGCCCAAATCGCGATTGCAGTACGGTGCCAGAGAGCGACGTCTCGATCCGCCAAGCCACGTGATGGAAACTTCACTTTCACTTTTAAGTGCATTGCTCATACACATTCTGGCGCTGATCCCGCTCGCGTTGATTCCTTGGGGAGACTTTTCCGACGGCGATATGGGCGAAGGCGATCAAATATTGATCGGGCAACTTTCTCGCGAACAGCTGGTGCAAACGCCAACCGAGAAATTGCAGAACGTCGAAATCGAAAACCCAATTGACGATAGCCGCACAAACGCGTTGGAGAGTGGCTTGTTTTCGCCGCTTTCCGATAGCCCGCTGGCCATGGACGAGTTTGATATTTCGATCGGTGCACCGGCCAGCGGAGGGTCGCTGTCATTCAACATCGAGTCGCTCAATCAGGAATCGGTTCTCGCCGGAGGACGTGAAGACTTTGGCAAGATGGTATCCCGACTAAAAAAGGACGGCCTCGACATCGCAATCGTCTTTGACTCGACCGGCAGTATGCAGAAAGAAATCGATCAAGTCAAAAATAGGATCGAAAGAATTGGAGACACGCTGTTCAAGTTGATCCCTCGCACACGGATCAGCGTTTGCACCTATCGGGACACTGGCGACGAGTTCATCGTGAAGGGCCAGGAACTCACCGACAAGCTGGGCAAGGTCGTCACGTTTCTATCCGGAATCTCTGCAGCTGGAGGCGGCGATGAACCTGAGGCGGTGGACGCAGGCCTTGCTTGGGCCATCGGACAGAACTCTTGGAGACGTTCGGCTCGTAAAGTCATTTTGGTCTTTGGCGATGCGCCACCACACGCTCGGAAAATCACAGATTGCCAAAAACTGGCTTCTGATTTTAGGCATCAGCAGCGAGGCATCGTCAGCACCGTAACCTGTCGACAAGACAAACCAATGGACTCGTTCACGAGAATCGCCCAGGTCGGCGGCGGTGAGTCATTTCTCTCTCGCGACGAAAGGCAGATCATGACGCAGTTGATGATTCTTGTTTTCGGATCAAAGCATCGGCGCAAAGTAATCGAAGCGTTTGATCTGATGGAGAATTGAGTGTCATTCGTTTCGATAGGGAACAGAGGGTCGCGAAGAACGTAAAGAAAATGTTGGTCGTGGCAGACAGATTTGCAATTGATTCTTTGCTGCCTTTGCGTCCTTCTGTTTATGCTTCCCCGTCCACTCGTTCTTCAATCTTTTTCAAATGATGAACAAGGTGGTCAACGTAATCGGTCACCAGCCATTCCAATGAGCAGGGTTCGAACTCACCGATCCTGCATAGATTCGAAAGTTTCTCTGCGGGGATCTGGCGAATCACCCGAGCCAATTGCAGGTTGTAGTAGTACCAAAGCTCAACTAGCGACTCCCAGTCGGCGGACGAATAGGCGTTGCTGGCTACCCAGAAATTCTGTTCGTATTTTGGGAACGCCAAGGAATCAGCTTGTTGGGCTCGGATGAATCTTTGGTGATTATTGCAGGCAGAATCGACCAAATGCCCGATTACCTCTGCGATCGACCAGCGGTCAGCAGAGGGCTTATGACGCACGATGATCTCGCCAAACCCCAGTAGCACCTCTCGTGATTGAGTGACTTGATCAACCAACTGATCAGCCTTGCAGAAAAGTGTCATCGCTGGCATTCGTAAAGGGGTGTGACAATGCAGAATCTGCGTCAAAGGGGGGGGAGTTTAACACAAGTAAACAAGCTAAATTTATCGGATGCGGATTTCCGAGCCCCAGCTATATTGGTCATGTTCGTTCACTTTAGCGATAAAATCTGCCGATGTTTTAGCTATTGCGAGGCGATTTCGCCGATTTTACCAATCAACTGTTTTGACCACTAAACATGTCCAGTTCATACCAGCTGACTCACCTGAAACAACTCGAAGCTGAGAGCATTCACGTCATCCGTGAAGTAGCGGCCGAATTCAATAATCCGGTCATGCTCTATTCAATCGGAAAAGATTCGTCCGTCATGGTGCACCTTGCCATGAAAGCGTTCTATCCAGCCAAGCCTCCGTTCCCGTTGATGCATATCGATACAACGTGGAAGTTCCAGGAGATGTACAAGTTTCGTGACGAGTATACAAAGAAGGACTTGGGACTTGAAGTTATCAGTCACGTGAACGAGGAAGGTCGGGCTCTCAATCTCGATCCATTCGATCCGGCTCACACGGACGTCATGAAGACGCAGGGTTTGAGGCAGGCGCTCAATAAACACAAGTTCGATGCGGCCTTTGGTGGTGGTCGTCGGGACGAAGAAAAGTCTCGTGCCAAAGAGCGTGTGTTCTCTTTCCGTAACGAGCATCACGGCTGGACTCCAAAGTTTCAGCGTCCCGAATTGTGGAACCTTTACAACTCTAAGATCAAACCCGGTGAGAGCATTCGCGCGTTCCCGATATCGAACTGGACGGAACTCGACGTCTGGCAGTACATTCACCTCGAAAAGATTCCAATCGTCCCGCTCTACTCTTCAGCGATGCGACCTTGCATCAAACGGAATGGAGTTCTGATCATGGTTGACGACGATCGGTTGAAACTGAAGGAGGGCGAAAAGCCTGTTGAAAAGATGGTGCGGTTTCGAACACTGGGCTGTTATCCACTTACCGGTGCGGTTGAATCCGACGCAGTGACCCTGCCGGATATTATTCAGGAGATGCTTCTGACGACAACTTCTGAGCGTCAAGGTCGCGTGATTGACAATGACGATGATGGTGGCGGATCAATGCAGAAGAAGAAAGAAGAAGGCTACTTCTAGATCGTCACCGCCTCGCGACTCAGTTTCGCGACTTCAATCTCGTGGCAATACGCCAAATTCCGAACACGAAAATTTCACACTGAACACTAGCTATGGCTAACGTATCTGACCTGATCGAAAAAGACATCAACGAATATCTCGCTCAGCATGAGCAAAAAGAGATGATGCGCTTTCTTACATGCGGCAGCGTCGACGATGGAAAGAGTACCCTCATCGGCCGACTGCTCTACGATTCGAAAATGGTCTATGAAGATCAATTAGACAAAATTAAGAACACGTCAAAGCTCTCCAGCGGTGCTGAAAAAGAGGATGGTTTCGACCCGGCGATTCTTGCTGAACTGATGGACGGCCTCGAAGAAGAACGTGAGCAGGGCATCACGATCGATGTTGCGTATCGTTTCTTTTCAACGGCGAAGCGCAAGTTCATCATCGCTGATACGCCTGGCCATATCCAATACACGCGGAACATGGCCACGGGTGCTTCGACGGCGGATCTCGCGATCATCCTGATTGATGCCCGTGACGACCATGGCGTCATGGAACAAACGAAACGACACAGCTTCATTGCATCATTGCTTGGCATCAAGCACGTCCTTGTCGCCGTCAATAAAATGGACCTCGTGGACTACCGCGAAGAGCGATTCGAAGAAATCAAACGCGACTATTTGAACTTCTCGACTCGTTTGGATATTCCCGATCTGCACTTCATACCAATCTCGGCACTACTCGGTGACAACATCGTTGACCGAAGCGAGAAGATGACGTGGTACAACGGATCGACGTTGATGGATTTTCTGGAAACAGTAAACATCAGCTCCGACCGGAACTACACTGATTTCCGAATGCCGGTTCAATTGGTCATTCGTCCGGATATCAATTTCCGTGGATTCGCTGGAACGATCGCTTCGGGCATTGTTCGAGTCGGCGATGAAATCATGACATTGCCGTCTCGCAAGAAGAGCAAGATCAAAGAGATCGTGACTCAAGATGGGAACCTCGAGGAAGCCTTCGTCCCCATGTCGATCACGCTGACGATGGAAGACGAAATTGACTGTAGTCGTGGCGACATGATTGTCAAACCGCAGAATCTTCCGAAGCTTGAACAAAAGTTCGACGCGATGATGGTTTGGATGACTGACGAAGCGATGGTGCCTGGCAAGCAGTATCTGTTCAAGCAAACGACAAAGACCGTCCCCGGCGTGATCAAAACGCTGCAGTACGAAGTCGATGTCAATACAATGCACAGCCGCCCTGCTCCGTCTTTGGGCTTGAATCAAATTGGGCGCGTCAATATCGAGCTCAGTCAACAGATTGCTTTCGATCGCTATCGCAGCAACAAATCAACAGGCGCCTTCATTGTTATTGACCGGATCACCAACGGCACCGTGGCCGCAGGAATGATTCTTGACAAGCGAACCAGCGAGAACACCGGGGCTTGGTGGGACGAAACTCCTTCGAGCGAAACACTGACTCCCGAGATCAGCAAAGTAACCGTGGAAGAGCGAATCGCTCGCTATGGCCAGAAAGCTGTCACGATCCTGTTCACGGGTCCTCCAGGTGCCGGCAAATCGACAACTGCTTATGGCGTTGAGCGAAGCCTGTTCGATTTGGGGCGAAGTGCTTCGGTTCTCGACGGTCAAAACGTTCGTATGGGGCTCAATCGCGATTTGAATTTCTCTACCGATGGTCGTAGCGAAAACATGCGGCGCGTTGCTGAAGTCAGCCGCTTGATGAATCGAGCCGGCCAGATCTCCCTGATTTCGTTGGTTTCGCCACGCGAGATCGACCGGAAGCGTGCTGCTGAAGTAGTGGGTGCCGAGAATTTTGTCGTCGTTTACCTTTCGGCTCCTGCAGAGCTTTGCGAATCGAGAAACGAATCGGCGAAGAAACGCGGCCCTGATGAAATTCAGGAATCTGCATTCCAGTACGATGCCCCAGAAAACGCGGATCTGATTCTGGACACGGAGAACATGTCCGCCCCTGATTGCGTTGCAAAGGTAATCGAGTTCCTCGAAGGCCGTGAAGTCATCTAGCAACCGAACTTATTCGGCCGGATCGACGCGAATCGTTCCGGCTCAGAACAGGAATCTGTTATCATTTCGGGCCCCAGAACCCGCTCCTATGTAGCCTCCATGTTGATCGCCGAGTACCCACCTTTTCGCCCTGAGTCGTTGCTTTCCAATCGCCACGTCCAGACGATCCTGCCGTTCTTTAAGCGTGGCAAACAGCAAGCCTACAGTGCGACCAAACACGTGGTCAATCTTCGCGATGGCGATCGGCTTGTTGTTCACGACGATCAGCCAGAGAACTGGATCACGGGCGACCGAATTGCGATTTTGTTGCACGGCTTGGTCGGCTGCCACAGTTCACCTTACGTCGTTCGATGCGCAGACAAATTGCAGCGAAACGGTATCCGTACGTTTCGTGTCGATATGCGGGGATTTGGTGACAGCACACTCATTTCACGATCGCATTTGCATGGCGGTTGCAGCCCTGATTTGGACGACGTCATCGATTGCGTTCACCGACATAGCCCGCTGTCCAAGATCAGTGTCATCGGATTCTCTATCGGTGCGAACGTTACTCTTAAGGCAGCCGGCGACTGGGGGAGTAATCCACCGTCCGGTGTTGACTCGCTATACGCGGTTTCGCCGCCGGTCGATCTTGAGCACACTTCTTGGAACCTCAGGCAGTTCGGAAATCGCATCTATGAACTTTATTTCATGCGTCGCCTCAGGAGCCAACTTGCGTTGCGAAGGCGAAAAGTAGTAGGGCTCAAGGATAACGGCCTCAATCCGTTGCCGAGCCGACTCTTACAATTCGATGATGAATTCGTTGCTCCCGTGCTCGGCTATTCCGGCGCCAGAGAATACTACGCCACGTGTTCTTCGGGGCCGCTGCTCAAGAACATTACTGTTCCAACCATTATCCTGACCAGCGAAGACGATCCGATCGTGCCATTCGAGATCTATCAGAATTTTGAGTTCTCGAATTACATCAATCTCGTGTCGACAAAATGTGGCGGTCACCTTGGCTTTCTGGGCAAGTCTCTCCGTGATCGCGATAGTCACTGGATGGATTGGCGGATCGCCGATTCAATTGCCGGGCTGGAAGACCAGCCAAGGTAGTGCCAGCACCGAACGCAATTGACGGTGGTCGCCGAATTCTCTATTCCTCAGCTGGTATGTCTGACAGGTGGATTCTCCCATGGCGACAATCGAAGAACCACACATCTCCGATGCCGAATGGCGCGTGATGCACGAGATCTGGCTGGCCGAACCGGTCACCTCCAGTCGGATTCATTCGCGATTAAGCGAAAAGACGGACTGGTCTGCAGGAACGATCAAAACGCTGCTTCACCGTCTGGTTCAAAAGGGTATTCTGGAATTTCAACGTAAAGGGAATCGATACCTTTACCGTTCTCGCTTCTCCGAAGCCGAATGCGTCGAACAAGTTAGCGATCAGTTGCTGCACACCGTATTTCAGGGCCAGCCAATGCCGATGTTGGAGTATCTCGTTCAAACAGCACGCCTCAGTGGCACCGAGATTCAAAACCTCTGCGAGATGTTGGTCGAGATTCGCAAAGATCTTCCTCAGGAGTAGGTGGCTGCCAGCCATGGCCAAATACAAGCCCGAAGCGCAAGATCGCAAGCGAGTGAATTTGCTCGTCGGTCTTTTTCGGTACAGCTATTTCTACTCGATCGCCACGGCAACAAAGTTGTCAAAGTATGCCGAGGCTACGGGAGTAGTCCGAGAACTTCGCAGATCAAGCCAACTTTGAAAAACACTCGTTTTACGCATCGGCGGCGGTCGTTTGCTGCTGCACGCCAAGCCCATCGATCCCCAATCGCATGGTTTCACCGGGAACCAGATAGCGTGGCGGCTTCATGCCGAGGCCAACTCCCGGAGGTGTTCCGGTCGAAATGATGTCGCCGGGATGCAGCGACATGAACTGGCTGAGGTAGCTGATGAGATGAGCAACGCCGAACACCATCGTCTGCGTTGATCCGTTCTGGACTTTCTCGCCGTTAAGCTCCAACCAGAGACTCAAATTCTGCGGATCGGCGACTTCGTCGGCAGTCACCAACCAAGGCCCGATCGGCGCAAACGTATCGCAGCTCTTTCCTTTGACCCATTGGCCGCTGCGTTCAAGTTGAAACTCACGTTCCGACAAGTCATTGACCACGAAGTAACCAGCAACATGGTCGAGAGCTTCCGATTCCGATACGTATTTCGCGTGCTTGCCGATCACGACACCAAGTTCGACTTCCCAGTCGGACTTTTCAGAGTTGCGAGGAATCAACACTTCGTCATTGGGACCGCAGATGGAGCTGGTGGCTTTCATGAAAACGACTGGCTCCGCAGGAACTTCCATGCCGGACTCTGCCGCATGATCGCTATAGTTGAGGCCGATGCAGAGAAACTTTCCGACGCCTGCAACGCAAGGCCCAAGCCGCGTCGAAGCGTCGACTTCCGGCAGAGTTGTCGGATCGAGTGCAGCAATCTTTTCAAACGAGGCTTTCGATAGTCCCTCGCCAGAGAGATCGTCAATCACGCCATCGAGCGATCGAATTTTACCGTCAGCGTCAAGCAATCCAGGCTTTTCGGAGCCGGGTGATCCGTATCGAAGAAGTTTCATGTTCTCTGTTTCGAAGAAAGGAAAATCAAGTTGTCCAGCCGCCATCAATCATGTGGATGGCCCCGGTAGTGTAAGAAGATTCGTCGGAAGCAAGGTAAATGCACAGGGCAGCGATCTCTTCTGCTTTTCCGATACGTCCGATTGGCTGACGTGCAATGAATTCTGCCCGAGCCTTTTCGTAGTCGCCGGTTGCCGCAAGTCGCTCATCGAGAGACGGAGTGTCAACGGTGGCCGGGCAAATCGCGTTGCAGCGGATATTCTGTCCGATGAAATCGGAGGCGATTGATTTGCTCAAACCGATCACGGCCGCTTTTGTGGTCGTATAAACGAATCGATTCGGGATACCTTTGACGCTGGATGCGACACTGGACATGTTAATAATACTCCCACCACCGACTTTGAGCATTTTTGGCAGAAACGCTTGGCACATGTGGTACATCGATTTCACGTTCAGATTGAACGAAAAATCCCAGTCGGACTCTTCGCATTCGAGAATCGTGCCGTTGTGAACGAATCCAGCGCAATTGAACAGCACGTTGACTTCCGGATTTTCATTGGCAAACCTTTTGATTGCCTCGCCATCAAGCACATCAAGCACTGCCGTCGTGATCGATGGATGATCGATCTTTGCAAGTGCTTCGGCACTGATGTCCGTCGCAATGACGCGGGCGCCGTTTTCGGCGAACGCTAGCGCGGTGGCTTTTCCGATTCCGTTGGCTGCTGCTGTGATGACGCAGGTTTTGTTTTCAAGTCGCATATCTATTTTACTTCCATCACGTCGCTGACTCCATCGCGAGATGCAACATGGATTTCGACGACGTCGCCTAATAGTTTCTGGTGTGTTCGTCGGGCAACATCAGGACAATTATTGTCTTCCGAAAGGTGGCACAAACATGCCCACTGCAATCGGAAGTTGTCCTTTGTTTCCTCGACCGTATTTTTCAATAAAATCGCCGCGTCCTCGTTGGACAGATGTCCGCCTTTGCCGCGAATTCGTTTCTTAAGTTGCTGCGGATAACGACCGTATTCCAACATCGCATCATCGTAGTTGCTTTCGATGATGACCGCATCGAGTGATCGCAAAACATCACGCAGACCATCAAATGCATGGCCAAGATCTGTCAGAATGCCGACTCGCTGGCCGGCATGCTCAATGACGAACGCGACACCCTCGGCACTGTCGTGCGGCGTCGGGATCGTATGAACGGCGACATCCTGAAACGCAATCGTGCTTCCAGCGGTGAAGAAGCGGACTTTGTTCATTTTACCCGTCTTTAGATATCGTTGAGACGCGGCCAGCGTGCGGCGAGTCAGATAGACCGGAAAGTCGAACTTTCGTTGGAACACTCCCATCGATTTTGCGTGATCGCTGTGGTCGTGAGAGATGAGCAGAGCATCGACATCCATGATGTCGCGACCATGTTGCGCGAGGCGAACCTGAGCCTGACGAGCGCTAATGCCGGCATCGAAGAGCAGTCGCACGTTGGGCGTTTCCACGTAAAAGCAATTGCCGTTACTTCCTGATTGCAGCGAGATCACTTTCATGACCGCGATTGTATCGCAAAGGGAAGTTCGTGGCACGGTGGTTGCTCACCGTGTTTTGGAAAACTCAGTGGAGACCACTGAGCCGCTCTTAATCCAACTGGAATAGTCGCTTCATCGCTTCCAATAAACCAACGGGCTCGGCCTGTGGATCGTCCGTCGCAGACTCTTCGCGGATTGACTCAAGCGGAGGGTGCAAAATCTTGTTGACGACGCGATGGAACGCCTTTTCAATTTGTTCGCGATCTTTGTCAGAAACAGATTCGAGTCGGTTGAGAAGCCGTTTCAGCTCGTCATCTTTGACCGAGTTGGCTTGTTTTTTGAGCTGGGCGATCGTTGAACCGCTTGCACGGCGCCGCGTGTCACGAAAGAACGATTCCGTTTCGTCTTGCACGATCTTCCGAGCCTTCGGCCAGTGGTTTTTCCGCGAGTTGATGTTGCGTTCGCATTCGCGTTGCAAATCGTCCAATGAATACAGAAATACATTGTCGAACTGTTGCCCGATCCGATCATCAAAGTCACGAGGAATCGCAAGGTCGAGAATGAATAGCGTCTTTTGTTTACGAGCTTTCATGACCGGTTCAAAGCTGGACACGTCAACGATCGGCTCGTTTGCTCCGGTCGTGCTGATCACAAGATCGGCCAGCGACAATTGGGTTTGAAGCTCTGACCATGCAGCGGTTTGGCCGCCGAACCGATCCGCGAGAGAAGTGGCGCGTTCTGCGGTTCGATTCGCAACGGTGATTTGACTGGCTCCGGCGGCCTTCAAGTAGGTCAGCGTCTCTTCCGCCATCTCGCCGGCGCCGAGCACCAGAATCTCCTTGTTGTCGAGCCGTTCAAAAATCTGCCGCGCCAGAACGTTGATTGCAACACTTGGAACGCTGACATGGTTCTCGTGGATCTTTGTTTCCGTTGAGACTCGCTTGGCGACTCGAATCGCCGCGTCGAATGTTTGATGAATCAGAGGCGATTTGGGCCTCGCATCGATCGCCATTTCGTAAGCTTGCTTAACTTGCGAAACGATCTGGGACTCGCCAACTACCATGCTGTCCAAGCTACTGCTGACAGTAAATAGATGCGAAACCGCGTCGCTATCTCGATGGGCGTAGAGCGCTGAGTCGAGTTCCGCAACGGGAACGCCGTGCCTCGAAGAAAGCAGCTCGATCAGATCCTTTTTCGAAGGAACCGAGTCGGCTTGCTCTGTCAAAACATAAAGTTCGGTTCGATTGCATGTCGAAAGCAACAGCGCTTCGGACTCGGGAAACTTCTCGTAGAACGAATCCAGAAACCCCGAAACCTGATTGGGCGCGAATGAGACTCTCTCGCGGAAAGACGCGTCGGCGACATGGTGCGAACAACCGATGACTAGCATATTCAAAGGCCGCCTCCCGTTGCGTGGC
>CAYGUE010000008.1:0-93965 GCA_964352885.1 uncultured Pirellulaceae bacterium
GTTTAACGAACTTGCGGGAAATGGTTTCGAACCACTCGTTAGGTAAAATCCACGGCGGCTGAAACGTTGACACAGCCGAAACACCGATTGGTGCTGGTTCAGTGTGCCGAGATAATTGAGTGCTAATCATGCTGCAAAAACTCGAAACTAAACAGCAAACTTAAATGGACAACCCAATTGGGCTCAAGCGGTCGCCCCCTTCATAGTAGTTCAGTCGTAAGGAAATTGGGTTGCAATTCGTTTGCTCGTTGATCGTTTGATTGTTAGATATGTTTTGAATCGTTCGTCGTCCGTGTTACGTCCCTGAAAATTCGGTTTAATCTGAACATCCGCGCGTCAAACTATTTCGACAACGTGAGTTCTTTCATGAATTCCTTGTGAACCGGTTCTCGGCAACGCGAACACGAGAATCTGCTCGATGTACAACCGTTCATCGCCAGCAGTAACGGTGAATACTATTCGAAAGCAGATATTGTCTGCGTGGTGTCGTTGAACAGTTCGACGGTCAACCATCGGTGTCTGGCTGAAGTGTTCAAAAACTCGAGACGCAGTTGAGGTTTTGGGATTGTCCCGAAAAACGACGTTTGATGACCGCCGAAGCAACAAGTCAGAATTTAGTTAGAAGGGGGCAAAAACGACTCAATTACGGCCAAATTGGCGATCGTTTGTTTTAGAAACCGAAATCAGACGTATCATAAAAAGATATGGCTTGAACTAAACCGTCTTCGCGGTCACTCCTTGGATTATGATGAATTTTGGCAGCTGCTCGGGCGGCCAACGGATGATTCAACCATTAACCGCACGATCCTACATGCTGGATGGCTTCGTATGAAGAATTGAGTGATGCGATTTGGCATCAACGATTTCCCATGGTTGACGACCAATCCGCTTCGCGATGCAGAACCAATTGAAAGGCAACTTATGAGCTTCCGTAAAATCATTCCGTTATTATTTGTCGCGTTATCGGCGAGTGTCGTCTCTGCACAGGATGCCGGAAGAATGTCATCTGACGAGGCGCAAGTTCGCGCAGCCGTCGATGGCTATCTAAACGCAATTAACACGGGCGACGCAGCGGCGGCCGCAGAGTTTTGGAGCGAAACCGGTCAAATGGTGAATTCCGATGGCAGTCGACTCCAAGGGAAGGCGGCCATTCAACAAGACTTGGAATCGTTCCTGAACGAAAACCAGCAAAGCCAAGTCAATGTTTCGAACGTCTCGATTCGCTTTCTGACGCCCACCGTTGCATTGGAAGAAGGCCAAGCCAGTCTCGTCAATGCCGTTGGTGAATCGTCGTCCTCAACGTACCAATCCATCCACGTCAAACAAGACGGTCAATGGAAACTCGAAAGCTTGCGAGAAACGGAGGTTACCCCGCCGCCCAGTAGCCACGACCATTTAAAAGAACTCCAGTGGATGATCGGTGACTGGATCGATCAAGATGATCAA
The DNA here is from genome assembly GCA_964352885.1 of uncultured Pirellulaceae bacterium. Lineage (GTDB taxonomy): Bacteria > Planctomycetota > Planctomycetia > Pirellulales > Pirellulaceae > Mariniblastus. The sequence goes on from CAYGUE010000008.1 coordinate 1,447, forward strand.
ACCATAATTGAAACGAGTTGCCGGTGGACCAGCAATGGAAACTTCATGACGCGTTCTTTTAAAGTGACGACCAACGGTGCAGTCGAATTGGATGGTACACAAGTCATCGGCTGGGATCCACAACGGAAACAAATTCGATCCTGGGTGTTTGATTCAGAAGGCGGATTTGGCGATGGATCATGGACTCGATCGGGGGACCAATGGACCGTCAAGAACAAATTTAAAATGTCGGACGGGCGTGATGGTAAGTCAACCAACACATTTACGTACGTCGACAATGACACCTTCAAGTGGCAATCGAAAAATCGAAGTCTTGGCGAGGAGCGATTGCCCGACGTTAACGCTGTCGCCGTGAATCGTGTCAACTAAATGAATCACACAAAAAAACATAAAGGTCGTTTTCTTATGAAAACTTACGGAATTTTGATCGTTGCGGTGATTGCCGTTGGAATGTTGCTTGCGGAGGATACTCTGGCCCAGCGAGGGGGTCGTGGAGGCGGTCGAGGAGGCGGCATGAGTCGAGGTGGCGGCGGCATGAATCGAAGCATGGGTGCGTCTCGCAGCCCTTCCATGAGCCGTTCAATGCCTTCGCCGAATCGCTCCTTTTCCAACCCACAAATGAGTCGTCCGAGCGGGCAAAATTTCTCTTCGATGAACCGACCTGGGTCATCAAACATGTCGCGTGGAAATTTTGGCGGGGCGGGCGGTTCTCAGTTTGGCGGGAGCCAAGGACGGGCCGGTTCTCAGTTTGGCGGGAGCCAAGGACGGGCCGGTTCTCAGTTTGGCGGGAGTCAAGGACGGGCTGCCGCTTCAAACGCTGGCCGCACTGGAAATTTCTCGAACAGTCAAGGTCGACCAACCCCAGGTGCTTTCAAACAGCCGAGTTCGAACCAACTGAACAACTTTCTGAACATGCCGAGCGGTAGCGGTGGTTCGGCGACTAGAAACCGAACGGCGACCAACAATTCGGCTGCTCGCAGGCAGACCGCAAGCAACTCTGGCAGTGGACCTCAGACAAAAACTGTCGAGGGTCGCCGAGGAGGTTCGATCGAAGTAACGAAAGGTGCGGGATCTGGGCAATCAGGCGGAGTCGGCTACGCCGGTGCTGGAAAACAGGTCACAGTCACCGGTCCTGGTGGAAACTCTAAAACCAAAACGAAGGGTGTCGGAGCGGCATCGGACGGAACCAATAAAGTTGCCGGCGCCGGTTCTCGCACGGACATTCAAGGAGCCGCGGGCGGATCCGCTTCCTTCGGGCGAGGTGCACGAGCCGCCACCGATGGTACGAACACTGCCGTTGCACGAGGAGCTGGCGGAGTCGCGGAATCGGCATCAGGATACAAACGCGGCGGCGCTGTGGGTGGCGTTCGCGCAACCGATGGCGTCAATTCCTACGCCCGAGGCGGTTCGATTCGAGCAGCACAGAATCCTTGGGGATCCACTGTCGTCCACGGGCGTGGCGCGGCAGCCTACAACGGCGTTGTTGTTGGAGCGCGACAGGCCACGGCAGTCCGTGTCGGCTATCATGGCTACGGTCGATACTACAACAGCGGCTGGTATGGTCGATATCCGAATGCCTGGAGAGCGGCCACCACGGCGGCGATCTGGACAGCAGCCGTTTGGGGTTCGGCCAGCACTTACTGCGGTTGCGAAAGCGTTCCCATTTCCTACGACTACGGCGAATCCGTCTATGTGGAAGATGGAACCGTCTACGACGGCGATCAGCCGATTGCAACTCAGGAAGAGTATTACGACCAAGCGGTCGCCATCGCAGAAGCCGGAACAGGTGACGATGCGGGAACAAGTTCCGAAGCGGGAGACGACGCGGACTGGATGCCATTGGGAGTTTTCGGCATCGTGACCGACGGTCAAAAAACGCCTGAAAAATCACTGCAGCTCGCGCTCAGCAAAGAGGGCGTCATTCGGGGCAACCTAATTGATGAAATGACAGGGGAACCCAAACCGATCCAGGGATCGGTGGACAAAGAATCTCAGCGAGTTGCGATTTCCTTAGTCGACGATACTTCTGTCGTGGCCGAAATGGGATTGTACGATCTCACCGAGGATACGCTTACGATGATGATTCACCGCGGTAAAGACGATGTTGCCACCCGAGGACTGGTTCGACTGACGCCTCCCGATGAAAAAGGAACGTCAAGCGACGAGTGAGCAAAATCACGAAGGCTAGAATGCCAATAGAATGGTCGACGTCGACTTCGCAAGAAAGTGAGTCGCATTCGATTTATCAGCCGCTGTCAGGTTTGTTTTCCAGCCTAACAGCGGCTGCTTTCGATTATGCGTTGAACCCAACTTCAAAACCATGAATCAAGTTGTGTGAGTCGTGTCGGATAAGTCGTGATTATCAAACGTTCAAACTTGATCCGGCACACTCGATCGCCGAAGTTTAACGGAACCGTCAACCAGATGGACGGTAGTTACATCGCAAAATAGCTTCGTCTGGCCAAGCGGACGGACTTAGAAAATTATTGCAAGCAATGGCAAAATATCGCTGATCGCGATTGCTCGTTCACTTCGGACCCGGCCGGATGAGAGATGGACATTCATCCGAATCGAAGAAGAAAAAGAGAGCACAGAAACCAATACCTACCCCCTGAACCAGTAGGTTCATGCATCAAACTAGCGACTGACGAATCGGGAGCTTAAGGCTTCCCAACCAGACATCGCATTTATCCCTGATGGGCTTGCCTGAAGGCGAGGGTTGTAAACCTATTCATGGACGACAACTGTTTTCGTTCTGTGGACGAAATTCGCAAGCCAGACATTTCATTTCACCTGTGCTACCTCAGCTCAATATTGCCAGCCGAACCCAAAATTAGAAAAGGAGTTCGGCGACTGATCATTTAAGCCCCACCCCACGCGAAACCCAACCTCCAGATTTTCGTTAATCAAATAGTGCGCACCAGGGCTAAAGAAATTTTGCGAAGATTCCGTTTCTTGACCGTCGCTGAACACTCCAAAGTATTCGGCGTGGGCTTTCCAACGCTCACCAATGGGCACCTTGATCACAGTAGAAGGCGACCACGTGTTAAATCTATCGTCACTGTCTCCACTGGTTCCATACCGGGTGGCAACATCCCACACCCAGCCGTTCGCCAGTTCCCAGCCAAAAACATGAGTCGCTGACAATTGCGTCAGATTCGATTCACCCGCAGTCGGTGTGAATCCTTGCAGCATGAATGCACTCTTCGGCATTAGCCCGCTACCTTCACTTAGACTCAGCTTCATTCCGTAGGTTAAATGAGACGCTTCTTCAGTCTCGCCGGCTTCGTCGTCGAATACGCTGGTTGCATTACCGGATACTGGACTGCTGGCCCCTCCAATTTCGTAATTCCAACCGAGTCTCAATTCCAGATTTTCACTCAATCCGTAGCGGAGCAGTAGTTCAGGAAAACTGTGAGTCTCATCGACATTGCGATTATCAATGAATGAATAGGCAGATTCAAAAACGAATCGGCCAGGTTGAACGGTCGCCGTGGAAGGTGTAAATGAATCGCGATCCGTTTCGATTTCTTCGGAATTCTCATTCCCTTCTTCAAACTCCAGCGCTTCTGATGAGGCTTCGGAACCGCGTTCCCGTTGAAACAAATCAACATTCTGAACAGCCTCTCGAAGTGAAAACTCACGTAGCGTCTCTCGCGATGGTTCAAGTTGGAACGAACCCTGCGATTGGCCCCAAACAAGGCCGCAATCGTTGAGAACCGCGAACGCAATGATGATCGAGAATATTGTTTTTGCGTAGGGCAAGACGTAGCTCCAAAAAAGATCGCACTCTCGACCGTATCGTCATCTTAAATGATTAAGTTTAAATTTTTCAAATTCATAATTTTCAGCGAGGATGAAGCCAACAAAAGAATAGGCTGCCTGCAGAGCTTCGGCCAACCCGCTAGCGAACTTAGCCCAATTTTTTATCCGTGCTAATTCGTTTCAAAGTCAAATCGAAAGCCTGAATAACAGGGCATTGAAACTGCCACGAATAAAATACTTTGATGGCTAACCGAGGCGTATTTGCGTGAGGCTTACCAGATCTATAAAGCTCGAATTTTTCTTGAGATTTAGCAGAAAAGTTAAACAATGTCACGAGCCCCGAGAGACGGTTTTGTCCGTGAATTCGCACTCAATTTGTGTTCGGGCCAACGGAACGACCTGCGTTGATCGCTTCCTTCCCACAGAATGTTGCGATGGGTTTCGAACTTGGGCAACAAGCTAAATTGGCATTCAAGGCGTTTTCGGGGCGTACCTTTCAGTCTCGCGTCAAATTGTTTTACGCGATCATGCCTGAAGGAGGGGCACGGCCAAAGGTCAGCTTCGTTCGGTTGCTTCAGAATTTTCTGCTGGCAAGGTACCGGTAGTTTTTGAATATGACGATGGGATGTTGTCACGTCATCTGCACGCCTAAGGGTTAAGTTTCGGCAGTCTTCTTCCGGCAAGTCTAACCATCGTCGGCTCGGCAGCGGATTGGTTTCGAAAAGCGGAACTTAACTGATCGCCCTTCCAATCGTCTTTCCAATTGCCCTGCTTACGATTGCTGAAAAGATGGCTTTCCATATCGCTCACGGCAGACATCAGTTCGGTAGTGAGTTGAAACCCGGCTGGCTGAGTATTGCGCCATATTAGCCAAGCTTTCTGTGCAGCGTTGACCTCGTTAGTGCGGCACGCTTGCATTAAGGACCGGGCCGCCACACGATCGGGAGGATTCAGTCGCAACGAGTACCCGCGAAGCAAAGCAAGAATGCTTTGCCAGTACAAGCTGATGACCGCGGTCGTGAATAGCATTGCCCCGGCAAACAGAATCCAGCCCCAATGCAGTTGATTCGCAGCTGCCGCTTCGTCGACGATATTCTCAACCGGTGCCGCTGCCACCTCAAATGCAACAGCCGGCAAAGTCTCAGATTGAAGCTCTTTGGATTTTGGATTCCACCACACGTAAGTCACTGCTGGAAGCGTCACCTGCCCCGGTTCCATCAACAGATAGGTGATCGTCTCTGAACGATTGCCAATAAAATCGCCTCGTTGAATCTGGTCCTGCGTTTCTGCATCGCTGGTGTAGATACGAATCCCGTCCGGGATTTTGGTTGATGCCGGCGACAATGCCATTCCAGATAGTTGCGATGCACGTTGCGTGATCGTCCGCTTGAAAATGTCACCGACCTTGGCTGGACCAGGTGCGGGATCCCAATTTTCTTCGAGTGTATACGATTCTGTGGTGACTAAAAATCCGATTTTCTCCGTACCAGGCGGACGTTGAATCTTAACCTCGAACTCGGGTACGATTCCTTGGTGGTCACTTGCTTCGCCAACAAATCCTTCACGATGGGAAAACCGCACTGCGAACTCAGGGAACTTTAATACGCCTGGTCTCTGGGAAAAAACCGCGAACTCATGAGTCTGAACAAACCAGTCGGCATCGTCAATCTCTTCAGAAGACACGACGGGGGTTCCGATCTTGATGACGATCGCCCCGGGGATTTGAGGCAAATCAAAACTTGCCGTGCCGTCGAACGAACCGTTGGCCCTCAACGCGACAAAAAAAGGAACATACTGCCCCAACCACGCCGTCTGATTGGGGACTCGCACATTGACCGGTTTCACCTGAGCCTGTGCTGTGTTGACGAGCCCCGAAAAACACAGTGGCAGCAAGCACAAGCAGCTCAAGATAAATCTCGCTCGATCCAATTGAGGTCGATGGGGAATGCTCGCCATCATTCCGTTTCCTGACGCTGGGAATTCTGAAATGCAAATTTAGATCGCAAAAAGTCGCCAGGCTTTGTCTGCACCCGTCGCAACCACAGGGCCTGAATTTCCTGATTGGAAAGCGGTTCATCCCCAGCGAATTCTTCGGTTTGCTCGCTGTTGCCAGCCTTGTTGTCAAACACAATCTCGTCGGCCCCTAGCTTACCGCCTGTCATGTTGCCGCCTTCAAAATCCAGAGCCTTTGCACGCGCGACCGCGATGGCGCGGTTCTCGATGGCAGCCGGCCAGTCCGTGCGTTTTTCCAATGCTCTGTCATAACAATTGATGGCCGCATCATACTCCGCGATCATTAATTGTGAGTTGCCTTGATTAAAATAGGCCTCGGCGGAATCGCGACGAGCAAACTGCTGGGAGGCTTTTTTAAACTCGCCAGCTCGGTACCAGGCGGCTCCACTCCACATTGGATCATGGAACGTCGTTGCAGCGTCCTCGAACTGATTGCGTTGGAAATATCGCCAACCTTGTTGGTCAGGCGTGAACCACCAGCCCGACCATGAGATCGCCAACAGTACGACAATTGGCATCTTCATATTGTTTCTCCCGTTGTTTCGCGGCGAAACGATGTCAGCATAAGCAAGCCAAGCAAAGGCACCAGCCAGTAACCCATCTCTTGCCAGTGACCGCCTTGTTCTCCAACTTGCGAGATCGGAGCTCTCGCCGCGCGACGGACAATGGCGGCGATATCATCGCCCTCGATATCCATTTGGTGAACACTCGCTTTCAATCGACCGGCCGCTTGTTGGATCGAATCGTTTTGGGATGAGTTGGGCGCGTTAATGGCTAAGAACTGAATAGGGATGGAGACGTTTTCTTTGATGGTGGCAAGCAAATCGGGAGCCGTATCGACAGCATCGGCCACAACAACAATACTTCCGCCTGAATCGCCTTGCGAAATAACCCGGGCTGCTTCGAGGATCGCCAAATCCAATCGGTCACCAACAACCGGCATGATTTCCGGGCCAATTTCTTTCGCCATACTGGCAACAATCTCGGTGTCGCGTGTGGGCGGCAAGACAAGATGCGCCGAACCTGCGTACGCGATCAAACCGAGTGGCTTTCCCACCCGGGCCTTGGCGAGATCAGCGATTTTCAAATGAGCCCGTTCCATTCGCGATGGAGCCGGATCAGGTTGCAGCATGCTGACGTCGGCCTTCAACAGAATCATCAAAGGTGAGGCATCATCGGCGAATGGACTTGGTTCCAATCGCCATGTTGGACCAGCAATCATGACTACCGCCAGCAACCACGTTGCGAGCAACAACCGTGCAGGATTCCTATCGGCAGCCGAATTGCCGACGGTCAACGCATCAAGCAGTTCGGGTTCGATTTGATTTCGCCATCCACGCAGTGGATCAGTGGTTCGCTGCCATAGCCACCAAAGTCCCAACGCGATCGGGACTAGCAGAAACGCAATGGGGCGTATGAAATGGAAATTGGAAATCAGTTCGTTCATGCCACGACCTCAAGTTTTCCAGTGGCCGGATCGACACGAACAATGTTGGGAGATCGAACAGGCGCCGGTACCCCCGACGGAATCAAGCAAAACAAGCCTTTGCTCAACATGGAAACCAGCAATGCCAAGAGCAGCGGCCAGTAGAACAGATCGCTGCGTGGTTGATGGCTAACAACGGTTACCTCTCGTGTTTCGATTTTATCCAACTGATCGTAAATGCCCGCCAGCTGCTGTCGGTCACCGGCAAAGAAATACGATCCACCACTGGATTTCGCGACCGCGCGTAAAGTCTCCTCATCAAGTTTCTCTTCGCCGACCGTCGTTGGATCGCCAATGGCAACCGTATGAACACGAATCTCCTTTTCTTTCGCGATTCGGGCAGCCTCTGTCGGAGGAACCTGGCTTTTGGTGTCGTTCCCATCCGTTAGAGCGATGATCGTTTTGGCGGGCGCATCGCTTTTATCGAAGAGGTTGATACCCAAGCCGATGGCGTCCCCGAGTGCTGTACTCGGACCTGCCATGCCAATCGCTGTCTCATCGAGTAACTGGCGTGATAAATCCAAATCGGTCGAAAACGGTGCTTGCAAAAACGGAGCATCGCCGAAGACGACCAGGCCGACACGATCGCCTTTGCGGCGCACGAGGAATTCGCCCAGGACTTCCTTCACCGCCGTCAACCGATCCACTTTCTCTCCGGCAGCGTTGGTAAAATCTTCCGCCTGCATGGAGCCGGACAAATCGACCAGCAGCAACAAATCACGGGTTGGGACATCGCGTGTGATCGGAGGTTGTAACCATTGTGGACGTGCCATGGCCGTCACCATCAGCAGCCAAATGACTGCCGGCAAGACAAGCGATTTAGAATTGCGGGCTGCACTGCGAACAAATGATTCGCCGTTACTACAAGCCTCGATTCGTCGTCCGAACGGTACGCGAACGCCAATTCTCGCAACGCGACGCGGCGGTACATACTTCCGCACCAACCACGGGAGCGGCAGCAGCGCGAATATCCAATAGTAAACAAATGAAAGCATCTACGACTCAGAGGAAGATGTTTGGTGAAGAGAAATCCATTGCATCGCGAAATCGCGAAGCAGGTTGACTTCCGTCAGTTCCGTTTCGCGTTGATAAACTCCGCGACTCAACTGATGACGAACCTCAGGAGACACTGTTACAGGGGATTGAGTTGCAAGCCAATCGACCCATTCTTTGCCCGTCGAACTGGCGACCTCGGCACGCGGTATGACCACTAATGCCGTACGTCGCAATAGCTCGGCGATCGACGCCGCGTCCTTCAGGGTTGCCAGTTCACGAAGTGCCATTCGCCGATAAGCATTGGCTCTCCACTTGTCGGCAGCACGCCACAATAACCAGCCTGCCACAATCAAGAGGAGTCCAAACAATACATACCAACCGGGAGCCAATGGCCACCAGGACACATCCTGTGGAATTACGATGTCGTTTAGACGGTCGAGGCTGTTTGAATCTTGGGGCATCATGCACCGGTGACTGGGGCAAGACGTGATCCGAAAAACGTTCGAAGCTGATCGACGGGTGAGGTCGCTGTTGAAATAGGAATCACAGGAATCGATAATGCGCGGAATACGTTTTTCCAATGCTCTAGCACGGCCGAAAATTCGTTTTGGAACGCATGCGTGAACCTGTCATCCTCGGGAACGACATAGTTGGTCCCGCGGTCATGGGCAATCATTCCCGGTTGGCCCTGCAACGTGGCCCCCAGCGGATCGTAGACCCCCACAACCAGCATGTCGTTGTGGGCAGCGATGAGCGTGGCGAGACGCCGCGTTTCATCATCCGCCCCATCTAGATCACTGACCAGCACCACCAGATGGTCGTGTTTGGCGCGTCGAACCGTCGCTTCGAGCGCTTGGTTGAGATTGACTTGGTTGAGATTGACCGAGGCATCTGCTCCTCCTCCCGATCCAGCATTAGCGACGAGTGCCTGATTCAGCCGTACAACTTCATGCAAAAATCGGAGCACGCGCGTTTGACTTCGGTGCGGCCGCAACTCGACCAATTCCTGATCGTTGAAGACGATTCCACCGACTCGGTCCCCAGTTGCCAGCGTTCGCCAAGCGGCCAGGGCAGCAAGCTCTGCAGCCGTCACCGACTTCATTGATCGGCGACTACCAAAAAACATCGATTGGCGCTGATCGACGATAATAAATACCGGCCTTTCCCGTTCTTCGGTATAGACACGAACATGCGGTTTGCGCAATCGAGCCGTTGCCTTCCAGTCGATAGTGCGAACGTCGTCTCCCTGGGCGTACTGACGTAACTCTTCAAACGCCAAGCCACGACCGCGTAGTCTCGAGGCATGACGCCCGGCTAATAGGGAATGCACAGGTTGCTTCGGAAGAAAACTGAATCCGCGCGCTTCGGCTCTGATCTGCAGTAACGCCTCAAGCGTGGTCTGCAGTCCGGATGCATTTTGCCCGGGAGATGAAGTTGTGTTCATGCTCAATCTGTTTCGCTTAGTACTAAGTCAAACATAACTTCCTAATCTCGATATGTGTTTTCGTCACGCTACCCCCAACCCTCTCGGCTCCCGCAATTTTCCGGAACACGGGACGACGAAAGTTTCGATAGTTCCTTAAACCGGCACGACGGACTTCAACAGTGTTTCAATGACTTGCGTCCGAGAAACCCCAGCCGCTTCTGCTTCGTAGGAAAGATGTACGCGGTGTGCGAGACATGCGGGAGCGACGGCGCGAATGTTTTCCGGGGAGACAAAATCCTGCCCGTGCAACCACGCGTGAGCGCGAGCTGCTGCATCGAGTGCCAATGTTCCTCGCGGACTGGCTCCTAACCGAATCCATTTTTGCAAATCACCGCCATGACGTTCAGGTTCGCGAGTCCCAATGACTAAATCCACGATGTATCGTTCCGCAGTTTCGGCAACGTGAATCGAATTGACTTCGTCTCTTGCTGTAAACACGATTTCCTGTGGAATGGGTGGCGGTGGAGAAGTGCCCTTGCCCGATTTTTCACCTCGCACCAGCCGCAGGATCGCTGCTTCATTTTCAGCAGGAGGATAAGGCACGTTCACATACAACAGAAAACGATCCATTTGCGCCTCGGGAAGCGGATAGGTCCCCTCCTGCTCGATCGGGTTTTGGGTCGCCAACACGAGGAACAACGGCGGCAATGGATGCGTGGTTCCAGCAACCGTGACTTGTCGTTCTTCCATCGCTTCTAACAGCGCGGCCTGAACTTTGGCCGGTGCCCGGTTGATTTCATCGGCCAGCACCAGGTTGCCGAAGATCGGTCCGGGTTGAAATTCAAAAGTCGCGTTTTGTTCGCGGTAGATTTCGGCACCGGTCACATCGCTTGGGAGTAGGTCGGGAGTAAATTGGACTCGACGAAATTGACTTTCAACGAGTCTCCCGAGTGTTTTGATCGAACGGGTTTTTGCCACGCCGGGCAAACCTTCCATCAAGACATGACCGTCGGCGAGAAACGCGATCAATAAACGTTCTACAACGGTTTCCTGACCGATGACGGCAGCATTCATTGCGGCCGAGATTTGTTGAAATGCAGTGTGGGGCTTCATCCAATTTCCACGGGAACGAGCAGGGGTTGACGTGACTAATGATATAAAAAAAAACGCAAGATGGAACTAGCGCGGCCCGGAAGATGCACAATATGGAACTTTCGAAATTGACCCATTCCACGATCGTGGAGCACTCCAATACACTCTTCCTTTTTAGCTCTCACGAGTTCGGGTTTCTACAACTCCTAGGCGTGAACAGATTGGTGAAACAGCCATACCAAACGATCTTTGAAGCTGGCCAACCGTCGAGGGAATCGCACCTGCAGCGTTGTTCATCTGCGAAACGCCAAGGACCTTTAACAATCTTCCAGAAAGAAAAACGAGGTCGATTCCAATTCGAACCCGACCTCGAATCATCGTATGTTAACGAAGTTCTGCTGAGCCAAGACCGGCATCGATTGAAATCGGTCATAGGGACTCGCCGAGGCGTTGACCAAAGGAAATCACCAGAGCTTCGAAACTGTGATGCGAAATCTATCGGGCACCGAGCTTGCTTGAACTACGAGAGCAGCAAGCTCTGAAAATGCATTAAGTGAAACCACTCCGATTAGCTCCCAATCGCGGAAAGACTTCAAAATGAAAACTGGATTTGCGTACGATAGAGCGTACCCGAATCGCCCGGTGAGATCCCTAAGGCAGCTGAATTGATCGGCGCTCCATCAAGAAGAGTCATGTCCAACACCAGCTTGGCGTTTTCACCGCGAAAGTACCAAGCGAGACCGCCAGCGATTTCGTCAGAACTTTGGTTGCTGATACCAAGCGTTCCCGAATCCCCGACGACTCTCGACCAACGCGCCATCAATTGACATTTCTGTGGAATAACGAACTTACCCATCTCCAACCAAAATCCGTGATCGAAAAGACTGGGAATCGTTGCCCCCTGAACGCCATTGATCTGGCGAAAATAGTATTCCGACGTGAATGACCAACCCCGGTACTTTAACGACGCGTCGACTGAATAGAGATTGACCAAGTATTGATCGACGCTGCCCGGTAGAACACTAGACAGACGACCGCCAGAATCCACAACCCGCAGGGCGTCGAACTCGGTGGAACCGCGACGGTCAATGGTTGAGTTGGCCCACCCCGCACCGACCCGGGTTGCGGGACTGCAGTGGTAATCAAAGTCAGCTAATTGCCCCCGCCCCCAATCGCCATTTGGATACCAACTGGCTCGCGCCGAGTAAGCAAAATTGTCATCAAGACTTCCACTACTTCCGGTTTCGGCTCCACCGGTGACCAATCCGTTGAAGATCGCAACTGCCCAGTTGACAGGCACACGCGATTTATTGACGCGTCCTCGAAGCCCCCAGCCCAAGCTCCGGTTAACATCAAAAAAGGTACTGGAGACGGAGCGATCAGCGAATTCAAATTCTCGCCCGCTCAATTCACGCGCCAAACTATACGGCATTTTGAACTTGCCTGCCGCAAATTCGAGCGTTCCCGGATCAAATCCGAGGCTATGATGGCCAATGTCGTAGTCGAGTTGGTAATCCAGCAAACGGACGTTGTCGCCACTGCTGCTTCTACCATCGAATTGCAAATAGTAGGAAAAATCCTCTGTGAAAGCGCTTCCCGAAAGTACCAGCCGAGCGCGCTGCAGTTGAAACTGGTTTTGGTTCGGATTGACTCCATCGGAATCAAAAGTAGCAGACCGAATTTGCCCCCAGCCATTGATCTTGAGTCGAAACGGGCTTTCGGACGATTTGAGATCCAACTCTTTTGAGCTGGTAATCAAAAAGCCATTATCATAGCCAGCGCGAACTTCGCTCAACCAATTGGCCCCTGGGTTGCCAATCGAAGCCTCTACGTCCTGAGTAGGCTCAATGATCATTGGCCGGGACAACGCAATTCCGTTCCCTGAATCAAGGTCCTGGCCCCGGGAGACCGCACACGACATCACCCACGCTGCCAAAGAAGCAATGAACATGCAGCCAAATTGAAATGCCGGAAAAAATCGGTTCATGATCAGCGGGCTTGGCGTAAGAGTATCAGCAGCGTTGACGCAATCGTCCAACACAGCTTAATCGTCAAAGAGAGCCTGATCTCTAAAACCAGTATCACTCAATAACGAGGAAACCCAAAGATTACTGTGCTAGCTGATAATTTCCCAATCAACAATTCCGAGTTAGTTTCAACTGAAAACAGCATGTAGGATTTGAACAGGGTTGGAATCCTTGCTGGAAATCACTAGTTGCCTCCACTTTTCAATATTGATCAATACGCAACATGAACCAACCAGAAGATAAACGAAACATCTCAGCTTCGCAGCTCATGATTTGGGGAACACTCTCAGTTGTCTGGTTTTTGTTTCTCTGTTTTGTGCCAGACGCTCGCCCCTTGAGCGCGCCGCAGTGGGCGGTTCAATCTGTGACCAAAGTGGTTGGATGTTCCGAGCCGGCGGCTCGATTATTGGCAACGGTTTTGCTTCGTGGTGTTGGTTTTTCCTTGCTGGGAATTCTGCTTTCGCTTGCCTTCTCGAAAGGGAAGCTTGCCTGGTCGCTTCCCGCGGCCCTCATCGTCGGTCCTCTGCTCGCCGTTGTCACCCAATGGATCAACTATCAGTATTTTCCGATCTACGCGCAAATCCAACTTTCTGCCATCGCAACGATTACTGGAGTGTTAATCGGATTTATTTTTCGTGGCAAGAAGATTGCCATAGCGCTGTTGTTGGTTTTTGCAGTAGGGATATTTGCATGGGGCACATCGACGGGAATTTCAGACGATCTCTACGAGGTCGCTGTAGCCACCGGTCTGCACTTGATTGAACACGAAAGTGAAATTCCGAAAGGCGACGAAGGGTTTGAGAAACTTCTGCAGATAGCGTTCAGCTTCGCTGAAGACAATTCTCATAGAACCGACGCCGTGTTTACCAACAAGGCTGCGATTCTGGCACTGGGTGTGATCGTAGGTGAGGAAAAGGTGGCGGCAGTCGCGAAGCGTCGAATTGAGTTTGTCCACATCGATACGATCAAGGCAATTCGCACTCGGGTTACCCTTCGAAATCGAAATGATCTTGCCCGTCATTTCTGCGTCAGCGCTGCACTAGCAGTACTATCTGATGAGGAGCGCTCGATGACCGTTGGAATCGCCAAAGAATTGATGGACGCAACACCGGGCGGTTCCGGTTTCTCCTTCGTTGACTTGACGGCAGATCGTGCCGGAACTTTGTTTGCCACAGCGGCAACCAAAAGTCCTGGATCCGCGCGTCGGCTGCAGGAAACAATTCTACAGAGCCCAAGTGTTGCCAATTTTTTTCCGGAGATCGATGAGCTTCCAGAAGGGCTGTCTCAAGTCGAGTTTCAGCAAGAATATGGAGGTCTTGGAGGAGAGAAAACCGGTTTGATCGTTTTGGAGATTCAAAAACGACTCTCGAAATGCAAGTGGCTCAAGTGAAAGAACGGTCAGCGATGAGTCGAATCATCGGTTTTCCAACTGCCCTAATGACTATCGGTATTCCAACGTAACACTGCGTTCGAAGTTTCCGACAGGCCCCACCGTCCCGCCATCAACTCGGCAAGCGGCTGAGTCGACTTATGTTGCTGAAATACGATTTTTGCAATCGACACAATTGGAGTTGCCAAAAACATGCCAATGATTCCCCACACGAGGCCAAACAGCATCAAAGCCAATAGCAAGGCGACCGGGCTGACATCAAACGACTTACCCATCATCCTGGTCTCAATCACATTGCCACTGATGAACTCAATCGCAGCCACCATCAGGAAGCAGATAACTGCTGAGGTCGGCGACATCTCAGCGTTGAGAAGCAAAAACGGAACCGGCAACAGTGTTCCAACTAACGGACCAAAGTTGGGAATGAAGTTCAGCAGGAACGCGAGAAACCCAAACAAGATGGCAAGCGGAACACCAAACAGCCACAGCACCAAGCTAAATGCTATCCCAGTCAGCGCGGAGATCACCGTTTTCATAATCAAGTAGCGACGGACTTGCGCTTCAATTTCTTGAATGATCTGTGGCGTTTCTTGCTGACGTTTTTCTGGCCCCAGCAGCAAAAAGAAAACGAAAATCAGAATTAGCACGCCGTATGACAGTAAGCTCGACAGCGAACCGGCGAACCGAATTAATTGGCTTTGTAAAAACGTCGAAGCCGATTTAAAAAACTCCGCGATGGCTTTTTTTGCGTCCTCTGCAGCCACTTCCAGATCATTGACGACACGTGGATCTGATTCATCGATAGGCGAAACAGATTCGGTCGCAGGGCTTGGTTCTACTTGGTCCTGTTCCAGCAAACGATCACCGACCCATTGGCCAATCGCATTTAGTCTTTCTTCATAGGCACCCGAGTTCCGCGTCAGGTCGTTGATCGAAAGCCATATCAGTAACCCAAAACCAATTAGCATCGCCGTTCCGATCGCAAACGCAACGGCGAACGAAAAATAGCGGCTCATTTTCAGTTTCGTCTCGAAGAAATCGAGAACGGGTCGGACACCAATCACGACAAACAACGCGATTACAAAAGGCAGCAATACAGATTTTAAATAGAACAGGCTAAACCCGACTGCAATGGTCGCCAGAACCACCATGCAAACCGTTTGGGTTTTCTGCATATCAATCGCCTTCGGGGAGTCAACTTCGACTTAACAATTATTCGTCGCGATCCTGTTTGTATCAGCTTCCACTTAACTTAACCATATTCCCTGTCGTCAAAGTCATCGAAACAATTGGTTCAGAGTTCGCAGCCGATGCCAATAGTTAGCCGCGGATTCAGCCGACAAAAGCGAGCTCCCGCTGCCGTCCATTGACTTGTTCAGACGATTATCGAATTGAGAATTGCAAAGCGGGACGAAATGATTACGAGTCGACCTGTCATCCAAAATGGCTTACATCGTGAAGTGTCGTGCCAACATCATTCTAATACGGTGTCGGTTGCGGATTCGCGGACCGCGATGAAAATCGGCCAACATGCTGCCAAAGAATTCGGACAAGTTCGGCAACGGCATCCTGTTTTCCAGGAATCTCGGTGTGCTTAGACCGAACAAGCAATTCACTTTGAGTTCCCAATCGAATTGCACTGGTAATGGGCACTACACCGTCTGAATTGCCTGCCCCAAGCATCCAACGATAGGTGCCAATGACCGAATGCTCTTGGACGTGGCTGGCAACGCAAAGTCGGTCCATTGCAAGTAATAGTTGGCTGTCGGGGCGCAACAAATCGATACTCGATGGAATCCGTTTTTTAAACTCAAGTGAGAAATTTCCTGGGTTGCGAGAGATCAGGTCCTTGTGTTGTGCTTCCAGGGATGGAGGCTCTTCGACAAGTTTCGCACCGATTCGACCAACGGGGCGCTGTGCCCATGGCGATCCACGATGAGGGGTTCCCATATAAATCACCCTGGCAACAGAATTCGAGGGATCAAAATAGAATGCCCTAGCAAGACGAGTTCGCGTCGCTTCCGACGTCGCAATGTTGTTCAGCGGGTGCCTGGAGACAGATTGCCATAGCTGATCCCCACTCTGCGTGACTTGCAGTTTCGATATCAATCCGCCCATGCTGTGTCCAATCAGAACCATTTTCGATAACGCCTGATCATTGCCAGTTGGATCGAACGTTGCCCGAGCTTGAACGAGTTGATCTCGCAAATCCGCAGCACTCGTTAAAAACGGGGCTCCGGTGGCATATTCAAACGCCCAAATCTGGTAACGCTCCAGTAGCTCGGGGCGCGCCACCATTTCATTTGCCATGTTCGCCCAAATAAATGGATCCGATAGCAAACCGTGAACAAACACCAATGGAATTTTCCCGCGTTGGTATGGCTCAAGCATGAACAGCTTGGATTCTGAAGTCGTTCCGCCTGGATGCAAGAATGCAGTGAACGGATTGGTTTTTTTGTTCTCAAGAACGTAAGCGAACGGCGCAGAAACGTCGCGAACGATTGCAATTTTTTGACCAAATTCGTCAATTGTCTTGACTCGCAGAGGATTCAATAACTCAAGAACGAACTGGCCATCGGGGCCCATCGGCCGCAAAATAGCGGTCGCGGCAAAGGACTGCTTGTCTTTGCGAAACGGCTCGTCGCCAGCGCTACAGTGTTGGACAACAGTGGACACGCCAAGCCCGTTGCAGCGATAGATTTTCTCAAGCTCTTTCGTGTTGGTGCTGTCCATCAGAATCAAATAATCAAAATCAGCTGCCTCCTGGACAAAACCTTGATGAACGACGGGAATAAACTGCTGGCCACCATCAACGAAAACTTGAAGGCGGCTGCGAGGACACAGTCGATTGAATTGCTGGCCCGTCGAGATTAGTTTTTTTAAAGAGTACCGGTAGATATCCAAGGCGCGACCATGCAATTGACCGTTACTAATCAATTGGTTTTGGGACAACAACCAAGCCGAAGATGCCGCTTGAAAATACAAGTCAACGCATCTTTGGCAACCAATGGCTTCCTTTTGGATCGCCGCCGCGAAAACTGATTCGGCGTGTAACAGAGACGAAGCGCGAAGTGGTGCAGGTTCATATTTGGCGACCGACACCATCGGCCATTTTGTCTGCTGGGCGTCGCAGACAGTTGGACCGTTGCAACAAGTCGAGACCAGCAATGCGATGGTAAGAACACGAGTAATCTTGGCGAGACACATTTAAAAGGGCGCTTTCAATTCCGTCGTTTTCTCTAAACATGCATTTGCGATTTGCCGTCTCCTTGGGATCGACTTAGGCAAGCCTCAGTCATGAATTGATACATCCGGCGCCTCACGACATGAACCGGACAGGATGTCGGGAATCCAAGGGACCCGCCAAACTCGTTTTCAATCGCTAGCAGCAACATTTGCGAATCTGAGTTTAACTATTCCTCCGAATTTGCCGATGGAGCAAACCGTACGATGGTTAATCTCGGGGGGGATTCAGATGCGCTTAGTTACGACTTTACTGACGTTTTTAATTACTGCGATGTTTGGCGCAAGCGCGTTTGGTCAAACGTACGGTGTTGAGTTGCACAACTCGCTAATGCCAGCCTCAAGCGGAATGGCTGGAACCAGCTTTTCGCAGCCACAAGATGTCCAGTCGGCCATTTATGGTAACCCGGCGACCATGACTCAGTTCGAAGGAACCCAGTTTTCATTTGGTGGCGGCTGGGCTGAGCCCACGATCAACGTTGACCAAACGGCTTCACTGCCGTTGCTGGGCATCACTCCATTCAAGGCGAAATCTAACGCTCCAGGGTCTGCCTTGGGTAATATTGGGATTATTCACGGGACCAACGTGATGGGCAGGCCAGTGAAAATGGGCATTGGCTTCATGAGCAACGCTGGACTGGCGGTGGACTACCGGCCGAACCCGGAATCGAATGGAACGCACGCATCCTTGCTTGCGCTGGACGTGGTCAGTTCAATCGGAATGCAAGTATCCGATCGACTATCCATCGGCGGCGCATTTCATTTAGGCACGGGCATTATGGACGGTCCGTTTGCTTCTAGCAGTTCGTCGCAAACCGATTACGCGGGTCGTGGCTCGTTGGGCATGAATTTCGCTTTGTCGCCCGGCGTTACGTTAGGTGCCTATTATCAGACTAAAAAAAGCCACACGTTCGGTGACATTGTCCGATTCCCCGGGGGTTCGTTTCAAGATCTCAAGGTCGACCTTCCTTCCAACGTCGGTTTTGGAATTGCTAATCGTAACCTGATGAATGGGCGGCTTTTATTGGCGACGGACATCTTGTTCAAAGGTTACGGCGACGCGGAAACTTTCAGTTCCATTTATGACGACCAATGGGTCTTGCAGTTCGGCACACAATACATGGTTAGTCAACGGTTGCGTGCACGGCTGGGTTATGCCTACAACACCAATCCCATGCTCGATACTGTGCCGGGTACAATCGGTGGCGTCATTCCTGTTGGAGGGGTTCCAGCCGTGCAGTACGTCCAAGGTCAATTCGCCGCCTTGCCTCAACACCGCCTCACCGGTGGAGTTGGCGTTCGGGACATCATGCAAAACGTCGACTTGGATTTAAGTATCGGCGGCATGTTTGCGAACGACCAAGCATTTGGAAATACGTTGGTAAACGTTAAGAGCTATTGGTTTGCCTTTGGACTCACCTGGCGTTACGGATCTGACGGTGCGGGTGATTGCTGTTCCGCTGCCTTCGATTCAAATTCTGTTTCAATGCGTTAAAAAAATGACGTCCCCGCAAGGCAACAGCAAAAACCTACTCGCTGCAATTTGTGGCGATTAGTGTCGTCGACTTGGTGAGCACTAGCTGCCGCGATATTGCGAAAATCGTGTCTTAGTCTTATGACCAAACAAGGATTTCGTCTGAAGCTGGGCGATGACAGGGCCATCCGATTCTGATTTGCCGCACCTCGTCATTATTTTTAGTATTTGATCGCTTTCACCTTTGAGTTCCGTAGAATCGGATCGAGGTCGCGGAAGTTCCGCTGAGAGGAATGGAGCCGCTTAAAAAAAATGGCGTGCTGTTACGATAAAACGTCTTACCTGATCAACTCGAACCGTTGCCGCGTTTGCGGACCTTGATGCTGCCAAGCCAAAGATGAAATAAGCAAGACTTGCTGCGGACGCCAAGACGGGCGACGAACCGTCGCTGGTTGCGACGGCGGAAGCCAGCCTCACGCAAGCTCAATTCACGTTGGATCAAACCAAGGTTCGGGCGTCGGCCAATCGATACGCGATTGGCGTAACGCTGCGGCCTAGAGAGAGTTCTGGTAACCCTCCGATTCGCTCGTGGATGTCGCTGTCGCTTATACCGGGGAGGGCCACTGAAGTCGCCATCGGGGCCAAACAATAGGCTTCACTCCATGTGAAAACTGGGCAGCCGGCAGAGGTGATTTTCAAAGTGAATCCAAGGGTAATCATTGTTGATTTGCCCTTCGACGTGCCGCGGACACTCGACGAAAACACCGAAGTCAACCTCAGTGGGGTTCTCGGCGGTACTGCCGGACGCGCAGCGATTTATACAGAAAACGCAAAAGCTGCCCATCTAATCGGTAAAGTCGCACTTCTGAGTGGAAGCTTGGCAAAACAATGTGATTCCTTAGGTTGGAAAATACTAGAACACATCTCATTGTTTGGCTATCATTAACTGTCCCTGAAAACACATTTAAGACACCAAAACAAACGATATATCCTCTGGAGCTATGATGAAAACGTTGACTCTTGCCTTTGTCGCCTTAGCCTGCATTATGTTTACGACGGTAAACTCCAATGCTCAAAAAACAGACTCTGCAGCGTGGGTGCCGGAGTCCGCAAACTCTATTGTCATCGTGAACGCTAAACAGATACTCGACAGTGAACTTGGCAAAGAAAAAAAATGGAAGACCGAACGGTCGAGTGCGTTCCGCTCAGGAGCAGCTTTTTTTCCGCCCAACACAGAGCGAATTCTGCTTGCGACACAAATGGATTTCCAAGTCATGGAGCCCATTTGGAGCGTTGGAGTTTTTGAAATCAAAAAGGGTAAGATGGATATCGTGGACGTTTCAAAGCGGACCAACGGTAACTTGGATTCGATCGCTGGCATGGAGTCGCTTGTTCTGCCCACCGATGCGATTCTTGTACAAGTGGACGACAAGACAATCGTTTCAATGGCGCCAGCAAACCGCCAGATGACTTCTCGATGGATCAACAGCAAGAAGGGCGGTATCACAAAAATCTCCCCTTACTTGACTGAAGCGGTTAAATTTTCTGACGACAATGCAGACATGATCGTAGCATTTGATTTGGGCGGCGTCCTTGGAGAAGACGAAATCAAAGAAAGGCTTAAGGGAAATTCCGACATCGATCAATCGAAGCTTGACCAGTATGCCAAAACGCTCGCTTCCATCGAAGGTATCACCCTAGGAGTCACCGTTCGTAAAAAGATCACAGGCTCGATCAAAATTGACTTCAAATCCAATCCCATGGGTATGTCCGATGTTGGAAAGCAGATCTTGATTTCGGCTTTGAAGAAAAACGGCGTGATGATCGATGATTTCAATAGTTGGGACGTCCGGATGGACATGAATCAACTCTTATTGTCAGGACCATTGTCCGAGTCTGGGTTTCGTCAAATTGGCTCGTTGGTTCGTCAACCCATTCACAACGATTTCGCCTCGGACGAGGATTCGTCATCATCGGTGGACGAAGCAACTAGGTCCAAGCAATATTTTGGAGACGTTGACCATATCCTTACCGAACTCCGAGGCAGAACAACCAAAAAGCTTTCGTCCTACGCCAAATGGTTTGACAGATACGCGAGAGAAATCGATGGTTTGTCGGTCCTTGGCGTCGATGAATCGCTGCTTGAATATGGGCAATATACTTCCAACAGCTTTCGAGACATTGCAATCGGGCTCCGTGGTAACGATATGAGCCGTGAAAAAAACCGTGCGAATGCGACCAAAAACAGTGACCCCAGATACGGTGGTGGCTACGGCCGCTATGGCCGCTATGGTGGCTATGGTGGCTATGGCTATGGCAATGGCATGTACATGAGTCGGGATCGCAATGTCGCCTCAAACTTGGGACAAATGGCTGGCGAGAACCAAGCCAAAGAGCTATTTGCCGAAGTCGAGGCAGCGACTGCGAAGATCCGACGGGAACTTTCCAAGAAGTATAATCTAGATTTCTAATGAAGATCGCATTTCGAACTGATTGCCGTTACTCAAGCGATTTGACTGCTTGAGATACGGCGAGGCGTTCAAGTTGAATGCAACGGTGCTGAAAAGGAATCGAATTCTCACTGCATCGCGTATCGTTATAGAGCCGATCGAACTCAAAACTGAATTCGCTTTGAATCCAGTCCCTTGCAGAATTGGATAAAACAACGATATCCCGATGTGTCGAGACAGTTTCATGCATGGGACGGGACTATCGGCACGGGGATCTCGGTGAGTTCACCTTGCCACGCGGGCCATCAAAGAAGCTGGTGTCAGCTAAAGTCGCTGAAAGGGTCGGTCAACCGTCGCGTTAGCCACGAACGCAAGGATGTTTCAAGTCCGCCACCAGCTTGGCATTCTGGTCCCACAAATCTTGATGCAACATCTATCCCTTGTAAGTCATTTTCCAGAAGTCGCGTTCATGCCGAAGCACTTCGTTGAACTCGCTCTGTTGTGAATCGTGTGGGTGGGAAAGGCAGACTTCGTAGATTTGATGAACGTACCCGAGGAAATGTTTGTTGGACCAACGGGCGACGAACTCTGCGTAAGGGCCCGTTGCATCGAGAGCACTCCAGCCACACAAGTGAGCAACTTCCACGCCGAAAAGAATGGCCAGCAGAACCTCGACCGGTTTTGTGTATGCCGACGCGATCAGGAAATCAACATATCTTTGACACGTTGGGTGGTGGGCAGCGTTTAGGTCGAGCGACAGATCCTTGGCGGTCCGTTCAAGCCATTCCAATTCGGCGTCCATCGCGGTCAGCCCAGCCATCAAGATTTTTTGCGCCGAACGTGGGGCTCGCGTGACGGCGATTGCATGAAAAGTTGTCAAACCTTTGGTAAAAAGAACATTTTGAACCAACCACCGCTGAAACGCTTTCGGTGGAAGAGTTCCATCAAGTATCGAATCAAGAAACTTCACTTGGGTTCCATCACGCCACAAGTTTCCCGCATTACAGACAAATGAGGACTTCTGGAGTGAACCAAGATCTGGGATGAGCTGCTGGTTCGCATTTGTCTTGTCTGATCCCATGGATTGTTTCCGATCCTTCTTGTCAGGGTATTGAGTGTTGATCACGCGAGCCCAGTCCGGAAACCGAGGGCTTATTGACCTGAACAGAACTGCTGCCGAGGCCGGTTCAGATTCGGATCGCGTCGGTGCTAAATTGTTTCGCTTCAATCACTGTCAGTACAATGTCTACACCCGCCTGTGAGTTACGCGGGCATTGTGGCGAACAAGATGACCGGTGTCATTGATCTTGTTTTCCCGCGTCGATGAGCGGGGCCTTCGGTTCGGTGATGACTTCACACTCTTCCACCATCTCAACATTGAGGGCTGTGTAAGTCGACCACTCTTCGGGCAAGTCGTCCTCTTGGAAAATCGCTTCGACCGGGCATTTCGGAACACAAGCTTCACATTCGATGCACTCATCCGGATGGATGTAGAGCATTAATTCACCTTCGTAAAACACTCCATTGGTGAGACCACCACGCAATTCAAGCACTCGCAGCCCGAACATGGGTTGGCGACGACATGGGTTATTCTAACGATCCTATAAAATAAAGACGGCGTTTCGTCTGTTGCTACAAAATTCTGTTCGAATCAGAGACCTTGACTTTCGACTACCGCTACAGGTTCGGCAATCCATGACTGGCAAGCAAGATTGATTCAAGGTGTCGGCGGACTGAGGGGACTTTGACAGCCAAGACAACATCATTCGCAAACGCAAAAATCAACATCTTTCTGGCAAGCTCAAGCGGTACGCCACGTGAACGCAAGTAGTACAGCGCCTTTTCATCGAGCTCGCCAATCGTCGCACCGTGGGTGCATTTCACATCATCGGCGTAAATCTCCAATTGAGGCTTCGTGTTGACGATGGCATCATCGGACAGCAAAAGCGCCTGATTGCTTTGCTTGGCGTCCGTTTTTTGTGCGTCTTGATGAACGAAAATCTTGCCGTTGAAAACGCCTCTGGCTTCGTCGTCCAAAATGCCTTTATACAACTCGTAGCTATTGCAGTTCGGCTGAGTGTGGTCGATCCGCGTGCGGCAATCCATCAATTGATTGCCCGTTGGCATATAGAGTCCATTGAGCGTCGTTTCGATTCGCTCGCCATCGAGCAGGCAATTGATTTCGTTGCGAGCCAATGATCCGCCGAACGAAAAATAGTGAGAACGAAAATTGCTTTGAGCTTGCTGGTTCACCTGAGTCGCCGCAATGTGCAATGCACCGACTTGCTCATGCTGGAGCTTATGGTGATCAAGTTCCGCGTTTGCACCGAGTTCAATTTGCGTGATCGCGTTCGTGAAATAGGCGTCCCCGACACCCATGTAACTCTCGATGACTTTCGCTTTGCTGTCCTTGCCAACACGAATCAGGATCCGTGGATGCGAAACACTCTTACTTTCACCGACCGACAGAAACAACAAATGAATCGGTCGATCCAATACGACCGAATCGGCGATGACAATATTTGCCCCATCGCATAGAAACGCTGTGTTGAGCGCCGCAAACGGCAAGTCTTCGATATCAATTTTATCGCAGAGAATTTCTTGCACATCATCCGGCCTGCTACGAATTGCACTCGCCAAATCTTCGGCGACTACGCCCGCTGGCAATTCGCCAATGGCGGACCACTCATTGGAGAAGCGACCGTTGATAAACACCAAACGACACGCATCATCGTCCTGCATCGCCTGCTGTAGCAGAGTTTTGATCTGTTGGTCCGAAGCAGTAGCCGGTGGCACCAAGGTGTACGGTCGGTCCGCTAGTCTCGCTACGTTTGTGAATCTCCAATCTTCGATTCGCT
Source organism: uncultured Pirellulaceae bacterium (assembly GCA_964352885.1). Classification (GTDB taxonomy): domain Bacteria; phylum Planctomycetota; class Planctomycetia; order Pirellulales; family Pirellulaceae; genus Mariniblastus. Next base: position 25,667 of record CAYGUE010000008.1, read on the forward strand.
TGTTGGGGATCCCAAGACGTGTAAATGTCGCCAGTCCATTTCGCTGGAGTTGACTGAGCCACGGTGGCGCAAAAGCAAACTGTTGTAGGAAAACTTCGTGCTGACTTTGATAGGTTTCGATTTCGGTGGCGATCATCATTCGTTGGTTCCGAGGGATTTAATGGCGGTCTATTCGTGAGGCGGTAGCGGTGAAAGATGGGATAGGCTTCTAGCGCATCGAGCCTGTCAAACCATCCTGATGACAGGCTGGAAGCCCATCCCACTTGTTCACGAGGCAGCCATCTCTTTGAGAAAACCGTAGCCTTTTTCTTCCAATTCCAATGCGAGTGACTTGTCGCCAGAACGAACGATCTTACCGTCCGACAAAACATGCACTTTGTCCGGCACAATGTAGTCGAGCAGACGCTGGTAGTGCGTCACGACGATCGTTGACCGCTCGGGGCTTCGCAGCGCGTTGACTCCGTCGGCAACAATTTTGAGAGCGTCGATGTCTAGACCTGAATCCGTTTCGTCCAGCACCGCGAGTTTCGGTTTCATCATGGCCATCTGCAAAATTTCATTGCGCTTCTTTTCGCCACCCGAGAACCCCTCGTTTACCGAACGGTCCATCATGCTTTTCTCCATCCCCAGTTTTTCAAGGTTTTCTTTTAACTCAGTCACGAATGCACCGCGGCTCAGAATTTCCTCGCCGTGATATTTTCGAATCGAATTCATCGCCGCCTTGAGGAAATATTTGTTACTGACGCCCGCGATTTCGACGGGGTATTGATAAGCCATGAAGACTCCCTCAGCCGCCCGCTCTTCGATTTCCATGTCGAGCAAATTTTTACCGTTGTAAAGAATCTCGCCTGCCGTGACTTCGTAATCTTCATGGCCAGCAATCACGTGAGCCAGTGTGCTTTTGCCGGATCCGTTAGGCCCCATGATCGCGTGCACCTCGCCAGCAGCGACTTGCAAATTGATCCCTTTCAGGATTTCGGTGTCTTCGCAACGGGCGTGGAGGTTTTTGATTTCAAGCATGATGACTTTGTATGTTGACTTTGTAAAAGTGAATGTGTTTGGAAATGCTGCCCTTGTCGTTGGCTGGGCAAAATCAGGAGTTGATTGCGTTGGGAAAGTTATCCAACGCTGCCTTCCAAGGTGACGCTGAGCAGCGCCCTAGCTTCGATGGCGAACTCCATTGGCAACAGGTCGTAGACCTCTTTGCAAAAACCGTTCACGATCATGTTGACCGCGTCTTCGGTCGAAAGTCCACGTTGGCGAAGGTAGTAGATCTGATCCTCGCCAACCTTCGATGTGGACGCCTCGTGTTCCACTTTCGCCGTCGTGTTGCGAACTTCGATGTAAGGAAACGTATGAGCTCCACAACGATCACCAATCAGAAGCGAATCGCACTGAGAGAAATTTCGCGCGTCGGTCGCTCCCTTCATCATCTTCACTTCACCGCGATAGCTGTTTTGACCGACCCCCGCCGAGATCCCTTTAGAGATGATCGTGCTTTTGGTGTTCTTGCCGATGTGAATCATCTTCGTGCCCGTATCGGCTTGCTGATGATTGGCCGTCACCGCAACGGAATAGAACTCACCGACCGAGTTGTCACCCTGTAAAATCACGCTGGGATACTTCCATGTGATGGCCGAACCAGTTTCCACTTGTGTCCAAGAGATCTTTGCGTTGTCGCCGCGGCAGATTCCGCGTTTTGTTACGAAGTTGTAAATGCCGCCTTTGCCTTCGGCATCGCCGGGATACCAGTTCTGGACGGTGGAATATTTGATTTCAGCGTCTTCCATCGCAACCAATTCCACGACTGCCGCGTGCAATTGATTCTCATCACGCTTTGGTGCTGTGCAGCCTTCCAAGTAGCTGACGTAAGCGCCTTCTTCAGCAATGATCAATGTCCGCTCGAATTGACCAGTGTTTTCCGCGTTGATCCGGAAATAGGTGGACAGTTCCATTGGGCATCGGACGCCCTTGGGGATGTAGCAGAACGATCCATCGCTAAACACTGCCGAATTGAGCGCCGCAAAAAAGTTGTCTGAATAGGGGATGACAGAACCAAGATGTTTTTTGACGAGCTCTGGATAGTCACGAACCGCTTCCGAAAACGGACGGAAAATAACACCATGCTTCTCCAATGCTTCGCGATAGGTCGTCGCGATTGAAACGCTGTCGAAAACCGCGTCGACGGCGACATTCGATAACACCTTTTGCTCGTGCAAAGAGATGCCCAGTTTCTCGTAGGTCTCCAGCAGTGCTGGATCGACTTCGTCCAGACTGCTGAGCTTCGGTTTCTGCTTGGGCGCAGAATAGTAGATCAAGGCTTGATAGTCGATCGGCGAATAGTTGACGTTATGCCAATCGGGCTCTTCCAACGTCAACCAATGGCGATAGGCTTTCAAACGCCACTCAAGCAGCCACTCGGGTTCGTTTTTTTTGCTGGAGATTAGACGCACGACGTCTTCGCTCAGTCCCGGTGCTATCGAGTCAGATTCGATGTCGGTGACGAAGCCATGTTCGTATTCGCGCTGAGCGAATTCTTCTAGCATTGCAGTTTCGGATGTCATCTGTGAATTTCCTGGGGATATCTAAACTCTAAGCAGCATCTGAGCGGCGGAACGACAAATTGTCTATTAGGTCGAGAAAGAGCTGCCACAACCGTATGACTTCGTGGAATTGGGATTATTGGACGAACAGCCTCTCTTTTCAATACTGTCATGGTAGTCGAGTTCGGCTCCATCCAGATCCAACGAACTCTTTCTGTCGACAGCCACGCGAAGTCCTTCGAAATCGGTCAACACGACTTTCTCGTCCCTGAATTTCTCATCAAAGCCGATCTTGTATTCAAACCCGCTGCAACCCCCCAACAGCAACTCCGATACGCACCGCCACGGTATCATTAAGATCACGGACTGAGGATTGTGTAAATTGTAATGCCATGAATCATTGCTCCTAGTCAAGCGTTGGTCGAGCCGTAAGTTTCCGGCTTGAATTTAGTTCGACTTAGCATTCGAAAGTTGAAAGTCGAAAGCCTGCCAAACTTGGCTGTCAATTATTCGCAACGCATCGTCGATCGCATGGGCTGCATCGGGACGCTAATCACTCGTGAGAACGGAACCGCAATTCTGCAGGTTGCGCGTCGTCTGAGTCACCAACCCAAGCCTTAATCTGTTCCCGTTAGACGCGGTCATGATCGGGAGCCTCGATCCCAACTTAAATTGTTTGCATTCTGACAACACTTCACTGGTGATGAAGAAACCTCTCCCACGCGGCGACTAAGAACAACTTTCGGCATTTCAATCACCGCCAGTGCCGCCGCAAATAAGCAAAGAGTGCGCCAATGAATTTTATTTCACATAATAAACGTAAGGTGCTGATGCACAGTAGTTTACAAAGTTCTGTGGAGAATTGGGCGACCAACCAAAAACAACGTTATATGGTCACTCCTGTTCTAGAACCGTTGCTGAGATTAGAATCAGGAGATTGGAAAGTCACAAACGAATCCATTTCGACCGCAATATCGTTTATCACCGGTTGCTGTTTGAAATCTCTGAACAATCTATCCATATTACGATGAATGACGATATTTCGACGAAAAAGATAGACTCTGACGGCGACAAACAAGTGAACCAGTTGCTTGAGCAGATGCTGGCTCAGATGCTCGATCAGCTGAGTATGGGGAGCAGTTTCGAACAGCTTTTTGACTCCGTCTACGAAGGACTAAACCCGATCTTACCCTTTAACAGGATCGCGGTTGCTTTGCTGGAGGACTCATCAAATCTACTGCGATTGACGTCGTGCCGATCGGATGATGACCTTGCTCTCAAAGTCGGCTATGCGGCCCATCTCAAAGGTTCGACCTTGGCTCAATTGCTGGAAACGGGACAGCCGCGGATCATCGACGATCTTGAAGAGTATTCTTTATCCAAACCTGAATCTGGTTCAACGAAACTGATTGTACGCGAAGGTATGAAGTCAAGTTTGACTCTTCCGCTCGTTGCCAACGGCAAGCCAATTGGAGTTATCTTTTTTTCAAGCCGCGAGACCGGAACTTACACTCGCGAACATGCGTCAATGCTTCGAAGATTGGCGGGGCCAATTGCGATCAGCATTGAAAAGGCGCAGTTGATTTATGAGTTGCAGCAACGAAACGTGGAACTGGCTGAAGCCAACAAGGCCAAAGACGATTTTCTCGATCGGTTGAAAAGCGAAGTTGAGAAGCAGACTGAACAGGTTCGATTCTCCGAACAACGCCACCGGTTACTGGTTCAGTTGAGTCAGATCGTTAATTCCAGTCTCGATGTGCGCAAGGTCTTTGAGTATGCCGCTGAACAAATCCAGAAACTTCTTGACTGTGATCGCGTTAGCCTTCTGTTGGCCCAGCGTCCCGGGACGACCAGGTACGGATTCGCTCTGAATTTTGAAGGGCAAACGAGTTATCGCTGTGTTGATATTCCAACCAGATCGCTCACGGGTTCAGCATTCGACTGGGTGATGGAACACCGCCAACCGCGGGTTGCGCGTTTGACAAATGAAGCGCATCAATTCCCTGAAGACAAGCAGTTGTTCAATATGGGATATCGATGCAAAGTTTATCTGCCTTTGATTTCTCGAAACGTGGCCGTTGGGGTCCTGGGCATCGCTTCGCGTCGGAAGGGACAGTCGGAACATTGGGACCTGGAATTGCTGAACGAGATCTGCGAGCAATTGGCAATCGCTTTGGATAACGCCGCTGCGTACGGCGAAATTGATCGCCTGAAGGGCGAGCTTGAGATTCAGAATGTCTACCTACGCGAGGAAATTCGTACGGATCATGATGTCGGTAACATCATTGGCGACAGTAGCGCGATGAGGCAGGTGCGCGTGGCGATTGAACAGGTGGCTCAGTCTGATTCCACGGTGTTAATCTTGGGGGAAACGGGTACCGGTAAGGAATTGATCGCGCGAGCGATTCACGACAGTAGTCAGCGCAGCGAAAACCTGCTTGTCAAAGTCAACTGTGCCGCATTGGCACCAGGCTTAATTGCCAGCGAACTGTTTGGCCATGAAGCGGGTGCTTTTACGGGGGCGGTCGACCAACGCCTGGGGCGATTTGAGCTTTCGCATCATGGCAGTATTTTTCTTGACGAAATCTCAGAAGTCCCCGCCGAAACGCAAGTCATGTTGTTGCGAGTCCTGCAAGAACGCTTAATCGAACGAGTCGGCGGCAGCAAATCCATTGAAATCGACACGCGCGTGATCGCCGCGACCAATCGCGATCTAAAAAAATATGCCGAGGACGGCCATTTCCGCGACGATCTGTACTATCGCTTGAACGTCTTCCCGATTCACGTTCCGCCACTACGTGAGCGACGAGAGGATATCCCAGCGTTGCTGAATCATTTCATCGCTCGGCTCTCGATACGTATGCATAAGACAATCACCCGGATAGAACGCCAAGCGATGGACGCGCTGATGCAATATGATTGGCCCGGTAACGTTCGTGAACTCGAAAATATTGTAGAACGCTCAATGATTGTCAGCCAGAGCGACACGCTACGCATTGACGCATCTTGGCTCGCGGGAAACGAACTCCGACCCAATTCATTCGAAGCCGAGTCCCAACGAGGGAGTCAAAGCAAACAATCGCTGGCTGAGATCGAACGCCAGGCGATTCTGGCTGCTTTGGCGCGGTGTCATGGAAAGGTTTACGGCAAAGACGGCGCTGCCGCTGATTTGGATGTCAAACCAACCACGTTATACGGCAAAATGACGAAGCACAAAATCAAAGGAAGCCGGCAACATAAAGCAATGTAGTCGCTCATCACTACCCACCGCTGTTGGCGGTCCACGGATCCTTTCCAAAGAAACGTTAAGTCGTGGCAGTTCCAGGAATGCCTGATCGAGGCTGCCAACGAGGTCCGCTAGTTCTCAGCATTACGCTCCGTTTAATTACTTCGCTTGGGCTTCCGAACCCAAAATACGCTGTAAACGTTCAGCGGCCCGACCAGTAGCCAACTTAGCAGCAATGGGCATGTTCTCGCCAACGGAACTCACTGAAAAACTCCCGCGGTTCTTGATTTGCACGGACAAACTGCACAGGTAGTTTGAACTTTCAGGCGAATTACCGGTGGTCAATATTTTCACCGAGACTTGTACAATACTCGGTTTGAAGCGGCTTAGCCGAGCGAGTAACTTCTGACGCACAATCTTTTGGATCGATTTATCGAGCGGTTCGGCTTGTTCAAGAAATCTGACGACCATAGCTGCCCCAACTTAAGAATTTGCGACTCTCAAAGAGTAATTTGTATGGGCCGCGGGAGAGAATGAAAAGCGAATATTTTTCTCGTTGAAGTGAGAAAATATCTATACGTGCCACGTTGACACGTGAGTAAATACTTCGACTCCGGTTTTTTCAAACGGTATGCACTCACAAATCTACGTATTGGATTACGTGTTTTGCTTTATGAAAGCGAGGTCAGCAATTGACGGCCGACGTTGACGCCTCAAGACTCGCCGGAGCTACGCTTGAATGCACAAAGGTTCATGCAGCAAGTTTAGATGATTGCGATGCGGTCTCTCAAAGTTTGAACGTGCCCGAGAGCAGCCATGGTCTACAGGTGAAAGACAACTGGCTTAGCCATCAGGTGGCAGCCGTTCTATCAAACTCCTAACAGTCCAAGCCCGTAGACCAGTTAATGCATTGCACAATACACTCTTCTCTGCCGAAGCGGGTTTTTGTGTTTCATCGTGTGCACATCGCGTCCGTCGGCATGTCAGCTGGTGCGACCCTGTGGTGGCCGACTGATCGGCAAACGACAAGTTGGGTTAGGAAAAAATGAATCAGGCAAACCAACTACAAGAGATTCTAACCAGCATTCACTCCTCAATCGTCGAACATGACTGCAAAGGAGAAGTTGCCAATTACATTCCGCAACTTGGCAGCATTGATCCAAGGAAATTCGGAATGCATTTGGCGACCATCGATGAAGGCGACTTCGGGGTGGGCGAAAACGACGAGCGATTTTCAATCCAGAGCCTCACGAAGGTCTTGCTGCTCGCGCGAGCCAAACTTGAAATCGGCTCGGAGTTAATTACACGAGTCGGCGTTGAGCCCTCGGGCGATCCGTTCAATTCGTTGGTTCAGTTGGAGTATGAACGAGGTATTCCGCGGAACCCCATGATCAACGCCGGCGCGATCGTGATCTGCGACGTATTGGTGGAGTTGCTAGACGATCCGAAAAGTGACTATCTCAAATTTGTTCGAAAACTGGCGGGTTGCGAAACGATCGACTACGACGAATCCGTCGCGGATTCCGAGTGGTCGTGCGGATTCCGCAACCGCTCGATCATAAATCTGATGAGCAGCTTCGGGAATATTCGCTGCGACATCGACGAAGTGCTTGACCTGTATTTTCACGCCTGCTCGATTTCGATGTCTTGCTTCGAATTGGCACGGACGTTTTCTATATTTGCGAATGCGGGGGCATTGGTAGAGAACGGAGAGCAGATACTGAACCCACGCCGGACTAAACGAATTAACGCGATCATGCAAACTTGCGGCCTCTATGACGAAGCGGGTGAATTCGCTTTTCGAGTTGGACTGCCGGCGAAGAGCGGCGTTGGCGGAGGCATTGTTGCTGTTTATCCCGGTCACTACGCCGTGGCCGTCTGGAGTCCTCGTCTTAATAAAAAAGGTAATTCAGCAGCTGGCTTTCGCGCACTGGAACTGCTGACCGATCACACGGGGCTGTCGATTTTTTAGTTAGCTTTGATCAGGGATAACAAGTACTGATCGACTCCCATTTCTGTTGTGTTGATCGTTCCCTAACGGGTTATTTCTGGGTCAGCACCTTTTCTCTTCTTGGAAAATTCAAGCGACTTTCGATTAAGACGACTTCGGCTACGATAACAGCAACTAAGTTTCCCGAAGAGCCAGAAACGCCACTTGCGGAGATTCAAACGAATCATATTTTCCCAAGAAATGATAGAGATAACGCGAATGTCCAAATTTGATTTCATGAACCGAAATGGCCATCAACTTACAGGAAGAATTGAATTTCCGTCTGGCGTTCCCCGCGCATTCGCGATCTTTGCTCATTGCTTTACTTGCTCAAAAAATGCAAAAGCGGCCACTCAGGTTTCACGTCGGCTGGCCGAACGGGGGATTGCGGTGTTGCGGTTCGATTTCACCGGGCTCGGGAATAGCGACGGCGATTTTGCGAATTCGGACTTCTCATCAAACGTCAACGACCTGATCGACGCTGCCGCCGCGCTCGCTGACCAATACTCGGCTCCGGCACTCCTGATTGGCCACAGCCTTGGCGGGGCAGCCGCTTTGATAGCCAGCGCCGAACTTGAATCCGTTCAAGCCGTTGCCACAATTGGAGCTCCCAGCGAACCAGCACACGTGGAACGATTGATCGAAAAAACGAGTACGGCGACTCACACGGACGGCTCGGTCACCATTCAACTGGGAGGAAGAGAGCTGGCAATCGGCAGCCAATTTTTCAGCGATCTGAAAAGGAATCGAGTCGCCGATGTGCTGCCGACACTCGACAAGCCTGTCATGATCTTTCACTCGCCGATTGACTCGATCGTCTCTGTTGACAATGCGCGGCGGATTTACGAGACCGCGAAACATCCGAAAAGTTTCATCTCGATCGACGGTGCCGATCACATGCTTTCTAATCCGGACGACGCGAATTTTGTCGCCGATACGCTGGCTGCTTGGGCGGCGCGGTACTTACAAACCGACGAAACGGCGAAGACCGAACCAAAACCTGCTGTCGAAAATGGCACCGTGGTTGTTCTTGAGCAAGCCGGCCTGACGCAGTCGATAGCTACGCACCAACATGAATTCAAAGCCGACGAACCAAGTAGTCTTGGTGGCAACGGTCAAGGCCCGACTCCCTACGAGTTATTGTTGGCGTCCTTGGGAGCCTGTACTTCGATGACTCTACGAATGTACGCCCGTCACAAAGGTTTGTCGCTGGATTCAATCAAGGTCACGTTGAAACACTCGCGTATCCATGCCGACGATTGTGCGACCTGCGAAACGTCGGACGGGAAAATTGACCGCATCGAAAAAGAGATTGTTGTTGCTGGCGACTTGACCGTGAAGCAAGTCAAACGGTTGGGCGAAATCGCCGATCGCTGCCCCGTCCACCGCTCACTGATGCATGAAAAACTGATCGAAACCAAGATCGCACAATCCTTCATTGTGTGACTCATGAACCTATTTTTTTTCAATCAACTAATGCTTGTCTATCTATTTGATCTATCGAGCGCATTGACCCTATCTTAGTAATACGGCTAAACTTTCCTTCGCAGGTTCAGAAATGCGATTTCCAATTCGAATGCAAATACCAGTCCGTTCGACTGACCAAGAATCGCGATTTGTATAAAACACCCGTATCGCATTGCCGGTTGTTATAGGCACTCATCGCATTTATCTGGTGAGTAATTGACAAGCCCTTCGATTCAACGAGTTCACCAAGATCGCTCATGGAAAAAAACGTCAGCAGCCGCTCTACCTTGAACAAAGCCTTGCGCCTCAATCTGGATGAGAATAAATACGGCACCATCGCCGAGATCGGTGCAGGGCAGGAGGTTGCTAGGCAGTTCTTTCTCGCAGGTGCTGCCGCCGGCACCGTCGCAAAGACTATCTCGGCGTATGACATGCAGTTCTCCGATGCGATTTACGGAAATGAGGGAGGCGGGCGTTACGTCAGCCAAGCACGCCTAAAGTCCATGCTGGACAAAGAATTCTCTTTGGTCGTCTCACGCCTTGGCACCTCCAGACCGAAGTTGTCACGCTATTTCTCCTACGCTGCTACCGTCTCTGCCAAAAGTTTTAACCGGCATAACGAATGTCATGCTTGGTGTGGCGTCCGCTTGCAAATGTATCCGCAAGCCGAACCCTCCGACATCATTGTGCATGTGCGTATGCGGGAAGATACGGCCGAGCAACAACAGAATACGCTAGGCGTATTAGGTGTGAACATTATTTACGGTGGCTACTACTATTTCGAGGATCCATGCAAGCTGATCGACTCCCTTACCGATAATCTACCGGCGGGTGCCGTAGAAATAGATTCCATAGAATTCAAAGGGCCCTATTTCGAGGACTTGGACAACCGCGCGAAGAACCTGCATCTGATCAGAAGCTGGAAAACCCGCGCCATCATGTTCACGCCTGATGGCCAAGTGGCTGTACCCGCAGAGATGCTTTACAAGAAAAATGTGTTGACGACGCGTGGCTCATTCAAGCCGGTCACCCGGCTCAACAGCGACATGATCACTCAGGGATTCGAAGCGTTCAAAGAACTGGATGGTGTCGAGGAAGACAATACGATTGTGCTGGCTGAGATTTCTATCAACGATAGCTGTGGTAAGGACCTCTTGGTGCCTGAAGAGGATTTGCTTGCCCGCGTAGAGCTACTTAATGAGCTGGGCTATAGCGTGATGATTTCGGACTACACTCGTTACTTCTCATTACGGGCATATTTTCGACAGTACACAGCTAAGCAGATCGGTATCGTACTGGGCATGGTCAATATCAAGGAAATCTTCGATGAGAGAAAATACGTAGGGGTGGAAGGAGGGATTTTGGAAGGCTTCGGAAAACTGTTTCCGGATCATACGCGGCTGTTTGTCTATCCAGAACTCGATGATGAAGAGAAGCTAAAAAACTTCACTGATATCGAAGTGGCCACGAATATGCGTTTCCTGTACCGGCACCTCCTCGAAAACGAGTTCATCAGCGGTATCAACTGTGGCGACGTGTCGCTCCTAAAAATATATTCGCGGGATGTGCTTGCTCAACTTCCTGACGGGCGGGGAAGCTGGGAAAATTCGGTGGCAGAGAAAACTGCTGAACACATCGTCAACAGCCGTTTGTTCGGTTATCGAGAGTCGTGAAAAAATGCTCCGGCTGTTCGATGAACGTAAACAGTCAGGGCGTGCTTGAGCGACTACTTGAGCAACGACTTGGCTTTGTCTCAAAACTGTTGCTACATTGCTACCAAATTGCAAGCGATCAATTTTAAAACCAAAAAAGTGGCAACGATTTCAATAGTATCAGCATTTGGTCCTGTTTATGTAGACGTCATCTGACTTTGCAGCGAGAATGAATCTTGTTGTGAGACGTCGAAAAAAACGGACCGAATTTGGTGAGGATGGATTGGGATGAAAAACCCGGATTGGAAATTTACTTTTCTCGTTGTTCTGTTGTCGCTGTTTTTAATCACGAATTGTTTTTCGCAAGACGAAACATCGGTCGCCAGTTCAAAACAGGATTCGGAGGACAGAGTCGCGAAATCAGCCGAGGACGGCTTTGTCGAGCTTTACAACGGCAAGGATCTTACTGGCTGGATAACCGCAGGTAACTGGATTCCGCAAGACGATGGTTCATTGTTAATCCAGCCTCGTGAAAACGAAATTGGCTGGGGACGATTTGGCTCGTATCTCTGGACGAATCGAAAGTACAAAGACTTTGAATTGAAGGTTGAATGTGCCTATCCCCCGAACGGAAACAGCGGCATTTACTTTCGGGTCGATGATCGAAACAACCCGGTCTATTCGGGCATCGAAGCTCAGGTCTTTGACTCTTCAAAACACAAAGGCCCATTGAACGATCACACCCTCGGCGGAATTATCCCTGCCGGCATTGTGCCCTCAAAAAACTTGGCCAAGCCCCCAGGCCAATGGAATCAAATGGTGATTCGGTGCGTCGGTGATCGTTTACAAGTGAAGGTGAACGGCGAAGAAGTCGTAAACACAAACCTGCAGGATTCATCATTAAAGGATCGACAGCCCGAAGGGTATATCGGCTTGCAGGATCATGGCGTTCCCCATTCAATTCGCTTTCGAAATATCCAGATTAAGGAAATTGAATCGGCGAGAGAGGGGGAGGACGCCAGCGTTCTATTCAAACGGGAAGTTCTGCCAATCTTTGAAGATCGTTGCATCTATTGTCATGGAGCAGATGAACAAGAAGGAGACCTTAGTCTTGATACGATGACGAACATTGTTCGAAGCGGCAATTCGGGTGAGCCAGCCGTGATTATTGGTGACGACACCAACAGTCATATAGTCCAGTTGCTGTTAACCGATGACAAAGATCACCGCATGCCGTTGCAGGACGATCCGTTGGAGGACGCCGAAATTGAGATGGTCCGAAAATGGATCCGGGTAACCGACGGATGGGACGAAGCAATCACAGAAGCGAGGATTAGAAAATCAGATCACTGGTCCTTTCAACCGATTCAAAAGCCGGATGTACCGCAGGCGCGTCACGAAAATCCAATCGACTCATTTATCAAGACAAGGCTGATTGGCAATCGTCTGACATTCTCGACAGAAGCGTCGCACAGGCGACTCATTCGTCGACTTTATCTTGTTGTTCATGGCATCCCGCCATCGCCTGAACAGGTTTGGGATTTCGCAACCAACGATAACGATTCGCCAAACAAATGGGAACAACTCGTTGACGGTGCTTTGGCGAGTCCTCACTATGGCGAACGTGCTGCCGTATCTTGGTTGGACTTGGTTCGATTCAGTGAAACCGATGGCTTTGAAGTCAACGCTGAGCGGTTAGGTGCTTGGCGTTATCGCGACTGGGTCATCAGCGCCTTTAACAATGACATGCCGTATGACAGATTCGTAAGCAAGCAGCTGGCTGGCGATAATATTGAAGACTCGATTGGTAAGGCATATCTTGTGGCTGGTTCGCACAACGTTGTTGTTGAGCTGGACAAAAAAGGCCAAGCCGACAACGTTCAAAACGAGGTTTCCGATTTTCTAAACACAACGGGAACAACGTTTCTTGGATTGACGCTTGGCTGTGCAAGATGCCACAACCACAAATTTGATCCAATCTCACAACAAGACTTCTACTCGGTTCAAGCGATTTTTTCGGGCGTTAACCACGGGCTCGGTGCAGTCCCTTCCTCACCGGAGAGACTGGCCGAACTAGCAAAAGTGAAGGCGGAAATTGAAGCAGACGAGGCAATTCTAGAACCGTACAAATCTGCTTCAATCAAGAAAGATCCAGTCAACGCGGTCAAGAATGTCGAATCATTTGAGCCGGTCGATGCTCGTTTCGTGCGACTTACGATTAACGGAACCACGGGCGCACAAGGATGTGTTGATGAACTGGAGATCTTCTCGAGTGACGACAATCTGGCGCTTGCCAGCAAAGGCGCGACGGCGACTTCGGGTGGCGATTTTGTCCACGCACGCCATAGGTTGTCTCAGATCAACGATGGCCAATACGGCAATTCTTTCAGTTGGATTTCAAAAGAAGTCAAAGGTTGGGTGCAAATCAAACTTGCCCGAAATGCGAAAATCGACCGCGTCGTTTGGGGACGTGATCGCACTGGCATCATTGCGGACCGTCAAATAAATGACTATCAAATCGAAACTTCGGTTGATCAGAAAACATGGATCACCGTTGGCGACTCTCGACAACGACGCTCCGGTAGCGACCCGGTTGTCAGCTACGCATTTGACAACCTTCCGAACGCTGAAAAGAAGATCGCAAACGAAAAACATCAACGCTTGACGACACTGCTCGCAAAGAAAAGCGAACTCGAAAAACCCTCAACAGCTTACATCGGGACCTTCTCGCCACCGAAAACGACCTATCGACTTTCCCGTGGTGATGCCATGTCGCCCAAAGAGCCAGTGCTGCCAAATACCATTGCCGTGATCGGAGATCTTGGTTTGCCGGCCACAGCGACCGGTCCCCAGCGTCGAACTGCGTTTGCGAATTGGGTTGGCGGTCGTGAAAATCCATTGACTGCACGCGTGATGGTAAACAGAATCTGGCAATTCCATTTTGGCCAGGGACTGGTGAGCACTCCCAACGATTTCGGAATGAACGGAAGCCCCCCCAGCCATCCTGAATTGCTGGACTGGTTAGCCGCAGAATTCATCGAAAGCGGATGGTCTGTGAAACATATTCACAAACTTATCCTCACATCGAAGACGTGGAAGCAAGACAGTCGACCGAATGCCGCCGCTATGGTTCAAGATTCAGCGACCCAACTGCTTTGGCGGTTTCCGCCACGTCGTTTGGAAGCCGAAGCGATTCGGGATTCTATCTTGGCCGCTACAAGCAAACTGGACCGCTCGATGGGTGGACCCGGGTTTAGCGGATTCGAAGTAGGCAATGAATATGTGCGACACTACTTTCCCAAAAAGGAATACGGACCCGAAGACTGGCGACGCATGGTTTATATGACTCGCGTGCGAAAGGAAGTCGAATCGGTCTTTGGTGTCTTTGATTGTCCAGAGGGAAACCAGGGAACACCAATTCGAACACGTTCCACAACGCCTCTACAAGCTCTCAATTTGTTCAACAGTGAATTTGTCACGCAACAAGCAGAGTTCCTTGCCAAGCGTTTGGAATCTGAAGGCAAAGACCGAGGGGCCATCGTTGTTGAATCCTACCAACTCTGCTTTGGTCGTAGACCAAGTGATCGCGAGGCAGGATTGGCGATCGAAATGATCGAACAAATTGGATTGATTCAGTATTGCCGCGTCTTGCTGAATTCCAACGAGTTTGTCTTCATTTTGTGACCCTTTCCAAGAAGCTATTCTATTTAGGTCAATTTCATGTTTCGAAATTCAACTCATAACCGGCGTAGATTCTTGAGCTCGACACTAACGGGTTTAAGCGGAATTGCATTGACGAGTCTGTTGCAGCAGGACAATTTGCTGGCCAACGACGACAAACCGATCCGTCCGAAGATGTCGCCAGACCGTCCGTTCGCCGCTCGTCCGGCTCACTTTGAATCGAAAGCAAAAAACGTGCTGGTGATCTATTGCTCGGGCGCCGTGAGCCATGTGGATACGTTTGATTACAAGCCTGAATTGCAAAAGCGAAGCGGTCAGCCAATGCCGGGCGCGGAGAACTTGATTACCTCGCAAGGGGCCCAGGGAAGTCTTGTGAAAAGTCAATGGGATTTCAAACCACGCGGCCAGTCTGGCAAGATGATTTCAGATTTGTTTCCAAACATCGCTGAACTTGCCGATGACATGTGCTTTGTCCACTCATTGTTTGGAAAGACTGCCGCACACGGTCCTGCCGAAACGTTCATGTCGACCGGGTTCGCACTCAGCGGTTTTCCAAGTATGGGTTCGTGGATGAATTGGGCACTGGGAACTGAGAACGAAGAGTTGCCGGCCTTTGTAGCGATACCCGATCCGCGAGGAAAGCCACAAGCCAGCGTCGACAACTGGGGAGCGGGATTCCTGCCTGCCGCATTCCAGGGCACGGCATTCAATGCGACTCATCCGCTTCGCAACCTTGCACCGCCTCGCGGACTGAGTCGGAAAAAGGACGAACGCGTAAGAGAGTATTTGCAAAAAATGAACCGTATTCAGCTGGAGCAATATCAAGGCGACAGTGAACTCTCTGCAAGAATTGCCAGCTACGAATTGGCAGCAAAGATGCAGTTGAGCATACCGGGTATTATGGATTTTTCGACTGAATCCAAATCGGCGATGCGAGCTTATGGGGCAGACGACACCAAGAATTCAAGCAAGGCAGCGTACGCCCGGAATTGTATTCTGGCCCGTCGATTGCTGGAGAAAGGGGTTCGGTTTGTGCAGCTGTTTAACGGCGCCTATCAAACCGGGGGTGAAGGCGTAAGCAATTGGGACGCGCATTCGGATCTCGTCGATAAATACGACAAACACGGAGCGATATTTGATCAACCAACCGCCGCACTTCTTTCCGATTTGAAACAGCGTGGCCTGTTGGAAAACACGTTAGTTGTCTGGTGTACCGAATTCGGTCGCATGCCAACGATCCAAGCGTCAAAATCCGCCGGTCGTGATCACAACATACAGGGCTTCACAGCTTGGCTCATGGGCGCTGGCGTCAAAGCGCCGTTTACATTTGGTTCGACTGATGAATTTGGATACAAAGCGATCGAAAACAAGGTCGACGTTCACGACTTCCATGCCACGATACTTCACTTGCTCGGACTCAATCACAAACAGCTAACCTATCGTCAGAACGGGACGGAACGTCGCTTGACCGATGTACACGGAAAAGTCATTCACGACATTATCGCCTAGAACGCGGTTGTATTGTTTCATCACCGATCGAAGTCATTGCCTCAGTCGCGGTTTGAGCAGGGCAAGAATTGACCACAAGATGCAAGACGCAAGACTGGTGCGATTTGCCATATATTCGTTTGAACTTGGCGATTGAACATTTTTTCGTTGAAGTCAACCGACCGACTGATCAATTTTTCATTACAAAAAGTGGAACCACTGATTCCGATGATTCCAACACAATGTATTTTGTCAGCCGCATCTTTCGACGTCACAACTTTTTTTAATGACATGCTACGAGTTGGACTGGCCATAACACTTGGCGGTATCACCGGAGTGGAGCGCCAGATTTCGGGGCATCGGCGGAGCTGCGAACGCACGTGATGGTCGCGCTGGGAGCTGCCGTGTTCACGCTTGCAGGTATTGCGACCGCAGGTCGAGTGATCTCCACCAAGTAACCGAGGTTGTACAGGGAATGGCTATTTTTTCGTTCTTGAATCGGCAAAACATTGCTACCGAATCGTTGGCTTGCCCGTGGCTCTGATCAGATAAAACAAAGCCAGTCCGCTGATGACGGTTGCGGCAAAACCGATTAGTTGTTGCGGTCGGTTGATCGCCGAGAGTGTTGCCAGCCCGATTGTGGCGGCGACGTAGAGCATGGCGATGCTGGAGAAAAACACGCGATGGAAAGTCGTGTCTTGCTCCCGTCGAGTCCACAAAATGCAGGCGACGGTGATCGCGGCGCTGACCGAGAGCGTGAATCCTAAATAATCCAATAGTGATTTTAGTGTCGAAAAGTAGACCACGATCGAGGCCAACGTGACTTGCAGCCAGATCGCTGTCACAGGGACGCTGTGTTGCTTGCCGCGCGAGGCGTTAAAGAGTTTTGGGAACACGCCGTCCTCAGCCATCTTGGCGTAGACTCGAGGGCCAGCAATCACCATCGAGGAAACGGAACTCAGCAAGGCGACGCTAACGATCACACGGATCAACGTTGAAAAACGATCTCCACCGATCGCGTTCGCAGCCACGGCGGCGACGTCGGGAGCACCTTTGATACTCTCTGGACTGGCGCCATAAACAAAGATGAGATTTAGCGTTAAGTAGAACAACGTAACAACCAATGTACCGAACAAAAGAGAACGAGGAACATTCTTTTTCGGGTTGTCCACTTCTCCCGTGATGTAGACCGCGGCATTGAATCCGCTGAAACTTAGTGAGATCCAGACCAAAGTCGATGCGAGCGCGTAAATTGAAAACGGAACCACCTCCGTCTCCAGCTGCATACCTTCCCAGCCGCTGGGGTATTTCGAAAACGCGACGCCAACAAAGACAGCAAGTAATACGAGCTTGAGAACGACGACCAGGTTTTGTGCCATCAAACCCATTTTCAGCACCAGGGAATGCAGTAGCCCAAACACAAGAATCGTCGCGATGCCGGCCATGCCAGGCTGTAGCCAGTCTGGACGGACCGACTCAGGAATTGCGTAGGATTCAAGTGCCGTGGCTGCGAACGCTATCGCACCCGTGAATCCAGCCAACAACGAAACCCAGCCGGCAATGAATCCTATCGAAGGATGCACCATGCGACTGAGGAAGAGATACTCGCCGCCAGATTCGGTGATCCGCTGAGCCAGCTGTCCGTAACTTATGGCCCCGCAAACCGCGATGAATGAACCAATCATCCACGCATACATCACGTACTGGCGGTCACCCAGATCAGCAAATGAAAATCCGCTGGTTGTGAACACCCCAGCACCGATCATGTTGGCAACCACCAAAAATGTTGCCGACCACAAACCAAACGGTTTGCTGCTTGTTGAAGCTTGGGGTTCAACGTTTGGCATGTTCAATCTTTCCGAAACTTCAAGAAGTAGTTTTCCTGGAAACCGTCGATCTGTTTTTCCTCGGCCAGTTTGAATCCTGCATCCCGGATCTCTGCGCGGAAGACCTCCTTGCCTGCTCGGACGTGCCCCATCGTCCAGGCGCGGCTTTCACCTTCGATCCGCTCAAAATCAATCACAATCATGTGACCGTTTGGCTTTAGGGCCCTATAAATAGTAGCCAAAGTTGACTTGGGGTACTCAAAGTGATGATAGACGTCACAAATGAAAACCACATCGACGGAATTGGGCGGTAGACTCACGCTGTTTTCAGCACACAGCACAGCCGAAATGTTTTGGATCTGATTTCTGGCTGATTCTTTGTTGATATGCTCGAGGAAACGAGGGGAGATATCAACAGCATACACCCAACCTTGATTGCCAACGACGGTTGAAAACATGCGAGAGAACAAACCTGTTCCGGCCCCGACGTCGGCAACCGTATCACCTTTTTCGATTTCACAAGCGACCAGGATTCGTTCGCGCGTCAAGAACACTTCCCGACTTTCGATTTCAAATCGTTTAACGAACGCGTCGACATCGAGCTCTGGATTGGTGAATGAATTGTTGACGCCCGGTTTGACACTTTCTTCGCCGCCCATTTCGGGCGTTACCTGTTGGCGTTTGATGTAATCGAGAGCCTTCTCTTTCATGAATGGCTTGCCTAAGCCGATTTCTGCAGCTTCGGCGAGCGCCGTTTCAAGATCAATGCCTTGATCCAATACTCGATAGGGCAACCACACAACGCCAGCACGATTTGCCGAGTTGCAATGCAACAACGTACGCGTGTCGCTATCGGCAAGTAGTTTTCGAATGCGATCAAATACTTCATCCGTCAGTGTCTCCGGCTGTTTAAACGGCACTTCAACAAATTCAAGTCCAGCCGATTCGACTGCGGCCTTCTCATCCCAGTCGAGTTCGACTTCGCTGCGAAGCGAGATGATACGCTCGATCTTCTCCTCCTTGATCTTGGCCAAATCTTTTTTCCGGAACTGCCCAGTCAAGAAAAGGTTGCCCGAGCGATGGACATTCTTCGTTTTACCTAGCGTCAGGGACTTGATCGCGGACGAGGTCGATTTAGAGGATGAACTTGCCGTTGTTTCTACAACCGTCGTCTCTTTTGAGTCGGCTGAGTCGGCTGAGTCGGCTGAGTCTTGAGCAAACACATGGGTGCCTGGCAACAGTAACAATGCGACGACGGCAATTTGGATGGTTCTTTTCATGTTCGATCTGTTGAAAAAGGTTTGTGCGGTCGCCACTGATCGCTGACTTCGCCGGTGTGCGAATTGGCTCACATGTGCGGATACCTGCCAGCTTGGCTCAGTCACTCAGCAAAACTGAAAGCTGGTCGGATGCCAGTCAGCAAACAATTTTCCTATTTTCGTCGATTGTTCCCTGAAATGCAATACATATGAATCTATATATTTCGATATTTAATTATGGAACACGAATTGCGGTTCTTGTTGGCATCAAAGACTGGGGCGACATTTTGACTTTTTGCAATGTCGACTTTCGGCTTGTGGACAGGGAGGAAAGGCCAACTGTGAAAACTTCAACAAACGTTTCCAGAAAAGGAATGGCGAATATGAATGAATTTCTAATCATGCTCGGCATCTTCGGAGCTTGGTTTGCACTTCAAGCTTTTATTCTGCCTCGATTCGGAATCGAGACGTGAATGAGCGGTGCATGCCAGCCGAGTTCGGCTGAACAACAAACCAAAACAAAAAGCGATCAAGCGGGCGTTCCCTTGTCGGTGAGCGATCCGAAAAGCCAAGAGGAAAGTGTTATGCCAAACGTAATCCATGTGAACCATAAACAATTTGCATCCGAAGTTTTGAATAGCGACATTCCTGTCGTCGTCGACTTTTACGCGAGCTGGTGTGCACCTTGCCGTGCACTTGAGCCAATACTCGCTTTACTTTCAAATGAATTCGAAGGGCAAATCAAGTTTGTTAAAGTCAACTCCGATGAGGAACCAGCGATTGCCGATGAATACGAGGTTTCCTCGTTACCAACATTGATCATGATCGACGAAAAAGGCCGAAACGAGGGGCGGTATTTGGGCTCGCATCAGGAAACTGAGATTCGCCTACATCTTCAGAAATGGCTTGCTTCCCATGAGGTTGCCACCCAATGAAGAAGCTCATGCAGCAATGTTTGAAGTTCTTGCGATTCACCTTGAAAGTCATTCCGATCATTTTGGGATTGGTCGGTTTGACGTTTGTGATTGCGTGGATTTCGGGCGTCTTCGTCGAAAAGATTCCACCCGGCGAATCGCATCCAGTCGTGCGGCGGCTGGGCGATCAACCGACCGATGTCGTTCACGAAGTCACCAAGGACTACATTGAGGAAGCCGTCGGGACTTTGAAAGCCGCCAACCGCAGTGTGATCTCTGCGAAAGTACTGGCCACGATTCAGGACATCCACGTCGCCGCTGGCGATTTCGTCAATGAAGGTGATTTGCTGGTTACGCTTAACAGTCAAGAACTCAACGCCCGATTCAATCAGGCACGTGAAAGTCTGACTGGCGTTCAAGCCGCCGTTCGAGAAGCGGAAAGCGACTTCGAACGCAATCGACGATTGCTGCAAGCCAGCGCTGTTTCGCGACAGGAATACGACATTGCTGATCGAAAACTTAAAGTTGCTCGTGCGGACGAACGCCGCTCACAGCAAGCCATAGAAGAAGCAGAGGTTTTACTTTCCTATTCAAAGATAACGGCTCCTAGGTCTGGTCGGATCGTTGATCGGACTGCCGAACCCGGCGATACCGCCCAGCCAGGCAAGCCGATTCTCGCTCTTTACGACGCACAATCTTTGCGACTCGAAGCACCGGTGATGGAAAGCCTCGCTGTCAAGCTGAAGGTTGGACAGAAGTTGAACGTGCATGTCGACTCCATCAAACAGGATTTTGCAGCGACAGTGGATGAGGTCGTTCCGCAAGCGGACGCGGCCAGTCGTTCGTTTTTGGTAAAGGCGAGCTTGCCGCGCAACGACAATCTGTATGAAGGCATGTATGGACGCCTGCAAATCCCTGCCGGGGCTCGGCGACATCTGTGTTTGGCAACCGACGCGATTCGCCGAGTCGGACAATTGGAGTTTGTCGATGTTGTGATGGATGATGGTTCACTACAGCGACGGCTAATCAAGACGGGGCGTCTCGGCATGCCCGGGCGAGTCGAAGTCTTGAGCGGTGTGAATCAAGACGAAATAGTTGTGTTGGCTCACGCGTCTGCGGGCAAAATGGAAATGCCGGCTGAATAGGAGGAGCAACATTGACCGATTTATCCGAACAAACAAGCATGCTTCAGCATGACTCTGAGAAACTGCCAATGCTAACGCGGTTAGTGGCGATATTCTTGCGCGGCGACATTGCGATTCTGTTCACCGTCGTTTCGCTGGTGATCGGCGGAGTTGCTTTGTATCTCACGCCGCGTGAGGAAGAGCCACAGATCATCGTTCCCATGGCCGACGTGATGATCGACGCCCCCGGCCTTTCGGCCGAAGAAGTCGAACGACAAGTCACACAGCCACTTGAAAAACTGCTCTATCAAATCGACGGCGTCGAGTACGTGTACTCAATGTCGCAAAGCGGTCGAGCAGTCGTTTCCGTCAGGTTCTATGTCGGCGAAGACCGTGAAGACTCGTTGGTCAAACTGTATAACAAAGTCGACTCCAACGCCGACCAGATTCCAAAGAGTGTTTCCAGCTGGGTTGTAAAACCGATCGAAATTGACGATGTACCGATCGTGATTGTGACGCTTTGGAGCAACGAGATCGACCGCTATGGCGACCATGAATTGCATCGCATAGCACAGGAAATGCAAAACGAGCTACAAGCGATTCCTGACACCAATCGCGTATGGGTTGTAGGCGGTAGGCCGAGAGAAATTCACGTCGAGCTGGCCGCGCAAAAAATGGCCAGTCGTCAAACAACGCCTTTGCAAATTGCCAATGCGTTGCGACTGAGCAACCTGCACTCCCGTATCGGGAGTTTCGAACAACAGAATCAGTCGTTTGTCGTGGAAGCAGGAACGATCTTCCGTGATGTTCGCGAGCTGGAAAATCTTGTTGTACACGTTGTTGACGATCGTCCCGTGTATCTCAAAGATGTCGCCGAAATCGTTGACGAGCCGGCTGAACCGAACGGCTATAGCTGGATTGGATTCGGACCAGCAGAAGAAGCCAATCAAGCCACCGATCCCCAAGACAATCTCTATCCAGCGGTCCATATCGCCGTCGCCAAACGAAAGGGCAGCAACGCCGTTTCTGTCTCACACAAAGTTGAAAAGAAACTGGATGAGATATCTGAAACGATTCTGCCCTATGGAATTCACCATCGAATCACACGTGACTACGGCGAAACCGCCAATGAGAAAGTGAACGAACTCGTCGAAGGTCTTGTAATCGCGATCATCACCGTGGTTGGATTGATTGGATTGACGATCGGATGGCGAGCGGCTTTTGTTGTCGCGTTGGCGATTCCAGTTTGCTACAGCTTGACATTGGCTGTCAACCTGCTGCTCGGCTACACCATCAACCGCGTCACGATGTTCGCGCTGATTCTTTCGCTTGGCTTATTGGTTGACGATCCAATCACCGACGTTGAAAACATCGCCCGCTATTTTTCAATGCGCGTTGCAGGGGCACGCAAGAGCGTATTGCTTGCAATTCAGGAAGTCCGTCCGGCGTTAATCTTGTCAACGTTGGCGATCATCGCCAGCTTTCTGCCGCTCTCGTTTATTACTGGCATGATGGGCCCGTATATGGGGCCGATGGCGCTGAACGTCCCGCTAACGGTAACCCTTTCAACCATCGTTGCATTTTTGGTGACGCCTTGGCTGGCGATGGTCGCAATGAGTTACATGCTCAAGGGCGATCATGAACAGGAGTTCGATCCAACGAACAGTTTTCTTTATCGCGTCAGCAGTAGAACTTTGAGACCAATTCTTCGCAGCCCAATACTGTCCGTCGCCGCGTTGGGCGTTGTTGTGTTGTTGCTTGTCGGCGCCATGTTCCTGCCGGCGCTTCGACTTGTACCGTTAAAGATGTTGCCGTACGACAACAAAAACGAATTTCAAATCGTGATCGACATGCCGGAGAATTCGACGCTCGATCAAACCGATAACGCGGCCCGCGACGTGGCGTCTTTTCTTTCCGGGGTCTCCGAAGTCCGTGACTTTGAAGTCTTTACCGGTCAGCCATCACCGATGGACTTCAACGGCATGGTTCGGCATTACTTCCTGAGGAACAAGCCGTTTCAATCAGACATCCGAGTTAATCTTGCCCCGAAAGAAAATCGCCAGCACCAGTCGCATGAAATTGTTCTTCGGCTGCGAGACCGATTGGTCGATATTGGGAACCGCTGGGGAGCGGATGTGAAAGTGGTCGAAGTTCCGCCCGGCCCCCCTGTGATGTCAACGATTACCGCCGAAGTGTACGGGCCGGTCGATGGTAACTATGCAGGCTTAATTGAGGCAGCCACGATCGTTCGAGACCGGATGGCGAAAGAACCCGGAATCGTCGACGTCGATTTCAGCACCGAGTCCGATCAAGTTCGTTGGGTTTTTGAAACGGACAAACCCAAAGCTGCGCTGTCGGGCGTCTCAACGACAGACATCACTCAGACGATGCTGATTGCACTGGGCGGCGACCGGAGCGCCGTGATGCGGGACCGGCACGAAGTCGCACCGCTTCCAATCGTGCTGCGTTTGCCTCGTTACGAAAGATCGGCACTTGACGACCTTGAAGAAATTTATATCCAAGGCCGCTCGGGCAATCTTGTTCAGCTCGGTGGGCTTGGCGAATTCGTTGAGATGCGGGAAGACAAAACGATCTACCGGAAGAATTTGAAACAGGTCATGTATGTGTATGGTGAAGTCGCTGGTCGCCCGCCTGCCGACGCGATCATGGACATGGAGCTTGACAGAACGGAAATGTTAGGAGTTTCTGACGCTCAATCACGTCCGACTGCCGAGCGCACTTGGATTGAACCTGGCGGTGGTGTCGCCTGGAACGTGGCAGATGAATATCAAGTGAAATGGAATGGCGAAGGCGAGTGGAAGATTACGCTCGATGTCTTTCGCGATTTGGGTTTGGCTTTTGCGGCGGCGTTGTTTGCGATCTATATGTTGCTGATGTTTCAAACTGGTTCACGACTTCTTCCAATCGTTATCATGTTGGCGATTCCGCTAACGTTGATTGGAATCATGCCCGGATTCTGGGTTTTGAATCTGAATCGCGCCGAGTTGATCGGCGGCTATGCCAACCCGGTTTTCTTTACCGCAACCGCCATGATCGGTATGATCGCGCTGGCGGGAATCGTGGTTCGCAACTCCGTCGTACTCGTTGATTTCATCCACTACGGACGAGCCGAGGGGCTATCGCTCGAAGAGTCAATCGTGCGCAGCGTCGCCGTTCGCACGCGACCGATTTTGCTTACTGCTGGAACGACGTTGCTTGGCAACTGGGTGATCACGCTTGATCCGGTTTTCTCTGGACTCGCATGGGCAGTTATCTTTGGAATCCTGACTTCGACCTTGTTCACGCTGATTGTGATACCAGTCGTCTATTGGATGCTGTACCGAAAAACTGAAACTGGTCTGAATTCGACTCAGAGGTCAAATCAAGACGGACTATCTGAAAATCTGGTTACTTAACTTTTGAATTGGAATCTAAAATGAAGAATGCACACAAATACTTATTAATGTTGATGGCTCTGGCCGCGGGTAGCATGGTCGCGATCGGCTGCAACCAATCCACAGAAAGCGAGTCCCTCGCAGAGTCCGGGGTAACGAACATGAGTGAGGCGACCGTTGTCGCAAAAACCGACGGTGGATGTTGCGGAAAATGTGGGACGAAACAGGCCGCTGCCGCAAAGGCCGAAGGTTGTTGTGGGAAGTGCGCCGCTGAATCGGACACTTCAAAAACGGAAAACGTTTGCTGCGGAAAATGCGCTGGCGAAGCATCGGCCGCGTCGAAAAATGCAGCCAAAACGATCACGTGCGAAAACGGCTGCAACGCTTGCGCCGAAGGCGATTCGGAGAACTGTAAGTGTGGAGATACTGATGCCGCCGCAGCCGCTGAAGGAGAATCCGAGAAGGCGACCGAGAAGTCCGAATTGCATGTCAACACGATGCCTGAAGATCGTGACATCTTTCATTACTTGCTTGAACACCACGAGAAAATTACGCGCACCGTGACCGAGCTGGACAACGGAGTAGAAACGGTAACCGAATCGACGGATCCAGTGATCACAGCCAAGATTCAAGAGCATGTCGCGTCAATGTCCAAGCGTGTCGAAGACGGCCGCCCGTTGCGGATGTGGGACCAGCTCTATCGCGAAGTCTTCAAACATGCCGACAAGATCGAAATGCAGATCGAGAACACGGAGCATGGAATTTCAGTGACCGAAACTTCGGACGACGAATACGTTGTGAAGCTGATCCAACAGCATGCCAAAGTCGTAAGCGGATTTGCAAAGCGCGGCTTTGAGGAAGCTCGCGAAAATCACAAACCGCCCAACAAGTAGGATCCAACCTGCGGAAACAAAAGTTTCGCTGGAAAGTTGACATATCGTTGCTTTCCAAGGGAAACCGTCGTTGACATATCTAGAGATATCGATATGTTTAAACAGGAGACAAAACAATGATTAAGAAAAATACACAACTTGAATTCGATGCGTTGAACGAAGCGGCAGAATGTTTGAGAATTCTGGCTCACCCCAATCGTCTTCAAATCGTCCAAATGCTGCTGACTGGTAAAAAGTACTCGGTTAACGATATCGCTGAGGCTTGCGAATTGGCTCAGCCAACGACTTCAGATCACTTAAGATTGATGCAACGTTGTGGATTTCTTAAGAGCGCGCGGGACGGGCGAACAGTTTATTACTCAATCGCTGAACCCCATTTAAAGGACATCATGAGCTGCATTCAAAAGCGATTCGGATAGCTGGCTCATTTTTTTAAAATACACATCGATCCATCTCGATGTTTACATATGTAGACCTTTTATGCGCGTCGTTTTGACGCAAGGCACTTAGGAGAATTTAAAATGTTGTTCAAGTACTTTTACGACAAAGCATTGGCCCACGCGTCTTACATGGTCGGTTGCCAAAAAACGGGTGAGGCGATCATCGTTGATGCAGGCCGCGATATCGAGCAGTATTTGGATGCCGCAAAGAAAGAAGGCATGCAGATTGTCGGCGTGGCAGATACTCACATTCACGCTGACTACGTTTCTGGCGCCCGAGAAATGGCTCAGCGCGTCGGTGCGAAAGTATATGTTTCCGACGAGGGACCTGCTGAGTGGAAATTTGAATACGCCAAAGACTACGACCACCAGTATCTAAAAGAAGGCGACACTTTTTCGGCTGGTAAAGTTGAGTTCAAAGTCATGTTCACGCCCGGGCACACGCCCGAAAGTGTCTCCTTTATCCTAACGGACAAAGGCGGCGGTGCAGACAAACCGATGGGGATCTTCACGGGTGACTTTGTCTTTGTCGGTTCGATTGGACGGCCGGACTTGTTGGAAGAGGCCGCTGGAATCATGGGGACGGCTGAGCCGGGTGCGCGGGATTTGTTTAAGTCAATCCAACGTTTCAACGAGCTTCCTGATTACTTGCAAGTCTGGCCGGCCCACGGAGCGGGAAGTGCTTGCGGCAAAGGCTTGGGTTCGATCCCGTCGAGCACCGTCGGCTACGAAAAGCTCTTTAATCCAGCGCTGCAATACACAAACGAGCAAGAGTTTGTTGACTACATTCTCTCTGAGCAACCAGAGGCACCGAAATACTTCGCAGTGATGAAGCGTGTCAACAAAGAAGGCCCCGAAATTCTTGGCGAGCCAAAACTACCCGCCAAGCTGAGCACGGATGAGCTTTGCGCCATAGTCGAAAGGGAAATGGTTGTTGATACAGCGGTCGCAAAACAATTCGCGGCGTCGCATGTCGCGGGCACGATTAACATTCAACCGAAGTATGTCGCCATGTGGGGCGGATCTTTGCTTGACTACGAAAAGCCTGTCTATCTGATTTCGGGCCATCATGAACTACCGGAGGTCGTGAGGATCTTGCACAAAATCGGCATGGATAACATCGGTGGCTATTTCAGCGCCGACGAGGTTGCGTCAGCTGGATTCAACACGGAGTCGATCCCTCAAATTTCGGCAGTAGAGATGGCAAAGAGGGTCGCAGCAGGTGAAATCGAGTTAATTGACGTACGCGGCTTTGGCGAACGACACGAGGCGGCGCCCGCTGGTTCCAAGCACGGTTTCCTCGGAAAGATGCTGCAGAATGTCGATCAGTTCTGTTCAGATAAGACTTATGGGTTTTGTTGTCGAACGGGTGGACGATCCATTGTTGCTGCAAGTATCGCCCAGCGAGCGGGGGTGAAAGACGTCGTCAACATGGACGGTGGCGTGGTGGCCTGGCAGTCAGCTCAGTTGCCACTTGCAGAAGAAAAGCCCGAGCCAGTCGGATGAGGGGTCGGACAAAAGTGCTAATGGTCATTAGCAAGCAGCCTGATCTTTCAGGACGCTGGATCTCTACCCCGCAGTTAATCGCATTACGCAATCGTATAGGAATCAGTGATGGAATTCATTTTGCAACCTTGGCCGTGGTGGTTCTCAGGAATCTTGATCGGCCTGACCGTACCGTTGCTATATTTCTTGACCGGCCAGGGGTTTGGGATCTCAACGAGCTTCCAACAAATCGGCGCCATGTGTTCGCCGGGAAGCAAGCTGTCCTACTTAAAGGACTTCGATCGTCGTAAAGGAATGTGGACTCTGATGTTCGCCGTCGGAATTGCGATAGGCGGTTTCGTTGCCAATCATTTTCTTTCAGCCCAGCCTGTTGAGTTTTTGCCAGAATCATTCATGAATGTGACTGGTGCCGTAAAACTGTTCGTTGGCGGAATTCTGATTGGCTTTGGGACTCGATACGCGGGTGGCTGCACTTCAGGGCATGCGATCACAGGGATCGCAAATCTGAACTGGCCCAGTCTCGTCGCGACGATTTTCTTTTTTGTCGGTGGACTTGGTGTCACGTGGGGGCTTGGTAAATGGCTGTTTTAGAAAACAAAAGTTCGGGAAATAAAATGGGAACCGCAACCAAATCGAGCGAAACTGCTCAAGTAACCAGCAAGGGACTTTCGCCACTCGCGTTAGCGATGTCCCTGTTGGTGGGAACGTATTTCGGAATCGTACTGACTAAATCAGAAGTCGTACGTTGGCAACGTGTACACGACATGTTTCTATTCAACGAAGCGCATATGTATCTAATTATTGGCGTCGGCGTCGTTGTGGCAATGGTGTCGATGTTGATCATCAATAGCATGCAAGCCAAGACAATCGAAGGCCAGCCGATCAAGTACAAGCCGAAGCCCTTTCACAAAGGTGTGGTCATTGGCGGCACGATTTTTGGAGCAGGTTGGGCAATCGCCGGAGCTTGCCCAGGACCAATCTACGCTCAGGTTGGCGCAGGTGCGTGGATGGGATTGCTGACACTTGCAGGCGCGATGGTCGGCATGTTTTTGTTCGCTGCCTTCAAACCAAAACTACCTTTCTAAGGATTCCGTCACGTGTGGTCGCACTCAGTGTCGGACACTCAACATCTAGCCTCGATAAAACGGAACATGGATGACGAATATTCTCGGAGCACTATTGGTAGGACTCGTCCTTGGGTTATTAGGCTCAGGCGGCTCCACTATCATGGTTCCGATCTTGGTCTACCTCGTGGGTCACGATGCCAAGATCTCGATCGCCGAGTCGATGGCGATCGTTGGTGCGATTTCAATTGTCGGAGCGATTCCGTACGCGAGATCAAAACAGATTGATTGGCGAAGCGTTTGGCTATTCGGATTGCCGGCAATGCTGGGGACGTTTATTGGCGCTTGGCTAGGCGGCCTTTCGACGGACGCGATCCAGCTGGTCGTGTTCGGGGGCGTGCTCATCGGCGCTGCGATGTTCATGATTCGCAAGGCATTTGGAAAAGCTCCCGCGATCGATCCGGACGAAGTCTACACACCAAGTCCGCTCACGACTGCGAGAAGTTTGATCATCTTGCTGGAAGGACTAGTCGTTGGGGCGATTACTGGTTTCGTAGGAGTCGGGGGTGGATTTTTGATCGTTCCCGCCCTGTTAATCTTCGGCAAGCTTCCGATGCGACTGGCAATCGGCACCAGCCTGATCATCATCTCGATGAAATCTGCGATCGGTTTCGCAAAGTATTACCACTACCTTGGCGCGCATGGACTAACAGTGGATTGGCCTATCATTGGCCTTTTTACTTTCGTTGGCCTGGGTGGATGCTTCGTTGGACAGCAACTTAATGCCAAACTCAACCAACGTGTTTTAAAACAAGTGTTTGCGGTTTTTCTGATTCTGATCGGCGCGTTAGTAATCGTGAAAGAAAGTGGCAAGTTACGTGAAACTAAGACGGTTGAATCCGTTTCTTCCACTCGCTTGGAATCGTTCCAGCATGATCCAATCCAAATTTTCCAAAAGAACGAGGAACAGTCGCATGAAAGAAATCGTGTCGCAGACGATTGAGCAAGTTCTATTTGAGAAAATGGGCGTCTCGGCCAAAGGTTCATTCGCGACCGGTGCAGACAAAGTTGAAATCCAATTGAATTCACTTTGCCAAACGACGAACTGTGAGTCTCGTTACCGATTCCACTCAAGGCGACCTACACGCTTTGTCACCGAACCAATGATCAAGTGATGCCGGAAGTCAAAGCCTCGATCGTTTCGAATTATCCGAACGATACCGCAGCGGGATTTGCCGAAGGTGACCATCGGGGCTACTTCTGGATCGAATTCCCCACGCAAGACCTGAAACTGGAATAGTAAACGTCACGTAAGTAGACGCCCAATTCTCTTGAAAGCAAACCAATGAAAAACTCGATAAAATTGATCGTCGCCATCGCAGCCGTTTCGCTGTCGTGGCTTGGCTTCGGTCAACAACAAACGGAAATGAAAGCAAAACCTGCTGACCTTTGCGTTGCCCCCGCAGCCGGGCCGATCGCAGCGGGTACGAATTCGCAACGGGGCTCGGCGGCCGACAATGTCTCGCCTCAAATGCAAATTGCACGCGTCGGTCGCTTGGCTCCTGACTTCCAAGCCAACGCCTACACGGATGGTGGATTCAAGCCAATCAAACTTTCGGATTACAAAGGCAAATGGGTTGTGTTGTGCTTTTATCCCGGTGACTTCACTTTCGTCTGACCGACAGAATTGGCGGCGGTCGCCGTCCGATACGATAAAATTCAAAGCATGGGTGCCGAAGTCCTTGCGTGCAGCACTGATAGTCGCTTCAGCCACAAGATTTGGCAGGAAGGCGAGCTTTCAAAAATGGTCGAAGGTGGATTGCCCTTTCCAATGCTCACCGATCCCGGCGGAAAAATTGGGCAGGTTTACGGCGTCTTCGAGGAGGCAGCCGGAATCAATAACCGTGGTCGGTTCATCATTGACCCCGATGGAAAGGTTCAGGCGATTGAAATTTTGACTCCATCGGTGGGTCGAAATCCGGACGAACTAATTCGACAGCTTGCAGCGTTCCAGCACGTTCGGAAAACGAAACAAGCGACTCCCTCCGGATGGCAGCCGGGAGACATGGCTTTGTCACCGGGGCCAGAATTGGTTGGCAACGTTTGGAAAGTTTGGAAGCCGAAGAAGCCAGAAGTGGAAAAAGCTGGCCAATGACTGGCGCCTCTCGTAAAATATTGGTCGTTGACGACGACGCCGACATCGTGGCGAACCTGGTCGACATTCTCGGCGACGAAGGATATCGGCTCGATTTCGCACACGATGGCCCAAGCGCTTTGAGTTTGGCAAGGAGCGCCAGATTCGATGTTGCTATTGTCGATTATCAGATGCCTGAGATGGACGGCTCGAAGCTAATCGTTGAACTGCAAAAGCTGCAACCAAGAATTAAAACAATCATGGTCACCGGTTTTGCTGACAACGACGGAATTTCGCGAGCCGTTCACGCAGGCGTTTTGAAAGTAATCCAAAAACCTGTCGATATCCGAGCTTTGCTGATGCTGACAGAACAAGCGGTCATAGAGAATTAGTGTTTGTCAGAAAATCAAAGCCAATCAGATATACGAAGCGCCTACAGGGTAAGTTCGGGGGAGGATTCCCGACCTATGGTGACCAATGACCTATGAATTGATCAACAATCTTCTGGTGATCGTCGGCACGGTGATTACGTTGCTGTTTGTCTTCAGTCCAAAGATGATGCAATCGAGGAACTGGCGGGCAATGGTCACACCGTTAGCATCAATTATTGGTAGCGGCTTCCTTGTGCTGGGGCCAATTCTTGAACGTGATTACGGCATTTACTCCATCTTGGTAATGGTCGGACTTTGCGTGGCATCCTATTGGATCGGCTCCGCGATTCGATTCAACATTCTTGAATACGACCGCGTCGGTGTGGCTGAAGTTCCCAAGAGTGTGCAAGCGATGGAGACCGCCGCGTCGTGGGTGTTGGTCTTTGCCTATGTGATCTCCGTCGCGTACTACTTGAATCTGTTCGGCGCGTTTGCAGTGAAGTTGACGACGGTGGACTCGGCGATGACGGCAAGGCTGGTAACGACGGGCGCGCTGGTCTTCATTGGCACGTTTGGATACCTACGCGGTTTGCTGGCGATGGAACGGATGGAGGAAGTCGCAGTTGGCATAAAGCTTGCGATTATCGTGGGTTTGCTGATGGGGATGACCGCTTATGCATTTGAGCTGACGCAGACGAGCGGATTGTATATCAGTCAAGCACGAGTCTCTGGGTTTCGGAGTGTCTCAGTTGCCTTTGGTCTAATCATTACTGTCCAGGGCTTCGAAACTTCAAGATATCTAGGAAGCGAATATGACGCTGCGACTCGCGTGAAAACGATGAAGTACGCTCAGTGGATCTCAGCAACCATCTATATTATTTATATTTTGTTAACGACAATCTGCTTTCCACCCGACCAGGTCGAATCAAGCGAGACGGCCATTATTGACATGACTCGGGTCGTCGCCCCGTTACTGCCGGCCCTGTTGGTTGTCGCCGCATTGGCCGCGCAGTTTAGTGCGGCAGTGGCGGACACGAGCGGCAGCGGCGGGCTGGCGGTGGAGCTATCTCGAAATAGGATTAAGTCCAATGTAGCCTATGCAATTCTGGTTGTTGGCGCCGTTGCGATAACGTGGCTGGCAAACATCTACGAAATTATCAGTTACGCATCGCGAGCTTTTGCAATTTACTATTTTCTGCAATCCATCATTGCAACTCGGTTTGCGTTAGAACGCAAGAACTCCTCTTGGCTGCGGATCACATTCTTTGTTCTGGTTGCCGCGACGTCGATGGCCGTCGTCATCTTCGGGGTACCTGCCGAAGGGTAGCGGGGTTCATCGCGAGCAATCGCCTGTATCGAACTAAGATTTGCGAAACCGAGTTGATCTACAACCTTCCTTACCCAAGTCAGTAACATGAAACACATTCACGCATCATCCGCCATGGTAGGCCTGGTCGGGAACACACCGTTGGTTGAGATTCCAACGAGTACGGACAACCCAAACGTTCGCTTGTTTGGGAAATTAGAAGGCAATAATCCAGCCAGCAGCGTCAAAGATCGCGCGGCACGCTCGATGATCCAACGTGCGGAGGAACGCGGCGATTTAAAACCGGGGATGACTTTGATCGAGCCAACCAGCGGCAATACAGGAATTGCATTGGCCATGATCGCCGCGTCAAAAGGCTATCCAATCGAATTGGTCATGTCTGCCAACAGTACCGCCGAACGCGTTCGTACGATGCGAGCGTTCGGGGCGAAAGTCATCCTGACTCCGGGAGAACGGACGATCGAAGGTGCGATTGATTTTGCCCGGAATCGGGCGAAGCAAGAAGGTTATTTTATGTTGGATCAGTTTGCGAACTGGGACAATCCGCTTGCTCACTACGAAACAACCGGCCCCGAAATCTGGCATGATACTGCTGGCCAGATTACACATTTCGTCTCTGCCATGGGAACCACGGGTACAATCATGGGCGTCAGTCGATATCTCAAAGAGCAAGATCCTGATATCACAATCGTCGGCTGCCAACCAACAGAAGGTTCTCGCATCCCGGGCATTCGCCGCTGGCCCAAAGAGTATCTGCCCGCGTTTTTTGAGCCCGAGCGTGTCGACAGAACCATCGACGTCAGTCAATCTGATGCTGAGGTTCAAGCACGCTGGCTGTCTTCGGAATATGGAATGTTCTGCGGGATCTCGGCGGCAGGTGCAACGTTGGTTGCCCAACAAGTTTGCGGAGAACTCGAGTCGGGCATTGTCGTGACGATCATTTGCGATCGCGGAGATCGTTATTTAAGCTCACCCGTCTTCGCTGATTCCGGCAAGCTAGAAACCATTAAGGAGTTGCCAAGCGATGAAAAGTGAACCAATGTCCAATCAAGTCTCCCACTCGGAAACTTGGGAAACGTTTTATGAGAATGACCAAACGGGTTGGGAGCGGCATGAAACTCACCCGGCGCTACTTGCGTGGTTGAATGATGGGACGATTAAATCGCTCTCCCATATCGCTATTCCCGGTTGTGGTCGCGGCAGTGAACCACTTGAGTTGGCCAAACGCGGGTTCCCTGTGACAGCCATTGATTTTTCGGCAACAGCAATCGAATTCCAAGTCGAACAATTGAAAGAACTTGATTCGACGACGTCTGTACTGCGACAAGATGTCTTCAATTTTGAACCGCCTGAAGCTTTCGATATCGTTTACGAACAAACTTGTCTATGTGCGATCAACCCTGAGCGTCGAAGCGAATATGAACAGTCGATTTTCAAATGGTTAAAGCCAGGAGGTTTGTTGTTGGTACTTTTCATGCAAACCGATCCCGGAAAAGAAGGCCCTCCGTTTCACTGCGATGTCGAGTCAATGAAATCGCTTTTTCACGAGAGCCGCTGGCATTTGATAACGGAACCATCAGTGCGGTACAATCATCCAAGTGGCAAAGTCTTTGAACTTGCCGCTTGTCTACAACGCAAGGACACAGACCATGCTGGCTGAAATGGACGTCGTTATGCTTTCGCGAATTCAATTCGCGCTGACGATTATGTTCCACTATTTATTCCCGCCGTTGACGATTGGCTTGGGGATTATTATCGCTTACTTGGAAGGCATGTTCCTCTGGAAGAAGGATCAGTCCTACATGGACGCGGCGCGATTCTGGACGGGCATTTTTGGGATTAACTTTGCGATCGGTGTCGCCACCGGCATTGTGATGGAGTTTGAGTTCGGCACGAACTGGGCAATGTACTCGAGGTTCGTCGGCGACGTGTTTGGATCGGCACTTGCCGCCGAAGGGATCTTTGCATTCTTTCTCGAATCGGGTTTTTTGGCGATTCTTGTTTACGGTCACGACCGAGTAAGCCCTGCATTTCATTTTTTTTCGGCATGCATGGTCTCGATTGGTTCAATCTTCAGTAGTGTCTGGATCACGATCGCCAATAGCTGGCAACAGACTCCCGCAGGCCACGAGATAGTGCAGATGACGCGCAATGGAGAGCCATGGTTTATTGATGGTGAACCGATCATGAGAGCCGAGATCGTTGACTTTTGGGCCATGGTGTTCAATCCATCGACGGTGCATCGCTTGATTCACGTCTGGCTCGGCTGCTTTATCATGGGCTCATGTTTGGTGTTGAGCATTTCTGCCTGGTACCTGCTTCGAGGCAAGCATTCAGACTTTGCCAAAAAGAGCTTTTCTGGTGCGTTGTTTCTGGCTCTATTTAGTTGCCTTGCGATGTTCGTCAGCGGGCACTTCCAAGCCAAGATGGTTTATGAACATCAACCAGCAAAGATGGCGGCCTTCGAGGGTCATTTCGAAACTGGGCCGGCCGACATGAGCCTGTTTGGAATCCCCAATGAAGAAACTGAGCTGATCGACATGAATGTGGCTATTCCTGGCGGGCTTAGTTTCTTGTTGCACGAGGATTTTACAGAAGAGGTTATTGGCTTGGATAAATTCAGGCCCGAAGATCGCCCGCCCGTCAAAATCCCGTACTTTGCTTATCACATCATGATCGGATGTGGCGTCAGCCTGACGATGCTGATGGTTGCTTCCACATTTTGGCTGTGGCGAGGAACACTCTTTGACAAACGCTGGTTGCTGTGGATTTTCGTGGCCTCGATTGTTCCTGCGATTGTTGGAAATGAAACAGGTTGGGTTGCGGCGGAAGTTGGCCGCCAGCCGTGGATCGTTCACGCTCCGCTAAACGTTGACGAAAACGGCGAACGAGTCGTCGATGAGAAGGGGCAGTTTTCCTATGAGGAAGGTCTCGGCTTGCGAACAACCGATGGCGTTTCCAAGGCAGTCAAAGCCGAACAAGTGCTGACTTCGATCATCATGTTCGGTGCAATTTATTTTCTGTTGGGCATCATGTGGCTGTTCCTGCTGAATCGAAAAATCCAAGCCGGGCCAATCTATAAGTTGGCCAGTGAATCCGACGGGCTTGCGGACGCCGTCGCAGGAGAACACCATCTGACAGGAGACAAATAATGGATTTGAATCTTGTCTGGTTCATCCTGTTAGGTGCCCTGTTGGCTGGTTACGCAATCCTTGATGGGTTCGACTTGGGTGTCGGCATTATTCACCCCATCTTGCGCGGAGAGCGTGAACGCAATGTGGGCATCAAAGCGATTGGGCCATTGTGGGACGGCAATGAAGTTTGGTTGGTTACTTTCGGCGGAGCTTTATTCGCCGCTTTCCCAGAAGCCTACGCAACGATTCTGTCGGGGATGTATTTGCCGATTTACTTGATGCTGTTCTGTTTGATCCTGAGAGCGATCAGCGTCGACTTTCGCAATAAAATTGATTCGTCAGCGTGGAAATGTCTGTTTGATTTTGGCTTCTTTGTATCAAGCATTGGAGCCACGTTTGTGTTTGGTATGGCAGCCGGAAACTTGATCGCAGGCATGTCACTGAATGAGCGTGGCGAGTATGCCGGTTCGCTTTTGAATTTGTTTGGGATCTACCCTTTAGCCACAGGTACGTTGGCAGTCGCGACGTTTTCACTTCACGGCGTCATGTTCCTCTACCTGAAAACGACTGGCCAAATCAACGACCGGCTTTCGAAGTGGATGTGGCATTTTTGGGGCGTTTACCTCGTGTTGTATATCTTGGTCTCGATGTTGACTTTAATTGAGAATCCGCACGTGATCGAAACGATCAAACAAGCTCCTTGGGCCATTCCAATCGTGATACTTAACGTCATCTGCGTGGCCAATATGCCACGCACGATTTATTCACAGAAGTTCGGCCAAGCTTTCATTTCATCCTGCGTTAACATTCTTTGTTTAGTCACGCTGTTCGGCATCTCGACGTTCCCAAACCTCGTATACTCAACTGGAACTGGCCCGTCGTTGACTCTGGAGAACGCGGCATCGAGCCAAGGCACTCTTTGGCTCATGACCATCATTGCGATGATCGGCGTCCCCTTCATCCTTAGTTATACGGCCGTCATCTATTGGACTTTCAGACATCCAATCGAAATCGAAAACTGACTTCTGTTTCAATCACCAAACTCTGCTGACATTTCGCTTTCACAACCAACCAATCATCTATTCAAACCATGACCGACACGAAAGACATTCTTGAACTTCCCGGCACTCCTGCAAAACGAATTTCGGATGATTGGCTGGCAATCATTTGCGCAGCAGTCCTGTTGATCGTTTCGTTCACGGCCGTTTGGTCCGCGCAGGCACCAACGACCAATGGAGAACCAGTCAAGGTCTCGAGCCCGCTAAAAGAGTGGATCGCAAAACCGGCCAAGTGGACAGAATCTCCCGTCAGATCTTTCATTTCAGATGCCAGCGACTCATTTGCCGGTCAGCCTTGGGTCGGTGTCGTTGGAGCATTCTTGGCACTCGGCGTTTTGCTTTCGCTGGCAAGATCTTGGCAGGGAGAGAACGGCGGCAAGTTCTTTGTCGGCTTCATGGGCGTGTTCTTGCTCGCTACATTTGCGTACACGCTTGCCGCCCACAGCGTCATCAAAAGTTACAATCTCGAGTATGCTTTGTGGGCCCTTGGTGTTGGGCTGATAATTTCGAACACCATTGGCACACCTGCTTGGCTTCGCCCCGCCGTATGCACTGAGTTTTTCATCAAGACGGGTCTGGTGCTGCTGGGTGCCGAAGTTCTCATGTCGCGACTGATGGCATTGGGCCTGCCTGGAGTGTGTGTCGCATGGGTCGTAACCCCGGTCGTACTCATAAGCACCTACATCTTCGGTCAGAAGGTCTTGAAGATGGAATCTCGTTCGCTGAACATGGTCATCTGCGCCGACATGTCGGTGTGCGGCGTATCGGCAGCGATCGCCTCCGCGGCGGCTTGCAAAGCCAAGAAGGAAGAACTGACACTCGCGATTGGTATGTCGCTGTCGTTCACGGTATTGATGATGATCGTGATGCCAATTGCCATCAAAGCAATCGGCCTCAACGAGGTGGTTGCTGGTGCCTGGTTGGGCGGCACGATTGACTCCACCGGAGCGGTCGCCGTTGCGGGTGCAACGCTGGGAGACAAAGCGTTGGAAGTTGCGGCAACCGTGAAAATGATCCAAAACATCTTGATCGGCGTTAGTGCTTTTGGAATCGCGACCTATTGGGTGACTCGTGTTGAAAAGGACCCCAACGGTCAGCGTCCCGGCATCTCCGAAATCTGGAAACGATTCCCCCGGTTTGTCTTGGGCTTCATTGCTGCGTCAATATTGTTTTCCCTAATTCACGCTTTCATGGACGGCGGCCCGGAAATGGTTTCAGCCATGATCAAGGGATCGACCAAGACGTTTCGCGGTTGGTTCTTCTGTTTAGCGTTCGTGAGTATTGGTCTCGAGACTCGCTTCAAAGATTTGCTTCCGTATTTCAAAGGCGGCAAGCCACTGGTTCTTTACATTTGCGGCCAAACGCTGAACATCATTCTGACTCTGGCAATGGCCTATCTGATGTTTGGTGTTGTCTTCAAGGACATTGTTAAATGAACCCAATGAATACGCAAACCGATGTGAAAAGCAAACAAGTTGGCACTTGGAAGTTGGCCGCTGCCATGGTAGCCATCGCCTGCCTTTGGTGTTTCGTGCTGCCGTGGTATGCCACCCAACCCGCGATGAAGGAGCATTTGCAGTTTCTGGATGATCGCGGAATCGACCCGAGCGCAATGTTCTATACCGAACTCGATGCGATGGACGCCATCCTCGAGAAGATTGAAAACGGACGTTGACGTAAATTCGGTTGCATCTAACTTAACGTTAACGAATTGTGGCTTCCGCTCGCGATGTTTTGAAACGAAAACAGGCCTGTAAGCATTGCATCGAAACTAGAGCAAGGAACTGACGACGTTTAACAGCTGCGCTTTAATTTCCTCATCCGTGACGCAACTGGATTCCACATCGAAGTTGTCGTGGAAACTTGGGATGGACAAACTTGCTTTGACCTCGCCACCGAAATGCGGAGCCATCTCGACCGCGGAACCGAGCACACTCTTGGCGCCGCGGGCACCGGGCGACGTGGAAAGCATGACCATCGGCTTGCTCTGAAACAACTTTTGGTCAATCCGAGAGCACCAGTCAAACAAATTTTTATAGGCCGCTGTGTAGGTCCCATTGTGCTCGGCAAAGGAAATGATCAAGGCGTCGCATTCGCCGATCTTTGCGAAGAATTCCGCAGCCAGCTTGGGAGAACCAATTTCCGCTTCTTTGTCTTGACTGAATAGAGGCATCTCGTAGTCGTTCAGGTCAAGCACTTCGACTTCCGCAGCATCGATCAATGTCGTCGCATAGGTTACCAATTGTTTGTTGATTGATTTCTTGCTGCTACTGGCAGCGAATGCGAGAATCTTCATTAGTACTTTCTTTGAATCGATGTAACGATTTCTTTGGCCATGTGAACTTGCCACGACAATCACTTTTATGGTCCCCACAAGCAGATCACGCAACCCGTCGCAAACGGCTAGGAGGGGGGTCTTCGCTGGGCACCATTTATGTATCATCACGGCGGCTCCTTTGTACGATCAAGCTTTTTTGAGCTTGTACCTTTGTTCTGATCGAAAGATCTGTTTCTATTCGTTCAAAAGGAGTGACATCCCGCACGCAAAAATGCCTCACGCGTCACGTGCGATCATCGCAGCCGTTAATTCCATTTTTTGCGTGCCGAGCGTGCTAAACCAGTGACAGATCTGGCCCCCAATCCGAAGGCGGCCATCAGCGGCACACTGACTACGTCGCCAATCTTTTCAATCCCCGAAACAATAGTGGCCACAAGTTCAGAATTCAAGCGATTTTTGCTGATCTCAAACGACTGATTCTCTCGCTTTTGATTCGTAGTACCGGGCTAGGCCCGTGTCGGAATCACGTCTCAACTCGCTGATTCACGATCCGTATCTTCCTGTTGGTACAATATTCGAAAGATGTGTCGCCCCTTGATCGCAAATTCGATCACCGCAACGACCACATCCCCAAGAAACCTAACGGCGCCAGCTCCCTTACTCAACCCGAACGTTACTCCTTAAATGTCGCGATCCACCGTTCTCAAATCTGCCCAATCTGCTTTGTTCATTTTGTTCGCATGCCTTGCCTTCGGCTACGCTGACGAACGCCCCAACATTGTCTTCCTGATGACTGATGACCAAGCAACCTACTCAATGGGTTGCTATGGAAACGAAGACGTTCAAACGCCAAACCTTGATCGCCTTGCCAGAGCGGGCATCGTCTTTGATCGCCACTATGCGACAACCGCAATCTGCATGGCCAGTCGCGTGACGGTGATGACTGGGATGTACGAGTACAAAACAGGTTGCAACTTCACTCACGGAAGCTTGCTGCAAGAGAAGTGGAAAAAGTCATATCCGATTTTACTGCGTGACGCCGGTTACGCCACGGCCTTCGCCGGAAAGTTTGGATTCGAACTCAAAGCTAATCCGGACGACAAAAGGAATTTGCCGTTACCTACGAAAGATTTTGATCGCTGGGGGGGCGGCTCGGGCCAGACTTTCTATCAGACTAAGAAGAACAAATCGATGGCGGCCTATGCCAGAGAGTTTCCACATTCGACGCTGTCCTACGGGGCCTTCGGTCGA
This sequence comes from uncultured Pirellulaceae bacterium, assembly GCA_964352885.1. GTDB lineage: Bacteria > Planctomycetota > Planctomycetia > Pirellulales > Pirellulaceae > Mariniblastus. Next base: position 65,688 of record CAYGUE010000008.1, read on the forward strand.
GACTTCATCCTGGATTCAGCCTCCTCAAAGAAGCCGTTCTGCCTTTCCATCAGTTTTAAGGCACCGCACAAACCGGCAACGCCCGACCCGCGATTTGACAAAGTTTACTCCGGAAAGAAATTCCGCAAGCCGCTCAACTTTGGTCGTGAAGCCGGAGAACATTTTGCAGAGCAGAGTAAAACGGATCGCCAGTACAAAAGATTCTACAGCTGGAACTACGCCGACGAATACGACCAGGTTATGGCCAGCTATCACCAACAGATCCACGGAGTCGACGCTGCCGTGGGTATGATTGTGGAGGCCATCGAAAATGCCGGCGTCGCCGATAACACGGTCATCATTTTTACTTCGGACAACGGTTTTCTGTGCGGATCACACGGATACGGTTCCAAAGTACTGCCCTACGAAGAATCCAGTCGAGTCCCATTGATCGTGTTCGATCCTCGACATGAGAATTCAAACAAAAGCTTACGCTGCGAATCGCTGACAGCGTTGATCGACATTGCCCCGAGCATTTTAGACTTCGCAGGGATCAACGTTCCCGAAAACGCTGACGGCAAGAGTCTGATGCATCTGTACTTCAACCCTTCGGCAACGATTCATGAAGACATCGCGTTGATCAACGTTTGGGGGCAGCCTGCCACGCATTCACTAACCGTCGTCACTCAAGACACCAAGTACATCTACTGGGCTTACGGCGCAGACGGAATGACGGTCACCGAAGAGCTTTACGATCTACACCACGACCCAGGCGAGATGACCAACATCGCGTCCCGCTCAGGATCCGAACCGTCGCTGAATGCAATGCGGAAAAAATACGACGAACACATCGCGCGTTGGAACGCCGATTCAGTTCGGTTCAACAACTACCAACAGTACGGCACGATATTCGATCGAAACATCGATTGGAATCAGAAAGCGGACCTCTACCCGACGTCCAAGAAGTCAAAATAGAATCCAGCCCAACCATCAACTATTTCTTGCTGGGCCTATCCAGAGTCCGATGCTGGAGAAATCGCCGATGGAGCAACGACAGCATTTCTGGATTCTCCTTTGCGACATCCGTTGTCTCTTGGGGATCGAGTTCTAGATTGAACAGTTCCCAATCGCCCTTTTCCGGGACGCCCTGGCCGTACTTGACGACTTTCCAGGCTCCATGCCGTAGCGCCCAACGATTCATCCTTGTGCTCCAAACCCAGTACAGATCACGATCGGCAACCGGTTCCTCCGCAAACAGGGCTGCGGAAATATCGACGCCATCCCACGGCACAACTTCCTCAGGAAGGTAGCCAATTTGCTTCGCCAAGGTCGGAAACCAGTCGATGATATGGATCACGTCGTCAACGGTATGTGGTTTAATCTTTCCCGGCCAGTTGGCAAACCCAGGAACGTGAATGCCGCCTTCCCAAACGTCAATTTTCTTACCACGGACCGGCAGCGGTTGGTTGAAGTTGGTCAACTTGAGATCATCTGGGTACGCATTGCCTGGCCAGTTACCCTGAGGCCCGTTGTCAGAAGAGAAGAGAATCAACGTGTTCTCGCGTTGCCCAGTTCGGTCGAGCGCCGCGACGATCTGCCCGATGGCATCGTCGAGGTGATGGGCTGACGCCAACAGCAAACGCTTTTCGGGATCAAGTTCTCGCTGAATGATTCCTGCGGGATCGTTGAACCATTTGATTTCGTCTTCGTTCATCCAACGGTCTGGCTTTGCAGGATCGAGCTTCGTCGGCTGGTCCACAAACTTCCCCCGTTCATCGAGCGGCGTGTGAACATTGTGAAACGGCACGTAGAGGAAAAAGGGTTTGTCGCGTTTCTTTTCAATCACGCGAACGGCATCTTTGGCGATAAGGTCAGCTGCATGGACGCCGTTTTCACTTCCTTCTATTAGCTCACCGTTTCGATGCCAAGTGTTCAGAAATTCTCCAATCCGATATCGATGGTCGTACATTCCGACAGCGCCTGTCAGCGATCCGTAACTTTCATCGAAGCCAAACTTCTGCGGCCCGTGTTCGAATGACGAACCGAGATGCCACTTCCCTGACAGATACGTTTCGTAGCCGGCTTTCTTGAACATGCCAGAGATCGTTGGCGTGCCGATCGGGAAAGCTCCTTTGTTCGTAGCCTGAAGCGCCGGACCACCGAATCGGCTTGGATATCTCCCCGTCATCAATGCGACACGTGTAGGAGTGCATTGCGGCATGACGTAGTGGTGTTTAAATGTCGCACCAGTGCGAGCAAGCTTGTCCAAATTTGGCGTGTAGACATTTGGATTGTTGTATCCAATGTCCGCCCATCCTTGATCATCGCTGACCATGATCAAAACATTAGGTTTCGCATCATGTGCCAACAACGGACAGCAGAAAACCAAAAGAGCAAGGATGGAGTACGCTTCCGTCAACATGTGGCATCCTTGTAGTTGCGTTCAAAAAATCGATTTGGGAATGAAGCTAAGCTCATTTTCGATAGAGCCAAACACTTATTGTAAGCAAAGAACGGTCGTAGCTTACTCCAACACCAAAATTCTGTGAAAAGTTGGGAATACGGCGATCGTATTATTCAGCGTTCACGGGGCTTTTTGGTCAAGGATAGCGAAAGTTTCGGCTTGGATTATTCTTGTTTCCAAGTCTCGAAGCCCTGTTCGCAGAGTGGTACGCACAGCGTGTCGTTTGCCCGACATGGTTCTTGACTCAAACGATGAAAATGGATGAATCAGAATTGTTCGCTATTGTCGTTTCACTGGAAACGCATCATTCGAATCGCCCCGAATTCGCACATGCCACATTGCCGTCCGCCGCAGATGGCTTGACGAACTCAGCGAACGAGTTTCAGGCAAAGTTCGATCTGCCTAAAACCCGCGACCATTCGCACTTGCTACTCTTCATCATCGCTGGAATCGTCAACTTCTCCGGCGAGTCGGGCCCGGATTGCCGTGCGTTGAACTTCAGCGGCATCGCAAACGTCCTTGTATTTCAAATTGCGACCGAATTGGCTCCAAATTTTTGCCAATACTTTCTCGCCTTGCATTAGCTTTAGCTCATTCTTTTCGTTGTCGTATTCACGGATCATGGCCAAGAGCGTTTCAGGATCTTCGGGTAAAGAGAAAATGCCCGAGAGCTGCTGCAATTGCCTAGTCGCCGCTTGATAGACATGCCGTTCGTCGCCTTCGGGATCGACTGCGAGCACAAGACGTTCGAATTCAGATTTTGCCGCCGAATGTTCCCCGGCAAGAAACTTCTGAACTGCATCGATATAGGATTTGATGTTACCGGTGTAAAAGCTTCTTGCACCGGGAGCAATACCGCTCTTGGCATTCATCTCTAGGATTTTCCCTTTGCTTTCAAAGTACAAACCGGTCGCCTTTTCTGCGATCGTTTCGTCACTGCTGTCCATCAAACCTTTCAAGTCAACTGCCGCGTCACGCCATCCTCCCGGGTCCAGCGACTCAAGTTTGATTTTCGCATCGTGCAGAATCGCCGCATGGCTTTTCGGAATCGCAAAATAGATCATCAAAGCCAGCATGCCGATCAGGCTCACAACCATGAACGGCGCCTTTTGGTAGAATGGCGTGTCGTCTACCTTTTCCCGAGTCGTCTTCTTCCCCAACACTCGTCTGGCTTCCGTTTTGTCCGTTCCAACGGTTAGCGGGTTGAAGTTGCCGGCCACCTGTGAGGCTGCAGATTTTTGTGTGGCATCGATCTTTTTGATTTCTTCAAACGCAAATGTAATGGCTCGCGCCGAGTGTGGCCGCTGACGAGGGTTGGGCTGAACCATTTGCGTCACGATCTTGTCCAACCAAATCGGACAATTCATCACAATTTCGGCAACCGAAGGTGCACTCACCTCTTTCTTCGTGCGTGCCATGCGACCCATCGTGTCGGGCTCGTAAGGCAACTTTCCGGTCAGCAGTTCGAAAAGGATGACGCCCAGAGAATAGAAATCTGATTTCTGAGTCGCTCCTTCGTCGAACTGTTCGGGCGCCATGTACGCTGCGATTTCGAGATCACGTTTTCGAGTTGCATCCCACCTTCGTTTCTTCGCTCGGTTAAGACGCAAGTCAGAAATCTTGATCTTGTTATCCGGCGTGACGATAATCTTGTCAGGCGTCAACTTGGAGTGAATGATCTCTTTGTTGTGAATGTATTTCAGGGCTTCCGCAATTTGATGGCCGTACTCAACGACCAAATCCGGAGCCAGCTTCCCGCGGCGAGCAAGAATTGACGAAAGCGACTCTCCTGCGATCAGTTCCGTTGCAAAAAAGATCTTGGAGTCCGGTTCGTAAACTCCTACGCCGTAAACGCGTACAAGATTCTCATGGCGAAGCTTTCGCAATTCTGCCGTTTCTCGCTCAATTTTATCGATCGCCTTGGTCCACTCGATCGCGGGCGGAATGCTGATGAACTTTAGGACGACATCGCGATTCTGCTCTTCCTGGATGGCGTGAAACACCTGCTGACGACGACTGGTGCCGAGGCGTTTGATGATTCGAAAAGGGCCGACCTTTGTGTTTTCCACTGGCAAACTTCGTGTCTGAATGACTCGGGCAGGATTGAGTATGGTTGGAACCGAATCCGTGGTCCAGCAATCAGTTTAGCAATCTGTCTTCAGATGACGAATCAAAAGCACGCCGATTTTGAAACCAGAGTGATTTCCCGTTGTTTAATCCCCATAATCGAATTGGTTTTACGAAACGGCGTGGTGGTCATTTAGTGACTGGTCCCGGTCGCTGCCAATCTTTTGAACGGATGTTAAGATCTAGACCAGAGCTGATTGCGAAATATATTACGGGAGTCTGCCCACGATTGTGATTCGTGTTTCTCGTGGCCTAGGGAAACCAAATTTTGGTTGCGTGACGTTTACCTCACCACCAAGCTATCAATCGACAGGGCATTGATTCCGTCGACATAAACTTGAAGGTCCAATTCTCATGGACAGGGAAGCTGGTTTCAAGTGGGACGGGTTACGAAGACAATTCGATTTTGCTTGCTCGTTCTTGCTTGGTTCAGCACATCAACGTTCTTCCTTTGGGCTATCGGTGCAATTTGGCATTTTGACTCACTACCCAAACCGGCTGGCCCAATCGTCGCCGTCGCAATGCTTGTAGCAGGAATCTTTCTCCTGTATCGGCTCGCAAGAAAGCGCCTCTGGCTGACCTACGCCGGTGCAATGATCATCGCCGTTTGGTTGATCTCATTGCTGCAACAGCCAACCCATAATCGCCAATGGGCAAGGGATCAAACCGTCCTCTCAAGCATCGTCATCGCGAACAGCGATGTCACGATCTCCAACTTTCGGAACAACGTCTATCGAAGTGAATCCGATTTTGACGTTCATCGATCGGACTATCAATTCAAACTGGGCCAGCTATCAAATGTCTGGTTCATCGTGCAACGTTTTTCGGCCAGCGAAGGGCTGGCTCACGTGTTTCTCACATTCGAAATTTCTCCTGACGAAGCAGAACCGAATTACTTCGCCTTCTCGGTCGAAATCCGTCGCGAAGAGGACGAATTCTTTTCCCCCATTCAAGGTCTTTATCGACAGTATGAACTGAACTACATCTTTGGTGCAGAACGAGACCTGATCGGCGTCCGTACCATCATGCGTCCCGAGGATCGATTGTTCATGTATCCTGTCAACGCATCGCCGCAACAAGTCCAGAAATTATTCTGCAGCATTGCAGATCGGACCAATCAAATCCAAAATCGACCCGAGTTTTACCACACTTTGTTAAACAACTGCATGAACGGAATCCTTCGCCATACCGTAGAACTAATTCCCGAAGAGATAAGCTGGTTCGACTCACGGATCATCCTGCCAGGATACTCAGATCGTTTTGCGTTCGAGAAAGGAATCATCGGCACCGCTGGCCAGTCCCTTGAGGAGCTAAAACAGGCCAGTCGAATCGACCAGCGTGCGCGTGATTTTGGCATCCATCCGGGATTCTCGGAAGCGATCAGAAAACATGCGAACTGACTTTGGAGTTCTGTGTCTTTCCTTTGCGAACTGATCGGATAAACTACCTGCCTGAACCCCTTACCGAACGGACCCTCTATGAGCCAATTTCAGGACGTGTGCGACGAGCACTACATCAATCTGAATCTGACGACCGAAACTGAATTCCCGCAGCAACGCGAATCCGTAATGCACTTTTTTGAGCAGCTGCGAAAACGCTATCCGGGGATGCGAAATTTCTATAGTCGCGAGCAAGGCGACTACGTTCTGGAAGAAGACAAAGACGAAGGCAGCTATCGCTGGGTAACGCTCGATCCCAAACGGCTGTCCAGCGGCTTCATGAAGCCGGAAACTTTCGAAGCCGGTTGCGAGCCGCATCTCGCGATTCTTGACGCGATTCCGCACCAGCTATCCATCAGTCCGCTCGATTGCGAAACCTTGAACCTGACTTACGGATTTGAGTTTGCCTACGCGGGCAACCAGTATCAGTTACTGGCAAATGCTCTTGGGCTTGGGCTATCGTTCGAGAAAGCACTCGAGATCCCCGGTGCCAAAATGGTCAGCCTCGATCCTACGATTCAGATTTCGCTAGTTCCCGATTGTCGGATTCAATGCCGCATAAATTTCGAGCCGCGAACGACTGCCTATCATGTGAAGGCAGACGAGTTTCCGGAAGAGAACCTGTCGGTGTTTTTCACACTCCGAAAATACGGCAGCATCGAGGCCGGCGAAACTTACGTAAGTACATTTCAGGACCTGATGGAACGCGGACAGAAGCTGGTGGATGACTACCTGATGGAGAACATCCTCGTCCCACTTCAGACAGCGATCCTTATCAACTGATGGTCATTTTTTTTGTCAGACTGACTTTGACGATTTGGGCATTGCCCAATACGTTGATCGGTCTGACGGTCGGTTTTGTGGGATTGCTAACTGGCGGCAAGGTGCAAGTCCGCGATGGTTGCCTCGAATTCTACGGTGGCGTTGTCGAAAAATGGCTTGAGGGTTTAAATGTGTTCGGCATGACATTGGGACACACGATACTCGGCCAAACCAGCAACGGATTGCGGATCGTTCGAAAACACGAACAGGTTCACGTCCGACAATACGAACGTTGGGGGCCATTGTTCCTTCCCCTCTACATTGGATGGTCGGCTTGGCTTTGGTGGCGAGGCAAAGACTACTATCGGCTAAACCCGTTCGAAGTCGAAGCTTACGCCATCGACGACCCTTCCAATTGGAAACTCGACGACGATGAAATGGATACGGAATAGCACCGAAGTTTCATTGGTCGTTCTGGGAATCAGCATCGCCGGCATTTCGATCTGTGTTTCCTTGGCTTCGGAACAGTTCGCGGTTTCGGTTCCTTTCGTCAAACGGCCCGTGATTTCGATTGTCGTAGCGCTGATCGCCGCCAGTGTGCTTTACCTCGCCGCCTGCTGGTTATGCTTGCGCCTGGAACGCAGATGGCAAAACGCAATGCTGTTTTGGATCGTCGGTGTTGGAATCCTGTCCCGAATCGCTTTGCTTGGATCGACGCCGATTTTGGAAATCGATCTGTATCGGTATGTCTGGGACGGAAATGTTGCGACGGCAACCGGTGATCCTTACAAGTATGCTCCGATTGAGTTCATTCAATGGCAGTACCCTCCGGAGCAACAAATTTCATACTCACGAAGCGACGATGAACAGGCGTGGTTGAAGGATTTTTCTACGAACCAAGAAGCTTCGATGCAGGAAGTGATTCGAATCATGGCCCAACACTTCGGCCAATACACGTCGCCTTATCCTCTTGTCAGCCAAATCGTTTTCGCGGCAAGCCACAGTCTTTGTCCGCAAGGAAGTTCGCTAAAGACGCGTGTTGTGGTTTTGAAGACGATTCTTACGCTGTTTGATCTGCTTACCGGCGTCGTTTTGATTCTGATCTTACGACACCTGAAACTCCCGGAGACAATGAGCATCGTGTGGTTTTGGTCGCCGCTTGTATTGAAAGAGATTGCAAACGGAGGCCATCTGGATTCGATCGCCATTCTTCTTTGCATGCTGTTCGTGCTTTTTGCCGTGAAACAACTTTCGGATTCGAACAAAAGTATGGGATACGCCACTGCGGCTGGCGTCTTTCTCGCGTTGGGCGTTGGCGCCAAAGTCTTTCCGGTTGTCCTGATGCCGCTGTGGGCGATCGCGACACTGCAGCGTCTTGGATTCAAAGCCGTTGTGCCAGGGTTGGTTTCGCTGGTGTTGGTCGTTTCCATCAACCTGCCAATGCTGATGCGAATCAACGAGTATCAAAATGCAGAATCAGGATCACTTCCCACGCCTGGTGTGTTGGCGTTTGCAAAACGCTGGGAGATCAACGATTTGATATTCATGATCGTTGTTGAGAACCTGAAACCGACGGCATCCCTCAAAACATTAAGCGGCAACGCTCTAGCCTCCAATGAATTGGCAAACGGCATACCATCTACGGAACCCGCGGTTAGTGGCCTGCGACTCACGCCCTCTCCATGGTTTGTCGTGGCACCCGAATCGTGGCGGAGTAGCATGACGTTCGAGAGCGCTTTTTCAGCAGCTCGGTGGATCACGATGTTGATCTTCCTAGCGATCATTGTCTGGTTGTGTTGGCGTTGGCTGAAAACATCAGAAAATCAACAGCCTCACTTTTTCGTCGAATGTGTTTTCTTGACGCTCGCATGGTTTTGGTTTTTGTCTCCGACTCAAAATCCATGGTACTGGTGCTGGGTGCTTCCGTTTGTGCCATTTGCAAAGTCTCGTGTCTGGTACCTAGTCGCCGCCGTGACGTTGCTCTATTACTTGCGATTCAATTTCGACTACCAAGGACATGACATTGCAGGTTTTGATTTCATTGTGCCATTCGTCGAATTCGGTACGATTTTGTTCCTTCTGTCTGCGGAAACTGCAAGAAAAACAGCTTTGTCACTTCGTAATGCGCTGCCAAAATAGAATTCCGTAGCATTTTTTGATTTTGATGTAACCTCGCGGGTGTCAGCGGTAATTGCTTCCACCGGAGATGAAATGGACACGTCAGAAAACTCAGAACAATTTGTCAGGGATCTGACCGAGCACCAAAACCGAATCTACGGCTACGTGTATTCACTGCTTGGCGATCACACGCGTTCCGCCGACGTTGTGCAGGAAGTAAACATGACTCTCTGGCGGAAGATTTGCGATTACGATTCAGATCGACCGTTTCTTCCATGGGCTTTTGCAATCGCCCGTTTTCAAGTGCTGGCTCAACTTCGTGACCAAAAACGTGATCGATTGCTGCTCGATACCGAGCTGGCAGAATCATTGAGTGTCGAGCTAGAGAAGGCCTCATCGCAGATTGATTCGGTTCGTGTGGCCTTACGAGCTTGTATGCGAGAATTGACCCCTTCGAATCGCAAGCTCGTTGAGCATCGTTACTTCAAGTCGATGCCCGTCACCGAAGTCGCAGAAGCGGCGGATCGATCGGCTGGCGCCACCAAGGTTGCGCTACTTCGAATTCGACAGCAGTTGGCTGACTGCGTACAAAAGCGCATTGCTCTGGAGGCCGCACAATGAGTATCGCTCGCGAAGAATTAGAATCACTGCTCATCGATTGGGACGCTGGAACACTTGACGATCAAGGTATCGATCGCGTTCGCGAAATTTTACGCGCGGACGATGATGCGAAGGCGCTCTACATTCAGCATCAACTTTTAAGCGCCGCAATGAGGCTCGACGCGGATGCGATGTTGGATTGGCGCCCCACGTCAGTGACATCCGATTCGTCATCCAAACCAGCAAGCCGAGTTTTTCGGCTCAGCTTATGGGCCGTTACGGCTACGGCGTTGCTTTTCTTTGGATTGGCAGGTCGGCTGGCCTACCTAGAGTTTTCGGAAGGCGAACCAGCCGGCATTGCCGAAACACAGCGGGAAGAAACTTCCTCTGGTATCGCGCTTGTAACACGTCTGATTGACGTTGAATTTGAAGATTCAACCAATACGTTCGAAACCGGCGATGCACTTTCGCCAGGCCGCATTGCGCTCAGATCAGGGTTTGCACAGATCGAATTTTTCTGCGGCGCGACGTTGATTGTTGAAGGGCCTGCAGACATCGATCTCATTTCATTTAACCTTGCTCGCGTAAGGTCGGGGCGTTTGCGGGCTCGGGTCCCTCCGGCGGCTCGCGGATTTTCCATTGAGGTCGATGATATGAAAGTCGTCGATTTGGGAACCGAGTTTGGTCTGTCGGTTTCATCAGAGGGAGCCGATATTCAGGTTTTCGACGGCGAAGTCGAAGTTTTCTCACCCGAAAAAGACAAACAGCTTTTGACCGCTGGCCAAGCCGTCACTCGAGATTCAAAAGGCGAGTTCAGAACGGGGAACGCGACGCCAGATGAGTTTCTCGACATCGCATCAATGGCTTCCAGAGCCGATGGTCAGAGCGCGGCTCGTTACGAATCATGGAAAGTATTCTCGGAAAACCTAAGCCATGACCGCCGACTGATTGCTTACTACTCCTTTGAGGAGCAGGGCGACTGGGAACGCAAGCTTCCAAGCAGCATCACTCCCGACAACAACGAACTTGATGGAGCGATTGTCGGTGCACGCCGAGTTCAGGGACGTTGGCCTTCGAAGTCGGGGCTCGAATTCAAACGGCCGGGTGATCGCGTTCGCGTTCAGCTTCCTGGGGAATATGGATCACTCACGTTCGCCTGCTGGGTCAAGATCGACAGCCTCGATCGTTGGTACAACTCGTTGTTCCTGACCGACGGCTACAACCAGGGAGAACCTCACTGGCAGATTCTCGACACGGGTCAGCTGTTCTTTTCCGTACGGCACAAACCAGACGATATTGGCGGCAAACCGTTGAAAGGTCCGACACATCGCGAAGTTGTCTCCCCACCATTTTGGCATCCATCGATGAGCGGACGTTGGCTTCACCTTGCGACGACTTACGATGCGAACGCCGGCGCAACAACACATTACCTCAATGGCAATGTTCTACACCAAGAAACGATTAACGGCGACCTTTTGGTCAAAACCACCAGAATTGGCGCCGCATCGATTTGCAATTGGTCCATTCCGATCAAACCCGATGCGGAGTACGCCGTCCGAAACCTCAACGGGAGCATCGATGAGTTCATCATTATGTCGTCCGCTTTGTCGAAGGAAGAAATCAAGGAGATTTTTGACAATGGAAAACCGTAGTTCAAAGCCAGGTCCCGGCATGAAGGCTTCGTTGATTGCGTTACTTGTCGCGATGGCTTGTCCGCTGCTATCGAGCGAGTTGACTCACGCGAATAACGACGCGGATCGATTGTTCACGCTTCGTGTCCTTCCGATCATGAAGGAGAAATGCTTCGGTTGCCATGGCAGTGATCCGGATGACATTCGCGGTGACTACAACATGCTGACCCGTGAGGATCTGATCAAGGGGGGCGAAACCGGAGACATTGCTCTGGTTCCTGGCGCACCCGTTGAAAGTCCTCTCTACACTGCGATCTGTTGGGAGGACTTGGAGATGCCTCCGAAGGAAAACGATCGACTGAAGGAAGAAGAAACGGAATATTTCCGTGACTGGATCGCTGCGGGTGCGCCGTGGCCCAGCGACGAGGAACAGCTTGAGATCCAGAAAGAACAGTGGCAGGTCCGCGAAAACGAAGATGGTTTGATTGTCGACCACAGTGGCGGAACGGGCGACGATTGGACTTATCGCCGCTATCAAAATGAAGACATCTGGGCGTTCCGACCAGTGCAGGACGTCAAAATCAAGCTGGATTCTGACAAGCAGAATCCAATCGACGCGTTTGTTAACAAGAAGCTTAAAGAGGCGGGAATTGCAGCTGCTCCGCGGGCCGATCATCGAACGCTGATTCGTCGAGCGACCTACGATTTGACTGGCCTTCCTCCAACGCCCGAGGAAGTTTCCGAATTCATTCATGCCTCAAATCCCGAATTCCTCGGTGTTCCAACGTCCGCATCAGATAAATCTTGGAAGGATCTCGTTGATCGATTGATTCAAAGTGAGCACTATGGAGAACGATGGGCGCAACATTGGCTGGATGTGGTTCGCTACGCCGATACGTCTGGCTTTTCGAATGACTACGAGCGTTCCAACGCATGGCGGTTTCGAGACTATGTGATTCGTTCATTCAACGATGACAAGCCGTTCAATCAATTCATTATGGAACAACTTGCGGGTGATGAACTACGCCCCGACGATCCGGAAGCAAAAATTGCTACGGGAATGTTGCGGATGGGCCCGTGGGGCACGCAAATGATTCCCCAAGAAGAAGCACGCCAAATCTATCTGGACGATTTAGTGCACAATGTCGGGCAATCGTTCCTGTCGATGCCAATGCGCTGTTGCAAGTGCCATGATCACAAGTTCGATCCGATGCCGACGCGTGACTACTACAGTATGTACGCGACGTTTGCTACGACACAACCAGCAGAGATCGAAGCTGAATTTCTCGATGAAGAGAACCAGAACGGCTTCGATGAAAAGAGCAAGCTGGTTGAAGAACTTTATGTCTACGCAAAGGCAAAGAAAGACGAGCTCGTCAACAAGCAGGAATCTGCTGCGAAGAAGTGGTACAAGGAACACGATCTTCCCTACAAGGACGCTAACGCGAGGCAAAAGGACCCTGAAGACGAAAAGCCACCACGCCACGTCGGCTTGACGCCTGAAGAACAGGGCAAGCTGAAAGTCCGCGAGCAGGATGTCTGGATTTGGGAACGACGGCTCGAACGCTACCAACCGCTGGTTCAAGGCGTCTATAACGGACAAGATGACTTTAAAAATGGTCGCAAACTTCGCGTCGCCAAGAAAATCAAAAAGGATTGGCGACCGGACAATTTCATCCTTATTGGCGGTTCTCTTGAAGCCAAAGGGGATGCTGTTAAGCCTGGCGTGTTGAGCCCAACTGGCTTGCCTGCCAATCCTGAAGGCGAGAACCCTTGGGAAATCACCGACGATCTCGAAGGCCGCCGACTCGCGTTTGCGAAATGGGTTGCGGATGACAAAAATCCTTTGACGGCTCGTTCGATCGTCAACCGCATTTGGCAGTATCACTTCGGCAATGGCATCGTGAAAACCGCGAACAACTTTGGCGTTAAAGGCAGCAAGCCAACGCATCCGGAATTGCTCGACTGGCTGACCAACGATTTTGTTGAAAACGGTTGGAAGATCAAGCGACTGCACCGCATGATCATGACCTCCGACGTTTATCGTCGATCTGGCAAACCAGTCGACGCTGAGAAGCAGGCTGCCGTTGACCCAGACAACAAACTGCTCGCATCATGGCAACCTCGCCGCTTGACGGCCGAAGAGCTTCGCGACAGCACGCTGCAGATTAGTGGTGAATTGAATCGTGAAATGGGCGGCGTCCCAATCATGCCTGAGATCAATATGGAAGTCGCACTCCAACCGCGGATGATCCAGTTCTCGATCGCACCGGCACATCAGCCTTCGCGAACGCCTGCAGAACGAAATCGACGGACGATTTATTCTTACCGAGTTCGTGGTCAGGCAGATCCAATGCTGGAGATCATGAACCAGCCTAATCCGAACGAATCCTGTGAAGTGCGAGATTCGGCAGCGGTAACTCCGCAGGCGTTTACGCTTCTCAATAGCGACACGATGACGGATCGCTCGATCGCGTTGGCGCTGCGATTGGAAAAAGAGAACCCGGATAAACCAGAAGCGTGGATTCAAAAGGCAATTCAACTTTCGTTCAATCGTTCAGCGACGGAGGCTGAGAAGTCATCGCTGCTGGCCTATCTGAAAGAAATGCAGTCCTATCATGCTGAGCACAGACCAGAAGAAGTCGAGTATCCGACTCAGGTCGTACGATCGCTGGTTGAAGAGTTTACTGGCGAACCATTCGAGTTCATTGAAAAGCTGAATGTTTACAACGACTACGTTCCAGACGCGAAACCGTGGACGGTTTCTGCTGACACACGAGCCCTCGCAGACGTTTGTTTGCTTCTGATGAATTCCAACGAATTTCTGTACGTGTATTAGATCTACTTAGGTACGTCTGTCCCAGACTTGCTCTGCGGAGCACCTAGCAGCTGACAGACTGGCCTACGAATCAAGCTGGCCTACCGAGCAGTCCAACCCAAAAAAGCACTTCCATGAGCAATCTAAAACGACGCGAATTCCTCTACGGCCTTGGAGCCTCACTCGGATCCGTAGCCATGTCCTCGATGCTGCATGCCGATGACAAGCTGGTGAAATCTGTAGTTGAACAATCACCACTAGCGCCGAAGACGCCTTTGCTCAAACCGCGAGCCAAGAATGTCATCATGCTGTTCATGGAGGGTGGTCCATCGCATATCGACACCTTTGATCCGAAACCGGGATTGAACAAGCTTCACCTTTCGGAGTCAAAAAGAACGAAGGGTCTCGCGACCGGCAAGCGTTTCTACGTCGGCAGCCCGTTCAAAACACGCAAAGTCGGACAGTCGGGAATCGAAATGTCCGATCAGTGGAAGTACCTCGCCGATCCGGAAGTCGCCGATGAACTCTGCGTTTATCGTGGCTGCAAAGCGGAATCACTGAACCATCCTGAAGCATTGCTGCACATGAACACCGGCAGTCGGCTTGGCGGTGATCCGGGACTGGGTTCGTGGGTGACTTACGGATTGGGTTCTGAGAATCAGAATTTGCCCGGCTACGTCGTCATGACGGAACTTGCACTCCCGCAGGCCGGTCCTGCAAACTGGACCAACGGTTTCCTTCCAGCTTACTATCAGGGAACACGCTTACGCTCAAAGGGCTCGCCGATCCTTGATCTCAATCCGCCAACGTTCAAATCTCGTGCACATCAACGCAAAGCACTCGACATGCTTGCTAAACTCAACTCAGAACATGCGGATCGTCATCCAGAACACGCTGACCTAAAAGCCCGTATGGAGAGCTATGAGTTGGCTTATCGAATGCAAATGTCGGTACCAGGTGTCGTTGATATCAAAAGCGAGCCAGAGCATCTTCGCCAAGCTTACGGACTCGATCGAAAAGAGACTGCTGTGTTTGGTCGTCAGTGCATGATGGCTAGACGGTTGGTTGAAGAAGGCGTTCGCTTCGTTCAGATCTTTTCGGGCGGTTGGGATAGTCATGACTATCTCGAAAAAGGGCACTCGTCTCGAATCGCCAGTGTAGATCAACCGATCGCAGCGTTGATCAAAGACCTTAAGCAACGTGGAATGCTGGAGGACACTCTTGTCGTCTGGACAGGCGAATTCGGACGTACTCCGGATAATAACTATCGTGGTGGCGTCACGTCATTGGGCCGCGGCCACAATGCCGACGCGATGAACATGTGGTTTGCTGGCGGCGGGACAAAGGCCGGAACTGTTGTCGGTGCGACTGACGAGATTGGTGCTGAAGCCGTAGAAGTCGTACATCCAATCCGCGATGTGCACGTGACGATAATGCATCTGCTGGGACTGGACGACAACAAACTGACATACTTCCACGCCGGTCGCTATAAACAGCTTTCGCAGTTCGGCGGCGAGTTGATTCCTGAGATCATCGCTTAGGGCCAATCATTTTCGGTCAGGGGTTGACTTAACCGAGCAAATCAATGGCAACGCACAATTTGTGTGTTGCCTTTTTCTATTCAATGAAGTGAACGAAAAAATGGCTAGCAGTGATCGCAATGGAGATCGCCAAGTCAATAGGACGATCAATCTATGCGTGCTTGTTGCCTTACCCGATGAGACTAGAAACTGAGATACTCCATGAAGAAATCCTTTTTGAAACTGGCAGTCCTGTTCGTCATGGCACTCGCCTCCGTTCAAAATACGGAATTGAATGCGGATGTCATCCTTACAATTGACCCCGCCTCGCAAATTGCGCCCAACGCCTCATCGCGGATCTCGGTGTCGATCACAGGATTGGGGGATGACCTCAGTCTTGTTGCTTATGAGTTTAGGATCCGTCCTTTGGCAACAACATCTAGCCAACTGATGTTTCTCGAGGAGGATGAAAGTTTCCTTGCGGATTCCGACTACCTGTTTTTCGGAAACAGTTTTGCTTTCAACGAGGGCAGCGCATCAAACATCGGCTCCGTATCCACCTCAGTCCTGCCTGGCGACACGTTCATCGGCGGAGATGCAGCAGCTGACTTTGGCAATGTGACGTTGAACGGTTCCAAACTTCTTGTTGAGCTGATGGTTCAGCACGACTCTGGCTCTGCAGGCCCACTGACGACGCTGGGTGATACATTCGCAATCGACCTGTTTCCTCTGAGCGGTGACTCAACGCAATTTACTTTTGGGAACTCGAATACCGGCTTCGTGGATGCGGCGTTGGCAGAGGTTGGCTTCACGAGCACTTCGGGTAACGTCGTTGTCGTTCCCGAAGCCTCGAGCTTGATTGTGCTCTCACTCGCTTGCCCACTGGCCCTACGTCGCCGACGCAAATAGGCTTCCGTCGAATCGATTGAATTGCGATTGAGACTCTCTCATGATCGTTTCATAGTTAACGAGATATAGATCACTCCCGCGATCACGCAAAGCGTTCCCAGTAACTGTGGAATCGCAATGGATTCGCCTAAAAAGATGGTCGCGAGGATGATTGTTGAGACGGGACCAACTCCGCCGATGACCGCTGCATTGGACGCGCCGACACGTTTGATCCCTTCTGATATCAGGAACGAAGGCACCACCGTTGCGAATATGGCCATCGCCAAACCATACCAATAGACGGGTGCCGGATAGGACCACAGCTTCTCAGTCGGCTCTGTCAAAAGGCAGTGCACAATCACACAAACGGTCGACACCAACATTGCGATCGACGTGAATCGCCAAACACCCATCTTTGGTATCAGTTCCCCACTGCCGACCAGGTAGATCGCGTAGGTCAGGGCTGACAGGAAAATCAGCGTTGTCCCCAAAGCGATGTTTGACGCGGCTCCTTGGCTGCCGCTCCCAAATTGGACGGCGACGAAGATTCCAACGTAGCAAATTGCGACGGCGATCGCCTGATGAATCGTGACTCGCTTTCGCGCAAAGATTGCGCTGATCAAAAGGACAATCGTCGGATACGAGTAGAGAATGACTCGCTCGAGGCTGGCCGTGATGAACTTCAAGCCATAGAAGTCAAAGAAGCTGGCTAGGTAATAGCCTATGAACCCCAATATCGTGATGTGAAACCACGGAGTGGGCTCGGTCATCTGCTCGTCTGCACGATGGCGTTTTTTCCATGACAGCCAAACAAGTACTCCACCATAAAACGGAGAGGAAAACAGCATTCTGAGCATGAGCAGCGGGACTGGCTCGACACCGTAGGGAAGCGCTAGCTTCACCATGATGGCTTTCGTCGAGAACAGGACAGCGCCTGTTAAAACGATGGCGTTCGCAACAGCGACATACCGGAACGAGTCGTTTCTTGCATCGACAGCATTGCCCTCAGAAGGCCTCGACGAGTTAGACATGGATGCTTTCGACTTAGAAGTTCGTCTCGTCCCCGCTAGCGTTTACTAAACTGGAGAAATGCTATCACATCCACCTCACAGCCCGAAACCACAACGCAATCGGCAAATCTTGCCAACTTCACCAATTCAAACTGGATAAGCTTTTACGATTGTGACGATATCGCCAACTAATTGGACTACGTGAAGTCTGCGCTTTGAAAGTTAGTGGTGATGGTTAACAGTAAATTCAAGCTCTGCCAATGGCGACAATGGGTGACGACGGTCTCTTGCTTTGCCATCGTTTGCGGAATCGCCGCGGATACGTCAGGCCAAAACACCTACCAAAACAATCAGCACAGGATCTACTCAAATCAACCGGCTCCCAGATTTGCCCGATCCAACGCACCGGCTACTCCCCGAATCACACCCCAGCCATTTCGAATTGATGTCGTCGATCCACCTGTGCCGCTCAGCGACGAACCGGACCCATTAACCACGACACCAGCAACTCCGGCAAAGTTTTCGGCCCTTTCAAAGGCCTTCGAAGCAGGATCACCTCGCCCTATAGCACCTACTGGACGTTTGCAGGACATCTTTGGCGAGAATCCGCAAGAAGACATCTTCGGAGAGAGTAAGACGCCGGCGGCTAAACCGAATGTACCGTCGAATCCCTTTCAAAAAGTTGATCCAACGCCAACTCCTGGGGCGACAAATCAGCAAGACCTAAAAAATCCTTTCGGCGAAATCGCTCCTCGCAAAGATAAAATTGTCGAGCCGCAAGTTCCTGGGCAAAACCCATTCAATGAACTGCCTAGTGATCCGAATCTTGGCACGCCGCCCATGGACACCAACCCAATCGAATCGCCTCTTGGTCCAGGTGGGGTAGAACCAAAGCTGCCTACCGGTAGTGAGTTCACTCCTGATCCCGGTTTAATCCAACCGAATCCACCGATTCCCGGTGAAGAACCAACGCCACGAGATGATGAAATCATCGTCAAACCACCCGAGTTCGATGATGCGCCGGATATTGAACCCGTCGATCCTGAGAAATCAGTCTTTGAATCACAGAACGCAACCGATGATGAAATTGAACCGGCCCCCGTTCCCAAGCCTTTGACCTCGAAGGTCTATTTACCTGCCCGTACTCCTGCCGATTACGTCCAAGGAGGGGGCAGCAACAAGCCTGCTTATCCGCCAGGATTGGATCCGCGGATGATGCCGAAGAATCCTTATGCAAACCTGCCGGGGCCTTATGGCTATGCCGAACCTCCGTCCTTCCCTGGTTACGTTCCGCCGCAGAATGGTGGATACGCTCCCAATCCCTACGAAATGCCTTACGGCCAATGTGGTCCCGGCTGCGTGCCAGCCAACATGTGCGCTTCGCCAGCCGCACCAGCAGCGTCATGCGGTGGATGCAATCGTTGCAATACGTGTTCAGGAACCTCACAACCAGTTCTTGCCGCCACGGGCATTGGCGAACGAATCATGGAGACCAGCGCTAGTGAAGTCTGTGCTACGGAGACCTACGTCGATGTGGTCAGCGACTGTGACGAAACCTGTGCCAACTACACCAGCTGCTACGTTGGTCTATTTGGTGGTTGGTCCGACCTCAACGACCTAACAACTCGAGGAGACATTGGCACGGGAGTCTACCTCGAAGATGCTGGCTATCTATTCGGTGCGACTCTAGGTCAAATTCAAGGACGCAATCTGCGTTCGGAACTTGAACTTAGCTATCGCAACATCAACATCAATGGCATGCGACTCGAAGGCAGCAATCCTTCTCAAATCGTTGGTGTCCACGGCGACTTCGGTACGCTCGCCGGAATGCTAAACGGTTACTGGGAGTTCGTCGATTTTGGCCCTGAAAAGGTCAAGCCTTACATCGGAGGTGGTGTTGGCTTTGCCCTCGCTCGTCCCAACTTGATCCAATCCGACGGAACAGAAGCTGTCATCAACGACAACGAATCAAGCTTCGCATGGCAATGGATGGCCGGACTAAATTACAAGGCATCGCCAACTCTGGACGCATTCGTTGAGTACCGGTCTTTCACCGCGGACTCGTTCCGGCTGGATACCGAAATTCCGGAAGTGGCTGGATTGGGTAACGGCAGCGGTCCGTTCGACTACCGCTCGGGAACTGTACTGTTTGGTCTGCGGGCCAGATTCTAGACAGCAAACGAGCGAATGCACAATACGATAAACTCAAAGCGAGACGATCGACTTGTGTGTCTACTGCGGACGAAGGTCTGCATCGATTCTTTCATTTTGGCAGAGATTCGTCGTGGTTCTCAATCGCTTGTTCTCAATCGCTTGATCTCCATCCGCGAACAACTCTGGCCTTGTAAGCCAGGCCAAGAGAATTCAATTTTTACAATCGTCGCAATTCAACGTGTTCCAATTAAAGCGCATTCAGCGGCTCACTTAGGAAGCTATTGAGACCGAAGGTCATTGTCTCACCGTCGACTTCAAACGTAATGTTTCTCCTGTTCACGTCGAGGACTTTCCAATCTTTCTCATCAAGCTTGAGCAAATCGCCTGCCCCCAATTTGTGCGATTCAGATTGAACGGAAACCAGTGCAACCCAACGTCCGTCGACTTCTCGCATTAAACCCTTGACCGAACTCATCGTTGCAAATTTCGCTGCAGGCTTCGGAGCTGTTTTCGGAGCATCTTTCTCTGGCGGCTTGAAAACGATTGTAAACTTGATCTCGTTTCGTTTGGCCGGCATGCCGCTGTCAACAACTCCCAAAGAAACAGGAATGCGGACAGCCTTCGCTTGCATCGGCACTCGCAACGAAATTTGTCGTTGAGACGCAGTTCGCGGCTGTTCACCAATTACCAGACCAAACTCATTCTCGGAGCCACTCTCTTCGATCAGTTCAAACGCGAGCAGGTTCTCCGCATCCGCATCCGTTGCTTTGATTTGAATCGTCTTGTATTTTCCGACGGCGTCATCTTCTGTTTCCGCAAACACGAACTCGAGTCCAGACGGTTTTTCAAAAACGGGCTTGTTGTTTGCAGGCCCAAAAATATTTCTGGCCAGGATCTTCCGTCCGTACTCGTCAACCTCTGCCATCTCATTCTTCCAAGCTGGAAAAGATTCCATGCGGGCTGGACCATCAACCAGAGACAGCATCTCGATCTCAATGTCGAGCTGCAACTCACCGGTTAAAACCGGCGCCTTACCACGATTCGCTATCGCAACCGGCTTGATACTAAGCTTGTTGATTCGATGCAATTGATCCGCAGAATAGAAAACGTGCAGGAACTTAAGAAGCTGCTGCAACGTTCCTTTCGGACGCAACGTAACTGAGTTTCGCATTGCAACGGTGTCCCGTTCAAAAACCAGCTTACCGCCTTCTTGGAAGGTGACGCCGTTATAGTCCATACCGACGTCAAGTCGAATAACATCATCCAACCAATTCTTGTACATATTCTTAGCGCGACTGGTCTCTGATGGCAGGCTTGTTTTTCGATAGTACCGCTGACGCTGAGCCGCCAAAACACCGCGTTTCGTTTTGTCTTCCTGCATTTCAATTTGCGACATCAAGTCATCGATTTCATCGGCACTCGTTTCGTATCGATCCATGAACCACATGAACCCAAAGAAAAGCACAAAGATCGGTGCCAAAGAACCAATGATGATTGCCAGTGTCTTTTCACGGGAGGAGAGATTCTCAAACATCAGTTTTCACTCCCTTCGGTTGCTGCTGATTCGTTCAGATGCTGACTGAATTCACGAACATGTTTGTCAATTTCATTGAGCCAGTCATTGCCTGATCGCTGCATCGCAAGCGAACTGCCGAATGTATAAGGGTACTCCTCGTCGCCTTCAGAAACGGAAGCCTTGGTCGGCGTCACAATAAACGGCCGTGACTCAAGGGCACCGAATAGATTTCGGTCCGCTTCAGTGCTGACGATTCTTCCAGATATTTCCACCGTCGGAACATTGCGTCGGACGACGGCATTCCAATTTGAAACAATGACCTCGTCCGCTGTCAGGAACCGTTGACTAATCTCGTTCAGTTCATCGAGCCAATGCACATTGGCTTTCTGCCAATTGTCGATCATGCCGGTGCGTCCCAAGGTTGTATCGACGCTGGGCCGATTCACATCACCTTCGTTGACATTGATCTTGTCGATCAACTCCTGCTTCAATGTTGCGATCTCAGCAGTCTGACTACTCAAAGTCCACCAGCCAAAGATGATCGTTAACATTGCAGCCAGTCCTGCAAGCGAACCGTACAGCCATAAACGGCTTCGATCCGTGCTGACTTGCGTTCGACGGCTTGGGTTCAGGAAATCAATCGCAGGAGCACTTTCGTTGCCTTGATGCACGAGGCTGCCCAGCAATGGAGAGAATTGCCAAGGCGATTCAATGGTGCCTTTCGCCTGGCCAATTCGATTGAGCCCGCTGAATGGATCGACAACATCGACATCAATTTTTAATCGTTCGCTCAAATTACCGACAAGGTGTCGGTTTGCTTTTTCGTCGTCAAGCAGGATAACGGCAGTCACGGCAGCACCACCAAGCTGACGTTTTGAAGACGCGAGCGTTCGTCGAACTTCGCTGACCAGTTGTTGGCTCCGCTGATCAGCCGAATGGTCGCCGGACATGCGAATTGACCGAGTGGAAACCGTTTGATTCCCTTTCGCAACGACTATGTCCGTGAAGTCGTCTCCCGGATTTACGATAAGCCGTCCCAAATCATCACTGGTATGGCTATGTAAAAGCTCCATGATTGAGAACGGTCGCAGCACCATTCGTTTCAGCTTCAAACCCGATGGCTCGATGATCTTCCGGACTCGCTCGCTAACCTCTGGAGCAATCGCAGACGCCAAAACTCTACGTGGTTGTGTCTTGTCGCCGTCGAGCGTAACAAAGTCAAGCAACCAAAGTTCGTTGAACGATGCAAAATCACCTTTGGCTTTGAACATCACCATATCGGGAAGCTCATCATCCGGAGCCGGCGGAAGTTCGATCTCCCGGAGTTCACTTTGTGACCGGCAGAGCACAACGGTTGCCTCGCTGCGGGCGAGGCCGAGATCGTCGACAACCTGTTTCAACTTTTCCGCGATCGCAACGTCGTTTAGATCTGGTTCAATTGGAATCTCGATCGCATGTGAAACTTCCAGCGGTCGATTGGCGGTTTTGCGACCAGCGACCAGCAGAATGCGATTCGGATTAATTTCGATGGCGACGATAGACATGTGTTTATTGTTTTGACGCGGAGTTGTATTGCCTGAATATTATAAATCGCGAGTGACCGCGATTCGTCGGATTTTATCGATCCAGCTGACTGCCGATCGCCTCGAGTTCCGATCCGAGGGCTTCGACGGAATAACCCGTTTGGAGGTGGCTTTTGTCTCGCCAAAGCAGGATTTGGGGAATCGGAACCGTTGTATCAAACACCACTTCGGCTCGCGACGTTCCTCGGCCATCTCCAAAATACCCAACAATTTCAGCTCGATAGACACCGCCGCCGGAACAGATGTACGGCATTAAGTCGATCATCTCCTGTTTGGACGCGACCAGTCCCTCAAGCAACAAAAACGTCTCGTACTTACGATTGCGATCTAAAAAGCCAGGATCATCCAAATCGATCTCTCTAAAGCTTATAATGTCCTCGAGTAGCTCGTCGGTCATCCCTGGGATTCCAGATAGTACCGCTCGGGAAGCTTGGCGAATATTGATACGCCCAGGAAAGGAGATGCCTTCGGCAACGGTCATCGATTGCATCGCGATCGGAATGGAAGAAGAAGCATTGAGCGTCGTAATCGGTGACTCGACCCAGACCAGATTCCCATCCGCGTCTGGTACTTGAAAATAGAGGTCCATGATATCGATGACGGACATGAACTTATTGTTGTCATCGGATTCTGCCTCGTCGGGAATGCTGAATGGAACTTGAGAAGCTGGAAAAATGGTGTCGTCCTCTGCCGGCTGATCTACGGACGAACCATTGATCCGATACATCAAGATGAAGTTCGCCCAGTCGTCATTGAAAACCGACTTGAGGTCATCGTATAGTTGATCCAGATCATCCCCATTAATGTTTACCTTTGGCAGACCTTCCGAATTCAGATTGCTCTCTTTGCTGTACAGCGTCAGGTAGTTGGCCCAGCCTAAAACAGATTCGGCTTCGGTGAGCGAAACGTCGCCCAGCGATGCTTCTGAATCGTCCAGAATTCCGTTGCGATTCGTATCAAGTCCGAAAAGCAATTCTGGCGTCACTCCCTTTACCAACAGCAGTTCATCGATACTGTCCAATGGCCCGTTTTTCGCCGAGTACGGAGGACTAAGCCCGCTGTAGTGACTGCCCTCAACCCCGTTCTCCCGCCGATCTTCGTCGGCATCGATAAAGTCCAAAATCGAGTCGGCGATCTGCTCAGTCATGTCGGGCAAGCCCATCAAGATGTCGCGACCCGCCGAAGATTCCTCGTCCGCCAGCGCAGCGTAGATGTCGAGGTACGGCAAAACGTTGATATTGATTTTACTCGACTCATCCACCACACCGTAGCGCGTCCCGTCCGGCGATCCGTCGTCACTGAGTCCCGGTGCGACAAGCGTGAATCGCCCGATGGTTGCATTGCGTTGCGGATTATTGACATCAGCAACCGCTGTGACACCTCGAAAGATATCCTGATTATCCCAGAGTCCACCGCTTTCGACGATCTCTGATTCCGGTCTGGCGAGAAACAACCGAGTGTACTCCATTCCAGATCCGACCAGATATTTTGACTGAATGCGCCGCGTCATCACACGAGCGGCCTGCTCTTCGACCAACATCATCGATGAAAACGACAGCACAGATAAAGCAAGAATCGCCACGACCACCAGAACGATCAGCAGCAAAGACCCCTGGCGTTGCCGAATTCGCAGCGCAGTTTGAAATCTGGATTCCAAAATCATTCTTCTTCCTCCAAGGCTGGTTCCGCCATTGGAAGAAAGACCGTCAACCGATGACGCTCCATGACTGTTTGATCGAAGCCGTTGTACTGGTAACCAGTCGTTGCGTTTGAGGATCTTTGAGGATCAACCACAATCGAAATTTCAATGGCCCTCGGAAAACCACCTTCATTCTCCGAATCCCAAGCATCCGCCCAGTCGTTCCCATCAAAGTACCGAAACCCGATCTCAGCAATTTCTGACGCGACTAGCTGAGCGAATTCGTCAGGCTGAATTTTCAAAGCCTCTTCACCACGAAAGTTGGCGACCGCTCGATCGATTTCACGGCGATACATTCCACCCGTGATCTCGTTCTCACGCCTAGAAACATTGGGGTCGTAGCCACCTGTGATCGGGCTGAAAAAGTAAGCCACTGTTTTGATATCAGAAACTGTCGAATCGCGTTCGGAAGCTTTCTCGGTCAGTGGGTTGTACTGATCGAGTCGCGGCAAACGGCTGATGTCCACCATGATCGAGTTGGAAGTACCCAGCATCGTTGGCCGAAAAGAAACGACTTCTTCGTCGTATACAATATCTTCTTCGGCACGTTCTTCGATACTGCCGAACATCAAGGCTTGCGTTTCGAGCAATGTATTGAGCCCGCCAAAATCGGTGGCTTTGTATTGAATGGCGGATCGAATATCCCTAGCCATCATCTCAAGAGAATTTCGCGAAACCAGTTCTCGCTCAACGCGAGCCTGCTGCTTTGCAAGTTGCACCATGTAGAGATTGATCGCCGTGGCAACGCCTGACATAACGATCACGGTCAACGCCATCGCGAGAATCAACTCCAGTAAACTGTAGCCACTGCGTTGCCCAACGGAATTTTGAGTTCGCGTCATACGCTAATCCTGACTCCGCGCTTCAAGTGGATCGTAGTCAGGATCAATCACAAAACGCGTGATCGCAACAGAAATCGGAGGCTGTGATTCGGTGTTATCGACTTGCACGATGGCAGTTAGCAGTCCCGGAACGGAGGCGTCAACAATTTCGATGGAATACGTCCAACCATCCTCGCCCGCAATCTCTTTTGAAGAAACCGACTGTGGCTCAACGACGCCTGCCGCCAACTCTGCCATCGCAGAATCGGCCAGACGATTTCCAGTGCCGACCAGTCGAGCGCTACGGACGCTGCGGTAACCTTGAAAGAATCCATGTCCAATTACGACCATCGAACCACCGAGAATCGCAATCGCGAGAATGACTTCCAGCAGCGAAAAACCGCCTCGATTCCTTTTGACTTTTTTCATCGCATCGCTTTCAATCGAACTGTTTTCGCAAGCCCGGTCAGCCCACGAAGCTGAATCTCAACGATGCCACCAATTTCATTTTGCAAAACGATGCTCGCGTCCTGCGAGGTTCCATCTGGATAGAAAAGGATCTGCTGCAGTCCATTTCCACCGGAACCACCCGTTCCAGCCATAACTTCTGTCGCCCGCGAATCCGAAAGGACCTCAGTGGCCGTAAAGTTCACGCCGCGAGGGAGAAGATTATCCTCGAAACTGGTATTACCTTGCTGACGGGAAAAACTCTGATCGCGGTTGGCTCGTGAAATCTGATTCTGCGAATTGGCAAACGGAGCAACATCGAACCAATTGCTTCCTTGTGCGACAAAGACCGAGTAGACATCCCCTTCCTTGATCGCCTTGACACGAGCCTCCCCCATCGCTGCTCGCACCAGATCAGCGCCACGATCAAGCGCCGTTCGCTGAAACATTCGATTGATCGAAGGCGTTGCCATGCCCATCACGACAATGATCACAGCCAACACCAACAGCAACTCGATCAACGTAAATGCAAATCGGTTTGAATTCAGTTTATGGATGCGTTGATGCGTCGACATGGATAGGATTACTGATCGTCCTTACCAGGAATGTCATCGGCAGTTCCCTTGGCCCCATCCGGGCCATTGGAAGTAACAAAGACGCGGTCCTGTGCTTCATTGGCTGAGTAGGTGTAGTCATTCCGCCATGGATCTCGTGGAATCTTGCCATCCTGGTAGTACGGGCCATTCCATTCAGATTGGGACAGGCCACCCGGAAGCGTTACCAAATCTTGAAGCGTCCTTGGATAGTTACCGATCTGAAGCTTGTACGCAACGCACAAGTTCTTGATGTTCTTGATTTCATACTTGGCAGCACGAACTGACTGAGCAGAACCCAAACGGGTATAAGCAGCCGTACCAAGACCGGCAAGCACAACGAGAATTGCCATGACGAGCAATAGCTCCAAAAGTGTGAAACCCTTGCGTCCGCTGTGAATCCTCGAGTTGCGCGAGTGACGCACCATCGTGTTAAAGTTCATCTGTATCTCCTGTAAATTGAGTTTGTTTTTGGATTGGTTTGGAAACCGTCAGGACCCGACGGTTGACCCCATTTTCATGATTGGCAACAGAAGTGCAACAACCACAAAGAGCACAACGATCGCCATGATCAAAAGCATGAAAGGTTCGATAAGCTTAACGGCAACGTCCAGCCGCCGCATGGTTTGTTTCTCGAGTTGATTTGCGATCGTAACGAGCACCGTGTCCAACGTGTTGGACTCTTCGGCAACACTGATCATCTCCGTGACTTCCATCGGAAAGTGTCCTGACTTCTTCAACGGAACGGACAGCGATTCGCCACTGGTCACATTATCAGTGGCCTTTCCGATTGCCTGCGAAAGGATGCGATTCCCAGTTGCTTCGCGACTGATCTCCAAGCCCCGCAAGATGGGAACACCATTCTTCATCAACGTCCCCAGCACGCGGCAGAATCTCGCGACGCAAAGGCTCAGCAATATCGGACCAACAATTGGCAGTTTTAGCTTCAATCGGTCAACAAGGGTCTTTCCCGATTCGGTCGCCAACTGAGTCCGGAGGATTGCAAAAGCAACTCCACCGACCAGCAAAATGATCAAGCCGTAGTTTCGCAGTGTGTCACTAAACCAAAGCAACCACTCGGTCACCGCAGGCAGCTCCCCTTCAGCGCGCAACGATTCAAAGACGGTCGCAAACTTCGGAACGAAGAAAATCACCAACACCGAAACAATCAATGTTCCCATCGACGCAAGGATCACCGGATAGATCATCGCACCAACGGTTTTCGCCTTCAAATCAGCCTGTTGTTCGGTAAACGTACCAACGCGATCGAGGGCGTCTTCTAAAAATCCACCTTCGGCTCCGGCACGCGACATATTGATCGCCATGTTGCTGAAGATACCTTCGTGGCGTCGAAAGCTTTCCGCAAGTTCCTCACCGTCTTCAACTCGTGCGATCACGTCGACGAGAGCTTCCTTGAGCTTTTTATTTTTAATCTGTTGCTGCAGCAACGTCAGCGAACGGATTAGCGGCACACCGTTCTCAAGCAGCGATGCAAGCTGCTGATAGAAGACGGCCATCTTTTGGTCGTTTGGTGCTCCGCCGAAGCTGAGCTCAAGCGACTTCTTCGTGCTGGCAGCCGCATCGGCGACGCTAACTGGAAACAGCGAATCATTCGTCAGCCGCTTGATAACGTCGGCTTCGGTATTGGCGGACATGGAGCCTTCAATCTTGGCTCCCGATGTGTCGCGTGCGATGTATGAAAAATCTGGCATGGCAAAAAGGAAAGGGGCAAGCGTTCAAGCTTATCCCATTCGGTCTCCTTTTGTGATCCGCAAAATTTCGTCCACCGACGTGTCGCCAGAGATGACTTTTCGCCAGCCATCGTCGCGAAGCGTTTTCATGCCACCTGCGAGACACGCCTTCTTAATCTCCCAAGTGCTGGCCCGTTCCTGAGCCAAAGCTCGAATTGACTCCGTCGTAACAAGGAGCTCATAGACGCCCATTCGACCAGTGTAGCCAACGTTGCGACATTCGCGACAGCCGACTGGCTCAAACAAACTCCCAGTGAGTTGATCAACCGGAAAGTCGCTCGGCAAATCGACCTTCGACGGATCGACTTCACGACGGCAACTCCGGCAAAGCCGACGCACAAGTCGCTGTGCCATAACC
>CAYGUE010000009.1:0-58199 GCA_964352885.1 uncultured Pirellulaceae bacterium
GCGGTTTCGCCCGACGGAGATCTCGTTGCCGTCTCCTGCAATCAACTCCGGGCAGGAGCCACCGAAGATGAATTGCAGGAAAGGAAATACGGCATTCGCGTGTATGAAGTCGAATCTGGAAAAATGGTAAAAGCTTACGATGACATTCAGGAACCATCGCGGGCGCTCGCCTTCGACCAAACCGGAAATCGTCTTGCCGCCGCCGGTATGGATCAGCCCATTGTTGTGATCTGGAACTTGTCCAACGATCAACGAATATTGACGACGCAAGGGCTTAAGAATGCCACGAGTCTAGCATTCCGTCCTAGTGGCCGGCGATTGGCGATCGCAAACATGTATCACACGAAAGTGCTGGACACTGATTCTGGCAATGGATTGCTCGTGTTGCAGAACCGTGCTCAAAGCGGCACAAAAGCATCCTCTTCCCGCGTGTGCTGGAGTCACGACGGCCTCTCGCTGGCGGTTGGTACTGGTGCTCGCTACGTCAGTATTTGGAGCATTCCAGATCCACTGCACCGAGCACTCAATCTGGAGGAGCGCATTGAGATCGCAAAAAAACGAGCCAACTCGCACCGACTTCAGATCGCGCACTGTGGGGCTATTCGGAAAATTCCAAGCATTTTGAAAAATCGAATTGAATATCTGCGAACGTTAAAGACGCTGGGGAGCGCGATTGAATACCGAATGCGAGCCACCATTTTCAAAAAGATGGAGGAACCGGAAAAAGCGGCAGCTGACATTGCCGAAGCAGAACGACTTGAGCAATTGCAGGCCCAATCGCAATAAAAGAATTCCGGAAATCACGGAGTTATCAAAAGCTCTAGTGGTGCAATTCTGGTTGGTCGATCGGCCATCTTTCATGAACGTTTGAATCTAAGGCGATGCATTGAGTCGCCGGAAACACATGACGATGAGTTTGCCACACTGGTCAAACAGCGATTCTTAGCCGGCCCACCTGGATTGAAAAAAACAAGAATTTGTGAGGCGCTGGACCTGGAAAAATCGGATTACTGTCAACTCGAATTCTCCACGCAATTGTGAAGCCTGTGACAGTTCGAATGTCAGTAACTCTCGAAACTCTATGGGGACTTTGCCATGAGACCAAGTATCAAACCTTTCCTGTTGACTGTTGCCGTTTCTTTTTTTGCATTGACGAACTTGGTTGTTGCTGAGGAGCCCTTATCGAATGCCGAGCATCTCAAAGAGTATGGCGATACATTTATTGGCGAGTGGGCTCAAGAAACCCCTGCAGATTTTGAATTTCAGGACATCGTCAAGAAAGGTGACACAATCACCGTTCGGTTGGTTAACAAGTGGGTTCTGAACAAGACTGCAATCAGTTCGACTTGGAGTGCGAAGGTGAATGGAGTTGATGTCGCTTCAGGCCAGAGCATGACGGGATGGGACCGATCAGCAAAACGAATTGTTGGGTTCGGATTCAACGCGCTCGGAGGCCACGGGCAGAGCATAATCGAAAAACGAGACAGCAAGTGGTATAACTCGGGCATGGGAGTGGGAGCGCTTGGACATGTGGGCGCTAGCACCTCCATTAAGACGATTGTCGACCATGACACCCAAGAGATATTTGAAAGTGGTCGAATCGATTCCGCGGGCAAGCCACTTGCCAACCGAACTCTCACATGGAATCGAGTCAAGAAGTAGGCCCGGTACGAAATGCCGAATCACGCAGTTCGACCGCGAACTGCGTGTCGGCATGGCCGAGATGAGAACCCCTGAAAACAAAACCAAAATTTGATGTTTCTTGAACACGGTTTGGGTGTCCCGTAATACGGTTGGTTTTTGCACGGATCGAAAAACGCATCAATTTGCGCCGATTCTCACCTCACGTCCGAGTCGACGAAGCGGCTGTAGCCACACAAGAAGCCGACACTCTGGCCTCAGGCGTTATTTTGACTTGTCCCAACTTGCGCCCATCTGTTTGTGAATGTGAGGCAACATGCCATCGGGCCACAGTTCGGGA
The DNA here is from genome assembly GCA_964352885.1 of uncultured Pirellulaceae bacterium. Classification (GTDB taxonomy): domain Bacteria; phylum Planctomycetota; class Planctomycetia; order Pirellulales; family Pirellulaceae; genus Mariniblastus. The sequence goes on from CAYGUE010000009.1 coordinate 1,982, forward strand.
TGCGGACGAAACAAGGTGCCGTGGTCGCGCCCCTCTACCAAAAGAATTTCCGCGTCAGTTCCGAGTGCGTCCAGTTCCGACTTCATGAGCTTTAGCGCGCCCTCCAAACGAAAGGTATCAATCGTACCCATGTAAACGTGCAACTTTCCACGCAGTTTCGGCTCAAGCTGCTTCCAGTTTTTCTTAAGGATCAATGAGATGTCGTATTTTCGCCACGTCTCGGCAACTTCATGATCGATCTTTCCCGTCTCTCGATCAAACAATTTCATTGGCCGCCCGTCGTCAGCTCGCGGACTAAACACCGCGTCGAAACTTGCAAACTGACCGCCATAATCTTTTTTGGCATATTCCTTTTGAGCAAACTCCTTCAACATCATTGCCCATTCACCTTTCCTTCGGACTAGCGGAATATCTTGGCCGTCGGGGTCAACGTAGGCATTGTCAAAAGTGTAAACATCGATTCCGGTGAAGTCGCGAAAGTCAACCGAGTCGGGTGCAGTCGACCACACTCCTCCAAAGAACTCTGGGTAGGTTACCTGTAACCACAAGCTGCTCCACCCACCGCTGGAATGACCAGTCAGGAAGCGCCCATTGGGAGTTGCCGCAGCGCCATATTTGGCCTCCAGTTTCGGAATGAATTCCTCGATCAGCGCTTGCCCCCAAGGGCCGTTGTTTACGGAGTCTGCGAATTCGTGATGTCCCAACCAAAACTGCGCGTTGAGGAAAACATACAGCATTCTTGGATAACCTTTTTCACTCATTGAAGTTCGCAATTGACCGCCGGTCCGCCATGCGCTTCGATGCGAGCCTCCAAACCCGTGAATCGAATAGCAAACTGGAGTGTCTTGTTTTTTATGATCGTGATCTGGCGGCAAGACGACCCCCGCCTGAATCTTCATGGGGCGACCCCAGAATTCAGTCAGTAACTTGCTTTCAATCTCGAACAGTTCGACGCCTTCGACGGTAGCCCGCGGTGCCGATCGAGCGGCAGCTACTTGCGAAAAAGCAGCAGGGGTGGAATTGCAAAGTCCCGCCATCATTCCAAAAACTAGGCAAATTGCCACTCGCATATTCCCACTCCCGATTTAAGCCAAACGTAAATGTGTCTTTGTCCTTGCCGAAGTGTAATTGCCGGTCCTGCAGATTGAAACCAGTGCCGCTAGATACGTTGCAAAGACAGCCAGAACTGTCGCAAGCTGGTCCGATTAAAGTTGAATCGTGCGACGCCAGAAGGTATGACTTCTTAGGACACCCGTCATCAATGGGTGGTTGGATTGATCGTTCAACAATGGTATGAGTTTTAGGAAAAGGCGAGGGATATCTCAGTCGTGCGACTGTCTGGGTTTCGGTTTGCTTTTGAATGTTTCCGAATCGGCCGTCTCGTCTGGCAGGTTCTACTTGCCTGGTGGCTGGTCTTGGGCATCGTTGGCGGGCGGCGTTTTTTCAAGGCCTGAATCTTGGTCGGCTGATGGTGACTCGTCTGGTTTTGGCTGAGTCTCTAGGGCTTCGCCGTTCTGCGGCCTCGGCATAAAACCCCTTTAGCTCTTCATTCGGCTCGTTCTCTTTGAGCCATTCAAGGGATTTTTCGTACCATTTGCGAGCTTCGGTTTCGGCTTCTTTCCCTTCGTCCTTTTGCTGCCAGTGACACATCGCGATAAAGAGCCAGTTGTTTGGGTTATCCAATTCTGGATGATCATCGATGGATTGCTGAAGAGCATCCAACGCTTCCAGCCACTGCTTCGCCCGATAATAAGAGATGCCTAGCGTATTCAGAGCGTTGGCATTAGGTTTACTAAAACGGTCAAAAAGTTCGCATGCTCGTTGAGCCATCCGAATGGATTCGTCCAAATCTTCAGCCGATGGTTTTGCCTTAGACCGCAATGCAGCTGCCAATGCGTTGTAACCGGGACCCCATTTCGGATTGCTTTCGATGCACTTACGCCCCGTTGCGACGGCTTTGTCTATCTCGCCTCGTTTGATGTATTGCACACAAATATTGCTAAGACCGTATCTGTGCTTTGGGTTCAATTCGATGCACTTACGATACATGGCCAAGGCTTCGTCGTTCTTACCTTGCTTGGCAAAGATAATACCAAGGTTGTTGTAAACAGCTGGGTATTTCGTATCGATTTCGATGTACTTACGGTATGCGGCGATGGCCTCGTCCAAGTTGCCTTGTTTGGCTAGGGCAACACCAAGGTTGAGGTAAGCAGTTTTGAGTTTCGAATCGATTTCGTTACTTTTACGAAATTGATCAATGGCAGCCTCATATTCTTTTTGTCCGAGCAAGGCATTACCGAAAGAGTTGTAAGCACGATTGTGTTTCGGATCGTTTTCGGGTAGTCCCTTACGATAAACTTCAATGCTGTCGCTTGCAGTGTTTGACCAGGTTTTTCATGGGCCATTTTTTGAGATGCAAGCCGCCGCAATTCCTTGTACACGACGGGCAACAACTCATCTGAAGCGGATGGATTTCCGTTTTCAATTTGGTTCAGAATTTGAGTCACATCTGTCATACAGGCAATCATAACGCACTGAGCTACCAAACTCGACTTACCAAGTGCGGTTCGCTTCCTCAAAACGCCGGTTTGCCAAATGGGTTTTTTGTTTCGACGTTCGCCTTTCAGCACACTGAAAACCACACGCCTATTATGAGCGCTGAGTCCTACCCGCCTCGATTATTTCGGTCGATCGCGAAGCCAATGGCGAGCGTTTCGGCTGGCTGTAGAGTTCAACAAACCTTGGTTTTGGGTCACACGATGCGAGCCACTCGTTGCGACCGATCGCCTCGATCGAGGCGAATTCCGATCAAACGGTGGTTTGATTGATCGCGTAGAAAACGGCTGAGTTCTTGAATTTCCCCTGCCGGATTCGTCGTTTTCACCGCAACGCGACCTTCGGTTTTCTGAAGGTGGAACAAACCACTACTCAAATTAAGCGACGAGTCAATTCGAAGAGTATGAACATAACAAAGGCCAAACTCAATATTGCCGCTGCCTGGGATTTTAACAGTTGAAAACGCTCGACCTCGGAATCATCTCGTCTCAGGTTTTTGTACCACTGTCGACAAAGAAAGAATCCAACCACCAATGTGTACGCTAGAAGAAATCCCGCTACGGCATAAACCCAAGGCTCGTGGTTTTCAGCTGCCCGCAAAACCTTGACTATCCCTTTCCCAAAACCAGCCAAGATCATTGTCATTTCAGTAGCGCCCAAACTGTTTGCAATATAACGATTAAGTGAAGTGTTGGATGAAAACTCGATTCCGGATAAACGTGGCTTGCGCCAATTTAGCAGCACCAAATCCGAGAGTCAAAAGACGGTCGTTTGCCCACGCGTTTCACGAAACGCATGAGCCGTCGGCGCCGAATTTACGGGTGAATGACGTGCCTTTCAGTTACTTGCGTCAAAGCGTTATGACGTTTGCGAATTGAGATGGCATTGTCCAAGGCTACAGCGTGTGTTCGCAAATCGAAACGAGAACACTACGTTAGCAACCTACAGTTGACCATGATTCATCCAAAGGTTATCAGTCAGCTGTGGAAACGGAGCACAAGACATGCGAAAACGAAAACTTGGTTGTGTCGGATTGGAATTCCTGCAAATTCTTCGACAACGCCACTCGGGTTTGATGTTTTGCGGCTTCATGATTGTGATTTCCCTGATGCTGGCGTGTGACAAAGCAAAGAATCAAAACAGACTTTCGATATTCGTTGCTCCTGATTTCAGTGTCCCAGTTGTTCTTGAATGCCCAAGATTCAAATTGCGGCCGATTCGACAGACTGACGCACGGCTCGATTATGAGGCAGTTATGTCAAGCGTACAAAAATTGCGTATTCAATTTGGCGATAACTGGCCAACGGATGACTTCTCGATTGAGGAAAACCAAAATCAGCTTGCGATCCACGAGCAACAATTCGTCAACCAGATGGCATTTGTATATACGGTACTCAGGCCGGACGAATCGCAGGTCTTGGGCTGCGTGTATATCCATCCCGATGAGACGCGAGACTTTGATGCAATCGTGACGTATTGGGTTCGTGAAACGGAAGCTGACGGCGACCTTCCACAAAAACTTCGCGGTGCTCTCGAAACTTGGTTAAAGAAAGAGTGGCCGTTTCAAACCGTCAAGCTCGACGGCCCCCAGTAAAGCCAGATCAGCTAATGGGTCGCCCAATGAAAACGGGACCCATTGCAAAAAAACGGTCGATTGCGGAACGGAGCAAGAAACGATTGACTTTTCAGAAATCTAATTGCTTGCGACTTTGGTCATCTAGCGCAAGGGAAAAAGACACGGCGGGCTGATCGGTGAGTCGTGGAAACGAAAAAGCCCCGCCGGACCAAGAGGCCGGGCGGCGCTGAGGAGTTTGCCCTCTACAGGGGCGTGGGATGCGAGCGCTTCCTTGAGGGGCTCCTTTGCTCCGCCTCGACTCAAAACGGGATTTTGACTGAGTTCACTCCACCAGGGTAGACGTAGTAGGTGACGTCTGTATCTCTCTCTACGTATATCTGAACGCGAGCCCGGACGGCCGAATATGAGCCAACCTTGAGGACGACTGGCTGGTTGCCCTTGAGACGCTGTTTCTGACGATTCTTGCCAAAGTACTTTTTGGTGCTGCCATAACGAATTTTAACTGTCGCGCCTGCCGGCCTGACGAAGACGATGTCGGCCTTGGAATTCCAAAAGTTTTCCAGAGTCCTCCAGCCGCCTTTCTTGACTCGCTTCACCCGCACAATCGGCTGTTGGGGAAGATTGGGGGCGGTATTTGGCAGGTCGCTGCCCGATCTATTTGAAACCGATCGTTGGGGGGAGGAACCTGCATTCCGCCCCGAGTCGTCGTAGCGCTGGGCTTCTCGCTGCGGGGGGCGTGAACTGTGTTGGTTCCACTTGGAGTTCTGGTTCGCTGAGCGGTGATCCGAGATTTTTGGATTCGGGAGCTTTCCTACCTGTTGGGCCCAAGCGGCTGTGTTTAGTGAGACTGCGGCTGCTACCGCCAGCATCAACATCGTACATAAATTCTTCGTAGTCATCGCAAGTTCCTTCGCTTCAGGAGGTTTGGTTGTGATTGCCGCCGCGGGCAACGCCTACCCCTCTAAGCGAAGTTCATGCGGAACTGTTACATCCGTTTTTGCTCAACCATGCCACAAGGTCTTCCTATTGCCGGGGACAGAAGAACCGCCCTTGATTGGCCTCGCTGTTTGAGGCCGATCAAGGGCGGCGGTTGGGGCGTTGAACAGGATTGGCTATTCAAACAAAGGGTCGTTTTTCGGCTCTCGTCAGGAACTCGGCGAGTCAACGAGTTGATCGAGCTATTTGAAAAGAAGGACGTGTCATCAGCCTCGCCACTGAAATCGTATTCGCTAATCGAAACCGAAATAGTGGATGATCACCAACTATGAACTGCGTCCGATGCGTCCCCCTTTTTGTTTCTGATGGAACCATCCTCTGTCCGATCGCAAGCGTTGGGCCACCGGGAGAATGTGTCGTTGCCCAAGGCTGCATCGTACTTGGTTCAACGGCGATTCACCGGGCACTGTCTTACGTTGCGAAGCTGACAGGAGTTTCCAGATCGGTGAAAAATCCCGGGGCATGATGCAGTTGGGATCCATGAAGCGATCAACGTCTTTGCCGATCGCCAATGCACTTCTACGTCAATACGATACGCCGAATCAACCGCTTGCGTCGCCCGTATAATATCCGCCGCAAAGCTGATGTCAGCAAGAAGCGACACGCTAATGTATGGCCGCTTTACGGATGAGTTTTTGGGAAAACTTGCGAGAGCAAACTAATTCCTTTCGTTGCCTCTGTTCCGGCGATTACGGAGTTCCTGTCGTCGATCCCGCATTTTGGACATGATGCTTTCATCGCTCTCACTCTCGGCCTCTGTCCCCTCTGGATTTTTGGCATTTTCGCGTCGCATCTTAAACGCATCCGCAATTTGCCGAGCAACGTCGACAGCCATTTCAGCAGCTTTTTCAATTTTCTCGACGTCGTTTTCCGACGCATCCGACGCAACCAATTCCGAATCCTCTGCTTCCGTTTCAACCTCCGCATCACTTGCAAAAAGTTCCGACAACCGACTCGACCAATCCTTCTCGTTAATCAGTTGAATATCAGGGTCTTTCGTCGTGCCAGTGATGCCGACTCGAACCGGATCCTTGGAAAGAACTCTGGCAAGTTTCGTTTTGCCGAGATATGTTTCGGGAAGCTGCAAGGTTAACTCAACATCCAATTCTCCATCGAGGCGAACGAAACCCGAAGATTTAATCTGAATATCTGAATTTCGAAAGGGAAGCACCATTGCGAATCCTTCATGATAAACCCGACCGTCGACGACATGGAATTTGATTTCCGAATCGCTGGCAACAGTCACCATTTCCGGAAGCGGCTCCCGCAACAATTGGGCGACCAGACCAACGGCCTTCGCAATGACGGTATCCTTCAGCCCAATCGAAGCTCGGTGTAGCTGAACCGCACCGGCAATCTCGATTCGGCTGGGATGATCACTTCCGTCGCCTTTGCCAATCGGAACACTGAAACGGTCGATTCGGAACGAAAACTCTCCATCGGCTCCAATCTCCTTACCCAACATCGGTGCGACCAACTGGAGGCCCCGATCACACAGCTCAGGTGTCAATCGTTGCCGGTCAAAGATGGTGGTCGGATCTAGCTTCAGCACGGAGCCGAATTCGTCCCGCCCCAGGTGGAGCGTGACATTGATTCCATCCAAATCAATCGTTGGATTTCCATCGCCGGGCCGATGCACCGTCACCGACGCGTTCTCGATGTCGGCCGTCAGGATCGGCAGCAACTCGCTTTCCGAAGGTGGTTCCTTATTCGCCGACGTTTCGTCTGGCATTTCGTCTGGCATTTCGTCTGGCATTTCGTCTGGCATTTCGTCTGGCGTTTTTTGTTGAACACCGTCTACCGAAACTTCCAGCACAAACGAAGGCCGCACAAATTCAAACCTGCCCAAATCGGGACGCCCCCACAACATTGCCAACCAAGATTGGTCGGCCTGAATTTTTTCGAATTCAATCTTGGTGGCACCTTCATCGGCATCGATATGAAGCCCGTCTATGGAGAACGGCGAGAAATACCCGAGCGAGGCCTTGCGAGTGGAGATGCGAATGGCCGGATTGTCGACGAGTGCGGCGACCAAACGATCGCGCAGTCCCGTGTTTCCCAACACCCAGGGTGTCGCCAAAAACAAGACCAGAACCAGCATACAGGCGGTCAACCGTAGCTTTTTCAACCAATACTTGTGCGGCTTCGCCGCAGCCGATTCCGTACTCATAGTTCACTCTGAGAAAGCAATGACTACTGAGAGGGACTTTAATCCTCAACGCATACTGTTGTGGCTGCAATTTGGGTTGGTGTCAAGCATTTGAACGCGGGGTTTCGCCACCGGAATTGTCCCGCGATGATCGTTCGGTTCCATACAATGTATCGGGATTCAAATCACTTCCGTTCGTGCTCGATCGGGAGCCAATGGGCTTTCATCATGCTTGATTCGCGCAGCATCCCAAGGCCGCAACAAATGTTCCCTAAATGGGACGCTTCAGTTTATGACGCGGACATCGTCTCCCAACCAGTCGGTGATCGTTAGAACGGCGTCGTATCTGCCGTTGATGAAAATATCTATTCATCAAAGGGTCCATTTCTACTCGAGTCATTAATCGTATGGGTTCTTGCGGCACCAATGATAACTGGCATTCAAAAGCCCTACGCCCAGTTCAGTTGGTGTTTTTTTCCGTGATCTTCTCGATTCCCACCGAAGGCTTGCAGGGTTAGTTCGGCCCCTGATTTAGTAAACGTGGCATCAACCCAGCCGACAGGTTGCTCATCGTTAAAGTTATATCCAACTGCGGGCAAATTGATTAAGTGGATATGACCTCTGTTGGTGAATTCCCAACGATGCGAGTGGCCATAGAACACCGCCTTCACATGTTTGTGGGGCTCCATGATGGCAAACATACGATCCGCGTCTAGTAAACCCGTGTCGCCATCGTCAAGCGTATGATGCACAAAGAAGACGGTCGGGCGTTTTTCGGCAGTCTCTAAGAACTTTGTCAACCAGTTTCTCTGTGACTTACCCAACAGCCCGGCCACTTTGTTGACGTACAGCAACGAATCTAATACCACCACGCGCACCGCAGGGTAGTCGATGACTAACACATGCTTGTTCGACACCTTCGCATTGGCATCAGGTTGATTGGCAAATACTTGAGCGAAGTTTCCGCGATGGTCATGGTTGCCTAATCCAATGTAAATGGGGGCCTTCTCAGCCAGCGGAGTTAACATGCCGTGGAGTGTTTTGTAGTCGGCTATTTCGCCGGTGAGTCTGGCGGCATCGCCGTTAATGATCACGCCTTCTGGCTTGGCTTGGATCACTTGGGGCAAAACTGATTTCAAGTTTTCCATTGGGCGGAAACCGCGGTACTCATCCTTCGCATCCGCCGGAAGATGTGTGTCAGATAATATCGCCAATCGGGTCGACGCAGATGTTGAATCAGGCTCGGCCTGCGTGGTTTGTGGACGCAATAGCATGGCACCTGCTGCTAAACCTGCGGTCTTTAAAAATTGCTTACGACTGATCGAAGAAGAATAAACACCCGGCATCAAACGACTCCCGCTAAAAACAAACTTTTTACCGAACAACATGATCTGTCACAGCCATGCCTCGCAGTTCAGTTGTACGTTATTGAGAAATGGTTTGCGATGTCTTGGCTGTAATCTTGGTTCAGATTCGGTTGCTAGGCGATGCCCGTCAAAAAACATTCCCTAGATGGGACGCTTCAAAAACGACGAGTTAACGAGACAGCAACCGGCTTGTTCCAGTTGAGGGCCTTCGCAACGGCGTGATCTAGGCCGTTGAAGAAAATAACAATTCATCAAAGGGGGATTAAGTCGGCGACGCAGCAAACGTATGGGTTGTTGGGAATCGCAACACGAATTGGCGACCGGGCAACGAGGCAATTCAGCGATGGGCGGGCTACAATGTGGCGATGAGTGACGTCACCAGAATTTTGTCGGCCATCGAAAGGGGTGATCAAAGCGCCTCGGACGAACTGCTGCCGCTCGTTTATCAGGAGCTGCGCAAACTGGCTGCGGCGAAGTTGTCGAAGGAAAAGCCAGGTCAGACGCTGCACCCGACGATGCTCGTTCATGAAGCCTACGTGCGGCTGGTTGATGTCCAGCAGCCACAACAGTGGAATGGGCGAGGCCACTTTTTTGGAGCCGCCGCCGAAGCCATGCGGCGAATTCTCGTCGAGAAAGCCCGTTACAAGCGAACTCAGAAACGAGCCGGCGTGATTGAACATAACGCCGTAGACCAGCTTGCTGACGACCCGCCCGACAACACCTTGGATTTGATCGCGCTAGACGAAGCGTTGACCGAGTTTGAGAGGAAATGGCCGGAGAAAGCAAAACTGGTCAAGCTCCGTTACTTTGCGGGAATGACAACGCCCGAGGCAGCCGAAGCGCTGGGGATGTCCCTCCGAACAGCTGAACGTACCTGGACCTATGCCAAAGTCTGGTTGCTGCATGCGATCGAAGGAGAGAGCTAGACTCCACGCCATACTGTCACGAAAGCCGCTTTTAGACAATTGACAACAATTATAAAAAATAAGTGGCGGGTGCAGCCATGTAATTTCGCACTGTTATTCCTTGGGACCGAACGACCTCCAATGCGGATACAAGAAAATGGATGAGCAAAGCATATTTTTCGAGGCCTTGGACCTGTCAAACCCCGAAGAACAGGACGCTTGGCTTCAGGAAGCCTGTGCCGGTGACGAGTCGATGAAGCGGCGAATTCTTGAGTTGCTGAAAAAACATCAGGATGCTCACAGTTTTCTCGAACAACCGGCGGAGGGCCTCGACGCCACGTTCCTGAGTGATGTTTCGGCCAACGGCCGCGCTGCTTCTCTTGAGGCCGGACTGGCTACGGCTTTCAATCAGAACGCGGCGGTCGTAATCGGGAATGCCGGGCACAGCGTGTTGCGGTCACTGGGTCAAACTGTTGATGTGCCCGCGGTCATGCTAAGGGAATCGCCAACCCAAGGTGATGGTCCGATCACACGGCCGATGTCAACCGAATTGCCGGACCGCGACGCCGACAGTCGGTACAGAATTGATGGCGAGATCGCCCGCGGCGGAATGGGGGCAATTCTCAAAGGGCGCGACACCGACCTGGGCCGGGACCTGGCCATCAAAGTGCTGCTGGAATCGCACAAGGAAAAACCGGAACTCATCCAGCGATTTATTGAAGAGGCCCAGATCGGCGGCCAACTACAACATCCGGGAATTGCACCCGTCTATGAACTTGGTCAATTTTCTGATCAACGTCCGTTCTTCAGCATGAAACTGGTCAAGGGAGAAACCCTGTCAAAACTGTTGGCGGCTCGCAAAGAACCAAACGCGGACCGCGGGCGATTGTTGAATATATTCGAACAGGTTTGTCAGACGATGGCCTATGCCCACAGTCGGGGCGTGATTCATCGTGATTTGAAGCCATCCAATATCATGGTGGGAGCATTTGGCGAAGTGCAAGTGATGGACTGGGGGCTGGCGAAAGTGTTGCCCACCGGCGGAGTTGCCGATGAGAAAACGTCTCAACAAAAACACCAGGCAAAAAGCATCATCCAGACCCGGCGTAGCGTTGGCAGCGATACGCCCGGCTCTTTTGGAAGTGCCGGCTCGGATACGCAAATGGGGAGTGTGATGGGCACTCCGGCCTACATGCCGCCCGAGCAAGCGTTGGGAGAAATCGATCAACTCGATCAACGGGCCGATGTTTTTTCACTGGGTGCAATCTTGTGTGAAATTCTGACGGGTCAACCACCGTATGTTGCAGACGACGCCACTCAGGTGTTTCGCATGGCAAGTCGCGGTAAGCTGGACGAGTGTTTGAAACGTCTCGATGTCTGTGATGCGGATTCTGACTTGATAGATGTCGCAATCAAGTGTCTTGAGGCCGAACCGATTGATCGATATGACGACGGCAATGAGTTGGCTGAGAAGATCACCGAATACCTGGAATCCGTCGAATCCAGGCTTCGTGAAACCGAAATTCAGCGGGCCGCTGATTCAGCGCGCGCGGTTGAAGAGAAGAAACGAAGGCGAACGACATTGGCACTAGCAACGGCAGTCTTCTTGATCATTGGCATGATCGGCGCGTTTTGGATCAACCAACGGCAGGCCGCGATTGCAATCGTTGAAAATGCGTTTGACGATGCACGAAGTCTTGAACGCCAGGCCTATGCCGACAATTCAGACGCCGGGGACGAGGGTAAATTGAGTTTGCTGGAAGATTCGCTCCAAATTTATCAGGGGGTCTTGGAAGAAGACGCCGATGCAAGACTAAAGCGAAGGGCAGAAGTCGCCAAGGACGATTTGACCGAGAAGATCAAGTTGTTGAAAAGACAAATTAAGACTCAAGCGTTTGCAAAGAACCTGGATTCTTTGTGGAATGATGCCATTGGATCTGACGATTTTAGTCTCGAGGAAATCGGTTTCGATTGGGTGTCGATCGCCCACAAATACGAGAACGTGTTTCGGGAAAATGAATTGGATCTGTCTGAAATCACGGAAAAGGATGCGGTTTCTCAAATCAAGGATTCGGCGATCAAAGAGGTCTTGATTTCTGCATTGGACTCCTGGTCGGTCGTGCTAAAGAAAATCAGTCAACAAATTGACGATGCAGTTGTTGCAGCCGATAACCCGGCCCGGTCGTCATTCAATACAAGCACGTCGGCGGAACAGTTAGTCAAAATTGCAAACGAAGTTGACGCAAACGAAGAACGAATAAAAGTTCGAAATTTATTGTTGGTCAGCGACATCGAGGACCTTGCGGAGTTAGCAATCGACAGCCACAGCGACCGATTGAAAACGCTCTCCCAGGAGTTGTTTGTTTGGCTGGGATCGGAATTGTTGGACAAAAAAGAAAAGGAGTTGGCCTTTAAGGTTTTGAATGAAGGGGTAAGTAGATTCCCAGGAGATTTTTTGCTGAATATGGAATTGGCTCAGACTTACAACCTCGAAAGGAATCCCGAAAAGGCGGTTGAGTATGCCCGAGCGGCTCTCGCGATTCGGCCTGACAGTACCTCGGCCTGTATGTATTTAGTGGCGTCATTGACTCAGTCAGGTCGTTCGGACGAAGGGTTAATGGTCACGCATGCTGCACTCGAACGAAATGTGCAATCGAAGGCATTGATGCTGTCCTGCGTTAATGCATACAGTGCAGCCGGGGATCATGATCAAGCAATTCAGCTGGCGGATGAACTGATCAATCTTTTTCGGGGTGGCGAACTCACCGAGCGGATAATTGTTCGAGGCATGAAGAGTCAAGCGCTAGAGAATGTAGGTGACATGGCGGGCGCGTTAAGTGAGCTAGAAATAGCACTTGCACTCGAAAACGATCGCACCCCCGAGGTCAATGTCAGCAACATATTTGCCTTTATGTATTTACGCAAAGGACAACTGAAGGTTAAACAGGGCAAACTGCCGGAAGCCAAAAAAGCTTTCGAAGAATCGATAGCCCGAAAGCCGGATATGATTCAAGGTTATACCGAACTGTCTTGGCTTCAATTGGACCTGGGAAACGTTCAGGATTCTATAATAACGCTTAATGAAGCCATTGATCACGATGAAAGAGGCGACCCATACCTTTTATATACATTGGCATTTTTGTACGCCGCGAATCGAGATTTTGAATCAGCCAAAAAGAGAATTGGCAATTTACCGACTTCGACCGACCCGCAAGCAATCCAATTGAAGGCTTGGGCACTGGCAGCATTCAGACCTTCAATCAGCAAAATGGATGATTACGGTGACTGTTTGAAGTGGGCGGAAGAAGCCGTTGAATTGAACGAGAAACTCGGAAAACCGATTTACTCTCACCTCAATACTTACGGCGTTGTGCTGTATCGGTCAAATAAGTGGAAAGAAGCGATCGACGCTTTGGAGAGGTCTGAACATCAATTTGAGTTGGACGTTCAAGTTTCTCAGAGGGAATTCTTTGATAAGGATCACCTCTGCAACCTGTTGTTTATCGCTATGGCAAAACATCAGCTTCATCTGCCGGACGCCAGGGGTTATTACGACGACGCACTCGGCTATCGGAAGAAATTCGGTTGGAGCAAAGATCCATTTCTCGTCGAAGCCCTCAACGAGGCCAAGGCGTTATTTGAGGACAAAGAATAGTCGCGCCAAAAGCTCGCGAAATTTGTTAGGACGTCAATGTCTGATCATTGAGGTAGGCAAAGGTTGATGGTCCTGGCCATCATGGAACCAGCAGACGCGATCCCGACCAAGGAGGATTGGGAGCGAGAACATGGAAAAATCTCGTCCAATTTAGACGCCAAAAAATAGATCAGCAGTCCGGGAGTCCGTCGCATTAATCGTTGGATTGATGGGGACGGAAATGGCTGAAACGGCCAAATCCGGAATCGAGTGTCCCAACAACCTAATTCAAACGTTTAATGAACACAGTTTTGGTTGTCCCGAGATAACGGTCGTATTTCGGACGGGGGCAAGAAACGGGTGAGTATCTGGGATTTTTTTCAGCGCATGAAAAACCTCGACCTGTTCGGTTGAACGGCCCGGGGTGAATTGCGGCGTCCAAACATTGCAAGGGAAACATGAGAAGAGGCCTTCAGTAACTCACCCAAGGGATTGAAGAGAAGGTCGACCAACAAACAGGCGATGGTGTGAATCTGGTTACGCCGAAATAATTGAAAGCTAAAAAACAAAGTAACGTACTTGAGCAGATCAATCTGACTCCATTCAACCAATCGCATTGTTCTGGCAGAATTGACTGCGTGACTAGACAATGGTCAAACCGCGCGTGCATTTGATGTATCGGTTTTTAGACTTCCTCGAAGCGTCGTCCAATAATAAAAAACATTTCTCGTTAGTAACGGTCGGGTACATCTTCCAATCAGGTGTTGCTGTTATCATGCTGAATTGAGTAATTTTGGGTTCCTTGCATTTCCAGTCGATTGAGAAAGGCCGAGTCATGTTCAAAACGAAGTTTGTCGTTTCTGTCGTTGCCCTGATCTGTTTTGGCGTCGCAGGTTTAGAAGCAATGGCCCAGTCGAAGGATCGGTCCCTGAAGGAGATTCGCATTTCAGGAGATGGTTACCAGCGCGGGCTGATGCACGGCAAGCAACTTAAGACAGAGATCGCTGAGGTTGTCGCCAAATGGCGAAAGAACACGGCACGCGCGCTGAAGCAGGATGATGTCGATAAGGTCCTGAAGGACTTCTTTGAGTACGCCGACTTCGAGGGTGCGATCAAGAAGTGGACGCCTGACCTTTTGGAGGAAGTCAAAGGCATCGCCGAAGGTTCGGGCCAGTCTTTCGAGGACATCTTTGTTCTAAATCTCCTGGATGAATTCTGGGTGTATATCGACGCGTTTGAGAAACACCATTGTAGTGCATTGGGGATTCCTGCTCTGAACGGAGAACCTGCGCGTGTCGCTCAAAACATGGATTTGGAAACCTACACCGACGGCTACCAAGTGCTCATTCGGGTCGAGGGCAATGAAGAGACGCCGGCCCAGTTGCTCCTAACCCACGCAGGGCTAATCGCTCTCAACGGTGTGAATGAGGCTCGAATCGGCGTGTGCGTAAACACATTGATGGAACTGAAGGCCTCAAGCACAGGGCTGCCGGTGGCATTCGTAGTTCGTGGTCTGTTGGCTCAGCGCGACAAGGACTCGGTGCTTAGGTTTCTTCGGGAAGAAGTTGACCACGCTTCCGGCCAGAACTACCTCATCGGAATCGCGGACGAGGTCTTCGACTTCGAGGCATCCGCAAATAAGGTGGTGCAGTACAAGTCGGACAACAAAAACGGCTCGATCTTCCACACAAATCACTGCTTGGTGAATGAGGACAAGAAGACTTGGTTCGATGAAAGTTATCCTGGAACGGAAAACTGCAAGACGCGACTGGATGCGGTGGCTTCACGAATCGAGTCAAAATCCGATGTGCAAACCAAGACGATCATGGCGGCCCTTCGTTCAAAAGACAGCGTTGAACACCCGGTGTGTCTGACGAATAAAGCAAATCGAGGCGGGTTCACTTTTGCTTCGACTATCATGAGTCTGGGCGAAAAACCCAAGCTTCTTCTAACGATCGGTCCGCCGGACGAGAGTGATTACAAGACATTCGATTTTCTATCTGACCGCCCGTAACACTCAGAGTGAGCTTGATCGAAATCGATCCTAACGTAGAAGTAGTTTCTATGCGGATTCTTCAGGCGTATGACGTTAAAAATGCTGCTTCTACTGCTTTAGTATCTTCTAAGACTTATGCGTGGCTCAATCTTAGTAGTGGGTCGTTTGTTGCATCGTTTTTTGAGTTGATGACACGAGCTCAGTATTACTCCCGTGCCGCAGCGGTTTGCTCCACTCGCGATGACTCGAATTAAAAAATGCGTGCGGTCAAAAGGGGTGACGATAAAGTCTCTTGGCTTACTTGACATTCTCATTAATTGGAACTGTCCGAACTATCCCCGTTTTGTCCGTCGTCCCCGCCAATCCAAAGTCCGAACCATCGATCGCGCTGCAAGCTTTCGAAGCTGGTGCCCTCGTCGGTCATTCGTGCCGAGGCCAAAACCTGCTCCAATCTCCGAAACGGCGAACAACCATCGCATGCGATAGCATGGAGGCCATGGAGGACGATACGTGAACTATTCCGACTCATCGTATTAATTCCGCTTGCTGTCCATATCGCTTACGTTTCGACATCAATTGCATCGGCTCAACAAATCCAGGTGCCTTACGCTGGCTGAGGCGATATACATAACGCTTTAGGGGCCGCGCGACGCGTCTGCCTAGCGACATCTCGATCCCCAATTTGGAACTTCTCAACCACGTCGTAGAGTCGCTTATTCAGAATCGCCTACGATCGGCAGCTTAATTCGTGATGGGTATTTGTTGGAATGATGAATTGTGTTGTGGGCGACGACGCTTTCTGTTTCGTCGAAGTTATTTCCTCCGGTGTTCAAATTCCGGGCAAAGCGTGGAAAATTGCTGCTAGAAACTTCGACTCGTATTCTATGACCTTTGGCGAAATAGTTGCTTGTCGACATTGGTGAAAGTTTCACTTCGTAGACTTTTCCACTTTCCATGAACTCTTCCTTGTCGTAACCATTGCGGTAACGAATCCGTTGAATTGTTTCATCAAGATTGAAAGCTCGGCCATCGGGATAGACGTCGACTAACTTGATGGTGAAATCGGTGTCCCTCGCATCTGAAGAGACATATAAAATCGGCTCGACAAATCCGCTGACCTCCAAGCCCTCCTCAAGCGGCTCTGTGGAATAGACCAAAATATCTTTTCGCTTCTCCATTTCGCTTTGATCAAACGACCCCGCCTTGATCGCACCTCCAGTACAGCAGACGTTCCCGCCGAAACTCGTCACTGGGTTTTTAGGGTCATATGTGAAATGATCGGGAGTTTGATTTTCGCCCGCGGACATCAGCGAGAGTGTGCCATTACCTGTGAGAGTGTTGGCTCCGCCTTCGCTTACAAGATACATCGAAGTCATTTGTGCGTTCTTGGGCGGCCAGACATCTGATGTCTGCCATTTGTTTTTGCCCATCGTGTAGTATTGGACACGCGGCATTTTGACAGCACCCTTGTCTTGTTTGAGTTTTGCATCAAACCAAGCGTAAACCATTTCGTCATAATCCAATCTTGTATCTCCCACATTCCGATCGCCGACCATGGTCTGTTCTTGCGAACGAGTAAACCCACAATGTGTGTTGGGAGAAATGATCAGGAATTGATTGTCTCTAACGTATTGATCAGTACCTTTTTCACGCACGTGATTGAACAACGCGATGTTCGGTCCGCTGGACACGTCGAACCAAGAAACAAACCAAAAGCTTGGAACGCCGAACGGCATGTTGTCGTGGTAAAGTCCACCTTTAAACCATTTGGGATCGTTGGGCTTGCGACGAATCATGTCTTCGAAAACTCCGACCGGTCCATTGACATTTTTCATGATGTCTTGAAGCGGTAAATGTTTGTTCGCTTGGACCCAATCGACTTTTGGACGCTCAGGTGCAAGATCAAAGTATCGAGAATTTCGAATCAACTCTTCCTGAGTCGAATCGGCCGGAAAGATTGGTCGGATACGATCGTTTTGAACTCCGTAGAGCCAAGAAAAGAAAAGCATTTGCTCGGCACCGCCACGATACCAGTTGCCTTGCTCGTTAAATTTGCCAACCCTTCCAACGCCCGCTCCAAAGCCTTGCGGAACCATGGCGGCGTGAGCCGGGTGATCCAAGGCGGCAACCGCCATCTGCCACTCGGCAGTAGAAGAGCAACCCAATGTTCCAATCCGGCCATTGGACCAAGCTTGTTTCGACATCCAACTGAATGCGTCGTAACCATCAGTGGTCGGAGTGCCGAGGATGTCCCATTTTCCTTCAGAGAAATATCGCCCACGTTCATTTTGAACGACATAGGCGTACCCCCGTTTGACGGCTTCTATTGCTTTGCGATACGTTCGGTTGGACTCCTCTCCATCACGCCAACTGTTAAAGTTGTAAGGAGTCTTTGAGAAAATGATCGGCACTTTCTCGTCGGTCTTGGGCCGGTAAATGTCGGTGCACAGGCGAACGCCATCTCGCATCGGCATCATAACTTTCTGGTCAATCACCGCGATCTCCGCCAACTCACCTTTGTAGTCAATGACCGAAACCATCGGCAATTCTTGAAAAGCTAGCGAGTGTGAAACGCAAAGCAATTGGACAACGACTGCGGTTAATACCGCAACGAGTGACTCTTTCATTCGTGGCTTTTTCATTCGAAGCACTCTCAGTGACGCGTTAAGACAATCCCAGTTCAAGCAGCCTTGATTTTGGCAGGTCTCGTAACACAACACAATCTTCAGGCCGATTTTTTATGAGTAGAGTGAATTTGTGGTTTGTTGAGCTTGAGGTGGCTTAACCAACACAGTCTTGGTGGTCCTTGTCTTTCTATTTCACTGTGATTTCATATGCGTTTTGTGAAACTGCGATCGATGTTTCACGCATGTTTCACGCCGACGCATCTTGGCGATGTGATCGACACGCCTAACCCCTTTTTCTCGGGCACGGGTCAGGCCAACTACACTCTGCTCTGGGAGCAGGCTGAAACCAGCTTCCGAAGTCAAGAAACGAATCGCTGAGTTAAAACAAATGGCGAAACCCCGACCAGGTTTTTCAGAAGAATTTACAATCGAGTTTACAGTTTTTGAGGGTGGAACCAAGGAAGCGAATTTTGCCATGTCGGCCACCAAGAACTAACGCCAGCCACACAGCGACCGGCCTCGGCAACTGCCACCGTCGAAGCTGTGACGGGTCCGAAACAATGATTCACCGTTGGCTTCTGTCTTACACAAGAAGCTCATTCACGACATTGCCATGAACGTCTGTTAAGCGGTAATCGCGGCCTTGGTGACGGAACGTGAGACGCTCGTGATCGATGCCCAGCTGATGCATGATGGTGGCTTGTAGGTCGTGAACGGGGACTTCGTCGCGGACGACGCTGTAGCAAAAATCATCGGTCTCGCCATGAATCAGGCCCGATTGGAATCCGCCGCCGGCGACTAGCATGGTGAAACAGTTCGCGTGGTGGTCGCGGCCAAAGGACTCCTTCACCATGCCGGTTTGGCTGAACGTTGTACGGCCAAACTCGCCACCCCATACCACGATCGTGTCGTTGAGCAGGCCGCGCTGTTTGAGATCGAGAATTAGCCCAGCCGTGGCGCGATCGGTTTCCTTGCAGCGTTTCGGCAAATGCAATGGCAGATCGAAATGGTGGTCCCAGCCGGAATGATAAAGTTGGATAAAACGGACATCGCGCTCCGCCAGCCGACGGGCCATCAGGCAATTGAACGCATACGTTCCCGGCTGGCGCGCGTCGTCGCCATACAGTGCGTAAGTCGACTCCGGCTCGTCAGACAGATCGGACAGCTGAGGGACAGAAGTTTGCATCCGAAACGCCATCTCGTATTGAGCAATGCGGGCAGCTACTTCGGGATCGCCACTACGCGCGAGTTCCTGCTCGTTCATTTGATGGATGACATCGAGAATTTTACGTTGGTCGGTAATTGGTTTTTCGGCCGGATCTTTCAAGTACAACACAGGCTCAGCGCCCGAACGTAAGCGCACCCCGGCGTAGCGTGCAGAGAGAAATCCACTTCCCCAAAGTCGGTTGTTCAGCGGCTGCATGTTTCCTAAATCGCCGCGCGAAACCAGCACCACAAAGTCAGGCAAATCGCGATTCATCGTGCCCAGGCCGTAACTCAGCCAGGAGCCCATCGACGGTCGCCCGGGCAAGTTGTGGCCAGTCTGCATGAACGTCAATGCCGGGTCGTGATTTACCGGCTTGGTACTCACGCTACGAACGGTGCAGACTTCGTCGACTATGCCGCTCATGTGCGGCAGCAGTTCGCTAACCCACGCACCATTTTCACCGTACTGGGCGAATTTGTATTTCGTATCGATTACTGGATGCAATTTGTGGTTGTTGGTGAATCCAGTTAAACGACCTTTCTGTTCGACCAACTTAAAGATATCCTGGCCATGGTGCTTTTTCAGCATCGGTTTGTAATCAAACAGGTCGACCTGCGACGGCGCACCGGACTGAAACAGATAGATCACCCGCTTGGCCTGTGGTTCGTGGTGCGGCCACCGCGTCGTCGCTTCGTGTGCGTGTGCGTGTAGATGGGTGACCGCCATGCCGCCCAAACCCGTTGCGCCCAGCTTGAGAAAACGGCGGCGATCGATGTCGGCCAAAGTCGATTTCAGGTCAGACATCGAGGGATCACTTTCGCGTAATGGTTTCGCTAAGATTGAAGATGGAAAGACAGACATCCGCCATGGCTGCAATCTGCACGCGATCGAGCTGCACATCGGTCGGCGATTCGCCCACACTAAGCAGCTTCTCGACCGCCTTTGGATTTGATTGATAATGCACGAGTCGCTGGCGATACAGACCGTCGAGTAGCGCTAATTCTTGCTTGGTTCCCTCGCGCGAAAGGGTTCTGCGAAGTGCAGCCGCGGTTGCCGCCGTCGAGTCTTTCGCCGCATTTGTTTTGATGACCAATTCCGCCAGCTTGCGCGCCGCTTCAATGTAGGTTGGGTCGTGCAACAGCGCCAACGCTTGCAATGGCGTGTTGGTGGTCGAACGCAGCACGCTGCAAACATCGCGACTGGGCGCATCGAACACCGCCATCGCCGGGTGCATCGCGGCGCGACGCCAGTAGGTATACATGCTCTTTCGATACAGCGCCTCACCTGTGTCCTGCTGGTAAACCTCCGCATGACTGGTCGGCGCGTTGAGGTCCTCCCAAATGCCAGACGGCTGATACGGTTTAACGCTGGGCCCACCGACCTTCTGCGTCAGCAACCCGCTAACTGCGAGTGCCTGATCGCGAATCATCTCGGCCGGCAAGCGAAACGACGGGCCGCGTGCCAACAGACGATTTTCCGGGTCTTCCAGGTTCGGGCGATGTTTCGACGACTGGCGATACGTTGCCGAGAGCACGATCGTGCGGATCAAGTGATGCATATCCCAGCCGCTGTCTCGAAAATCGGCGGCCAGCCAATCGAGTAACTGCGGGTAGCGCGGCGATTCACCTTGAATGCCGAAATTGTCTACAGTCTTCACCAAGCCAACGCCGAACAACTGCTGCCACATTCGATTTACGGTCACCCGGGCCAACAGTGGATTCTCGACGTCGGTCAGCCAAGCCGCTAAACCGAGCCGGTTGCGCGGACGATCGCCAAAACGCGGTAGAGCAGCGGGTGTGTCGGGCTGAACGGGTTCGCCAACTTGGTCGAACTGCCCACCGACGAGCACGAACGTTTTCCGTGGCTTCTCTTGCATAATCATGACGTGACCATCGTCGACTTCAATCGCGGGTTCAATTGGCTTCCCCTTTACCCCGATGCCGCCTTCAGCGTTGCTGTTAAAAAACGCATACAGCGAGTAATACTCCTTCGTCGAAATCGGGTCGTACTTGTGATCGTGGCAGCGACAGCATTCGAACGTCAGGCCCAGAAATAGCGTGCCGGCGGTCGTTGTTTTATCGTTGACGTACATCACGCGATACTCTTCGTCGATGACGCCACCTTCGATGGTAAAGCCGTGGTTGCGATTGAAGCCGGTCGCAACTAGTTGATCCTGCGTGGCATCCGATAACAAATCACCGGCCAACTGCTGGGTTACGAAATGATCGAACGGCATGTTGTTCGCGTAAGCACGAATCACCCAATCTCGCCACGGCCACATCGTGCGTGCGTTGTCGAACTGATAGCCGTTGCTGTCGGCATAGCGCGCGTTGTCTAGCCAAACCGCCGCCATTCGCTCTGCATAGTCGTCGCTCTGCAGAAGCCGATCGACTACCTTTTCGTACGCGTCAGGCGAATGGTCTTGGAGAAACGCATCCAGCTCGCCAACCTTCGGTGGCAAGCCCGTGAGGTCCTGTGTTACCCGACGTAAATACGTCGCACGATTCGCCTCGGGTGACGGCGCAATTTTCTGAGCCTTCAGTCGAGCCAGGACAAAGCGATCAATTTCGCTCAGTGGACCAGCGGAATCGACAGCAGGAGGAAGCTCTTCGTCAATCGGATCAAATGCCCAATGCCTGCTAAATACGGCGCCCTGTTTAATCCACCGCACCAGAATCTCTTTCTGTGTGTCTGTGAGCGACTTCTTGAATTCAGCAGGTGGCATTCGTTCGTCGGCATCTTCGTGGAAAATCCGGTTGACCAATTCACTCGCCTCGGGCTTGCCCGGCACGATCGCTTCGAGGTCGACCGCCCATTCGCGCACATCGAGTCGCAAGTCTGCTTCGCGTGCCTCTCCATCTGGCCCATGACAAGCGTAACAATGATTGGCCAAAATCGGCTGCACATCGCGAGCGAAATCGACCGAATCCTCGTCACCGAGCGCTACGTCTGCCGGCCTCGAAAAAGCGGCATGGTAATTTTCCGCATCGGCAACCAACCAGCAAGTGACCGCCAACAGAAGAATACAGCCGAGTTGGCCTATCCGAGCCGGGTGGTACTGGTGGTTGATTAACGTCACAGTTTTTGTCTCAACGGGAAGGCGAGGCTGAACTCGTGGCTTCGTATAATCGAGCCGAAATAACCGGTCAATGGCGGATGGATCGCCGCGTTCGATCTGGTTCAGAATTCGTGTCACGTCAGTCATGGAGACAATCATAACCATGCTATTCACGGCAAGCGACTATCGCGCTACATAAGGCAGACGTGCGTTCGAAAAACGTTGGTTTGATTGGGCAGAAATGACTGAAACGGCCAAATCCGGAACTGAGTGTCCCAACAACCTAATCCCGACGTTTGTTGACCACGGTTTGGTGTCCCAAGAAACGTACGAGTTATTGAACAACCGGGTAAAAAAAACGGTCCTTTTTTGCTGGTCTCCAAAAACTTGGCGGCTGCGACGAGTTGTTGAACAGGCCAGGTATGTCATCTTTCGCACCCGAGATTTTGTCGCAGAACAGGTGTTCTTTCTTGACGCCGTGTTGGCGTAGCGCGTCAATTTGGAGGCATAGTTCCTGATCGGTTGTGCTGACACTGGCGTAACCAACATGGCGAGAATTGGATTGGCAAATAATCATCGGAGGCACCTCATGTTGAAAAAAGTGTTCCTCCAATCATTCGCCAAGCCCTAGACGTCTACTGACTTTCTGCGATTCAATTGAATTATTCTGCGGGAATGACAAGGCAGCTACGGAAGGTTTCCTGACCGCGTTTGGAATTGCGTGTTGTCGCGTCCTGCCAAATGCCGCATCCGTTCCGCTTGAAAACGGCAACAAAAAGGCCAGTACCCCAAAGGTACTGGCCTTTCATTTTTTGCAAAAGTAAACCGCTTACACTACGAACAAAACTTGACGAGTTGTCGCGCGGTGGCTTGAGCTTGCGCTGCCGCTACTACTTTCGTCTCCCGTCTTTTTCAGTTATCGGCTGAGGCAATTCTTCGATCGAACCAGGTTTGACCGGTCTATCTAGAACAGAATTTAGTGCTGGAACTGGCGTCGGCTGACCAGTTCCAAGCTGGACAGGCATACTCTTGATTGTGCCACCCCGAGTTTGATGCGGCTGACGATTTGGTGCTGTTGCCGGAGGTCGTTGAACTACGTGTTGTCGTTGCATCATGCCTTGTCGCTGGATCACGCCCTGAGGCTGAACAGGCTGTGGCTGCGTCACGCCTTGGCGCTGCACAGGTTGCTGCTGAAACGCACCTTGCTGAACGGGCTGTGGCTGAATCATTCCCTGTTGAGCTGGCATGGGTTGCGAGTGGTAAGGAGTGCCATAGGTCGGCTGAATCGGCTGTCCGTAGTAACCTTGGTAGTAGCGTGGCTGCGGATAATAAGCAGGCGGTGGCGAATTGACGCTAACGAATGGAGCTCGAACATGGCTGCCGTAAGGGCTGGTGATTACTCGAACAAACGGAGCCCGAATGTTTACTCCGCCAAAGCCATTTGGGTTGATTTGAATCAACTGGGCATCAAGCGAATTCGCAGACCAGCATATCAAGACGAGAATTGCAGGGATCAAAAGCTGAATGGAACGCATCACTATTTCCTGTTCGGGAATTGCGTAGGTAAAAGACTGTAGGCCTAACCGTTATTCTATCTATGGAGAGTGTTTTGGTGAATGGCGTAAGGCCGAGAGGACCGTATTTACGAGGTTTAGGCTTCCGAACCTCCCGATAGTTTTGTATTCCAACATGCAAATACGTAAAATTCATGCGAAGGAAATGGTATGAAATGCGATGGCTGGAACAACAAATATTTGGAATACCTCTTTTGCACCTTGTTTGCGCTGGCGGCATCCTTTGGTTTCGCCGTCGATGGAGCCGCCCAGGAATCCGCCTCGAATCTGGATTGGCTGACGGCCAAAGAACGCCCTCATTCGAGTCGCACCAACACCCCATTTCCCTCCATTTGAATATTGGGAAGGCGCAGGGGAACAACGTGAATTTCGCGGAGTGGTATCCAGCTACCTCAAGCATTTTTCATCCGAGCTCGGCTTTCAATTTGAAATGATGGAGACCGAAACGTGGCCGGAGAACCTAGAAAAGCTGAGGTCGCGGGAAATCGACGCTATCTCTCTGCTCGTCCCCTGGACGGATCGTGACTATGTGAAAGTTAGCGACCCTTACATTTCTTACCCATCGGTCATCATTGTCCGAAAGCAAGAGCTAGGTGACGTATCATTGAAAGATTTCGTTGGGAAGCGAGTTGCAGTGCCGGAAGGCTATACAAAAAGCATGCCCGGATGCGCGCGATTGCGGCGTCACAGCGAACTCCGTTTTCGAGCTTCGGTCCGACACGCAAATGGCACGCCGCTCACTACGTCCCTGTTCGTCGCCCCGTCTTCAAGGGGACTCGCTTTAAGGTCCGCAGAGTCGGTTTCCGGATGCACATTGAATCAATTCAAGAAGCTCTTGCTGACTGTCCGCAGGCAGCCACCGAAGGGCTACAATCAGGGCGGTCTTCCACTGAAGGCAACGTCGGATTTGGCGGCAATTTATCGGGGGTGTGTTCTTTGGTTCGGGTTTCAGTTGCGTCTTTTCATTCATCGATATTCATATGATTCCAGGAACACCAATCGATATCGCCGATCTGCAGCGGATCAATTTGGTCGGCACCAGCGCCAGCGGCAAGTCGACCTTTGGGAAGCAGTTGGCGGACCTGCTTAGTGTGCCCTACGTCCAAATGGATCGCCTGTACCACGGCCCAGGCTGGACTGAAGCTGAGCCTGATGTTTTTCGCTCGAGATTGACTGACGCGACTGCCGGTCCGCGATGGGTGCTTGATGGCAATTATCATAGCAAGACATTTGACATCAAATGGTCGCGAGCCACATTGATCATTTGGCTCGACATTTCTTTTTCGTTGAACATGTACCGTGCGATTCGGCGATCGATTCAGCGTTCATGGACTCAGAAAGAACTTTGGCCTGGCACGGGCAATCGTGAGACCTTCCGTCGCACGTTGTGCAGCTCTGAATCCATGATTCTTTGGACCGCGATGTCGCATGGACGTTTGCGAAAAAGGTATTCCATGATCGAAGCGGATCCTCCCGCCGGCGTAAAGTTTCTTCGCTTAAAGAACCAGCGAGAAATCGATCGCCTAACTAATACCATTCGCGATATGACATGATTACTTTTGCCTGCGTCGTTCCGTCAGCTTCTTCGCAGACTTTCTGACAGTGATGACCGTGCTCGATTGAACTTGCCAAACACCGCCGATTTTGTAGACAAAAAAAGGAGGCCCCATCGCTGGGCCGAGATAGGCGACCATTGCACGATCGCTGGCTTCCTCTGGTTGAACTTCGATTTCAGTTTTACCAGCCCGCCAAACTTGACCCGCTTTCAGCCTGGTGATTGGAGATGTTGTCGCGAGTTTTTTAAAGTCAATGTTCGGTGGAGCCTCATTGCCTTGCACCAGAAGTTTCATGTCGTCCGCCGAAATCGGGTCAGACGTTGCAGCGACTAAGCTTGCATCCTGGATCATCATTCCGTAGAAGAAAAGACGCAGCGTTCCTTCCGGCGAATTTCGATCAAATGCTTCTCCTTCATCCCAGCCAGTTGTTGCATAGGCAATGTACCTTTTCAGCAGCGACTTCTTCAATCGCCACTGATCGAGCTCTACAGATATTTTCAAGTGTTCGAGCACAGTGGGATGAGCCTTTGCTAGTCTGAGCATCAACGTATCTGCGCTCATGGCGATATTTCTGGCCTCGTCGGTATCAAATTCATTGCTGTTGTAGTTGCCCGCAATTGCTATCAATTCATCGATGTAACCCAATTCTCCAGATCCGGTGAACGAGTAAAGCCAAAAACTCACCTGCCGGATATCAGATTCAGGTTCTACACCAAACATGGCGTAGAGCTCTTCGTCGATATCATCAGACGCGATTTCGCGGGCGAAGTCCAACACCGGGGCATCGCCAACAATATTTAGATCGAACGTTTGGCAAGCCCGCCCCATTGCGACCGCCGACAAGGCACCAAACTTGGATCGCCGTGATAGCTTCTGTTTCTGCTTCTCAAGCAATCCAGCAAGATGATTGAGGCGTTCTTGCGTCGGGTTCTGATAGAAGGTGTCCAGAATTTCCGAGATGGCCAAAAGGTCGGCTTTGAGTATTGGTTCTTCCGATTGAGAGTTTGCATCCTGCTCCCACGCTGGCCAGCCGAGCATGATGATCCAGAAGCCGATCGAAATCGGAAACTGTCGACGAAAGATAGCGAATGTCGAATTGATGAAGTTCCGACTCATGGATGGTCCTGTTATTTCAACGGGTCCTGTTGCTTGTCCCATGCTTCGTCTTTCCCAAAGAACATCATGTGTTGCCAAGGAAGTTTATCGAATTCCCTAACCAATTTGAATCCATTCGCAGTGAGCTCTTTGTTGACCTGCTTTTTGCTCATCTTGTGAAGTCGCTTGATTGGAACCTTGGGATCTTCTTTGCGATATTCCAGAAACACCGCCACGCCGTCGGGCTTCAGGCTCTTTCGCATTGCGGCGAGCATTTCTTCAGGATGAGAGAACTCGTGGTAGACATCGACCAGTAAAATTAAGTCGACCAAGTTCTCGGGTAAGTGCGGATTGTGAAATGAGCCAAGAATCGGAATGATGTTCTCAACGCCCTCTTCTTCCATGCGGTCACGCAGTAACGACAGCATTTCAGGCTGAACATCGACACCAACCACATAGCCGTCTTCGCCCGTCATCTGGGCCATTTGCAACGCGTAATAGCCGTTGCCACAACCCATGTCGCAAATCGTCATGCCTCGTTTCACACCAAGATTGGCCAGCATCAACGAGCAACGTTCTTCTCGCTCACGCGTGTCCCGAATCAGCCATTCTGCGCCTTGATGGCCCATCGTTTGAGCGACTCGACGGCCCATGTAGGCATCGACCGCCGGAGGTATTTTGGATGTTTGTGCTTCTTTGGATTTTGAATTTCTCTGCGCCTGATTCTGTAACGTTGTGAACACGAATTCACGACGCTGTGATGCACTATCGTCCAACACGCCAGTCAGAATAAGTTCATCATCCTGGCCGATGAGGTTGGAAGCGAGGCAAAGACAACCTGCAATCAAGGACAACACAAGTATGCGAGTCGTTTTCATATTCTCTCCGTGAGATTCGATTCAGAAATCAGCTGCCTGCCGAAGCAACCCGCCAGCGGGAGTTGAACATCCAGACCATCAGTCCCAACAATACCGCATTAAATAGCAGAGTAAAACCAACGTATCCTCCAAAATGTGCCAGATCACGCCAGCGATACCGAAGAATACCAGGATCGTCGGCGGCCCTGGGCGTCCAATCCATCGTCATGTTGTGATAGTCGTCGACGAAAAGAGGCATCGCAAACGAGGCAGCAAACGGACTGGTTACGGTTGAAGCATAAACTGCCGGCGTGGCCTCGGCGTCTGGAAAGTACTCGTACGCGAAATAGCTCGTTGCAAGCGGCGTCAAATACAAAAACAGGATGATCGAGTACGTCGCAATCAGTGAAGTGATCGTTTTGCTAAAGACCGTAGAACAGAAAAGTCCCAGCATGGAAGTCGTTAGACAAGTCAGGCAAAAGATAATTAGGTAAGCAACCATTGTAGGAATATTTGCGAGGTATTCTGGTACAAGCGGGATCGCGAGCAGCAGTGGCCATAGCAAGAAGCACGATAACACGCTGGAAACTCTGAGGCTCGAGAGCAATTTGCCCCACAGGATTTGCCACGGGGTAATAACGGTCGTCAACAGCATGTCCAGTGTCTGCCTTTCGCGTTCGCTGGTAACGCTGCCTGCAGAAAAAACCGGGCCGATCAAAATGTTAAACAGGATTACATACGAGATGTACCACGGTGCGAGGTCTTTGCAGATGTACAGAAAGATCGCCATCATCGGAATCGCCAACAGCATGCTGATTTGAATGGCAAGCCGCAGCATCAGCGTTCCTTGGCCGAAAATCTCGCTCCGCATTTCCTTGTCATAGACGGGATTGGTGCCGTCCTTCATCAGTGTGTCGCGTTTTGGTGGCGCGAACAGGCGATCCGGAAACTGATCGCGTTGGATCACAAGGCCGACTGCTTGGTCGGCTTCCTGATCCGGATCGATGACTTCATTGCCTTCGCTGCCCATGTCGCGCGGGTAGAGCATTCGAGCGCTGACAATATAGAAAAGAAAAATCACGATGGCTGCGGCAATGCCTGGAATGACCGTGATCGCCAGATTGAAACGCGTCTCACCAAAGTTGCTCAGCGATTGCCAGAATAATACGCCGGTTATCGCCAACGGCAGAATCACTAAATAAGAAACAACTAACGACGAAGTGTTTCGAGAGAAAAAACTTCCGCAAGCAACACTGATCATTCCAAAAGTGATCACGGCGCATATGAGCGCAATGTATGCGGCAATGACTTCATAAAAGGAGACACCTCCCAACGGCAGACACAGCATCACAATCGGTAGCGAAGCGAAAATCAGAATGGCGAGGTGAGTCAGCGCCGCGACCAACTTTCCCAGCACGATCGATTGCGGCACGATCGGACTGGCCAGCAACATTTCGTAGGTCTTGCGTTCTTTCTCCCCCGAAATCGCCGTCGATGCGAAGCTCGGCGCCATCAGCGATGCCAACAGGTATTGCCCGAGGAAAACCATGTCGACCAAATTGCCAACGGAACCACTTCCGTCGGTCAAATCGAGCCGAATGTCTTCCTTGGGCCACGCGAAGTAAACAACTGCTGCCAGCGCTGCTTGGTATACCAGCAACAAAACGAACGCGCGCGGCATCCTCAGATTGACAAGCAATTCGCGCTGGAGAACAGGGTTTTCTAACATTAGTTTACGGTGTACGGTTTTCGGTGTGTGGTCGAATGCAATCTACGATAACGATTTGATTAGTCCGGAGAGCATTTTTGAGATCCCCTTCGCTTCATGAACCAAAGATTCGAAATTTTCGTCGTTTATCAGATTGATCCGTTTTGCAATGTAGATTTGAGTCCGGACTTCAGCAGCTGATCCGGCTGCGATGCGCAGGAAGCGAATAAAGTCTTTGCCTCCGCGCTCGCTTCCTTCCGCGATATTTGACGCTATCGAAACTGCTGCCCTCTCAATTTGATTCTTCAATCCGTAATCGTGCCACGTGCGTGTGAGTTCATAGACCGAGACAGCGAGCTTACATGCTCGCTTCCAGACATCTAAATCTTCAAAGGATCGGTAAACCATCGTGCCAATGCTTGTCGTATAGACCACACACCTCACACTGAAAACTACACACTAATATTCTCTCGGATTGACTCTTGCCTGAACTCGCCCGGGCAATCCCTGGATGCGAAGGAAACCCTCTGCATCGTCCTGGTTGTAGGATCCGCCGCCTTCCATCGTTGCAATGTCTTCGTCGTAGAGACTGTTCGGGCTCGAACGCTTCGAGATCATCATGTTGCCTTTGTAAAGCTCCAAGGTCACGCTTCCGGTCACGTTCTTCTGAGCTTCGGCGTTGAAAGCCAACAACGCATCGAACTTCGGACAGAACCAAAATCCATAGTAAACCATCTCGGCGACCTCAGGTGCCATGCGATCGCGAAGGTGCATCAGATCACGATCCATCGCAAGTTGCTCGACGTATCGATGAGCTTCATAAAGGACCGTCATGCCGGGTGATTCGTAGACGCCACGGCTCTTCATGCCAACGAACCGGTTCTCGACCATGTCGATTCGACCAACACCGTTGCGTCCGCCAATTTCGTTCAACGTTTCGACGACGCCAAGAGCTGAAAGCTTGTCCCCGTTAACTGCGATCGGCACGCCCGCTTCGAAATCGATCGTGACTGACTCCGTTTTGTCGGGAGCCTCCTGGGGAGAAACGCCCATGCCGAAATCAACCATGTCGACTCCGTTCACGTCGAGCCGTTCCAGTTCGCCGGCTTCGTAGCTGATGTGCAAACAGTTTTCGTCACTGCTGTAAGGCTTGGCCTTCGAGGCCTTCACTGGAATGTCGCGATCTTCACAATACTTGATCAGTTCCGTTCGCCCTGGGAACATGTCACGGAACTTTTTGATTCGCCAAGGTGCGATCATTGTGATGCCGGCTTCGAGAGCCTCGGCTGCCAACTGAAAACGGCACTGGTCGTTACCCTTTCCGGTTGCCCCGTGAGCGTACGCCGTCGCGCCAACTTCTTTGGCGACTTGCAGCATTACCTTCGAAATCAAAGGGCGGGCGATCGAGGTACCTAACAGGTACGGTCCTTCGTATTTGGCTTGCCATTGCATGACCGGAAACGCATAGTCGCGGCATAGTTCCTCCCGCACGTCGACAATCCGAGCCGATTTAGCTCCGGCGGCGTTGGCTTTGTCGAGCACTTGTTGGCGGTCTTCGCCGGGTTGGCCAAGATCAACATAGACGGCGTGGACTTCGTATCCTTCGTCCATCAACCAGCCAAGAATGACGGATGTATCAAGTCCTCCAGAGTATGCCAAAACGCAACTGCCCATTATCGCTTCCGTTTGAAGTGTTCTTGTAAGATATTGTTTACTAGGGAAGAAATTGTAACCGAAAAACAGGCTGCCAACATGAAGCGACAACAGTTCGAACAACACGCACGTCATTTCCGCTCTGGGCGGATTAGCCTCAATCAACTCATCGATCTCGTGTATGGCGACGCGAATGAACTCGCCGTGGTTGGAGCGTCGGCGGAAGACGAAGTGGTGACCGCTACGATTGCCAATGAAGTCCCGGTTCCGGCGTTGAAACCACGGCCCGTTGATGTTCACAAAGGAGACTTTGGTCGCGTACTGCTCGTTGGCGGGTCCGAGGGAATGGCGGGTTCCATCTCTTTGTCTGCGATGGCGGCCCTACGCAGTGGCAGCGGGCTGGTGACGGCGGCCATTCCGGCATCGATTGCCGATGTTGCGGCAGGATTTGATCCTTGCGTGATGACGATTCCGTGTCGGGACAGCGACGGGCACTTTTCGTCCGTCACTGATGACCTGAAAAAACAAATTGAGGTCGCCGATGTGATTGCGATCGGGCCTGGAATGGGACGCGAGGTGGACCGCTATTTCCTGCAGCCTATCTTGGAAGCAACTCAGCCGATCGTCATCGACGCGGATGGTTTGTATCTGCTGGCCGAATCACATGCCCTGTTTCGCAGGCGAAAAGCGGCCACGGTGTTGACACCTCATCCTGGAGAATTCTCCAACTTGGCCAACAAAGAATTTACGAGCCGAGGCGAAATGGAGACAGCTGCGATCGCATTTGCCGCGGATCAAAATTGCATTGTTGTTTTGAAGGGCCATCAAACTTTGGTGACCGACGGTTCACGAGAGTTCCGTAACGTATCTGGTAATCCCGGGATGGCAACAGCTGGAAGCGGTGATGTTTTGACGGGCGTGATCGCTTCGATGATCGGCCAAGGCTATGATCCGTTTGAGGCCTCCGTGATGGGAGTCCATGTTCACGGTCGCGCGGGCGATTTTGCCGCCGAGAAGTTTGGCCAGGTTTCAATGGTTGCCAGTGATGTACTTGATTCGCTTGCCGCAGCTTTTAAGTCACACATCGCGGTTGGCGCTGAGATGCGAATTGGATTTTGAGGAAACGTTCTTGCTCTTTTTTCAACAATCAACACCGACCTCGATGGTTGTGAATTAAAAATATCACTTTACTCATAGAGTCGGTTTCAAAGCTGCCTTGCAAAAGTAGCTCGGTCTGTCCCAGACCGTGAAAATCAGGATACGCGAGTCTGAGACAGACTCGCCTACCGATTTTGAAACCGGCTCAACGAATCCGCGCAGCGCGGGAAGATCAGGCTGCGAATGCTTGGCATTGGAAAACGTAGAGTACCTCACCCTTCCCATCCACTCTTGGCGACGCTCACAGAGGGCCCAGAGGGAGGGTGTTGTTTATGGCGCAAGAATGGTCGGAACTTAAGGCGAAATGTAACGCAGCAGATTTCTGAATGGCTGACTATCAACATAAGCTGTGGGCTGGCCGATGATGCCTTGCCCGAGATAAGTTCCTTGCGGCATGTTGCGGAATCTCAAAAGCGGTGTGTAGTAACCGGTTCCGCTGACGAAAGGAGTCCACCAATTGCCGCCGGTTTGGTTGAATTGTGGCACACTGAGCCCAGCCTGAACTGGATAGCCGCCCTGCCCTGTCGCCCCGTATCCTTGTTGAGGCGGGAAACCTTGTTGTGGCTCAAACGTAGGCTGAGGGGCTTGAAGTTGAGGATTTTGCTGGCCTGGAGATCCGGCATATCCATAGTTTTGCGATGGAATCTGCAGTTGCTGTGAAGGAACCGGAACTCGATTTTGCTCCGGGAATCGAAGTTGCGGAGGCTGATTCGCTGCTTGGCGATAAGCCGTCATTTGTTCGCTACCGGCGCGATCTGGGTAGTCGTACTTGCCGTTGCTGGTGTTGTTGCGGCTTAAATCAGCGGCCGTTGTTTTTTTCGACGACAAGTTGCTGGGGGCGCGGGCGATGCGAACTATCTTTTGCCCGCCGATAGATTCACTGATAACGCGTCCACCGCTCTTCGTTGGCGAAGAGGAGCGTACGTACTCTTGCCGAGAATCATTGGAAGTGTTCTGTGCGGCCAGTTCTGAGGCAGAAATGAGCAGGCAAAGCGAAACAACAATAAGAGCTGCGATACGGAAGGAAACGACCATGGTGAGACTTTTATCTGTGAGGGACATTGCTTTCGATCTATAGCAAATCCCGAAACGGTCAAACAGTCGGAAGTCTGCTAGCGGCCGGTTAACTCCGCGACATGGTCGTCTTTGTCCGGATTGCCCTCTTTCAGTTTAGCTATCTTGAAACCGATAAGTGCAACCAACATCGTCATCAGTGGACTGAGGATGTTGAAGAAACAGAATGGCAGATAGGCCAGCGTCGCAACACCTAACACCGTCGATTGGGCTGCCCCGCAAGTATTCCACGGTACCAGCACTGAAGTTACGGTTCCGGCGTCTTCCAGCGTTCGCGAAAGGTTTTCAGGTGCGAGTCCTCTTTCCTGATACGTCTTTTGGAACATCCGTCCGGGAACGACGATAGCAAGATATTGATCTGAGGCGGTCAAGTTCAGGAAAAGGCAACTGGCGGTCGTTGTGGCCACAAGTGAGGCAGTGGATTTTGCAACGGAAACCAGCGGTCGAGTGATTCGTTGAAGCAGGCCCGTTGATTCCATGACTCCACCAAAGCACATGGCGCAGATTATTAGCCAAACCGTGTTCATCATACCACCCATCCCTTTGGCTTCCATCAGCTTCTTCGCAGGCTCAAAATCGGTGGCAATCTCAATCTTCCCTTTCATCGCGTTGACGACAGCCATGTAGGAACTCTCAAGATAGTTGCTTCCGCCGCCGATTTCACGAATTGCTTCTGGTTGCATGATGACCGCACAGATTCCTCCAAGTAACGCTCCACAGAACAGTGCAACGACCGCATCTACTTTTAGTGCGACCAAAACGAGAGTGCCTAAAGGCACGAGCATGAGCCACCATGAAATATTGAATTTGCTTGAAAGCACTGTCACAAGTTCCTCTGATTGTGCCGTTGGCTCGCCGGTTACATCTCTTGTCAGGCCAATCACCAGAAACGCGATCAAGGTGATCGTGATGCTTGGCACGGTTGTCCAAAGCATGTATCGGATATGCGTGAACAAGTCTGTGCCTGCCATTGCTGGCGCGAGGTTGGTCGTGTCCGACAATGGCGACATCTTGTCTCCAAAATAGGCGCCCGAAATGATCGCTCCTGCTGTCAGAGCCATTGGGAATCCAAGTGCTTGGCCGATTCCAAGCAACGCAATGCCGACGGTCGCAATGGTCGACCATGAACTTCCCGTAACGACGGAGACAATCGAGCAAATCACAACGCAAGCAAAAAGGAATGTTCCTGGGCTGAGAATCTTTAGGCCATAACAAACCATGGCGGGAACAACACCGCTCATCATCCAGGTCCCGGCAAGAGCGCCGATCATTAAAAGTATCAGGATCGCATTGAGTGCCGAACCAATGCTCATGTTGATGCCGTCAAGCATCTTGTTGAAGGGTACCTTCATTGACCATCCGAACAGCCCAGCAACGATTGCGGCGACGACCAAAGCGATCTGGTTAGGACCATACGTCGCATCGTCCTTGTAGAAATACACATTAACCGCAAGCAGCGCAATCAGCGTGATCACCGGCACGATCGCATACCAGAGCGGAATGGAATCAATATGTTTTTCGGTGAGCTGGAAGTCGGTTTTCTTCATGTTCGTGCCGCCTATGCTGTAATTCTAAGCAAGCAAGATAGCAAATGTGGCGACAAGAATGTAGCAGGGATGCAGATCCATTCGACGACTAAGGCAGCGGCAACCGCAATTCGAATACGGTGCGCAATTCATCGGCATTGAATCGATGCGTCAACGAGCCGTCGTGTAGTTTTGCGATTCGCCACGACTTTGAAAGGCCGAAGCCCAGCCCTCGGCCGGCTTCACGACCTGAGTAAAACGGGTCGAACAGATGTTCCTGGACGGTCTCGTCGATGCCCACTCCGTTGTCAGCGACGGTAATGCAGAGATCGCCAGCATGGTGACGTATCTCGATTTCGATCTCACCATGATCATGGCGGATTGCTTCGGCTGCATTTTGAATCAGGCTGGCCAACGCGACTTTGCAGTGCGTCGGGTCAATGTTTGCTCGATCAACTTCTTTTGAAACTCTGGCGATGATGGTTGCCCCGGAACGCGAAAAGGCAATCATGTTATTTTCGCATTCGCGAATCAGCGACGACACAAGCAATCGAACATCAACCGATTGAACCTGCAGTTTAGGAGGATGAGCAAACAGCATCATGTCGGAGATCATGTCATGAGCCCGCATGGCCTGTTCATGGATGACGGCCAGTTGGAAGCGTCGATCCGGCCTCGTTTCATCGGCGAGCAACGTGTGGGCCCGCGTTGCGACGTTGGCCAGCGGATTGTTGATCTCGTGGCTAGCGCCATAGGCCAACTGTTTCATCGCGGAAAGTTTTGCATCTAGCAGCTTCGCGTCAAAGTCAGCTTGGTTAACTTGTCGTTCTCTTAACAACCCAAGCACAACTGAATCCGTGCTTCGATTTTGTATGGCAGATGCATCTTCGGACCAACTCGAATCCGTATACTTTTGGCGTTTGATTTGGAATGAATCGACAAACATCGATCCAATCAGCTTCTTCACCGCTGATTTCTTTGGCCGTTCTTTTTTCGGCAGCAGCTGTTTATTGAATAGCAGAATGAACTTTGCGAGTGACTTGATCAGCTGTCTTCGGTTCTTGCTGCCTAAAAACTTGGCAAAGATCGCATCGGCTTGAACGTCCCAAACGATGTCAGTTGCATCGGATGAGCGCACATCGTCCACATGGCCGATCGCTGTGTCGATCGGATGGCTTTCAGAAAAACAGTGGTCCAGCCGCGAAAGCAGTTGGACCATCGATTGAATCGGTGCACCGGTACAGTCGACCGCTCGGGAGACAGCGATCAACAGCAACGTCGGATTGGAGCGAATCAGCTTGTTCAACTGATCACTGGAAAGCTTGCCTTGTGAAGCAGCAAGCCATTGAGTCAATTCACTGCACGGACAAGGAAGCGTCGCATTGACTCGCCTTCCTTGCGGTCCTCGAAGTTCAATCTTCAGCAAATACACATCGCCACCTGACGACAAACGTAGATCAATGGCGTCATTCGCCCTGAGCGAGCGAACGAACGAGCCATCGGGAGACGGTCTGTTGATTTAATCATAACCCGACGCGTGAGTTTTGAAGTTGCACCAATACAAGCCCGAAGCGCCAGCGAGTGAATAATTGCATGGATTTTCGATACACTCGCTGGCGCTTCGGGCTTGTATTGAAACGCTTCGCGTTTTCGGTTTTCAATGGTTAGTTCCAGATAGAATCCGAATTTTCACGCAACGGGTTATGATCAGCGCCTCACAAATTGAAACTTGATTAAATCAACAGACCGGAGAGTCGAGAAACTCAGGACTAGCCTTGAGTTCCGGTTGCAACGTTGATGATGTCCATATCGAGCATCTGGCAGCCGCGTTCCAGCAACTTGTCGACGTCGAATGGCTTATTCATAAAATCATCCGCACCGGCCAACATCAGATCCTGAATCTTATCCTGCTCGACCATGCCGGAGATACAGATGATCTTGAGGGACTTCATCGTGTCATCACTGCGGACACGCTGGCAAACTTCTTTGCCGTTGATATCGGGGAGCATGACGTCAAGGACGACAAGGTCCGGACGAAACTCGCGAACGAGCATGCCGGCATCAAAGCCATTGTTGGCAGACTTGATCTCGAAACGTCCGTCACGCGTGAAAGAGTCGACCATCAACTCAACCAAATCCACATCGTCGTCGACGATCAGCAGCTTACGTTTGCCGCTCTCAAGTGCATCGGTCGGGATGCCATTCTCTTTCATGAAAGAATAGAGATTGTCTCGCGGAATTCGGCGAAAGCGACTGCCGGGAACGCGAAAACCTTTAAGACTACCGTTATCAAAGCAACGAATGATCGTCTGCTGGCTTACCTTGCATATCTTTGCGGCTTCGCCAGTCGTAAAAACTGTTTTCTTTGTCATGGATCCATCCTCTCCCTGGGTGGTCGGTGCGTTGAGCATCGCGACGCGAATCGAAAATAATTTCACATTCCATTGGTAGAGCAGTGGAATGTGATTGATCTCAGTTGTGTAGAGACCTGACACACTCATTCATTCCATCGTTCGCAAAGCGTCCAACTGTTGTAGCTTGCGATGATGCTCCAGATGGCAACGCCGACCGTCTCTTCCGAGCTTGCCGACTTTGCCAACGCCACGGATTATGAACAGACTGCCTATCCCGGTCAACATTGATCTGTTGACGTAGTTTCCGAAAGTGACAGCACTTGGGCAGGATGGGGGAGCAGAGTTCAGAAGACTCTGTTCAGTGTTATGAAGACCGCGATTATTGGACGAGTGCACACAACACGGCTTTGACGCGCTTGACAGTTTTGCTACCGTCCGACCGATCCCTAACACTTCCATAGCTTGATCGCACCTTGGACTCTTTTCAAAAACTGACTTATCCTGGTAGACACTACCTCGTTTCACGCGTGGTTGCCGCTATCGCATTGTCTATTCTGATTCAGTGCGGCTGCGGCACAACGACGAAAAAAATTGGGACGGAGCAGCTTCTGATTTCCGACGCCGTCGACAAAGCGGTCGATCGAATCGACTTCACTGCGCTCAATGGAGTGAAGGTCTATCTGGATTCGCGTTACATTTCATCGCTTAAGACGAATCTTTTCATCGATTCGAATTATGTGACCAGTTCGCTGCGCCAACAGTTAACGGCTTCCGGAGCATTGATTCAAGACGACCGCGAACAGGCAAAACTGATCGTAGAGCCACGGGTCGGAGCACTTGGGGCCGACGGACACGATGTGACCTATGGAGTTCCTCAGTCGGGAGCACTTAGCTCCGCCGTTGGCGTCGTATCGGGAAGTTCAATTCCTGTGATCCCAGAAATTTCGCTCGGGCGAACCGATGCTCAATCGGGCGTCGCCAAATTGGTTGTGTTTGCTTATGACCGGGAATCTCGTGAGCCCGTTTGGCAGTCCGGATTGGCAAAAGCAAGGAGCACCAGCAGCAACACGTGGATTCTGGGCGCTGGTCCTTTTCAACGAGGCACGGTACACGATGGTGTTCGATTTGCAGGCCGAAAAATCGATCAACCGCTCGTGTATGCACCCACGTCTCAAGAGCACGACGATGAGTTGTTGATTCCTGAGGAACTGCATTACGACCAGGCGTTTCTGTTCAAACCAAATCCGGGACGCGAAGAACCCATAGAGAACGTGCAACAGGCCAGCTTTGAAAAGGCTGATGACGACAAGGAAGCTGCTGCAAAAGTGAAGTAGGCTCGCGCAAAGCCGTAACCATTCGTCATGCCTGTCTTCGAAATTTAGAATCTAGGATTTCGATTCCAGCTTCAACATTACTTGGTCAATGTCCGCCCGCGTGATGCCGCTGATGCGTTGAGCCTGATCGATGTTAACAGGACGGAATTTTGTCAGCTTCTCTTTTGCTTCGTGTCGGAGATGGGACATGCCCTCGTAATCAAAGTGGTCAGGAATCTTTTTCAGGGCAAGGCGTCGCCGACGATCGATCATGGTTTGTTGACGCGTAACGTAGCCGGAGTACTTCACATCGTAGTTGACTTGCTGCTGAACTTCGGCTGAGACATCACCTAGCTCTGGGCACGCAGCAACAAGATCATTCCAAACGGTTTCAGGTCGACGCAACAGATGTTCGAGCGTGATTTGGCCGACGCGTTTCTTTGCGATCAGTTGGCAAACTCGAGCGATTTCGGTTTCTTTGGCGTTAACTTTCTCAGCTCTTTGAGGTTCAACCAATCCAAAGTCCGCGGCGATCTGTGTCAATCGGCGATCCGCATTGTCCTGTCGCAGAAGCAATCGGAAATCGGCGCGGCTGGTAAACATTCGATACGGTTCGTCGACGCTCAGTGTTACAAGGTCGTCAGTCAGCACACCGATATAAGCCGCGCTTCGCTCAAGGATCAGTTCACCTTGATCGGCAACAGCGGCTGCCGCGTTAGCGCCAGCGATCAAGCCCTGAGCACCTGCCTCTTCATAGCCGGTCGTACCGTTGATTTGACCGGCGAAGTAGAGGCCTGCAACAGATTTTGTTTCGAGCGTCGGTCGCAACTGGTTTGGTGGGCAGAAATCGTACTCAACGGCGTATCCGTAACGCATGATCTGCGCGTTCTCGAGTCCAGGAATCAGCTTGAACATTTGATCCTGAACGTCGCGAGGCAGACTGGTTGAAATTCCATTGACGTAAACTTCCTGAGTTGTACGTCCTTCGGGTTCGAGGAACAGTTGATGGCGATCGCGATCTGCGAATTTGACGACTTTGTCTTCAATGGAAGGACAGTATCGCGGCCCAGAACCATGAATCTGACCGGTGTACATTGGGGCGCGATGTAGGTTCGCCTCGATCAATTTGTGAACTTCCGGATTGGTGTACGTGATCCAGCAAGGTATTTGTTCGACCGAAAAATCCATCGGCATATAGGAGAACGGCTGAGGATTTTCATCGCCGGGCTGAATTTCTGCTTTGTCGTAATCAATCGTTCGGCTGTTGAGCCGCGGTGGTGTCCCAGTTTTGAAACGTGCGAGCTCAAAACCCATTCGATTCAGTGCCGCACTGATTCCGGTTGTCGTTCCTTCACCAGCACGGCCACCTTTAATTTTGGATTCGCCGGTGTGCATCAACGCTGAAAGGAAAGTTCCGGTTGTCAGGATCACTGTCGGAGCCCGATATTCGAAATCCCCTTTGACGCGGATGCCGATAACTTTCTCACCTTCGGCGGTTGTTTCGGTGAGAATGTCTTCGACGATCTCTTGCCGCAAGTCGAGGTTCTCTTGTCGTTCGAGTTCGCATTTGATCCAGTGTTGATAGGCTCGCTTGTCGCATTGAGCGCGCGGGCTGTGCATTGCCGGGCCCTTACGCATGTTAAGCATGCGAAACTGAATTCCGGTCGCGTCAGTTGCCCGCCCCATCAGGCCACCGAGTGCATCGATTTCACGGACAAGATGCCCTTTCGCGACGCCGCCGATCGCCGGATTGCAGCTCATCTGCCCGACGGTATCAAGATTCGTTGTCAACAGGGCCGTCTTTGCTCCCATGCGTGCAGCTGCAGAGGCGGCTTCAGTGCCAGCGTGCCCTGCCCCGACAACGATTACGTCGTAGTGATACTGATTTGAGTTCATGGGCCGAGATGATCGCTATGGTTGGGGGACGCCACATTTTAAGCTCCTCGTACAAAAAGCCAACGCAAAATTCAGCTATAGTCTTAGGTGAATCGAAACTTTCAGAGACCAAACACTATGAACCATCGCCGTACGTTTCTCAAAGCCAGCGCCGCTGGCACCGCATTGGCGGTCTTGGCATCACGTGATCCACGCGAAACAACAGCGGAGGCTGTAACGGTTGAAAAATCGCAGATTCGATATTGTCTCAACATGAGCACCGTTCGCGGACACGATCTTTCGGTGCCGGAGCAGGTCAAACTCGCTGGAGACTCGGGATACGATGCGATTGAACCATGGATTGGCGACTTGAGAAAGTTCGTCGAATCAGGGGGAGCGTTGACGGACCTAAAGCAACAAATCGATGATGCAGGGGTGACAGTCGAAAGTGCCATCGGGTTCGCACAGTGGATCGTTGATGACGATTCGGTACGAGCAAAAGGGCTGGAAGATGCTCGTGCCGA
The DNA here is from genome assembly GCA_964352885.1 of uncultured Pirellulaceae bacterium. GTDB lineage: Bacteria > Planctomycetota > Planctomycetia > Pirellulales > Pirellulaceae > Mariniblastus. The sequence continues at coordinate 42,320 of CAYGUE010000009.1, forward strand.
TATGGAGTTGCTCAAGCAGATCGGCGGCAAGCGAATCGCGGCTCCGCCCATCGGAGCTCACAAAAAACCGGGGCCCAATTTGCCGACGATCGCAAACCGCTACCGAAAGCTGCTGGAGCTGGGGGCAGAAATGGGCGTCATTCCACAGTTGGAGTTATGGGGCTTTTCCAAAACGCTTTCAAAGCTTGGCGAACTGGCCTACGTCGCAACCGAAGCCGGCCATCCCGATGCTTGCGTGTTGCCGGATTTCTATCACATCTACAAGGGTGGCTCGGACTTTGCGGGTCTCAAGATGATTGAAGCGTCTCGGATGCATGTCTTTCACATTAACGATTACCCTGCCAATCCGCCGCGTGAAACGATCGGCGATGAGCACCGAGTTTATCCCGGCGACGGAGTTTGCGAGTTGCCGAAAATCATCGGCGACTTGGTTGACGCTGGTTTTGCCGGCTGCTTTTCGCTGGAGCTTTTCAATCGCGACTATTGGAAGCAGGATCCAATGAAAGTCGCCAAGACGGGCCTCGAGAAAATGAAAGCGGTCGTGGCGCAGGCGTGAGGTCGTGGTTGTGGCTTACAGCCGCAATTATTTCGATGCTTGGATCGCAATAACGCTTCCACCCATTGGATGTGCCTATCCGTAGTGACCGCTTCCAGCCGTCGCAACTGGATTGATGCGACGGCTAAAGCCGTCACTATCATTCGATACGACAACGAATGCAAATGATTGTGGCTGGAAGCCACAACCACGTTTACTCGTAAATCGGAAAAAACGTGTTGAACGCACCGATGCAGAAATCACCGGGATCGTTAAATCTCCGGTGCTGATTCAGTGATGAAATCTGCTGCATCTCTTCGTCGCTCAATTCGAAATCGAACACGTCCAAGTTTTCGATCAGGCGTGCCGGCTGCGATGTCTTTGGGACAACCGATGTTCCACGTTGGATGCCCCATCGCAAGTGAACTTGAGCCGAAGTCTTGTCGTGGGCCGCAGCGATTCCACTGACGATCGAATTTGCCAAAGTCGATTCGCTCTCTTGGGCCATGCCCAGCGAGTAATACGCTTCGGCACCGAGTGGTGAAAAGGCGGTGACTTCGATTGACTCCTGCCGGCAGTACTTCAACAGTTTTTCCTGCGTCAACATTGGGTGCAATTCGATTTGCAAGAATGCTGGTCGAATCGAAGCGTAGCTGAGCAAGTCTCGGATCAGCGAACATCCGAAATTGCAGATGCCGATGTTCTTCACCAGCCCGGAACGATGAAGCTCTTCCATCGCTTCCCAAGTTTCGCGAATTGGGACATCAACCGATTCAACCTTTGGTTCCGCTGCATTGGGATCGTAAAACCACTGAGGCGGATAGCGATCTTCAAAAGGCACGAACTTCGTGGCGATCGGAAAATGGACAAGATACAGATCGAGATAGTCCTGTTTCAAATCCGCAAGCGTGCGTTCAAGTGCTGGACGGACGTGTTCGGCGGCGTGATAGGTGTTCCAGAGTTTCGACGTGATCCACAGGTCCTCGCGTGAAACGTTGCCAGAAGCGATCGCTTTTTGAAGTCCATCACCAACTTCGGGCTCGTTGCCATAATCACAGGCACAGTCGAAATGTCGAAAGCCCGCCTGTACGGCCTGTTGCACGATGTCGGCAGCAACTGGCTTGTCAATCTTCCAGGTACCAAGCCCAACTAGGGGCATTTTTGATTGTCCAAGTGTGTTGGATGGGGCCATCAAGGTTACTTTCTTCAAACACGTTCTACAGAGGAAAATGAACAGTATATTTGGAAAGGAGAAATGATGTCAGTCAGGCAACGGAATGACGAGCTCAAAAAAAATGCCCTGGGAATTGCAGGGAGTTCCTTAACCCGGATGAGGTTTCTTCTGGGAGCAAGATGCAACGTTATTCTTGCGATTCGCTAGCCATTGACGGCACTTTTTCGCGAACGGTGATCGTAGATCCAGCGTTCAGGTTGGTAAGCGAAGTTTTCTTGCCGCTTGGCCAATGAACCGTCAAGCGATCTATTTTGTCATGTGTTCCCATGCCTACGTGGACCCTGCTACTGTTTTGACTTGAAAGCCCCTCACCACAAGACGATTGGAACGCGCGAACAGTATTTCCGATTTCGACTTCAATTCTGGCTCCGATCGCATCACGTGAACTCCAATCAGTCTGTGGCATGGAACTGTCAGCGCCGCCAACTAGCGAAACTAACACGCTTTTTCGATTTGCCAAATTCGGTTGTTCTGAGAACTTGTTTTTCACAATTCTGAATCTTGGAAAATTCGGAGACGTAATGGCTAGGTCAAGCCAGCCATCGTGGTCAAAATCAAAGATCGAAAATCCCCGTCCGTCTTCCTTGAAGTCCATTCCCGAAATCAAACTCACGTCCGTAAAGTTGTTTTCATCCTGAAGGAACAATCTGTTTCGTTCGCTACCACTGAATGAACGTGCCAAGACTCGATCTCCGGGCTGGCCGTTTTCAAACACGAGCGTGTTCGTGTGCAACCCGGACATGTTCCAGATGCGTGATTGAGAGAACTCGGGTGAACGAGTTTTGTCCAAACGCACGACCGTGCGCCACATGCAGCTTCATAAGTCTTGATGAGCTTTAATTTTTTCAGGGGCGGTAAACAGGCCGCTCGGAACATATATGTCGAGACGGCAATCGTTGTTAAAGTCAGCCATCTGGCCACCGAAGGACCAGCCTACTTTGGAAACGTGTTGGCCATTTTTGTGTCCTGCGACTTGAACAAATTTATTACCGGTATTTCGATAGAGAAAATTTCCTTGCGCAGCAACTTTGAGATTTGGATCAACCGATCCACCAATCTTATTAAAGATGCGATGCCCTGCCTTCGAGTACATGTTGGAGACATACAGATCCAACAAGCCATCGGAGTTGTAGTCTCCGACGCTGGCTCCCATTCCAAAGCCCATTAGGGGCTGTGGGAAAAAATCGCTGGTCGCATCAATGAACCGAACTTGAAAGGATCCTTTTTCCGTTTCATTTCTGAGTAAAACATCTGGCGAAAAATCATTGCAAAGATACAAGTCGGGATCGCCATCAAGATCGGCATCTATCCAGACGCTTTGATACGAGTTTCTCCATTGCTGCAACGATTCATCAGTCGCCGCTGGTTCGAGTATTCCCCCTCGGTTCAACAGAAGGATGTTCGGCGGCCCTGGTCGGTCCAGCGTGTTGTCTCGGTCTTCCTGCAGAATGTTCGCAAAGCGTACTTGTTGTTGAGGCGGGACAACTCTTTGAATCCAATCCTGCTGCGGCTTTCCATGAACACAATACGTGCTCAAGTAGACATCCAGTAGACCGTCACCGTTTACATCAGCGACAGAACCGGAAGAAATAAATCGGCAATCAATTAGGTTTTTGTTGACGTCAGGTGACGCAATAAATTTGCCATTCTCATTGCGAAAAAAAAGTGACGGCTGAGTCGTGCGTCCGATGAGAACGTCGGGGTCTCCATCGTTATCAAAATCTGCGAACAGGGAACAATTGGCATAGGAGTTTGGCAGGTAGAGTCCGCTCGATTGTGTGACATTTTCGAAATGTTTTCCCAGAACGTTTCGCAGTAAGAAAGTTTCTCCGAAGCCTGAAGTGAAAAAGAGGTCTTCCCATTTGTCTCCATCAAAATCAACGACACTGACGGAGGGGAACTGAGCTGAGCTTCGCCAGTCGTGAAAGAATTGAAAGTCAAGATCCTCGCTTAACGGGTGCGGCTTATTCTGGGCCTGCAGTTGCAACCAAGCGGCGACTTGATCGTGCTGGATTTTCTCAACTGTCGATTTTGGATTGATTGTCGCATCTGTGATGTCCTCAAACATTTTGCGATGCGACGACACGATGGAAAATTTCTCCTGTGCCCAATGAGCAACTTTCCACAGCTGATTCTGTTCCTTTTTCCAAACCAATTTCTGTTGCGACGTGAAACCTCCAGATATTTTATCACCCTCCAGATGGCCTTCGATGCTGAGGGTCATATGAAACACATCCAGTCTGTCATCCTCAAAGGAGCCGCGCAGGATTCCAAAACTCAGATCCGAGAAATTTAAGTCTTGCAGCGATCGCCAAACTTCATCGCTGCGAACTTTTGCACTTCGGTGGTCACTCGGCCAATCGACAATGGAAGCCAATGAGGATTGGGAGTCGGTGCTACAAAGCTGCAAAAAGGCATCGGCATCCCATTCCACTGGACCAGCGTACTCTACATGAGTGAAAAAAAGCTCTGACAAGTCGCCCTCTCTTTCGGTCAGCCGAGACCGAAACCGATCCAGCCGCCGCGTCAACTTCAGCAGCAACTCCTCTGAGGCATTGGTTCGATAGATGCTCGCATCTATTTCTCCGAGGAAATCGGGTACCCCAACGTGGTCCCCAGCAGAATCAAGTTCCTCATCGCACCCCGAAACCAAAAGAATGCCACAAGCAATTGCGACCGCAAAAAGAAATGCGTGACGGAAGATAGAAATGGCTCGCAGGTTGGGATTGGGGCTCATCTGAAAATGCCTGTTTGCACTAACGGCTGTTTGTTTGGCATCTCAAAAAAGACGGTTCTCGCGCCCGCCGGGATGTTATGGTGAACCGTGCTCTTGCCCGAAGGCCATTGGATTTCAATTCGATCGATCATCTTTGATTTGCCCATGCCAATATGAATCCAGCGGGAATTTTGGCTGGCTAAACCTTCCCCACATGAAATCTGATAGGCTCGTTTAATGTCACCCATGGTGACAATGATTCTTGCTCCCACCGCATCACGCGAGCTCCATTGGTCTTGGGATTCAGAAGTCGTATGGCCGCCCTCGAGGCGAATGAATCCTGCGTTGCCAGAATTTTTCTTATTCTCGCCGTGTCGATTGCGAAAAATCTTGAGTCTGGGCTTCATGGTTGATGGAACTGCCATGTCGAGAAAGCCGTCCTGATCGATGTCAAGGATTGCAAAACCCCGACCGTCACATCTGGAATCCGCTCCCGAAACAAGCGAAACGTCTTCGAAGTTTCCATCTCGCTGCAAAAACATCCGATTGCGCTCGTTTCCACTAAATGACCTCGCTACCGATCCAAGTTTTGGGTTTTCGGGATCTTTTAGGCGAAAGACGTCCAAACCCAAATCATCAGACCAATTCTTCGAATGCAAGAAATTTTTGTCCTTAAAGGGATCAAGACGTACGACCGTACGCCAATGGCAACTTCACAAGTCGAATTGTGCATCAATTTCCTCAGGCGATGTGAAGAATCCACTAGGCACGTAGAGGTCAAGTTGACTGTCGTTGTCTAGATCTGCAAATTGTCCTCCGAAAGACCATCCTACCTTGGCTACATGCTGTTCATTAGGTTCCAGACCGGCAACGTGCACAAAGTGTTTGCCGGCATTGCGATAGAGAAAGTTTCCTTTTGCCGAGACTTCAATTCGCGGGTCAACACCTACTCCTATTCTTTTGATGACACGATTGCCCGCCTTGGAGTACATATTTGACAGGTACAAGTCGAGAAGACCATCAGAATTGTAGTCGCCAACGCTGACGCCCATTCCAAATCCCATCGTGTTTCCAGCAAATGTCTCCGCCGTCGCGTCAACAAACTTCAAGTCAAAAGAACCGCGATCCGTATCGTTTCTTAGCAATGCGTCAGGTGCAAAATCGTTACAGACATAGAGGTCCGAGTCTCCATCGTCATCGAAATCAAACCACACAGGTTGAAAGCTGTTCCGCCACTGTTGAATCGTTTTCTCGGTCTTGGCTGGTGTCAAGATTCCGTTTCGGTTCATGAGCACAATGTTTGGCGGGCCATGCCGATCAAGAAATGAATGTTTGCTTAAAACATCACGCTGGAAATCTCTTGCTTGGGCTGGCGGGACCACGAAATCGATCCAACGCATGTCGGTTCCTGTACGCGTTGCATACGTGCTCAAGTAGACGTCTAGCAATCCATCGCGGTTGATGTCGGCAACTGCTCCAGAGGTGACAAAACGTGTTCCGGTCAATTGCCTGCAAGTTGTCGTGTCGATAGAGAATATTCCGCCTTCGTTTTTGTAGTACAGGCATTGACCAATCGATCGCCCCAGCAATAGGTCCGGGTCTCCATCGTTATCAAAGTCAGCAAACAAAGCACAGTTGGTGTAGGAGGGGTTCAGCTCCAAGCCGGTCGCTGCCGACGCATCTTCAAATGTTCCATCTCCTGAGTTTCGAAGCAGGATCGAAGGACCAGATCGGTCGGATAGAAACAGGTCGTCATGCCCATCTCCGTCGAAATCTACAACGCTGACCGAAGGATATTGGAACAGCGAATGATAGTCGGAAAAGAATTGAACAACGGGGGCGAACTGTTTCATGAAGTCCGCATCGGCCGCTCGATTCAGCAACATCTGCTGATGACTTGAGTTTTCGACTTTACCGAGCAGATTTTGATCTGGAATAGCATGCCGGGTCACATCCTCAAAAAGTGTCTCGGTCGCCACCGTTAGCTTTAAATAGTCTTGATCCCATCCAGAAATTTTCCAGTCTTTTGAAAGGTGATCAATCTTCCAGTCCAACGTTTGACCAGCTTTGACGCCATAGACCCTATCGCTATCTCGAATTCTACCCTCGAAACCAACGACCATGCGGAACACATCAACGTCTTCAAAATACGCATCGGTAATCCCAAACTGTGTGTCCTCAAAGCTGAATTTTGAAAGCAGTGGCGCCCAAAATTCTGCATCGATATCGGAAACTTTAGAATCGAGAGATTCGATTGGCCAGGATAAGTGGAGTGTACGTTGGTCCGTCGTCGATTTCAGCTTGCTACAAGCTGCCAAAACATTGAATTCACTGATGCCCTTGTGCCGGACTTCTGAAAAAAAAAGTGAACTAAGTGAAGTCTCGTCGCCTTCTAGTCGGGATCTCAAAAGGCTGAATCGACGCGTGAGCTTGAGAACCAACTCTTCTGAAACATTCATTTCGCGAATAAGCGTTTCGCGGCGATCCAGTTCCGGCACGGCAAACGCTGATTGCCCTGTATCCTGATTCGAACTGGCCCTCTTCGACTGAGAAACGTCCCCGTCGGATGAGCATCCCGAACAACAAACGGAGATTAACAACAGGAGTCTGGAAAAGTGAAACCAGAAGCTGCAATTAGAAATGCCGCGATGAATGCGACTCGGTGGACGCGAAGGATTTTCACCAACGGTGAATTGCCGTGAAATCGATTCAAATGCCGGCGCCGTAGAGGTCAAATTGAATCACCTTCTGTTCGAACAATTGTTGGGTAGCTTATTATCGGTTAGTACTGACAGCGGACAGCAAGAACTGAATGCCGGCAAAAACGTCACTCCACATAATTTGTGCGTGACGTGACTGAGTTGCTAGGCTTCGTCTACCGCCCAAGACTTATTCGGACTCCCCATCCCCAACGTCAGGTTCGACAATTATGCCTCCTGAACCGGGTGCTTGAGGCTTGATTTCACCAGACCAATACCCTTCGTACTCGCTGTCATCCAATTCACGTGGTTTCGATAATGCTACCATGCGCATTCCATCGATCCCAGTATCTTCGAAAACAATCGCGTGATCGGCTACACCATTGAGACCCCATCGAACCTTAAATGGCTGGTTATCTCGTTCGCTAACGAAGAAACCTGGAACATCTTCAGGGGTGATGTTCATCCGTTTCAATAAGGCCTTCGCCGTATTGTTAGAAGTTAAAAACTCCTTCAACTCCTCTTCGCTCTTAGGGCCCCGCATCGAGTTGGAGTTCATGTAAATTTTGTAGGCACTATGAAGTCTCATGATGTTGGTATTGTTCAGGTCAGCAACCGTCTTGACACCGCTGCCGCAACCTACCATTGACGAGATACTTACAGCAAGAATCAGTAATGTAATTGCTTTTGACATGTTTCTTAAAATCCTTGTGTGACATGCACCCATTCGGCAGCCCACAGTTTGGGTACTCAAATGAGACATTTATTCGCTCAGTTAGTTCGATTTATCGAAGAAAAAACCCACCTCGAAAAGAGGTGGGGCAGCAACCAACGGTTTCGTGTGCAACCGCGAACCTAGAAATCATCGTGGTTCACAACGTAGCCGTCATTTCTCATACAGACATCTTGAAAAATATTGAAGTCGACGTCCAAGCTGAATGAGTGTGTTGAACCATCACCCAAGACGGCTGAAAAAGTTCCTGGATGTGGGCCACCAAAACCCTGTTCGTTCGAAGTCTGTGCACCGCTAGGATTGTCGGGAGATACATCTCTTGGTTCGTTGTCGGCCACTGGACCGTTGTTGCCCCGTATGAATCGTCCGTTTGTGTGCCAACCCGGCATCAGCAGACCACCTGTTGCACCAATCATGCCCCAAGCCGCTCCGTCATTGATTGAAGAATAGTTCTTGGCGTCAGCGCTTTTCTCAGCGACCAAGACGGTGTTTGAGCTACCGTCGGAGATTTGTCCAAATCCAATTCTCGAAAACTTCTGATCCGGACGGTTACCTCCGTCAACGCCGAAGCCGGCGTTCGAACCGGCACGACCGATCAAACCTGTGAAGATTAGAGGGCTGTCGAATGCCGGACCCGGTGATGGGCGATCAGGAGCGCGGAACGCCGGGTATGCGCCTTCTGGGTTCGCGTAGTCGCCTTGAACCCATTGAGGTCCAGCAGCGGATCCCCAAACACGTTCACCACGAGATGGACATGTCATGCTGGGAATCGCTCGCTCACACATGAAAAAGCCGTTGTCGTCTGCGTTGAAAATACCAAATTGTTCGCGACCTGTGATCAAATTATTTTGCTCCATGAATGCACAGATTTGATATACCCAGCCAGCTGGTTCGGTTGAGAATGAGGGAGAACCACCGGATTCCCCAGTCAACGCAGAAGCACCAAACTGAACTTTATTGGTCCACCAGTGGTCAGAGCCGGAAATTCCGCTAGTTGGAAAGTTCATATTGGCAGATTCGTAGTTCAGACATGCCAAACCATTCTGTCTAAGGTTATTCATGCACTGTGTACGTCTTGCTGCCTCACGTACCTGTTGAACAGCAGGCAAGAGCATACCAATCAGAATGCCGATGATCGCAATGACCACCAGTAATTCGACAAGCGTAAATCCTTGTCGTTTTGGAGAAGATTTCATCAACTTTCCTCGCGAGAGAATGAGAGATTAAAGAACGCCTGAAATATACGCGTCTGAACCTCTCTATGGTGGACCTAACACCGCAAATCACGATTTTTGCGGTTATAGCTGCGTTGTCAGCTCGCTATTGTGGATGAGTTAACGCCCCTAAGGTTATTTTGGGTCAAGGTAATTATCTTGCACGCAATTAATGCGTTGATATATCAACCGCAAAGGGGAAGTTTATATGCGTCCTTGCGGAAAGCCCTCGGCAATCGGTTTTGGATGGGTCACATTTACCATGTGTCCAGTAAGGCTAGATGTCAACTAGCTGGAACGTTGGGCGCCGCATGAGTCTCTGATCACAAGTTCGACATTGACGTGAATGTCGTGAGCACACATCTTTCGATTCTCGATACGTCTTACCATTGTGTTTACAGCTGCACTTCCAATTGCGCGGCAAGGCTGGTGAATGCTGGTCAGCGGAACCATCGCCATGGAAGCGATTTTCACGTCGTCAATTCCAATCATACGGACATCTTCAGGTATTTTGATGCCTCTCTGAAGAAGGGATCGCATCAGCATCATGGCCGCTGTGTCGTTAGAGCAGACGATTGCGTCCGGCGATTTGGCAACGATTGAATCTACAAACTTGTTGTCAGTAAGGTCGCCGCAAAACTCCACTGAGTCGCTTGGCTTGATTCCCCTGGATGTCGTTGCTTGACGATATCCCGCAATTCTCAGGTCGATCGTTGGCGCTGAAACTTCGCGAGAGACGTACGCAATCTTCTTGCAGCCCAAGTTCAGCATGTGATCGGCTTGCAAATAGCCTGCTCGAAAGTTGTCGATCCCAACGAGATCAAACCGGCTTCGTTTTGGGAGTCGCTCGATATCACGGTCGATCAAAACGACGGAAATGCCGTTAGCGTCGAGTCGTTCGGCGATTTCCCGGTTTGCGACGAGCATCTTTTCTGAGAATTCGACGGGTGTGAAAAACACACCAGCAACGCCCAAGCTAATGTATCGCTGGCAAAGATCGTAAGCGTTTTTTTCGTGGTCGATCGCGCCGTGTCCATTGCCAGCTGAATCGGCCCACAGCAAGCTAAGATTGTGCTTTTGACACTGGAGTGCGATTTCGCTGCAAATCGGCTGGAACAATTCGTGCTCGCCAACTTCTGGCGTCAGGATGCCGATCAGGCTCGGTTTGGTTTGGGCTGGAACACGAACGAAGGAACCTGAGCCGGCACGCCGTTCCAGATACCCCTCCATTTCGAGGTCTCTCATTGCTCGGGCAACGGTCGGCCGAGAAGTGCTAAACTGCCTCATAAGCTGGCCGTCTGTTGGGAGTCGATCGCCCGCAAGGTAGTCGCCCCCGAGGATTGCTTGTCGAACAAATTCCAGGATTTGCTGGTGTTTCGTTTTCTTTGCTGTCATTACATGCTCCCATTAAAAGTAACTACAAGATGTTTAAATTTTACTTTGCATCTCACCGTCCGTCAGCCCAAAAGAGTGGTGTTTGCCGGCGAAGTTACGGTTCTAAGCAACCCAAGCCAATTTTGGCGATACATTTGAAGCTGTTTGAAATTCCGGATAGGGAGAAGAACTTTGAGCGATGGAAACCCATATTCGACGCCAGTCGCGTTGGACGGGCAGTACCGAGGACCAATGCCAACTGGCGGCGGTGCCTACGTTCGCCAAGTCAAGCCGCTTTGCATTTGCATGATTATCCAGGGAGTACTGGAGATCCTGATGGGGTTGGGGCTTTTTGCAATGGCCCTCTTTGTCCCTGCAATAATGAACCAGCAGGGGGGCGGACCTCAGATGCCGGCTGAGCAACTCCAGGTGGCCAAGCTTGTTGTATGGATCACGTACGGAGTCGGCGGCGGTGTCGCGATTATTGCAGGGATCCTCAGAATCACGGCGGGAATTCGCGGGCTCTATTTTCGCAGTTACGGAATGGGGCTCGCTTCACACTTCGTTGGGTTGCTTAGTCTGATGACATGCTACTGTTTACCGACGTCGCTTGGATTGTGCATCTGGGGGTGTATCGTGTACTTCAATTCAGATGTGAAGCACGCGTTCAAGCTTGGAAGAAACGGACAATCTCCTGCGGAGATTGAGACATCTTTCTTCGGACGCTAACTGGTTAGCTTTCGCAGTCGGCACACGGATTCTTTCCCGGTTTAACGTCCTTGATCTTGCATAACGGACAAAACGGACAAACGGTTGCATCAAAGTCCGGCGGTTTAGGATCGGTTCATCGCTGCGATGTCCGACCGTGTCACACCAGCCACATTCGAGGCACTTCAGTTCCCATGCATCGATCGTCATGTCGTCTTCTTCTGATTCGTAGTGGTTGTACTTGCATACAAGTGGACATTCTTTGCGATCAGGATCCTGCTTGCATTCGCCCGCTGGTGGGATAATTCGTTTGGACATTGTTAAACTAAATCTTCCAGAACGGCCTGTCCCATTTCAGATGTGGAAACAGCGGCTTCGCCTTCTCTGGCCAAGTCGCCCGTGCGAAGTCCCGCTGCGAGCACGCGTTGCACAGCAGCTTCAACTTTGTCCGCCATTTCGATTTCGTCAAACGTGTAACGAAGCAGCATCGCCAGCGAAAGTATCGAAGCCAGCGGATTGGCAATGCCCTGCCCTGCGATGTCTGGGGCCGAGCCGTGAACCGGTTCGTACATTCCTTTTCCATTGGCATCAAGCGACGCAGATGGGAGCATGCCGATCGAGCCCGTCAGCATGGATGCGGCATCTGAAAGAATGTCACCAAACATGTTCGTTGTGACGATCACGTCAAACTGCTTCGGTGCTCGAACCAATTGCATGCACGCATTGTCGACATACATGTGTGAGAGTTCCACTTCCGGATAGTCCTTGCTGACGGAAGTCACGACTTCTCGCCACAGTTCTGAAACTTCAAGGACGTTGGCTTTGTCGACCGAGCACAATTTCTTGTCACGCTGCATCGCGGTGCGGAACGCCGAATGTGCGATTCGCACGATTTCAGATTCGGTGTACTCCATGGTGTTAAAGCCGCGCCGCTGACCGTCGACGACTTCAATGCCGCGCGGACCACCGAAGTAGATTCCGCCTGTCAGCTCACGGACGATCATGATGTCCAGCCCGGATACGACCTCCGGTTTCAGGGTCGACGCATCGGCGAGTTCCGGAAACAGAATCGCGGGTCGTAAATTGGAAAAAAGTTCCAGTTCACTTCTCAACCCAAGAAGCGCTCTTTCAGGTCGCAGTTCTCGAGGCGCTGATTCCCATTTGGGTCCGCCGACAGCCCCCAGTAGAATGGCATCCGCTTCTCTGGCAGTCGAAAGCGTCTCGTCGGGTAAAGGTGTGCCGTGCAGGTCATAGGCAGTCCCGCCGACCGGAACGTGGCGGCACTCCAAGCCCGCATCGAAGGCGGCGTTAAGTTTCTCGATAACCCGAACCGACTCAGCGGTTACTTCTTCCCCGATTCCGTCGCCCGGCAAAATGGCGATAACGCGATTACTCATAGACTGCTGGCATTCAAGTTGGTGGAGTTGACTTGGTTAGATACAGGACGGCTCCCGCAGCTAACAAGATAACCCATTCCCCAATTGCGAGTCGATGAGTGAAAGAATCGATTCCGGTAAAACTGAAGTAAGCAATCGAGCGAAACAGAACCAGCGAAGCATGCATCAACAAGCAGCCGACCAAAGCAAAGCGAGTCGACTCATGCCAGACCAGCGGCAGCAGGAAGATCAATGCCATGCCCATTTCGAGCCCGCCATAAACCGTCACAAACTCGGATTGTCCGGAACCCGGCTGCAGCCGGAATCCGATTTTCTCAGACGTTGTATTCGGATCAACGGTGCACCAAACCGCCAACGCCATGTAGATCAACGCGACAACGGTAAGAAAAATTTTTGCGGCCAACATGTCGAGCTTTCTTGCGGGATTTCAAATTGAGGTGAATTAGGCCTGATAATGCGGGCTTATTGCGTTTGACGGTTGAGAATAACACTTTGTCTGGATAGCATCGACTACAACTGCTGAAGCATACACCGCCGCAATTAATTTGAAATCACATTCAACAATGCCTGAGTCGAAACGAATGGAAAAAACTGGAGTAGGAATTGTTGGAATGGGGACCGTCGGGGCCGGCGTTGCCCGACTGCTGTTGGATCATGGCGACCGGACCGCTCGCCACGCCGGCCGAACTCTCTGGCTAACCCGTGCCGTGGTTCGCGACTTGAGCAAATCTCGAGATGTTGACCTTCCTGAAGGCATATTGACGGACGATCTGCAGCAATTGATCGACGATCCAGACATCAGTGTCGTGGCTCAGTTGATCGGCGGGATCGAACCTGCAAAGTCGATCATGTTGCAGCTGCTCGAAAGCGGCAAGGATGTTGTGACCGCCAATAAAGCACTTCTGGCACAACATGGCCCCGAGTTGTTTGATCGTGCTCGAGAGCTGGGACGCTCGATTGCTTTCGAAGCATCCGTTGCTGGCGGCGTTCCCATCATTGCCAATATCAGCCAGTGTCTGTCAGCGAATCAGGTAGAGTCACTGCAAGGGATTCTCAACGGGACGTGCAACTTCATTGTCTCCAAGATGGACGCTGAGGGCGCCGACTATGCATCGGCTTTGGCCGAAGCTCAGGAACTAGGTTACGCAGAAGCTGATCCGACGATGGATGTTGATGGCACCGATGCGACGCAGAAGCTTGCGATCCTCGCACATCTTGCTTTTGGAGCCCGCGTCGACTGGGCTCAGATTCCTCGCCGCGGCATCGATGGGCTGCAAGCCGTTGATTTCAAGTACGCCAAACATCTTGGCTATCGAATCAAGTTGATCGCCATTGCGCGGCTGACCGTTGGTGGGCTCGTTCTGGACGTGTCACCAATGTTGGTCAAGATCGGACAGCCGCTCGCCGAAGTCCGTGACAACTACAATGCTGTCGGCGTCGTGGGCGATGCCGTTGGGCCCGTGTTCTTTCAAGGCCAAGGCGCCGGTCAGATGCCAACTGCTTCTGCCGTTGTCGCGGATCTGATCGACACTGCCGTTGGAAGAACGGCGATCACTTTCGAGACGCTTGAACTTTGGGCCGAAGGGAACGAACGTGTTGGGGTCGCGGATGAAGGCAGTTTGATCAGTCGCTACTATTTACGGTTCAACGTCCAGGACGTCCCCAAAGTCTTGTCGCAAATCGCCGGTGCATTGGGGAACAATGGTATCTCGATTGCTTCGGTCTATCAGCATGATGTTGATTTGTCCAAAGAAGGGATTGTTCCGGTCGTTATCGTGACAAAAGCCTCAACACAGTCTTCTGTGGATGCCGCATTGGCCGAATTGAAAACCGTTGACGCAATTGATTCCGTTGCCGAACAGTTCAAAATTCTGGATTGATCGAAAAAGGCACCGGACGAAAATTCGCTCGGTGCCTATGTGCAGTACGCTCAGTGCGGGAATCGCGTTCGCGAATGGCAAACGCATGTTCGAAATTAAACCGGAATGATTCACGACGACGGGCGTCCAGTAGGCGATTCTGAACGATTCAACGACAGAGATGACAAATTTGCGAGTCAATAAATTCATCTAGTAGGTGAACTGTCAAATCAGCAAGTTTGAGCGCTTCCTCCGCAATGAAGCAGGTGCCTCCCGTTTGACGCCCACGCCTCGTGAATAACCCGGGTTAAAAGATATTGGCAACTTCGCCGCCGTCTTTGCTCATGATTGCCGTGAATGTGATGGCATCGATATCGGCTGTCAAAAAGTGCACGCTTCCGTCACAGTATGCGACATTTGCACCGGCGGGATGAAAGCTGAAAGTTTCTTCGTTAGGGCCGCAATTTACGATGTCCCATGTGCAACCGGGAGGTCCCCCAGTAGGAGTCTGATTGTTGTTGACGAGCATGTCCACGTTGTACGCATTGTCGGGATCAGCCCAAGCCCATGAACGGCGATCCGCAGATGTTCCATCATCCATGGTTTCAGTTTTGATAACCATGAATCCACCACCCGGGACATCCGCACGGCCCGCATCTTCCGCGATGGCGACGGTGTTGCTGGTGCCGTCAGTGATCGCGCTGATGCGACGGGGAGAATCGCCATTGAGCGCACATTTGAATCGAGGCTGGTCCGGATTTCCGCTCAGGCCTGGTCTGACGGTCACCGGCGCCGAGTAATCCGTGTAGCCATAGCCCTCCGCGTCGGTCGTTGAGCTTCTACCCGTTGAGGGGCAAATATAGGCTGCAATCACATTTTTTGCCGCATCCTGATTCGTAGGGGCTTCTGGCCCAGCCGGGGAGATGTCGTACCGGTATCTGGTGTTGAAAAGTGCGTAGACGTTGTCTTGTTCGATGAACGGCAGGATGTAGGTTTGCAAGGAAGGGGATGCCGCGGCGAAACTTTCCAGTTCTTGTCGTTCGGTAAAAAAGACGTTTTGTCCAGCGTTGGATCCAGCGCCCCCACGCTTTGCTTGCCCAGCACTGGGGAATTTCATGAAGGCTGATTCATAGTTGTGAATCGCGAGCCCCATCTGTCGCATGTTGTTGGCACATTGGGTTCGTCGCGCGGCCTCTCGAACAGCTTGCACGGCAGGAAGCAACATTCCAATCAAGATGCCAATGATGGCAATAACAACGAGGAGTTCGACGAGAGTAAAGCCTCTTCGTCGCGAACGCGAAACTTGGCAATTCATTTGAAACCTTTGGATCTGGAAATCGTGAAATAGAAAAATGGAAAATGGAAAATGGAAAATGGAAAATGGAAAATGGAAAATGGAAAATGGAAAATG
>CAYGUE010000009.1:58299-88696 GCA_964352885.1 uncultured Pirellulaceae bacterium
GAAGCTGAAGCAGATCAGTGCGTAGTGCTACCTTTTGAAAGCAGCAAGATTTTGCTGAACAACGGCATCGTGCGAGTGTTCAGGTGTCTACTGAGTCGAGCGATTCAGCAAAAAGGATCCGTGTTGATCAGATACAGTCCACGGGTAGGACTGTTCCAACATCGGTCACGCCGAGAATGTAGCCGCACCTCAGGTGAACCCGGAAATAGACGGGTTGCCTGCATCGAGGCATCTAGAGATGGATGGGGCTGCGAATGTCATATTTTGATTTATACATCTTTCGAAGATCTTCGCAAGTTGCAATTCAATGCGTTTGCAATGATTTGTTAGTAAGGGAAACGGAACGTTAGCAACAATACATTTCCGGTGCGAATACTTCCCTATCGCCATTCAGAATGTCGAGTTGGTCACGACTGGGCCGCACTAAGTTCGAGTCATGCAAACGGCTCGCTTGTTCGACGGGAATTGGTAACCCGATTTTGTTTTAAATGCATTTGCTTCAAAGGTTTCTCTTACTGCATCTCGGCAAACATCTTGAAATGTATAGCCGCTGTTAAACGAGCGGTTTCCGTAGTTGTTGGCAAACGCATCCCAGCTCTCGAACTCGACGATGCTGTGATATTCAAAAGCAGAAATTTGATCGAAACGTCCTGAAAACTTGTCGAGTGCCTTCCAAGCCGCGGCGCGCTCTGTTTCTTCGTCGTGAAACAATTTCATGACATCATTCAGTGGCCCAGCGATCGGTTCGATGACGTAAACGAAACCCTTTTTGTTGAGCACCCGTTCGACTTCCTTGAAGACTTCGTCGTAAATGCCTGCGTCGATGTGGTGCAGCGAGTAGCTAAAAAAGACACCATCTTGCGAGTGGTCTGTCGCTGGAATTGAGTCGGCGCCGGCCTCCATGAAAACGATGCTTGAGCCTTGTTCCGGCGTCGCGGTTCGATTGATTTCGGCTTGTCGCTGATCAGGATCAATCGCCAGAACGGAAGCTCCTTCTGCGTCAAGTATCTTGCTAAACGTCATGCTGCCGCAGCCGATATCGACGACTCGTTTGCCCGCAAGGTCGAGTTGCCGTCGTAGCACTTCAACGTTTTTGTCCAGCCCAAGTTGTTCGAAAGTAAAAGCCATTGTTTTCGTTTCGGCGTCTTGTTTGCATTCGGGTTCTATTCGTTGAACAATAGAGCATCCGTCCAATGGAGACCAGCGATGAAAAAGTTGAGTATTCGAACGCTGCTGTTACTGACATTTGGTTGCGGAGTGCTGCTAAGCATCTTCACTTACGGGGCCAGTAGCGCGAACATGTTTCATACGCTTCTGGTACTGGCTTTTGCTGTTCCGGGAGCCAGTTGGGGATACGACATTCGGCGCACAAGTCGTGGGGCCGTCATTGGATGCTGTCTGAGTGCAGCAGCCGGAACGGTTTTGCTTTCCGCATTTGTTCTGATGGGCGGGTTTCGCTAGCTCGATATTTCAAGGATTGATTTGGATTCTGAATCCGCAAATTACATGGACCGTCGACGCCTTTGGCAAATTGCATTTTGGATTGTGCTATTCCTCGTTCTTGTTGCGGTGCCGTATTTAGGATTCACGGTTTCAAAATTGACCGCGAACACGTTATGGAATTATTCAGGAATCCTGACGGGCATGTCGATCTTTTTCTTTTTGGTTGGCGGCTATGTTGGATTCGGTGTAAATCGCGTTCGATGGGTCGTCGGTCCGGCTTTTTGCCTCGTGGGCGCTGCCGCTGTTGCTTGGTTCGCTGGAGGTCGCGCTGAACTTGGGGTGCTGTTCGTACTCTGTGTGCTTTTCTCCGTAACAGCAGCAATTTTTACGGGACTGCTTCGCGTCGTAAAAGGTGAATTGAAGGTGGTCGATCAAAACGCTGGTTATGTATCTGCATTCCAGTTCGGGATCGTTCACATCATCATCGTAACGACGTTGGTTGCGGTTTTGATTTCAGTCGGAAAGCTTGTTTTCTCGATGCTGTCCACTGCTGCGAGGGGTCCAAACGATGAGTTGGTCCTTGCCGTTCCGGTCGCCGTCTTCTGTGTTGTGTTTCCGTTGTTTGTTAGTTTCTGGTCTTTTTTTGGCGTTCGACTAACCGTCGGCAAACTGATCGTCAACTGTTTGGTAACGGTATTTGCAGCCGCCGCTGTCGCTTGGTTGTTCCGATCCCTCCCGCATTGGCCCGTTTCTGTTTTGCTTAGCCAAATCCTGTTTGCTGTTTTGATGTGGCTGCTGAGGCAGCAAGGTTATCGTTTCGTTAAGCGACCGCCTAAGCACTGCTCGTGAAAGATTGATTGGGCCTGTGAACGCCACTCGGCCGTCGATACAATCTCGGCTTTTACCTTGTCTCGGTTTCTGAATTCAGTTTGCTATGAAATACGTCATCATTATCCCGGACGGCTGCGCCGACGAACCCCAGGAATCGCTCGATGGAAAAACGCCGCTCGAAGCCGCGAACACGCCCGCGATGGATGCCGTTGCAAGGGAGGGCATCGTTGGCTTGGCTAATCACACGCCGAAGCACCTTCCGGCCGGTAGCAGTGTCGCCAACATGAGCCTGCTGGGCTACAGTCCGCTCGAAAACTACACGGGCCGGGCCCCGTTGGAAGCGGCTGCTCAAGGGATTGAGTTGGAAGAAGACGATTGGTGTATTCGCTGCAACCTCGTCAACGTCGAAGATCAAACGATGAAGAGCTTCACTGCGGGACATATTTCTTCAGAGGAAGCCAAAATGCTTCTGGCGACTGCTCAAGAAAAAGTCACGGATTCGCGACTGGAATTCATTCCTGGCGTCAGCTATCGCAATCTGTTGATGTTTCGGCCGACGGCAGACATGCCTGCCCCGTTTACGCAAGAGACTCGCGCTACGCCACCCCACGATCTAACGGACAAATCGGTGGCGGAAGATTTTCCTCGCGGTCCGGGCAGTGACATGCTGGTCGATTTGATGAGCGAAAGTCAGGAGTGGTTTGGCGGTCACGAAGTGAACAAGAAAAGAATGGCCGACGGCAAGCCGACCGCCACGAACATCTGGCTGTGGGGATTGGGCCAAAAACCAAATCTGACTGCCTTTGAGGAAGTCCACGGAATCAAAGGCGCCATGATCACAGCGGTTGACTTGCTTCGCGGTTTAGCTGCGTTGGTCGGTTGGGATCGCATCGAAGTCCCCGGCGCGACCGGTTATACCGACACGGACTATGCAGCCAAAGGCAAGTACGCGATTGATGCGTTGGCCAACTACGATTTGGTTTGCGTGCATGTCGAAGCGCCCGATGAATCATCACATGAAGGTGACCTCGGAAAGAAAGTTAAATCACTCGAAGAGATCGACGAGAAGATTGTTGCTCCGATCGTTGAGCATTTGAAAGCGTCTGGCGAAGATTTTCGCGTTCTGATCACGCCCGACCATCCGACTTACATCAGCACAAAAACGCACACGCATGGCGACGTGCCGTTCACCATTTGCGGCACAGGAGTCGAAGCAGATGCTGCGGAAACCTATTGCGAGAAAACTTCAGCGGCCAGCGGATTGTCGATGCCGAACGGCTGGGATCTGATGCCGTTTTTCGTGAAAGGAAGTTAGTCATTTGGCATAGGTTGCCAGTTTTTGAATGATCATAGTGACGGCTTCTAGCCGTCGCAAGCGGTTTGGGAATCGTACGGCGGAAAGCTGTCATTGCGAAATATGCGACGGCTGGAAGCCATCACTACCTTGAAAAAAACATGTCTCTTCAAACCCACAATCTTGGCGTCGCGTTTGATGGACTGTGGGTTTTTCGTAACGTATCGCTCTCCATTGCTGCGTCCGACAGAATCGCACTGGTCGGGCCTTCGGGCAGCGGCAAGTCACTGCTGCTCAAGTCGTTGGCGTTGCTGCATCCATTTGCCGAAGGGCACGTCGATTGGCGCGGTAAAAGAGTCGGCGGCAATCGAGTCCCAGCGTTTCGCAGTGAGGTGATGTACGTTCCTCAGCGGGCACCCGAAGTTGACGGAACGGTCGAAGAATTTCTTAGGGTGCCGTTTTCTTTCGCTGCAAATGTGAGCAATTCCTACGATCGCGATGTTGCCATCGCGATTTTGGAATCGTTTGGCCGGACGGATGAGTTCGTCTCGAAAGCGCAGCGCGAACTCTCAGGTGGTGAACGGCAGATTGCGGCACTCGTTCGTTCGATGATACTCAATCCGACAGTTCTGTTACTCGACGAACCGACTTCGGCGATGGATGGTGACACTGCAGCTCAAGCCGAACAGCTGATCACGGGTTGGTGTGAAAGAGATTCGAGCCGCGCCATCGTCTGGGTCACGCATGATTTGCAACAGGCAAGTCGCGTTTCACGAAAGCAAATTCAGATGAACGACTTGGGAACGGGGGCTGTGAATGAACTATCTTGAAATCTCTTTTTGGCACGTCGCATGCGCTGCTTTGCTGATTCTGGTCAACGGTGCAATTTCGTTCGCGCTGAGTCTCAAGCTCGAAAAGACGCTGTTGGTCGCAAGCGTTCGCACAGTCGTTCAGTTGTTACTTGTTGGAATGGTTCTTGAATGGGTGTTCCGATTCGATCGCTGGTACGTTGTCGTGCTGCTCGGTTGCATCATGACACTGATCGCTGGAATCACGGCAGCCACTCGAGGCAAAAGACGATACTCGGGAATCTGGTTCAACTGCATCGTTTCGATTTGGGCCAGCGCGTGGTTGGTCACGGCGTTCGCACTGTTCATCGTTTTTGAAGGCACGGAAAAGTGGTACCAGCCTCAGTACGCGATTCCGCTGCTTGGTATGGTCCTTGGAAATATTCTGAACGGCATCACGCTGGGCTTGAACGCTTTCACCGAAGCACTGGTGACTCGTCGTGACTATGTCGAATCGATGCTATCGGCTGGAGCGACACGATGGGAAGCAGCCCGCGAGCCAATTCGCGATGCAATGTCAACCGGAATGACGCCAATCATCAACGCGATGATGATCGTCGGCCTTGTGAGTCTGCCGGGAATGATGACCGGACAATTGCTCTCCGGTACGGATCCGATGCAGGCCGTGAAGTACCAAATCGTGATCATGTTTCTGATTGCTTCGGCGACGGCGCTCGGAACGGTCGGGGTCGTTGTGTTAACTTTCCTTAATCTGTTCAACAAAGACCACCAATTCCTGAGCGGAAACATCGTTTCAAGGTAAACTCGCAAAGATGATCGAGTTAAGAAAATACTTTGCGGAAGCAATAGGGACCTATTGCCTTGTCTTTGCAGGCACGGGAGCCATCGTCGTCAACGAAGTTTATGATGGATCGGTTTCACACGTCGGAATTGCGTTGACGTTCGGTCTAATCGTGATGGCGATGATCTACGCGATCGGCGAAGTTTCTGGAGCCCATATCAATCCGGCGGTAACAATTGCGTTCTGGGTTGCTGGAAAGTTTGAATCCAGGCATGTTGCTCCCTATGTTGTGGCACAGCTAGTTGGTGCATTTCTGGCCAGCGGATCGCTGCGTTTGATGTTCCTCGAACATGAGAACCTAGGTAGCACTTTGCCGGCTGGTTCGTGGCATCAGAGCTTCATCATGGAGTTTATTTTGACCGCGATGTTGATGTTCGTGATCTTGCGAGTTTCATCTGGAAGTCGAGAAACGGGAATCATGGCAGGCGCCGCGATTGGAGCAGTCGTTGGGCTTGAAGCTATGTTTGCTGGCCCAGTATGTGGCGCGTCAATGAACCCTGCGCGATCACTGGCACCAGCAGTCGTTTCAGGAACATTGGAGCATCTATGGCTCTATGTCGTCGCGACGATCGCGGGAGCGCTGTTTGCAGTGGTAATTGAGTTTGCCTTTTCTGATTCCGAGCTCGCAGAAGAAAGCGTAGAAGAAAGCGTAGAGTGATCGCTGCGTTGCTCTGGGATATTGTGAATGAGTCGTATGAGTACAAGCCCGAAGCGCAAGCGAGTGAATTCTTCCGAGATTTCTCTGAGTGACAGATTCACTCGCTTGCGCTCTGGCGCTTCGGGCTTGTATTTTCTAGCCAGAGCAGGCTGACGCGTTAGGATTTGCGGCGACGAGCCAGCAATCCAACGATTCCAAGCACCATAATGGTTGCCGACGTTGGCTCTGGAACAGCAAGAAATTGCGATGGCGTCAGAACGGTATTCGAGATTCGGAGTTCGTCGATTTGGCCATTGAAATGGCGACCGTTATTTCTCGCGCTTCCGATTCGAATGTCTCGCGTGTTGCTGTTGTAAACTCCTGCGGCTGCAGTGCCTTGGGAGACTCCATCCACAAACATTTCTATTGTTGCGCCGTCATAGGTTCCGGCAATGTGATGCCAGCTTCCATCGAACAGGTTCGTTGGGCCGCCCACTCCGTTGAATGCTCCGCCGTTACCAAGTCCAAAACCGAGCACTCCAACACCGTCGGTTTGAAAAAACCAGCCAGTGTTATCCCCAAATCCATGAGACTTGTCGACCAACAGTTTCTGTCCTGATGACGCGTCGGAACTGTTCATCCAGAACTCAGCGGTGAACGGATCGGCGCTGTTGAGGGCAGCGTCCGTTCCAATCAAGACAGTGTCCCCCACACCATCGAAATCTAGGCTGAGTCCATTGCTGTCTCCGGTCAAAGGAATTGAACCTACGGGAACACTCGAAGAGTAAACGGGATCGCCGGAGGGAGTGCCGTGATTGGCGAATGCAGTATCAAGGATCGAATCCGCACCGGAGGCTGTGTTGCCTGCGGAACCTTCTTCAAAACGCCAATACCCGATCGTGTCTGCGTTGGAAGCGTTTGCCAAGAAGATAAGTGTAATGATGCCTGTCAGCATCGCGCTGAAAACGCGTCGTGTTTCTTTCATGGGTGTCTCTAGTCACGGGTTCATAGGGTGCGCTGCAAGAAAATGCGACGTCATTGGATTGAACGCATTGTTGGCAAACACCGGACTAATTATTTCAGATTTGCCCAATCGAGGCGATTCATCGGACAACTTACGCGTTTTGTGCCGGAATTGAGCGGCCGCCAACCACGACACCTGCAACAGGATTGCCAATATTGACAAATACCAGACGATCAAGAATCCGGTCACCGCTGACGTTGTCGATCGCTGCGTGTGTCGGATCAACCAAGGTGAAGTCAGCTCTTTTGCCGATGCAAATTTCACCGGCGTTGAGGCCAAGTGCCTGCGCGCCGCCGGCAGCGGATTGGCAGTAAAGGTTGCGTCCAACGGAAACATCATCCGTGCCCAATATGGCTCTGCGACGATTCGTTAGTCGTTGACTGTATTCAAGAAGGCGAAGCTCTTCTCGTAAATCGATGCTGCAATGTGAGTCGCTGCCGATACTGAAACGGCCAGCAGTCTGCAGAAATTCTTCCCCGCGGAAAATTCCATCGCCAAGGTTAGCCTCGGTTGTCGGGCATAGGCCAACAACTGCTTTGGATTCTGCGATCAGACTCAATTCAACGTCGTTCAGGTGCGTCGCGTGGATCAAGCACCAGCTTTCATCAACTGGCAGACTGTCGAACAGGAACTCTACCGACCGCTTGCCATGGGTCGAAACACAGGCGTCCAATTCGGCTGTTTGTTCCGCGACATGAATGTGAATCGGAGCATTGCGATTCAATTGTTTAACATGGGTTACCGCACGATTCGCAGTTGCGGTCGAGACCGCCCGCAACGAATGGAGGGCAATTCCGAAATTAGAATTGGCATGGCTGGCTGATTGGGATCGGCAATGCTCAACCAGTTCGAAAAATTGCTCGTCATTCAAAACAAATCGATCCTGTCCAGGAGCGATGGGTTCATTCTCAAATCCGCCGCGTTGATACAGAACAGGTAGGTGGCAGAGGCCAATGCCTGTATCTTTGGCCGCCATGAAAATGGCGTCCGACATCTCGCCAAGATTCGCGTAGGTCGCTCCGCTGATGGCGTTGTGCAAGTAATGAAATTCGCCCACCCAGGTGTATCCAGCGGCTAACATTTCCGAGTACAGTTGTCGGGCGATTGCATAAACGTCATCGGGGCTCAGCCGTGCGACGAACTCGTACATCAGTTTACGCCAGGTCCAAAAACTGTCGTGGGCGGCTGTGCGGAACTCGCTTAATCCTGCGAAACCACGTTGGAACGCATGGCTGTGTACATTGATCATGCCCGGCAGCGCAACTAAATCCTGAACGTCGCCTTCTACATTGGATTCGATTCGTTCAATCAGTCCGCTATCGGAAACCGAAATTTCGACGTTGTCTTGCCATTGCTCTCCCACCAAAACGCTGCGAAACCGAAACGTGTTACTCACCTGATCACCTTCAGCTCTTTCCCGCTTCGATAAACCGCGGCACAAGGGTTACCGCCGATTTGATAAAGGATTTCCGCTGGCGAATCGACATTCCAAACTGCGAAATCTGCTCGGGCTCCAACTCGAATTTCCCCGCGGTCGGAAAGAGCAAGAGCCTTCGCCGCATTGCGAGTCATGCCCGCAAGAGCGAGTTCAGGCGTTAGCCCAAACAGGTTGCAAGCCATGTTTCCCGCCAGAATCAATGACAACATGGGTGAGCTTCCGGGGTTCGAGTCCGTTGCGATCGCGATTGGAACATTGTTTTTGATCATCGCTGCAACGGGCGGTCGCTGGGTTTCTTTTAGGCAATAGAATGCTCCGGGAAGCAACGTTGCCACGGTGTCGTTCTCCGCCAAAACTTTGCAGTCTGCTTCTGAAAGGTATTCTAGGTGGTCAGCCGATAGAGCGCCCATTCGAGCCGCCTCGGCAGCCATCCCCATGTTGCTGAGCTGTTCCGCGTGGACTTTGATTTTCAGGCCGGCATCGATCGCGGCGTGGAACACGCGTTTGGTTTGAGCCACATCGAATGCGATCGACTCACAAAACGCGTCAACGGTCGAACACAATTCTTCTTCTGCAGCAGCTGGAATCATCTCATTGCAAACAAGATCGAGGTATTCGTCGGCTCGTCCTTTGAATTTTGGCGGAACTGCGTGAGCACCAAGAAGTGTTGCTTCTACGTGCACGCCACATCGATCTGCAAGTTTTCGTGCCGCTCGCAGCATTTTCAATTCGGATTCGAGATCGAGGCCGTATCCCGATTTGATTTCAACCGTCGTGACGCCTTCAGCGACTAGGCAATTCAATCGATTGGCCCCTGAGTCAACCAGTTCCTGTTCCGTTGCGGCACGTGTCGAAGTAACGCTGGAAAGGATACCTCCGCCTTGCCGAGCAATTTCTTCGTACGGCACGCCTCGGAGTCGCATTTCCCATTCGGCCGCACGGTTGCCGCCGTAGACGAGGTGCGTGTGGCAATCGATTAGACCAGGCGTCAACCATCGGTTCTGGCCATCGATGAATACGACACCCTCGCCAAATTCCGACAATTTGGAGTGAGGGATAATCCACTGGATCGATCCGTCGGCGACTCCGATGGCGATATCATGCATCGCACCGTATGGCTCAGCAGATTCGCACATTGT
Organism: uncultured Pirellulaceae bacterium; assembly: GCA_964352885.1. Lineage (GTDB taxonomy): Bacteria > Planctomycetota > Planctomycetia > Pirellulales > Pirellulaceae > Mariniblastus. The sequence continues at coordinate 67,756 of CAYGUE010000009.1, forward strand.
CGCCACGCGAAAATTTACAAACACCGATTGGGGCTTGCTGATTGCTACTTCGTTTTCAGCCACTGCTTAATCCTGGAAATGATGTCTCGCAACACTGGTTGGACGTGCGATGCTTTTTCATCGTCCCACCGTTTGCTCAATTCGTCCATGTAAGTCGCTTGCGAAAGTTCAAACTGAATCGCGTGCCGTTGATTGGACGGATCGCCGAAATTTCGCGTGATGTATCCGCCAACGAAACGTCCATTGAGCACGCAGGAGAATTCCATCTGTGAGTCGATCGCGTCCATGACAGATGCCGTCAGTCGAGGGTCGCAAGATTCGCCGTGGTTGGTACCAATGTTGAAGTCGCTCAATTTGCCTTCAAACAATCGGGGAAGTTCGGATTCGATCGAATGTGCTTCAATCAAGACCGCCATGCCGTGTTCTTGAGTTAGCCGCTGCATCTCGGATTGGATTTGTTGGTGGTAGGGTATCCAAACCTCTTCGATGCGCCGCTGAATCTCTTCATCGTCGGGTTCCGTCTCGTAAATCGCTTTGCCATCGAATCGAGTCAGCGGAATCAAACCCGTCGTCGTCTGCCCTGGATAGAGCGACGCGTTATCTCGCGGCCGATTTAAATCGATGACATAGCGCGACTGCTCTGCCACAAGCAGGCTGGCGTCTTCGAGTTCTGTGAAATCGTATAGCCGGTCAAGAAACCAGTCGGTGTCTCTCGAGGAACGTCCTTCCTGCGTCATGTTGGCTGCGATCGCATCAGGAATGTGGCTGCCGTTGTGCGGAACGCTGACGAGTATTGGCGAACGACCCTGTCGAAATTGGTGGCTCATGGTCTCTCTTAAGAAGTGGTGGATCCTCCAAAGATACAGAATTAGCTTAGTTGTATAGACAACCAGATGCAAGGTGAGTAGACTCGCCACATGTCATCAATACTTCAATACGAACGCATCAAGGCCTACATTCAGGGCGGGATCGACGGTGGGCGGTGGCCGTCAGGTTCTCGTTTGCCGTCAGAAAATCAGTTGGCCGAGAGATTTTCGCTTAGCCGAATGACGGTGAATCGTGCGATCAAAGAGCTGGAGTCCGACGGGGTTGTCGAGCGTGTTCAGGGCAAAGGGACTTTCGTCGCGCCGCCGAAACCATTGACATCGGTATTGAAAATCGAGGGCATCGATAATGAGATACTTGCTCGCGGAAGCTGCTATTCCTGTGAAGTGTTGGTGTTGAAGGCCGTTTCTGCAAATGCGGAAGTTGCTTCTCAGTTGGATGTCGAAAAAGATGCTGAAGTCTTCTTTTCTTCAATTGTGCATTTCGAAGACGAGGCGCCGATTCAGTTGGAGCAACGCTGGATGCTTCCGACGCTGGCCCCGGAATATTTGAGGCAGAATTTTGCTGTCAGGACACCGCACGACTACCTGATGAGCATCGCACCGTATACGCACGGTGAACACACGATCGAAGCTTGTATGCCGGGCATTCGAATTCAACGACGATTGGAGCTTTCGCCGCAAGAGCCCGCGTTGCTGATTCATCGAAGGACTTGGGTGCGAGAGGCAATCGTGGCTTACGTCAAACTTTACCATCCCGGAAACAGTTTCCAAATTACAACACAGCTTTCACGTTAAAAATCAAAACAGCGCTGGAGTTCAGGATGTCCGTTGCAGCTCAGAATAATCGAAAATCGTCCAGAATCGTCAAGTCGCCGACTGGCTCCGAGTTGACTTGCAAGAGCTGGTTATCGGAAGCGCCGCTGCGGATGCTGATGAACAATCTCGATCCAGAAGTTGCTGAGAAGCCGGATGAGCTTGTCGTCTATGGCGGCATTGGTCGTGCGGTTCGCAACTGGGAATGCTACGACAAGATTGTCGAGACGCTACGGCGGCTCGAAGATCATCAAACCTTGCTGGTTCAGTCCGGTAAACCCGTTGGTGTCTTCGAGACGCATGTCGACGCACCGCGCGTCCTGATCGCGAATAGCAATCTCGTGCCGAACTGGGCGACGTGGGAACACTTTCACAAACTCGATCGAGCGGGTTTGATGATGTACGGTCAGATGACGGCCGGTTCGTGGATCTACATTGGTAGCCAGGGAATCGTGCAAGGGACCTACGAGACGTTTGTATCGGCTGGCAAAGTACATTTTGCTGGTGACCTATCGGGCAAATGGATTCTTACCGCTGGCCTAGGTGGAATGGGTGGTGCTCAGACACTGGCTTCCACAATGGCTGGCGCATCGATGCTCGCGATTGAGTGTGAAGAATGGCGAATCGACAAACGTATTGAAACTGGCTACGTCGATCGAAAAGCAACGTCGCTTGATGCAGCGATTGCAATCGTGGAGAAAGCTTGTGCGGACAATACGCCCACGTCGGTTGGGTTGTTAGGAAACGCGGCCGAGTTGTTGCCGCAGATGCTTGAGAAAGGCATCCGGCCCGACATGGTGACCGACCAAACCTCGGCACACGATCCGCTCAATGGCTACTTGCCTATTGGCTGGACTGTTGAGCAAGCGGCTGAAGCTCGCAAGGCGGATCCTGAATCCGTGATCGTGGCGGCGAAAGAGTCGATGGCCGTCCACGTTCGAGCCATGTTGGAATTCCAGAAACGCGGTATCCCTACGTTTGACTATGGAAACAACATTCGTCAGGTTGCACTTGAGATGGGCGTCGAAAACGCGTTTGATTTCCCTGGGTTCGTGCCGGCGTACATTCGGCCGCTCTTCTGCAAAGGGATCGGGCCATTTCGATGGGCTGCGCTGTCCGGCGATCCAGAGGATATCTACAAAACCGATGCAAAAGTCAAAGAGCTAATTCCCGACGACAAGCATCTGCACCATTGGCTTGATATGGCACGCGAGAAGATCCAGTTTCAAGGATTGCCAGCACGAATCTGTTGGGTTGGGCTTGGGGATCGACATCGCCTTGGTCTCGCGTTCAACGAAATGGTTCGCAGTGGTGAACTTGCTGCGCCAGTTGTCATCGGTCGTGATCATCTCGATTCAGGCAGTGTCGCTAGTCCGAACCGCGAAACGGAATCGATGAAAGACGGGTCGGATGCGGTGTCGGATTGGCCGTTGCTCAATGCGTTGCTAAACACTGCTGGCGGAGCGACTTGGGTCAGCTTGCATCATGGCGGCGGCGTTGGAATGGGATTCTCTCAGCATTCCGGTGTCGTGATCTGTTGCGACGGAAGCGAAGCGGCTGATAAGCGGATCGAACGAGTTCTCTTTAACGATCCGGCAACCGGAGTGATGCGGCATGCGGATGCGGGCTATGACGTTGCGATTGAGTGTGCGAAGGAAAAAGGCCTCGACTTGCCAATGCTGTAATCGTGGTTGTGGCTTCCAGCCGCAATCATTTGGAATAGTACGAGAAACGATCTCTGGTAGTCGTCACCGCGAAATCTGGAAACAAAAATGCTCATTATCGATCCAGGAAACTTAACTCACCAACAGCTCTCGCAATTCCATTTTCATTCAACGAAAATTGAACTCGAAGACGAATGTTGGTCTTCCGTTGAACGTTCACGTTCCGTCGTCGAAGCGCTGATCGAATCCGGAGACACGGTTTACGGTTTAAATACCGGGTTCGGATTGCTCGCCAACAAGCGAATTTCCAAAGATGATCTTGCTCAGTTGCAAGTCAACCTGATTCGATCGCACTGTGCTGGTTACGGCGAACTGTTGGACGATTCCGTCGTTCGATTGATCATGCTGCTGAAGCTTGCTTCGTTGGCTCGTGGATACTCGGGAGTCCGCAAAGAAGTCATCACGATTTTGGTCGAATGCCTCAACGCGAATATCAATCCCTGTATTCCTGCCAAAGGATCCGTTGGGGCAAGTGGTGACCTTGCGCCATTGGCACACATGAGCCTTGCTCTGATCGGCGAAGGCAAAGTTCGTGTTGAAGGTAAAGTGTTGCCCGCCGGTGAAGCACTTGCCGCAGCCGGGATTCAGCCACTGCAATTGGCCGCCAAAGAAGGGCTTGGCTTGATCAACGGAACGCAAGTTTCGACGGCCCTCGCGTTGGCTGCGTTGTACGAGACAGAAAAAGTATTCCGTGCCGCAGTTCTTGCTGGAGCGATGTCCGTTGACGCGGCAAAAGGCAGCGATACACCCTTCGATCCGCGGATCCACGAGATTCGCAATCACAAACCACAGATCGATTGTGCCGCGATGTATCGTGAGTTGCTTTCCGGCAGCGAAATCAGGCATTCGCATCTCGATTGTACTCGGGTTCAGGATCCCTATTCGCTCCGCTGCCAGCCTCAGGTCATGGGAGCATGCCTTGAGCAGATTCGACACGTCGCAAGCGTCCTGCTTCGCGAAGCGAATGCGGTTTCTGACAATCCGCTGGTCTTTTTCGATGACGGTTCGATGCTCAGCGGAGGAAACTTCCATGCTGAACCGGTCGCGATGGCGGCGGATCAGCTTGCGATTGCGATCGCGGAGATTGGCTCGCTTTCTGAGAGACGGATGGCGTTGTTGATCGATCAACATCTGAGCGAACTGCCTCCTTTCCTGATCAAAGACGGTGGGATGAATTCGGGCTTCATGATTCCTCAAGTGACTTGCGCTGCTCTGGCGAGCGAAAATAAACACCTAGCCAGTTCGGTCAGCGTCGATAGTTTGCCGACGAGTGCCAATCAGGAAGACCACGTGAGCATGGCCACGTATGCGGCTCGACGATTGTTTCCGATGGTAGAAAACACCGCTGGCATCATTTCGATAGAGATTCTCGCAGCGTGTCAGGGAATCGAATTCCGTCGTCCGTTAAAAACCAGTGAATCTCTGGAGGCAGTGCATGCACGAGTCCGGAAACTGGCAGCCAGCTATGAAGTGGATCGACCATTCGACAGAGACATTGCGGCTGTGCGAGAAGTCGTCTTGCGCGATCCGGAACTGCTTTCATTGATCAGAACAGAAATATTTTGATTCGGCAGTTTTTTTCCAATGTCCTTTGTGTTTCAGCGAAATACAGAATTGGCGGTTTTAGTCAATCAACTCGGATTATTCACGAGGCGTGGGCGTCGAACCAGAGAACACCTATTGTATTGACGCACGCATTCCATGTTTGCGGTTTTGGCAATTCACCTACTGCGTGAACTTCTCAAATCGAAATATTATTCACGTTACCCTTGAATCGTTCAAAATGGTAAACGCGACGCCCGTCGTCGTGAATAATTCCGGATCAAATGAAAGCAAAGCAGAGGGAAAGCCATGAATTCAACAATCAATGTTACGAATGCTGTACCGCCGCTCAAAGTGGCTCGTCGCTGGCAGATTAGTGTTAGGTCATTGCTGATTTTCGTGACGGCATGTTGTGTCGTGATAGCGATGTTTGCCTTTCCACCACTCGCAATTATCAGCTTGTTGTTGGCATTGAGCGGGTTGACGATTTTTTGCCTTACCGCTTCGATCTATGGACGTGGTTGGATTAGGCCATTTGCCGTACTGACGGTAGCCGCGATTTCGATTGGGACTTTGCTGATACTGAATACTCACGTTCACGGCCCAGGAGAATTCTTTGTGGCGCTACTCATTATGCTTGTGGTGGCTCCATCCATCGGGATTCTTGCAGCAGCAACGCACGGGTTTCTTCTGCGGCGAATCGGTATCGTTCCAGTGCCAAACGTGCCGTTCCTGAGAAACTGGTTGAGCAATCCCGATGCGATCCAAGAGAAATAGCTCGACGCAACATGCAAGAAAACTATTTCGCGGATCGCTTTAAATACTTCTTCATCGCCGTGAGAGTTTTCTCGCTGACGTGATGTTCGATTCCCTCGCTGTCAATTTGAGCGGTTTTCTTGTCGACTCCGAGTGCCAGAAGGAGAGCATTCGTCAAAATTGAGTGACAAAACTTGGTGTACGTGCATAGCGAAAAAAACGAAGTACGCTTGGACGCTGCCGCCCAGTTGATGAACGGAGAAGCAGATCGTTCGGTCGATTTGTCCACTGCCGAACGCCGTTGGCTAGAGGATATGATTCAACGGGCCCGCCAAGGCGATTGGAAATGGTCAGCCACAGCCGCCCGTCGCATGATGGAAGATCAAGTTGATTATTAGCTCTCAGTCGAGAAGGAGACGCCATCGTCTTCCACCTCTTCGGCTCCGACGTAGCGACCGGGTTTAGTCCCGCAGGGACGGCATGACGTAGCCAAGGGCGCGAGCCCGTGGATTGTTGGATGAACACAATCACAAAGCCCCGAAGCGGCGACATGAATTGGCGGCGCGGAGTCTCCTGTCGTCCCTTCGGGACTAATTCCGCGGGGTTGATTCGGGTTCCATGGGCTGACGCCCAATCGCTACATCATTTCGCCACTTCGTGGCTGGTTCGGTCCAAATCATTTGATGATCTCCTTATCAAACACATATCGCATGTCGAACTCGATGTTGTGTTTATTCAAGATCGCGAGGAACTCTTCCTCAAATGTCTTCTTCCGATGATGTTCCTCTTGGTTGGCGATGTACTCCGAAACTGATGGCATCTGCGACTCGCTGACCGAAAACGCGGCGTATCCGGACTGCCACTCAAACTTCCTCGTTACATCCGATCTCTCGTTGACCCATTTCGATGAGTTGGCTTTGATCTTTCGCAATACGTCCGAGATGGCGATTGTTGGACTTAACTTCGCCAACAGGTGCACGTGGTCCTCAACGCCGCCGATCTTCAACAGCGTTCCTTTTTGTTCTCGGACAATTCCTCCGATGTATCCGTAAAGATCATCCTGCCATTCGGGACGAATCGATCGCTTGCGGTATTTCGCGCTGTAAATGATGTGGAACAGCAAGTTGGTGTATGTCGACACGGCTATTCTTTCCCCGCTACGGCAGGAAGCTCAAAACCAAGCGCCTTCATATTCTTGCGAATTGCTATTTCGAGTTTTGCTGACTCATGGAATTGCTGGGAGAGTTCGGTTGTCAACGTCGTCATTTTGTAGCCCAGCTTGCGGGCGTCGATGAAGAGCACTTCGCCGGCGCGGCGCGGAAGGCGGCGGCTCCACTGCCTCGTTTCTGTTTCGTTTTGGTCAGGAACCAAATGCAGGCCGTTTCTTGTCGAGGTCTTTTAGGAATTGCTGTGACTCGGTCGGCATGGAACATCCGAAGGATTCTGCGGGGGCGTTTCGGCGAAAGTATAGCACACCTTGATGTCGTCATATGTTTGAGCGTCGGTGTCTTCAGATAGATTCTATTCCATCGTAGCGATACACTTTAACTCGATCGCGATCGGCGTCGGCAGTTTATTGATCTCAACCGTTGTTCGACAGGGTTGGTTGTCCGCAAAGTACTCGGCGTAGATTCGGTTGTAAGTCTTGAAGTCGTCATCCATGTTGGTCAGGAAAACGGTTACGTCAACGATTTGAGCCCAACTTGATCCCGCGTCCTCCACAATCATTCGCACGTTGTCGAAAACGCTGCGACACTGTGCTGCGATGTCATAGCTTGTGATATTGCCGTCATCATCCATCTCAACACCGGGAATAACCTTTGTGCCTTTTTGGCGCGGACCGACACCAGACATGAATAACAAATTGCCAACGCGGCGCGCGTGAGGGTAGCAACCAACGGGTTCGGGCGCGGAAGATGAGTTGAGTTTTTCGTTCATGTTTGGTCTTCTTAATAAATTGCAAAATCAGTTTCGGCAGGAGCCTCAACCTCCTTGCTCAAAACTTGATGCAGATGTTTTTCGGCTCGGTCCAGAATCGCAACGCTTCCATGCCACCTTCGCGACCGAGTCCCGATTGTTTCATTCCGCCGAAAGGTGTTCGCAGGTCTCTGGCGAGCCAGCAATTGATCCAGATGATTCCGGATTCGACTTCTGAAGCAACTTGATGGGCAACGTTCAGATTGGAAGTCCAAATCGTTGCCGCGAGGCCGTACTGAGACTCGTTAGTTTTTGCGATGGCGTCGTCCATGTCGTCGAAAGGCTGAATCGAAACGACGGGCCCAAAGATTTCCTGTTGGTTTGTTGCAGAATCGTTGGCGACACCTTCGATCACCGTTGGCTCAATGAACCACCCATCGCTGCATCGGCCGGGAACTTGAACCGCGTTTCCGCCGCAGAGAATCGAGCCGCCTTCTTGTTTTGCGAGCTCGATGCAGCCAAGTATCTTGTCGAAATGTTGTTGCGAAACGATCGCGCCGAGCTTTGAGCTTGATTCATTGGGGTCGCCAACGGTTAGCTTCTTTACGCGGGCGGCAAAGTCGTCACGGAACTTCTCATACAGTGAACTTTGAATGTAGATGCGTGAGCCGCAGAGGCAAATCTGCCCTTGGTTGGCGAACGAACTGCGAAGGGTGGTTTCCATCATCAATTCGTAGTCGCAGTCAGTGAAGATGATGTTTGGGTTCTTGCCTCCCAGCTCAAGTGAGACTTTCTTCAGTTTCGGAGCCGTAACGCTGGCGATGTGCTTGCCCGTTTTTGTCCCGCCAGTAAATGAGATTCCTTGAATCTCATCGTGGTCAACCAGTGCGTTTCCGGTTTGAGCTCCACTGCCGTGAACGATGTTTAGGACTCCTGCCGGAAGGCCAATGTCGATGCAGAGCTGGCCAAGCATCGATGCGGTCATTGGTGTGACTTCGGATGGTTTCGCAATCACCGTGTTTCCTGCAGCGAGTGCCGGCGCAATCTTCCACGTGAATAGGTATAGCGGTAAATTCCACGGTGAAATGCACGCCACTGGGCCGAGTGGATTCCACAGTGTGTAGTTGACCATGCCGTGGGAGTTATGCGATTGGCTTTCGGCACCGGTGATCAGGTTGGCGAAGAAGCGAAAATTACTGACGCAACGGGGGATGTCGACCGATCGAGCCAGCCACAACGGTTTACCATTGTCTTTCGATTCCGCTTCGGCGAGCGCGTCAAGGTTCGATTCGATGGCGTCTGCAAGTCGATGAAGTATCTCGGATCGTTCGGTGGCGTGCGTTTTCGACCAAGGCAGAAACGCGTGGCGAGCAGCCTTCACCGCGGTATCGATGTCCTTGTGATCGGAATCCGGAACTTGGGAGTAGACTTGGCCCGTTGCTGGCTCGAAGTTGTCAAGCCATTGGTCGTTGTTTGGCGCGACCATTGAGCCGTTGATGTAGTTCAGGATCTTGTGCATATTTGCTCTGCTCGCAGTGACGGCTTCCAGTCGTCGCACTGGATGTTGAGCGACGGCTGGAAGCCGTCACTTCGTTATTAAAGGCACTTCGTTCGACCGCCGTCGACAGGTAAGTTCACGCCGTTGATGTAACTTGCTGCTGGCGAAGCGAGAAACGCGATCGCGGCACCCAGTTCGGAAGCTTCGGCGAAACGGCCAGTCGGAATCGAAGCTCGCATCTCGTCGGCAACGTCTTCGTAAGTTCGACCCGTTTTCTCTGCTTTCGATTGCAGGATCGATTCAAGCCGCACCGTATTGGTAGCGCCTGGCAAAACGTTGTTGACCGTGATTCCAAACTGACCCAGTTCGTTGGCAAGCGTCTTCGCCCAGTTCGCTACGGCGCCACGGATCGTGTTGGAAACGCCGAGCCCGTTGAGTGGTTGTTTGACGGATGTCGAGATCACATTGATAATTCGTCCGAAACGGTTCTTTTTCATTCCCGGCGATAGAGCCTGAACCAAAATCTGATTGCAGATCAAATGATGGGTGAACGCGGAAAGGAATTCGTCTGTTGCGGCGTTGATCGCAAGACCGCCAGGTGGGCCACCAGTGTTATTGATCAGAATGTCTGCAGCAGTGCCCTGCTCTGTCCATGAGTTGATGACGGACTTGAGTTCATTGGGTTGCGAAAAGTCTGCCACCAAAATCGAGTGCTGTTGCGATTCCGTCGTCGGCAACTGAGTGAGTGCTGACTTAAGTCGCTCTTGATTCCTCGCCACCAAAACGATGTTCGCGCCAAGGTTCGCAAGTTCAATTGCTGCTGCGAGTCCGATGCCCTGGCTGGCTCCGCAAACAACGGCAGTCCGTTGGGTTAACTCAAGATTCATACTTGTTCGGTCTGTTGGTCGTTGGCTGATGATTAATGTGTCACTATAGCAAACAACGTCGAATCGTGGTCCTCCGTCGCGAAAGCGAGGAAACTTCATATATCGCGAGCGTATCTGTTTTTTGATCTTTTAGAGTTCACGAGCGAGTTTGAATATCGAGTTGTGAACTTTGCCGACGATGGGCTTGCCAGAATCCGTATGTATCTTGTAGTCAATTTCCATTCCCCAAGTCGGTTGAATTTCGGGAATGGTTAACGATACGGATTTTCCGTCTGGCAGAATCGATGCCTTAGTGACTTTCAGTTGTTTTTGATTGTAGTGGTCTGATCCGTATTTCTTCGTTCGTTTGAGGTCCCAAGTGTTGATCGAGTAGTTGGATGGATCGGAGGCTGACTTCGGATCGATCGCTCCGCTAAACGTGATTTTCAATCCTTCGGTCGTTGCCTTTAAACCAACGGGCAAGTGCACTGGATTATCGGTATACCGAATTCGATAGAGTCCGCCGGGCTTCTGCTGGCTTCCGGCCCACGCGAACATGCCGCAGCAGTAAAGTTGCCCGTCGCCAGAATGAAATCGGCCTCTCATGACGCCGGTTGGAAATTGCTCAATCGGAAACTCGCACATGCCGCCCTGAATCTGCCCATCTACTACTTCGTGCGGAACGACGTAAACCTTTCCATATCCGTATGAGAAATTCAGCAGCGATCCCTTAAGTGGTCCCCATTTATCGCTGGTGACCCAAAGAAGTTCACCGGGAGATCGATCAAACGAATTCGTAATCCAGCAAAGCGGATTCTGCATTGCCGAATCAGAATCATCTTCAACATCGTGGTAGCCAAACATGTTGCCGTAGAACTCCCCCGGGCGAACCCAATTGATTCTGTTTTTGGGATTCCAGTGCCCTTCTTGATCGGTGACGACAAACGATCCATCGCCATTGATGCAGACTCCATTGGCGGCGCGAAAACCGTTGGCGATGATTTCAGTTTGTTTGCCGTCGGCGGTGACTTTCAATAACGTACCATGATGTGGCACGATCGCTTTCTTCGCGTGACGCGCCGACTTGGCATAGTAAAAGTTTCCATTTTCATCGGTCTGCAATCCCATCGCGAATTCGTGGAAGTGTTCGGTCACCTGATGGTCGCTGTTAAAGTTCTCGTACCAGTCGACCTCGTGGTCTCCGTTGAGGTCGTGAAGCTGCACAAGTTGATCACGACAAATGACGTAGATGTTTTCGCCGACACATTTCACGCCAAGCGGTTGAAATAATCCAGCCGCGATCCGCTGCCAGGTTAGCGTTTTGCTTTCCGGTTCCGCAAAACCGTTGACTCGCCAAACCGAACCATCCCACGACGAGATGATCGCGGTCTTCCCATCTGGAAGGAAATCCAGTCCAGTGAGTCGAAGCTGGCAATTCCAGGGGTTGCTGGTTGGTCGTTCGAAAACATCGACAGCGAACGGACCGTTGTCATCTCCGCGGATGATTTTGGTCGTGAGTGTTTCAGGATAGTTAGCGGGACCGCCCCGCGTCAAAACTGACAGGTCCACAACATTTTGCAATTCCTTCATTCTCCCTTCGACCGTGCGAGCATCCGCCACGGTCTCAGCCGGACAATGCGAAATGGTTAGGTTCACAGGACCGCCCGCGTTGATTTTCAACCGTAAGTTTCCATTGTCGTCACGTGACCACTGAGCTTCTTCCAGCGATGTAGTGGCAATTAAGCCAGCAGCGACTTTGCCCAAACCGGAAGCCCCCGAAACGGCAGCGTTAAGCGAAGCGTTGCCGCCAACTTCCCGGAACTGACTTCCTGATTGCGAGTTCCAAACGCCAACAAGCTTTGCAGAATCGATCTTTGCGGGGGTTTCGATTTCCCCTTGCGTAAGTTTGCGTTGGTAGAAGCGTACTTCTTTCATTTGCCCGTTGAAGAAAGGCTCGTCGGGGAAGTTTCCGTTGGTGAACCCGATACGAACCACCGGATTGTCGATTCTGTCTTCTGGAGCAAGTTCACCGCCCCCTGCCGCTTCACCGTCAACGAAAAATTGAACTCGTTTCTCTTCCGCGTTCCATATCATCGCGAGGTCGTGCCACTTGTCATCGTTGACGCGGCGATCCGCCTGGACCGCACCGACCCAACCGATATCCAACGTCGGCCGGCCGTCTCTCAGGAAGAGGGTCTTGCCTTGCGACATCCACTGGTCCTGATTTTTCGTCTGCGCAAAGATCGTGCCGTCTTTTCTCGTTTTGATCCGAGCGAAAATGGAGTAGTCAGAATTGGTCATGTCGAACTGATCTCCATTGGCGACCTCGCCAAATTTGGATCCGTCGAATTGAAGGCCATCGGTTGGCATGTCTTCGGTGATCGATGCTTGGCCGTCATTTGCGACGATAGCAACGTTGTCTTCGAAGAGGCTCTTCATCGTGCCATCGATGTTGGCAATTTGAATGACCATCTCTTTCGAACGATTGCCAATATTCAGCGTCCGCGTGTAGACAGGTCGGTCTTCGACAAACGCAAGGCTCGGTGATTCCAGAACTTCCGCGTCGCCGACCCGATACTTGATGATCGACAGATTGCCGAATCGATACATTCCGAGATAGTGAACCCAATCATTTGGAAGCGGACCATAGTGCTTTCCATCGCGACCGACGACGCGATCGTCCGTGAATGCCGCTGCGGAGTCAACGCCAGGCCGCCCGAAACCGGGAGCCGTTGGGTTGGAGAAGTGAACTTCGCCATCGACACTTGGGTGGCGTCCATGCGTGCCGTTGAAATGAATGCCCTCCCAATCGATGAATTTTCCACTCCACGCAGCGGCGACTCTCATCGTGTCGTGTTCGTACATCAACCAGTGACTTCCGGATTCGACGCCGCCGGGTCCCGAGTCCAGTCGAACGACGATTCCTTTCTGGGCAATGTTTGACCCGTCGCTAGAAACTTCAATCGTGTTCATCATGCTGTGGCCATAGTCCATCAGCGTCCAGGGCTGCGACATCACGGGCTTGGGGCCACGCGTGTCGCCTTTGGGCAGCGACGCAAGATAGTCGTCGGTGATTTCAAAAAGCTGGTCACTGTTCCGATCACTCAGGAAATGCTCGCGGATGTAATGGATGACTTCGTATTTTTGTTGTGGCACCATCCACCGCTGCGGATTCATCATGCCAAAGCCGTGCGTCAGCGTGGTGTACATCGTCAGCGGATCGTTTCCATTCTTGAATTTGCCTTCAGCAAAACGAAGCGATGTCGGCATCGAACCTTCCTCGTCGGCAGTTCCGTGGCAGCTGGCACAACGCAGGCGATAAACTTCCCTTCCCCGTTCCAGCGATTCATCGTTGAGGCTTCGAATCAGACCCGCGTGATCGACACGGGACTCGTATTCGGGCAATGGAGCCAGCGCCGCGGTCGCAGGCTTCAGCTTTGTTTGAAGCTCTGGTTCGGCAGCGATTGCGGCTAGGTAACTGATCAAATCCAGAAACTGCTGCCGATCAGAAAGCTGGTTCGCCAAGTCCGTTGGCATAGAGGATGTTTTGGAATGAGCCCATTCCTCGATTTCGGTTTTGGCGATCGTTTGCGAACCTGAGGATTCGATCGAGTCAACAATCAAAGCGTCCTTGGTTTCTTCGTTCAGTACTCCCGTGACCATCCTTCCATCATCCATGACAATTCGGGCGGTTTTGAAACCCTCTCGAATTTTCGCAGAGGGTTGCAGCACAGAGTCGATCAAGTGTTCGATGGTGACTTCTCGCTTTTCCGCGAGTTTCGGGCCAAGTTGCCGGCCTGCCGAATCATGGCATCTCGCACAATTCATGGTCGGCAAATAGAACGCGACCGCACCGCGTCGCGGGTCGCCAAATTTTTCGACGCCACGGACAAGTTCATCAATCGGTTCGGCCTGAAGCCGCTTGGTCAGCGTTTGCTGTCCCAGCACCGAGTCTTGGGCGGGGACGCAATGGTATGAAAATGTAAAGGAAAAAGAGACAAGTAGAAGAATCTGTGGTTTCATTCCGTATTCCTTGGGGTTACCTCCAGTCTAACGTCTGTTTTTCTGGATGCAGCATCTGACTTTGCCCATGAGCGGCAACTTTTCGTAGAATGTACGGACTGCCTACCCTGTTAAAAGAAATCGGAGTGAAAATGCGTTTCTCGAAATCATTCGCGGCCGTGGTTGTCTTTGTTTTGGTTCTCCCCCTTTTGGATGGGGAACCGTCCGTCGCTCAAACGCAAACCAAAGAAGCAACGCCCACTGAAGTTGTAGCCAAAGCAGTTGGTGCAGCGAAAGCTTTCCTCGATTCGGTTGATCAATCGCAATACGAGCAAGTGGTCTATTCGTTCACCGACGACAACCAGCGAGAGAATTGGTCAAACCTTCCAGTTGGCAACGTCCCACGCGGAGGACTGCGTTGGGGCGATTTGAATGCGAAACAAAAAGAGGCCGTGATGACGCTGTTGAAAGCGACGCTCAGTGAAAACGGTGTGCAGCAAGTCGTCGACAACATGAATGGCGACGAGTACTTACGGGTCAACGGTGGTCGGCAGAACAGTTTCGGCAGCGATCAGTACTTCATTTCGTTTCTTGGTGAGCCTTCGGCAACCAGTCCGTGGATGTTTCAATTTGGCGGCCACCATTTGGCGATTAATATCACGATCGTTGGTGATCAGATGACGATGTCGCCTTCTTTGACTGGCGGTCAGCCGATCGATTTCGAATGGGAAGGCAAGAAAGTCCGCCAAGTCGCAGAGGAAGAGGACGCTGCGTACGCGTTGATTGGTTCGTTTAGTAAAGAGCAGCTCAAGAAAACAGTGGTTGGTGAGAAGTACGGCGACATCAATTTTGGCCCGGGAGCTCGATCCATCAAGGCGGCACAAGAAGGAATCCAATTCAGTGAGCTCGACGAAAAACAGCAGCAATTGCTCAAGAAGTTGATAGGTTTTCGCATCGGCGTGCTGAATTCGACTCACGCGAAAGTCGAGATGGAAAAGATCGTCGCTGAATTTCCGAACACATGGTTTTCCTGGAAAGGCCCGATCGCAGCCGGCGAGTCAGCCTCGTTTCGAATTCAGAGCCCTTCCATCCTGATGGAGTATTCGCCGCAGCGACTGGGTGGCGTTCCAACGAATCACATCCACGCGATGTATCGTGATCCATCGAACGACTACGGCGTCGGATTCATCGACGCGAGACGCAAGCAGAAGAATGAAAAGTAAGGCAATCTCCTGCGCTTATTCAGTCGCTTGCGTTTTTTGAAGTTGCACACATCGCATCAATCAGGTGCCATCCGGCAATAGCCACGGAAAACGGAAAAATCGAACTGCGGAAATACAAGCCCGAAGCGCAAGAGCGCAAGCGAGTGAATCGAAATCCCCTGCGATTACTCACTCGCTTCCGCTTTTGCGTTTCGGGCTTGTATTGTGCGTCGCTATCTGGTCCCCAAGCTACGCTTCCGGGATTTCCGGGTCGGCAGCGGAAGCATCGCCAAACCAGTACTTGAAAAAGAAAATCAGCGTGGCGACAACTCCCCACGTAAGCCCCAGCACGACGCCCAGATCCAACACGCCGCGCCACGGCTGCGAAATGTATTGAAAAAGAACGACTAGCAACGTGATTCCAGTCAGAAGGATCCAGATGACGATCTTTCGTTTCTTCGTGGAGTGAAAAAATCCCATGCAGAATAGCGGAGCAAAGATCGCCCGGACGAAAGTCGAGTGCTCCCTGAGATAGTTCGCTCGTGCCGCAACTCGAGGTGAATATCCCTTTTGAAATCCTTTGTAGCCTTCGCTATAGAGCATAAAGAAAAGCCACGGAATCATCACTGCATAATGGGTAACGTTTAACGGCTGCTGAAATCCTTCGATCACGTGTCCCAGCATGCGAAAAATCGCAAAACCCAGAATCGCGCAAGCACCTGCGACGCCCCAGATGGCCGCCAAGTTTCCAATTTGTCCGTTTAAGTATTTCTGCACTACGTTCTCAAGTTCAATTTGATTGCTTGTCCCAGCGGCCTTGTCACTGCGACAGAAGCCTTGCATTCTCCTGCCAAATTGCGAGAAGCAATCACACTGAGTAGCGTCGAATTATAGATCTGCCAAGCATTTTTGTATTGGGACCTTCCGTCGCAATTGGGAAAAGAATCGCTGCAAACGTTACAAATCAACTTTGCTCGCTGAATCGCGTTCGAAACAAATAGGAAGGCGCAGTGTCCACCAGCTCTGCGACATAAAGTTTGTAAATTCCGATGCTCTCTGGTTAGGCCCAATTAATGAAGAACATTTTGATTGCCGCAGTATGTTTTCTTGCCCCGATCGTTTGCGTCGTAGCGATGAATCCTGAAGCCGCTCAGGAATGCCTGAAAGATGCTCAAGCGTGGGCACAAAAGACGTTTCCTGTACCCGTACAAGAGCCGCCACCGCAACGTGTCTGAAACTAGAACGTTTCCAACGGTCGTTGGACAAACTTTCTTTTTTGAACAATTCGCAGCTGCATCGGATGTTGCAAACATTGAATGCCGGTGAGACATAGGCGATTCTGTCGATCCGCCTACCGGTCAAGTTATCCCTTCAAGCCGTGTTTTCTTTTGAAAGGGCCCGCTCGGTTGGCTCTTCTTCAGGTTGTACGTGTTTAAACCGTAAAAACGCCATGTTGTCATAAACAGATCCGGCAACGTAAAATGCAAGAGTGGAAGTTTAGAAACCCACTTCGTCAGAAATAGGGCTCGGAGAAGTTGCCATGGGCAGAAGTTTTGAAAACCGCAAACACTCAATGATGAAGACTGCGGGTCAGAAATCAAAAATCTACTCCAAATACGGAAAGCAACTTTATGTTGTCGCCAAGAATGGTGTTCCCGATCCGGAAGGCAATCCGGCTCTACGGCTGTTAATCGACAAAGCAAAGAAAGATCAAGTGCCTGCTCATGTCATCGAAAAGGCACTTGAAAAAGCCCGCGGCGCTGGTGGAGAAGACTATTCGGTGGCTCGTTATGAAGGCTTCGGTCCTGGAAGTTGCACGTTGATCGTTGACTGTCTAACCGACAACAACAATCGGACGATCACCGATGTGCGGAATTGCTTTACGAAGACCCATACGAAGCTCGGTAACCCAGGAACGGTCGCTCATATGTACGACCACCTTGCCGTGTTCTCGTTCAAAGGGGACAACGAAGACGAGGTCTTGGAGGCGATGCTTACGGCCGAGGTCGACATCGATGATGTCACATGCACCGACGGCCAAATAACACTTTTCACTCCGGTAAACGAATTTTACAAAGCCAAGCAGGCGTTTGGTGAAGCGTTTCCGGATATAGAACTGGAAGTGGATGAAATCACCTTCGTTCCACAGGGCTATACGGAAATCAGCGCCGAGGATGTTCCGACGTTTGAAAAACTGATCGATATGCTCAACGACTGCGAAGACGTGCAGGAGATTTACCATAACGCCAAGCTGCCTGATTAGCGACGCGCGAATCGCATCTTTCCCTGGTTACAATATACGCTACCGTTTGAGAGACGGAACGCAGCTTTTTACAATGTTAACTTTGAAATGATTGTTTCTGACCATTATGAGTCTTTCAATCGATTGAAGCAGTCCGTCAACTAGGTATCGATATGAATCGAATTTTTTTTACGCTTCTATTAACACTGGGCGTCTGTCAAATTGCCCACCCCCAGTCAGTAACGGTTGCCAACAACGGCGGGCGATTCCAACTATTGCGAGACGGGAAACCGTATACGATCCGTGGTGTCGGCGGTGACTCCAATCTCGCAGAGTTGTCAGCTGCCGGAGGAAACTCGATTCGGACATGGAACACTGATGGGCTCGACAAGTTGCTCGACGAAGCTCAAGAGCACGGACTTTCGGTTTGTGTCGGGATGTGGTTAGGTCATGAACGACACGGATTCGAGTATTCGAAAGCTTCAGCGGTTCTCGAGCAGGTCGACGGTTGTCTTGATGTTGTCCGCAAGTACAAGGACCATCCGGCCGTTCTTGTGTGGGCGATTGGCAACGAGATGGAAGGCGACGGAACCAATCCCGCAGTCTGGTACGCAGTCAATCACATTGCACGAGAGATCAAATCAATCGATCCTGATCATCCGACGATGACGGTCATCGCGGAGCT
The DNA here is from genome assembly GCA_964352885.1 of uncultured Pirellulaceae bacterium. Taxonomy (GTDB): domain Bacteria; phylum Planctomycetota; class Planctomycetia; order Pirellulales; family Pirellulaceae; genus Mariniblastus. The sequence continues at coordinate 85,830 of CAYGUE010000009.1, forward strand.
GGGAGAAAACGAAAGTAAGATCCGAAACATTGGACGATTTTGTCCTGATGTCGACATTGTTGGCATTAACTCCTACGGCGGTATCGGCTCCGTCGCCGAACGATATCGAAAAGCCAACGTCACGAAACCGTACATCATCACCGAGCACGGTCTCAACGGTCCTTGGGAAGTCGGCAAGACTTCATGGGGCACGCCGCTGGAGGCTACCAGTACGGAAAAAGGCCGGAGCTATGCGATCGGCTTTCGCAAAGCCGTCACGGAACAACCCGGGCTGTCGCTTGGTTCATATGCGTTTCTTTGGGGCCACAAACAGGAAACGACAGCAACATGGTTTGGAATGCTTTTGCCTGATGGATCGCGTCTTGCGGCAGTTGACGCAATGACCATGGAATGGACAGGGAAGCCTTCGCCCAACCTTTGTCCTACGATTAAGTCGCTTAGGTTCGAAAACGAATTCGAAAAATTGAAGCCAGGCCAGAAGGTTGTCGCGAAGCTTGTCGCAACCGATCCAGAGCAGGATCCGATCGAAATCGAGTGGGCGTTACGGTCGGATTCCGGGACGGTAGTCGGCGGAGGAGATTTCCAAGCAAGTGAATCATCGTTTACGGATGCTGTTGTTTCAAAGGGGGCGTCAGCGGAGCTTGTGGCACCGGAAGGTGGTGGAGGCTATCGGTTGTTTGCCTATGTCCGTGATGGGCAAGGCGGAGCCGCTGTTGCCAATATTCCTGTGTTTGTTGATGCCCCGATTAAGCCAACGGCAGCGGCGAGAGTTAAGTTGCCTTTTGAAGTTTACGCCGACGGAGTTGAGGGTCCGTACTCCCCCTCGGGCTACATGGGAAATGCGAAAGCCATCAAGATGGATCTCGAGAGTGCCGAGCGTCCGAAGTCCGGAAAGACTTGCTTGAAAGTCGAATACAATGCGAATGACAATTGGGGTGGTGTGCTTTGGCAGTCACCACCAGATGATTGGGATGGCACACAGCCGGGCGGGTTCGATGTGACGGATGCGGAGGCTCTGGAATTTTATGTCCGCGGTGCTAACGGAGACGAGGTGGTTTCGTTTTCGCTAGGAGTGATTGAAGGTGACAATCCGTTTCGCGACTCGGCGAAAGCTGAACTCAAGGAGGTCCGTCTTTCAAAAGAGTGGCAAAAGATGAGGATCCCACTCAATGGTCTTGACTTGAGTCGAATCAAAACTGGATTTGGCTGGTCGCTGGCGGGGCAAGGTAAACCGGTTGTTTTTTACCTTGATGATATTCGCTACGTCGCTAAATAGTGATCCGATGATCCATCCGTTGCTCGATTAAGCCTGCGAACGCAGGTAAACGCCATGAAGTCACTTTTTCGCCTTCGAAAAATCCCGCTGTGGTCGATATTCGTATCCGCCGAAAATCTTGGCTCCAAATCAGGCCAATGACGTCTTGCTACAGCTCCAGCTTTTGCTAAAATCCCGCGATCGAAAACCAGAACATCCCGGACGGATGGCTGAGTCTGGTCTAAGGCACCGGTTTTGAAAACCGGCGTGGGGGTAACTCTACCGGGGGTTCGAATCCCTCTCCGTCCGCTTTTTCTTGCCTTTCTGGCACTCCTTCATAGGATTGGGTCACTAAACCCAGTCACTATTGAGGAAATGTTCTATGGCCCGCCCTTCTAAGCCATGGTGTTGGAAGCAAAAGAAGATTTGGTGGTGACTATCGACGGGAAGCGAATTCGGCTTTCCGAACACAAGGACGAGGAGCACCGAAAGTTTCATTCGATTATGGCGAATTCTGCCAAGCCAAGCATTGACCACAGGAACGCCGCGGACGAATCCCACGCCAAAGCGGCGAGCTAACTACTAGGTTCAGCCTGAAATTCTTGTTTCCGTCCCAAGCGTGCATCAGTCTTTCTTCTTATTTGAACTTGGCACGGAGTCGAGCCCTTGGATCTCGGCATCGCCCATATCGATCCCCTGCTCTTCCAGTTTCTTGCGGATCGCTTCTTGGATGTCGCCACCTTCAATATCGCCAAGGTCCAGCGTCATTACCTTTGCGCCAGCGGGCAGGTTTGCAGGCATTTCTGTGGATACCGTTTCCGAGCCCTCTGATTGCTTGCCGTCACTGTCTCGGGAAGCCATCATTGGCGTTTTTGCTCTCCCGATCAACTTGTCTAGCTTCGTTTCCGGCATCGAAAGCAACAGGCAATATCGGGCCGCTTCCATTACTGGATGATTTTCGTCATAGCTCAAAGGTTTCGAATTCGTCGAATCGCTACTTTCCACGTGGGGCATTGAATGGAAAGATCCATCAGGAAGCTGGATACTTGCCAGCCAGTACTTCGTTTCATGGTGGAATTGGGACCAGCCATCATCCGGATCCGGAATCTGTTTCGCCGAAATCGCTGCGGAAAGAACACCCTGTAAAGCGAGGCATGGCGAAGTATGACGCTCGGACAGTTTATCCAATCCATCGGTAAGCGACTCCTTAAACGTTGCGTCGGACTTCTGACAATTGATCGCCGCCAACGCGGCCGCAGTGCCTGACATCAGTGATGCCTTAACACGTCGATCAATGCGACCACTGGCTCGTGCTTCAATCTGCTTCTTCAAGTAACCGCATGCTTTCGTAATTATTTCTGGCTGACCCTGCATGCCGCTTCGCTCAAGCATGCCCAAGGCCAACAAGACTTGATTGGTCGTGTGAGTCGCGGAGATATCGATGTCTGCGGGTTCCGCTGTATCGCTCGTAAGTCCCCAGCTTCCAGATTCGTTCTGAGACTTGCTCACGCCACCAAGCAACCCCATGACACGCGGCATCCATTGACGATCCATCATTTGCATTCCAGACTCGGAAACAAACTGGAGCACATGGGCTGCAGCAAGAGGCTCC
>CAYGUE010000010.1:0-2170 GCA_964352885.1 uncultured Pirellulaceae bacterium
AACGCTGCAGCCTGAACACTGAACCCTGAACACTGAACCCTGAACACTGAACACTGAACACTGAACACTGAACACTGAACCCGCTACTTTCCGCTTTCTGCTTTCTTTTTTAAGCGCCCATCGCGTCTTCGAACGAGCCTTCTTGGACATCGAAGCAAAGGTTGTCTCGAACCCAGCCGATTCCGTCGGCGCTCGTCTTGTCGCCGTCGCGATAGTTGCTTTCTGCCTCCACGATCAGCGGAGCCGTTTCAGTTCCCATGACTTCACAGTAACGAGATGCGTATCCGACCTTCATCATGACTTCGGCGTAGCGAGTCATGTTCAGATCGCCCGTTGCCAAGTCAGTGAACTGCATCGCACGGTTGTGCCAGTTGCTGTCCATCTTTCGCAGCGGAACACCGTGGTGTATTGTGAAATTCTTGACGTGGCAACCATAAACGCGATCACCAACTTTACTAAATCGCGTTTCCCAATCTTCGCCTTCCCAGCAGTGAGACGGATCAGCGTTCACGGTCAGGCATTTGTCTGCATCGCAAATGTCGACCAACATGTTGAATTCGTCGGCACATGCAGCGGCGGTTCCAGGGTGAATCTCATGGGCAAGGTAAATGCCGAGCGAGTTTGCGTGTGCGCGAAGTTTTGCGGTTTTGTTGACAAAGCGTTCCTTGCCTTCGGCCATCAAGTCAAAGCCCGGCCCAGACCAGAATCCCCAAGGATATCCAGTGGCCATTTCCCAACCGAAAGCCACGCCCCAAAACATGGGCATGATCTTGATGCCGCAAGCAGCCGAAAGGTCCATCAGCTTCAACAGGTAATCTTCGTACCATTGCTCAAGCTCTGAAGGTGACTTGCCATGGTTTTGAGCGTGGATGAACGGATGGCCGCTCTTGGTCCCGGTCCAGGCACTGGTGTGAACCCAGAAAGGGCAGTGGGCCGAAATGCCGTCGAAGTGCAAGCCGTGTTTTTCGAAACAGTCAGTGATCTCCTTCGCTGGCTTGAATGACTCACCGTCGTCAGACGCCTGGAGCATGTAGTTGGAAGGTTGGGCTCCACCGGCTCCGGAAGCCTTTGCAAACGCAAGGAACTCGTCAAGAGTTTTCGCGCCGTGTTGAGCTCCTTCGATACTTGAGTGAAAAATTGGTTTCGCCATAACGTCTTGCCTGGTGGTAAGTCTGCTAAAATTGTAGAACGTCTATTGTGGTCACCAGCTCGATTGCTTTCAAGGATTCCAGATTCCATTCGAGGCGGAATCCTGGGGTGATAAGTTTCCCAATCGGACAGGTCGGCCCAAGTTTTCCGTTGCTGGTCCAAATTGACACGTTAATGCCATGATCACCAATTCTGACAATGTTCAAATTCGCAAGGATTCGCCAAGCGGAACGATTCTGATCAATCGCCCCGACAAACGAAATGCGTTATCGCGGGAGATCGTTGTGATGCTTGAACAGGCATTTCAGGATTTTCACCAGGAACGAAATGTTCGCGGTGTGATCCTGACGGGGATTGGCGATAGCTTCTGCTCCGGCACGGATCTGACTCAGTTGCAGCAGACCTCGGAAGATAGAGATGCGATGCAGCAGTGGCACAAGGACGTCAGTTCGTTTCGGTCGCTGATTGAGACGATGCTGCGTTATCCGAAGCCGATTGTGTGCGCAGCAAATGGGCCGGTTGTTGGAAGCGGTCTAACGTTGTTGCTTGCTTCGGATCTGGTCATCGCATCAGAATCGGCGACGATTTCGATTCCGGAGTCACTTCGAGGCTTGAGTCCTGGTTTAACGATGCCGCTACTTTCGTTTCGGCTTGGTACGGGCCAGGCATCGCGGGTGTTGTTCGGCGGCGAGACCATTGATGCGGCGACCGCTAAAGAGCTGGGGATTTTTCACGAAGTTGTGAGTGAAGATCTCGTTTGGGCAAAGAGCCAGGAAGTGGTCGGTCGCACGGCAAACGCGGCTCGTGAATCGCATCAGATGACAAAGCAGTTTCTGACCGAAACGGTTGGAGAGCAGTTGTTCATGCAGCTAAGCATCGCAGCGGCAAACATGGCGGCGGCGCGAACGACGCCCGCGGCAAAGGAGGGCGTTGCTGCGTTTCTTGAAAAGCGCGAGCCGGATTGGGACAAGCCGACGGAGTTTTAACCACAGATGGACACAGATGAACACGGATGTTGTGC
>CAYGUE010000010.1:2270-84259 GCA_964352885.1 uncultured Pirellulaceae bacterium
GCATCCGTGGTTTAAGAATCGCACGACGTTATCGGACAACTCGTTTCCATTGGAGCCGCGCGTGTTTAAAATTGATCAACAGCGCTAACAAGCCGACGGAGTTTTAACCACAGATGGACACAGATGAACACGGATGTTGTGCAAATGAATGTGTATGACAAAATTCAGACACTGATCAGTTCACATTCTGGAATATGAATGTCGTGCGCGAGCAGCGTGAGAGCACGCTTGCGTAGATCATTTCAATCTGTGTTTATCTGTGTGCATCCGTGGTTTAAGAATCGCACGACGTTATCGGACAACTCGTTTCCATTGGAGTCGCGCGTGTTTGAAATTGATCAACAGCCCTAAAGTGAGTCCTGTGATATTCAGGTAATTCAGCATCTGGCCAATTTCTCGGTCGGTGATCTCTTCTATTGTCTTTGTGTCGACGACAATTGCTTCGAAACAAATAAAGTCCGGAATGAATTTGCCAACTTCGACCATTTTGTAGATGACGGGAAAACTTTGCTGTTGGACGACTGGTATTTGTTGAAGTCCGAATTCGACCACGAGCGAATTTTCGTAAATTTTCTCGTGTAGCCCATGGCCAATCGTGTTGCAAACTTCCATCGCACAACCAATGATTTGACGTGACTCTTCTTCGAATGCCATCGTTTTCATCTTGTGCGATCCTTATTCAAATCGACTTTGTATATGTCCGTGTTTATCTGTGTGCATCCGTGGTTCCTAAACCAGAATTTCCAACAGCTCAATTTCTCCATCGATCGGCGTTAACTCCGTTGCATTCAGGCAGGCTGGAAGCAGAGCCGTTTCTGCTTGGCCCAAGGGGGCATTCGCAGGATCACCGGCAATGTTCATCGAGCCGTTGATCAGAGTCAGAATTCGAAAACGTCCATCGCCTCCGACGCTGATTACAGAATCCGTGCGATGTCGGCGAATGGTGAACTTGTCGCAGCTGACAATCGTCTCAACACCAGAACTGTCTGACTCCGGAGATTCTGCCTCAACGGGGCCGCGTGAAAAATCAGTTGCGGCGATTCCCTGATCGACATGTAACTCACGAGGATTGCCGTCCGCGTCGATTCGACCCCAATCGTCGATCCGAAAGGTTGTGTTGCTGGCCTGTTGAATTTCGGCAATAAGTAAACCGGCTCCGATGGCGTGCTGAGTTCCGGCTTTGATGAAAACGCAATCGCCGACTTTCGGTTCAAAGCTGTGCATCATGGTTGGCGTATCACCGCTGGCGGCAGCTGCGCGAAAGTCATCTTCGGTGACGCCCTCTTTCAGGCCCGCATAAATCTTCGCGCCAGGTTTAGCGTCCATCACGATCCATGCTTCCGTCTTGCCAAGATCCGGCGGAGATAGCGTTGCTCCAAACGCATCGTCCGGGTGGACCTGAATGGAAAGGTCACGATTTGCGTCCAGAAACTTGAGCAGCAACGGAAAGCGATTTCGAAGCTGAGCCGGAATCGAGTCCGAACTCAAATCATGGGCAAGCTTCACCCCCAGCAGATCCTCGGCATGGTCAGTGACCAATTGTCGCAGGCTTTTTCCGCGAAGTTCTCCAAAGAGAACGATACTCTGATCGTCACCATGGTCAACGATCTCCCAGCTTTCTGCGGCCGTTTCCTCTCCCGTGTCTTTCAATAGCTGGTCGCGTAGCCCGAACCCTCCCCAGATGTATCGTCGAAAAATTGGCTCAAAACGGAGTGGGTACATGGTTCTGCCAGATAGAATAGGATTCGAAGAAGTCAGCATTCATTGAGAGAATCGTGGGCTTCTGATACGATCCAGCCAAACTAGATCACCAATTTACAGCCTCCACGTACGAGCAAAAAGTAGCCTGACCTCGAATGAGTTTCCGACAGAGCGACGACGACCTTTTTGACGATAGCCGGATGAGCTTTGGGCAGCATCTGGAAGAACTGCGTTGGGTGCTCGTAAAAAGCCTGATCGCATTGGCCATCGGATGTTGCTTCGGTTTTTACTTTGCTGAAGAAGTCGTCAAGCAACTCAACGTGCCGCTCAAACGGGCGATCGATAGCTACCATCTGGTAGATGCCAAAGAAGATATGGCCAAGGATCTGGGCTATGTCCCTCCTGACCTCGCGCCCTGGATGGACGATTCGGGCTACATTCCGCAGAAAGCATTGGTCGACCCTGGCCAACTTTTGCGGATTCTGCAAACGATCAGCCCGGACATTGGCGAAAAAGTCGAACTCAACCCGTACCTGTTTTCTTCGGTGGATTTTGACCGGAGCAAACTTGCTGCGCTCGCCGGTCGTCTGCAGAAACAAACGGCCGATGACAATAGTGACTCGCCGCGATTGATGGCGGTTTGGAGTCGTCTGCCGCAACCGCTTCAGGGGCAGGTGAAAAACGTCGCGTCCAAATCGGAAGTGACCGACGCTGACCTTCAGGCAATGGTGGACGCATTCAATCAAGTCTCCGGTTCGGATTTGAATTCCGACAAAGCGTTCGTCGAGCGGCTAACAGAACCAGAGCAGGGCTTCTTAGCCAAGATGTTTTCTCCCGCTGTAGACAAGCCTTTGGCGAAGATGAAGTCTTACTTAAAGGAGAACGGCAAGGATGTAGCTGCCAACCGACAACTTAATCGGGCCTTGATCCATGGTTTGTTTTCGAATGAACTTCCGCCGCTTAAGCGTGCCCTCGAAGAACTGCCAATCTGGATGCCGCTCGATTTCGAGCCACAGTCACTTGCGACGACGGACGGGTTTTTGATCTGGCTTAAAGCTGGCCTGATCACGGGTTTGCTGATCGCACTGCCCGCAATCATCTGGTTTCTCTGGTCGTTTGTTGCTGCAGGACTTTATCCTCATGAGCAAAAATACGTTTACATCTTCTTGCCGATCAGCCTGCTCCTGTTTTTTGCAGGCGTTTGCCTCGCGTTCTTTTTCGTGTTCGCCCCCGTGTTGGACTTTCTGTTTTCGTTCAATAAAGCCATGGGTATCGCGCCGCAGATGCGAATCAACGACTGGCTTAGCTTTGTGATGTTCCTGCCGCTTGGGTTTGGCATCGCATTCCAGTTGCCGCTGGTGATGCTGTTCGTGAATCGAATTGGTCTGATCAGTGTTCAGCAGTATCTTGAGAAATGGCGGATTGCGGTGATGGCGATTAGCGTTCTTTCGATGCTGCTAACACCTGCGGATCCAATCAGCATGGTTTTGATGGCCGGTCCGTTGACGTTGTTGTACTTCTTGGGCATTGGAATGTGCAAATGGATGCCAGCGCCGACCAGCGACAATCCGTTTGAAGAGGCAACGACATGAGCGATGCGGAGGTGAATTTTCCGGTGGGCCATCCGTTGGCCGGCTGCGAGGAGGTGATCGATCATCTTCGAGAGTGTGGTCGGCTCTTTCATTCACGCGGTTGGTCGGTTGGAACCAGCAGTAACTACAGCGCCGTTATTCCCGGTGATCCGGTTGAGCTGATTGTTACGGCCAGCGGCAGAGACAAGGGCCGGCTTGGACGCGAAGATTTTGTGCACCTTGGTCACGACGGCCAGCCAGCGGAATCCGGCCAGCCGAAGTCTTCTGCGGAAACCATGCTGCACGTCGTGCTCGCTGCGGATCCCGTGAATGCTGGTTCGATCTTGCACACCCACAGCATTTGGGGCACGCTGCTTTCGGATCACTTTTTTGAGTCCCGCGGTTTTTACATCGAAGGCTACGAGATGCTCAAAGGCCTCGAAGGCACGCCAACGCACGCGACGTCTCATTGGGTGCCGATCTTCGAGAACACGCAGGACATTCCATCGCTTGCGAAGGAGGTGCAGGCCATGCTGGAATCTGAACCGGAAAAAATTTCGCACGGGTTTCTGATTCGAAAACACGGTTTGTACACGTGGGGCAGAAATGTGTTTTCTGCGAGGCGGCACATCGAGGTCTACGAGTTTCTGTTTGAATGCGAAGCCAGAAAGCTTGGTTGGTAGTCTGCCTTGCGGCTCTACGTTCTGTTTTCTTGCGTCTACTTCGGGTTATGATTATGGCTGTTCCTTCCGTCTTTTGAGAGGGAACTCAGATCAAGACATAAGGAACGCAATGTTATCGGTTTCTCGAACGCATCATTCAATTTTCGCTCTATTGATCTTTTGGCTGGCCGCATCCGTCGCACAGGCCGATTCACCCAACATCGTTTTGATTATTTCAGATGATCAAGCTTGGACTGACTACGGGTTCATGGGGCATGAAGATATTCAGACGCCCTGTTTGGATAAGCTTGCTGCTCAGAGTCTTACGTTTACCCGAGGCTATGTACCGACGAGCCTTTGCCGTCCCTCGCTTACCTCGATCATCACCGGTCTGTACCCCGCACAGCATCATATATCTGGAAATGACCCAAGACTGCCTGCTGGGCTCGATCGGAAAACGGGTAGGTCTTCAGAGGAATATTTGGAGCTGGTGTCGCAGCTCAATTCGAAGATCAAGTCACTGGACACGATTCCGCGTTTGCTTGAGAAAAAAGGCTACGTCAGTTTTCAGTCCGGGAAATGGTGGGAAGGCTCGTATGCAAACGGTGGCTTTACTCATGGAATGACTCACGGTGATCGCCAACGCGGCGGTCGACACGGAGACGAGGGATTGAAAATTGGTCGTAAAGGGCTGGAACCGATTTTTGATTTCATCGAAGACGCAGGCGATAAACCTTTCTTCGTTTGGTATGCACCGTTCCTGCCTCACACGCCCCACAATCCTCCTGAGCGATTGTTGAAGAAGTATCAAGCCGACGGGCGGCCTGTTGAGTTGGCGAAGTACTACGCGATGTGCGAATGGTTCGACGAAACCTGCGGACAACTGGTCGACCACATCGATTCGAAGGGCCTCGGTGAGAACACGATTGTGTTGTACGTGACGGATAATGGCTGGATCCAAAAAACGCCGCAGACAAAAGTTCCTAAAGGTTGGGGCAAGCAGTTTGCTCCCGGGAGTAAGCAGTCGCCTTCGGAAGGTGGAGTCCGAACTCCGATCATGATGCGTTGGACGGGGACAGTCGAGCCAAAGTTGGAGACAACGACACCTGTCAGTAGCATCGATTTGGCGCCAACGATTTTAGCCGCTGCGGGAATCGACAAATCGAAAGCCATGACGGGGCTGGATCTGATGGATGTTGCCCGAGGCCAATCGCTCAACCGAGAAGCTCTCTGTGGCGAGGTTTATGCTCATGACATCGCTGACATCAATGACCCATCGAAATCACTGCTATATCGTTGGTGTGTCGTGGGAGATGAGAAACTGGTCAAGCATTTCGACGGTCAGGCCGGACGGTACGCGAAAATTCACGAACATATGCAGGGTGATCGATCGACTCAATTGTTTGACATAACGACTGATCCCAATGAGACAACGGATCTGTTTGCACAGCGGCGAGAAAACGCAATTAGCATCGAATCGTCACTGACGAAGTTCTTTATGCGTCTCCCAGATCCACGGGATACCAACGATGTGGCGGAAAAATTCACGGATCAGGACCGATTGCGTGGTTCGGTGACTCCGGAGCGAGCGTGGTGGGATTTGAAGCACTATCACCTGTCGCTGAAAGTTGATCTTGAGACACGATCCATTCAGGGCTCCAATGTCATTCGATTCTCGACACTTCAGGAAGGCTCGGTTCTGCAAATCGATCTTCAGGAACCGCTCAATATCACTAAGATCTCGCATTCTTCTGGCGATCTAAAGTTCGAACGCAACGGAAACGTTTACCTCGTAGAGTTTGCAATACCATTGGCAAAAGGCGTCACGGATGAGATCAAAATCTTCTACGAGGGCACGCCAGTCGAAAGCTTGAATCCTCCGTGGAGCGGTGGTTTTTCATGGCAGAAAGACAACCTTGGTAACGACTTCATCGCAACGTCATGCCAAGGGATTGGAGCGTCTATCTGGTGGCCTTGCAAAGACCATGGATACGACGAACCGAATGATGGAATGCAGATCAGTGTTACCGTTCCGGAAAGTTTGTCTGCTGTCTCCAATGGGCGATTGGCAAAGACTGACCACGATGTAGACGCCAAATCAAAAACATTTCATTGGGTCGTGACGCAGCCGATCAACAACTACGGCGTGAATGTCAACATCGGGAACTACGTTAATTTCACGGATACGTATGAAGGCGAGTTCGGCAATCTCGATATGAGCTACTGGGTTTTAGAGCACCAGCGCGAGACCGCGGAGAAGCACTTCAAGGAAGCTCCGCGAACGATCGAGGCATTGGAGCACTGGTTCGGAAAGTACCCGTTTTACGAAGACAGCTACAAACTGGTCGTTGTTCCGTATCTGGGAATGGAACATCAGAGTTCAGTGACCTATGGCAATGGATTCAAGAATGGCTATCGTAGTCGAGACTTGAGTGGCACAGGTGTCGGAATGAAGTTTGACTTTATTATCGTTCACGAATCAGGGCACGAGTGGTTTGGTAACAATGTTTCGATGAAAGACACTGCGGACATGTGGATCCATGAAAGTTTCACGAACTACTCGGAGAATCTGTTTGTCGAATATCACTTCACAAAAAAGGAAGCCGAAGACTACGTGATCGGCTGCCGCAAGCAGGTTCGCAATGAGAGCCCAATCATTGGAACCTACAACGTCAATAACTCGGGTTCTGGCGATATGTACTACAAAGGCGGCAACATGATTCACATGATGCGGCACATCGTGAACGACGATGAAAAGTGGCGAGGAATTCTACGAGGACTCAACAAAACGTTTTGGCATCAGACGGTCACGACGGATCAAGTCGAGAACTATCTGAGCGAGCAGGCCGGTTTTGATTTCGGCCTAGTGTTCGATCAGTATCTTCGTTCAACGGACATTCCAGTGCTCAAGTACCGCATTGATGGGAAAACGTTGACGTATCAATTCGAAAAAGTGGTCGAAGGATTTTCGATTCCGTTGCGAGCGATGATCAATGGACAACCGATTCAACTATCGCCAACCGATGTTCCGCAAACGCTCGAATTTGAATCAGACATTGAAACGTTTGAAGCTGACAGAAACTTCTACATCGAGGTTGAGGAAGCTGAGTAATAAGACATTGGCGGCAGTCAGCACGACGATCAGGCTACTTTGATTCTGCCATCCGGATTTTATAGCTCCGCCTGTGATTTTGCTGCGATTTCAGGTTAGGAATCAACGGCCAGTTAAGTGTTGCGATTCCGTCTTTCAGTTCGTATTCAGCGGGCTTGTTGGTGAACGGATCGAGTGGCAGGTGAAGGTCGATTTTTGACAGTGAATCGGGAAGTTGATTTTCATGTTGGCTGGCATGGTGGCGTATCGCTTCGACGATTTGCAGGAGTTTCGCATCTCGGCCGGTGCGATGGCAACCGATGAACGCTTGAACAGAATACATGTCGAAGAATCTACTGGAAACTGCTCCTTGGGGAATCTCGCCGACATGTTGAAAAGCGATCTTCTCGTTCAGTCCGTCAGCGTCTTGCTCGAGTTTGGCGAGCGATTGAATCGCTTGATGTGCCGGCAGTTGGACAGCGGCGATGTACTTGGCACCAAGACCTTCCGAATTCGCTATTAGCCAACGAGTCGAAATTTCTTCATTCGTCATTTTCTCGATCTGGGTTTTGGAGAAATTCGTCAAGGCCGGCAGTTCTTCTGCGGCGATCTTTGCTTGGCGTTTCAGATCATCCTGGTTGAGCTTGTCGGATGATGTAATCGATGCGATGTAGTACCCAAAGAGTTCATTGAACGCTTTTTCCCATTTGGCATCGCCAATCGGTGGCAGCGTGTTTCCGGCAATCGAAGGCATCGCACTGCGAATCATTCTGGTGTCGAGATCGATTGCTGACTTGAAGTCACCGAGTGTGTCGGGCAGCATCGAAAGGGCGTAGTAATAGTTTTCGGAGTCGGGATGCTGGATCAGATCTTCAAATTGTTCAAATCCGATTCGTGCAATGGCAGCTCCAACTAGTTGGCAGACAGTGAATGGTGTTCTGCAAACATGCCTCGCACAAGCCAATTGGATCAGGATTCCTTCTTCAGCGTTTTTTAAACTTCCTTTTTCGATTTGAATTCTGATCCACAGCGACATGGTCCGTCCAGCGAAGCCTCTCATGCCTTGAGCATCCGGAAGCAGAATCGTTACCAACGGTTGTTCACCTATCGGATAGTCCCAGTCAGCGTCTCGTGTGTAGGCGGCGCGACGCATTTTGTCCTTGAAGTTTGCGAACATGTTTTCATACTTCACCAGCTCTGGGTCGTTGCCTTTCATTTCAAGCCAATCAACAATCATCTTGCGCTCCAAATTCACGAAGTTCATCTGCTCCCAAGGCATGCGAAGTAGTTCAATCGCTGCGTTCCCGTCCCGAAGTTCATGCTCTCGGGGCAACAATCGAATCGCATCCGGGTTCTTTGGGACGCTGCGAGCATGCAAGGTCAGCTCAACCAATTCGTTGACTTGCGAGAACAGGTTTTGGTTGAGGCAGCTGATGAACAAGAGGACTGGCACAATGCAGCGGACGGGGTAATGAAAAGTCTTCATGATGAACCTCGGGAAATGTGTTTGAGCGTTTGTCTTGTCGCAATCAGAGTTTTTTTAGTTCGTCCACGACTGACCGTGTCGAAAATGGTGTGTCGATCGTCAGAGGTGCAGCTGCGGCTCTGGCCACTGGATCCGATGTTTCCTGGTGGGCCAGTAGTTCCATCAACCTGTCTACTGGCATTGCAGCGGCGAGCATGGATTTGTCTCTCGATGCGAACTGTGACCGTATGGGTGACGGCAAAGAAGACGGTTCCTGCTGCGTAGCGGAGGGTTGCTGCTCGACAACGGTTGCTTGTTGAATCGGTTGCGTGAATCTGTTTCCGATAAAACCACCAACGAAAGTTGCCAGCAGAATGGCCATCGTGGCGACCTGGAAATGTCTTTTTCCCTGCCGGCGATATTTCAGTTCAGCCGCTGCAATGCCACATTCGTATAGCAACCGTGACTTCACGTCCGAGGGTACTTGAGGTGATAACTGCTTAAGCGAATGGATAAGAGGATCGTCAGCCATGTTGGGTTCCTTCATTTTCTTGTTTCGCATTCGACACCGTAGATCGTTCGCAGTGATTCAATTGCTGTGTTGTAGATTCGCCAGACCGTTGCCTTCGAGCTTCCTTGCATCACTGCAATTTCGTCGAAGGTGAATTGGCCCCAGAGTTTTGCCGCAATGATCTCGCGTTGCTCTTGGGTTAATCGCTGCAGGAAAGAATTCAGTTCAGATGTCTCCGCCTTGGAATTCGTCGAATCCTTGGATTGCTCTGGCTTGGCTGCGATTTGTTGCCTCGCGGTCCGCCGATGGGCAGACTTGTGAGCGTTAATCGATATGTTCTTTGCCGTCTTGTACAACCACGCTCGAGTATTGTCGGGTGGTTCTGCAAGTCCCGCCAAAGCAACAAACGATTGTTGTACGACGTCTTCCGGATCCGACACCGATCCCACCCATGCGACCAGCGGACCCCAGTGGGAGTCAAGAAGTCTTGAGAGTTCTTCTGGTGATATCGACACGGATTTTGTTCATCGCTACGACGGAGTTATCTGCCTAGAGTCGGTTTCAAAACTTGTGGCTGGGGCGTCTCGCCCCCGTTCGATCCATTACATACTGGGGCGAGACGCCCCAGCCACATTAGTAGACATCGCCACGGAGAAACTGTTTCAGGAAAAGTGTAAAAGCTGAACGCTGAATCGCATTTCATACGAAAAAAGCCCGCCGTGAAATCTCACGACGGGCTTCTGATTTTCTTTTTCGGCAAGAGCCTCAACCTCCCAAGCTAGTCGAGGAAGCCAACCAATTCTTGGCTGCGGCTTGGTTGCTGCAGCTTGCGGACGGCCTTCGCTTCGATCTGACGAATACGCTCGCGGGTTACCTTGAAGATGTGACCGACTTCTTCCAGCGTGTAGCTATATCCGTCGCCCAAGCCATAACGAAGCTTGATGATCTCGCGTTCGCGATAGCTCAGCGTTTTCAGGACATCCTGAATACGGCCTTTGAGCATCTCTTGAGAGGCACCAATCGATGGGCTTTCCGCTTCGCCGTCAGGCAGCAAGTCGCCGAAATGACTGTCTTCGCTGTTTCCAACTGGACGATCGAGGCTAATCGGGTAGCGGCTCATGGCCAATACGCGACGAGCTTCTTCGACGGTGGTTTCGCTACGCTGAGCCACTTCCTCGAGCGTTGGCTCGCGACCAAGCTCCTGAAGCAGCTGGCGAGAAACCGAACGAACGCGGGACATCGTCTCAACCATGTGAACCGGAATACGGATCGTACGGCTCTGATCAGCAACAGCTCGTGTGATCGCTTGGCGAATCCACCATGTGGCATAAGTACAAAACTTGAAACCACGACGATATTCGAACTTGTCGACGGCACGCATCAGGCCAGCATTGCCTTCCTGAATCAAGTCCAAGAAGCTCAGGCCACGGTTGCGATACTTTTTGGCAATCGAAACAACCAGACGCAAGTTACCTTCGGACAGCTCACGCTTGGCTTTTTGGTATTTGCTGTAAACTTGCTGTAGGTAGTGAACCCGATTACGAAGGCTACTTGGTGTTTCTTGGCATGCGACAAGGATGCCACGCATTTCCTGCACCCATGCTTCACGCTCTTCTTCAGGCTTCTTTGTTTTCTTGTGCTTCGCAATCTTTTGCTGAAGTTCGTCAACCCGAGAGCTGAAATCTTCGATCATGCGAATGTGGTTTTCGATTCGCTGAGTCCGCAAGCCAAGTTCTTCGATCAGGCGAACGCAACGGCGACGGCGACGTCCAAGATTGGCCCATGCTTCCCGTCTCTTTTTTTCAGAAGCGGTCTTTGAGTAAGCCGTCAGGTAATCGTGACGATTCTGCTTCAGCAAAATTGAAAGCGTTTTCAAGTTGTGCCCGATGCGGCCAAGGATCTGCTCCTTCTCCAGTCGGTCTGTTACTGAAACCTGGACCGTACGATCGAAAGGAAGCTCACCACGATAAACGCGAACGAGCGTCTTGTAGGCTGACTTGATGACGTAGTCAGATTCCAACAGACGTGTGCGGAACTGACGACGAGTATCCTCAATGCGTTTTGCAAGCGTGATTTCTTCCTGACGCGTCAGCAAAGGAATTTCTCCCATCTGCGTCAGGTACATACGGACGGGATCATCAGACCAGCCTTCCGTTTCATCGATGCCGGTCATTTCACCGGCTTTTGGGTCCACAACTGGCTGGACTCTCGATTCATCGGATGGTGCTGCAGGATCCGCCTCTGCGATTGCAGTTCGGATACCATCGTCAGGAACGCGTGTTCTGGTTTGTTCGCCGTTAAATTCTTCGATAAGGGTATCGTACAATTTTAACTCCGCCGGAATCTGGGTTATGTATGTGAGAGAAGTTGGTTACGAAATTGGTTCAGGACGATAACACCTGGCCAACTCCATCAGGGAGCCACCGCTCATCATCAATTTGAAATTCAATGTTGCTTGTCTTTGGTCTGTTCTTTGAAGGAAAGCAATTACCGGAAATCTATGTCCGGGGTAATACGCCGCAGCTGTAGAATTGTTCGCCCAATGGTACTCAGTTTTCTTCCCACTGACGTCCGAACAATCCAGTCATCATCACCTGTTCCGTCCAGCTAAGGTCTCATCCCTGTCGCGGTGACGTTGCTATTCCTCTTTGTGCAGATGATCCTCTGCACATGGATCGTCCGTCGACATAGTCACTCGAGTAGCGGATTGCGAATGGAGCACAATCCCGGGCGGCTGTTGTAACAGCGTGAGTGATGTTAACGGCTTCAGAATTTTAGCTCACGCCGTTAAACGGTCCAGTCTTTTCTGTCTCCGACCCCGATTTTTCTCAAATGAGAACCGTATCAGGCGATTGTGTTGGGCACAAAGTTTGCCTAACACAATCGGTCGCTTGGAGTTGCTCGCCAAGGTGCCTTGAACCCCAAATTGGGATCGACCGTAAGGACAGAACGGACCCAAATTCCTGCTTTCTCCTGCACGGTGAATTATGTGGACCAAACACGCAGCCTAGGAAGGACAATCTTCGCAAGCAGCGGGTTCGATTCCGAGCCAATGCAGGCTAGAATTTGACAAAAATTGACTTCCGCAGATCCGTGTGACAATTCGGCCGAAACCGCCGTATTTTCTTACACAAACAAGGACACCTTGAATAATGGCCGTTCGGTACAGTTTTGAATGCCCAGAATGTCATGCTCCCGTCGAGCTTTCAGCGACTCAGGCCGGACAGGAGATGTCGTGTGCTAGCTGCCCTGCGACGTTTTCCGCTCCAAGGCTGGGCGACATTAAGAAACTTCCGGTCATCGGAGTCGATCAGTCAGGCCCCGCGAAGAGGCGAAATTCCGGGACGCAAGTCAAAAGTTGGCTCTTTACTGGCGGACTCTTGTTGGCAGTCATTGCTTGCATTGCTGGCTACGCCACACAAAGCTACGCAAACAAGTTACGGGTCGAGATCGATATCGAAGAAATCGTCGCGGCAGAGCTCAAAGCAATCGATGAAGCTCCGCCTGCGGAAATCTACTCAATTGCGGTTGAGGCTGGCAAAGAGGGCTTTCAGCTTGAGTACAGCGAAGTGCCTTATCGGACGATGAACATCAAGAGCGGGATCATGCAGAGCGTCGCTTGGGGGTGCTGGGGCGTCACAGGTGTTGGGGTTCTCATGCTGTTGAGCTCGTTTTTCGTCAGAAAATGATGCACATGGGATCTGCTTCTCGACGACGCTGGAATGATCCTGCGGATCGGCGGACACCTACTTGTTGGCTTTTTTACTGACCGAAAGTTTCACCGAATCGAACTTCGCCGTTCCGGTTGCTCCGAATAAACCGATCCGAACGATGGCGTCCTTGGTTGCAATGGGGACTCTCACCGATTTGATTTCCAGCTTTTGCCAATCCTTGTTGGTTGCCAATGGGTCCAGCACGGTGTCCTTCAGCAAGCGGCGGTCTTTGTCGTAAAAGCTGACCATCGCGACGGGAATATCTTCGTTGTAGAGTCCTTTCTTTATGTTCTCGATCGAGACTTGTGCTTCAAAGTCGATCGCCGTGACCTGCCGACCGTCGATGGCAAAGCCCTGCATCACGTGAGCATGTTGGCCCGGAATATCATTGGAGAACTGGACGTAATGTCCGCCCGAAGGTGCATCTTCTGCTTCGATGAGTTCCAGCCTTCGCTGGTAGTACCATCCGTTCACAAAGCCTTTTTTATCGAGTCCTTCCTCGAAATCAAAATTGAGAATCTCAGGTTTCGTTGGATCCGGTTTTACTTTTCTGGCATCTTCGGCAGCCCCGGTCATCGGCACGAACAGGGTAGGGCGGAGTGCTTCGGTTACCAGCTTTCCATCCTTTTTGATCATTAGATAGAGCGTCTGTTGGTGCCGCTGTCCGATCGGAACGATCAGCAAACCACCCTCTTTGAGTTGGTCGACCAGTGGTTGTGGCACGTCTTCTGGCGAACAAGTGACAATGATTTTGTCGAACGGAGCATGCTCCTCCCAGCCCTTGTAGCCGTCGCCGATTTTAGTGAACACATTTTTGTACTTGAGTTTTTTCAACGCTTTAGCAGCACGCTTGCCAAGAGCTTCAACGATTTCGATCGAGTAAACCTCTTTCACCAAAGGGCTCAGAATCGCAGCCTGGTAGCCACTGCCGGTTCCGATTTCCAGCACGCGATCAGTCGGCAGCGGATCAAGCATCTGGGTCATATAGGCCACGATGAACGGTGACGAAATCGTTTGGGCCGATCCAATAGGTACACCGGCGTCGAGGTACGCCCGATTGAAGACGTTTCGTGGAACGAATTCGTGTCTGCGTGTTTCCAGCATCGAACTTAAAACGCGTTCATCGGTCACGCCAGCCTGCCTCACCGCGGTTTCGACCATGTACTCTCTAGCTCGAGTCAGTTTCGGGTCCTCTTCGCGCTGAGCTGATAGAAGCGATGTGGATGTCATCACCAACCCGATGGCAATTGAGCAAGTCAAGATGGTTCGAATATTCATGTCGTCGTCCCTAAAGAGATGGCTGCACACTGTGCATTATAGATGATCGCAATTACATTGATCCAACATGACAAATCCACGGACAACTGGAATTTCTGAACTTTTCGAGCGATGGCCCGCTCTGAATACGGCGGCTTTTGTGGCTCCGATGGTCGCTCATATGCTTGTTCCGACGGTCACAGGCTGGTTTTTTGATAGCAGTAATGCGTCTTCGGAGGCAATGGCGTATACCGTGACCGTCGTGGCTCAGATTCTCGTCGCGATGGTGTTGTTTGGCTTCTTTTTCCGTACTTGGTTGGACCACTTCAAGTTTCGAGTCTCCATTCTGGCAGTCGTGGTCGGCGTTGTTGGGTATGCGTTATGGGTTGGAATCTGCAGTTTGCATCCCGAGCGTCAGTTCATGTCACTTTTCGGTTGGCAGGATTACTGGATGACGCGAACCGCTTTCGATCCGTTCACTGAAATCAGTGACGGCTTTCAAAGGACCGGTTTTCTGATGCTTCGGTTTACGACTTTGGCGTTGATTGTTCCCGTTGCCGAGGAGCTGTTCCTAAGAGGATTTTTGGTTCGCTGGATTGAGGACGTTGACCTCAAGTCAGTTCGCTTTGACAACCTGACATGGCAAGCGATTCTCGCCCCAACCGTTTGCAGTGTTCTGACCCATCCCGAGATCGTAGCGGCCGTTGTTTGGTTCAGCCTCGTTACTTGGTTGATGATTCATACCAAAAGTTTCTGGAACTGTGTCGTTGCTCACATAGTGACTAACTTGCTGCTTGGTATCCACGTGGTGGTGACTGGCGCATGGGAGCTGTGGTAGCGACTTCAGCGATTTCAGCAGGCGACGATTGGATGTTGTTCACGATCGCCGCAATGAAAAACACCAGCATGTTGACCATCGGCATGATGGACGTATCGTGAAACATTCCGTTGATGCAGAATGCTGCCAGAACTGCGAAAAGCAACAATCCGAACTGCCTTTGAAAAAGCTGCTTTTTGGGATCATGCCAAACTTGCCAAGCAGACCTTGTCATCACTCCGAGCAATGCAATTAACGCAGTAAGTCCTACCAGGCCCAATTCCACGAGGTATGCGAGGAACACATTGTGTTGCCTGTAGAACTTGGTTTTTGACAGGGGCTTACCCGTGTACGGATCCTGCAGATACGGGTATTTTTCGCGTGCGTATTGCCCTAATCCGAATCCCAATAGAGGTCGGTCCTGAAACATTCGCACCGCAACGGTAAGGAAAAGCGGCCGCAACTGAGCTGATTCTGACATCTGCGACACCGTCACTTCCTTGTCGCGTTTGAACGACGTGAGCTTGTCGCCGATCACTGGGAGCAGCAGAATGCCGAGCAAGGTTCCTGCCACCACCAAGCCTCCTTTTTGAGACTGAGTCGCAGGAAACCATATCGCCGCTGCGGCAACAACAATCAAGGACAGCCAGACGCTACGAGTCAGCGTTGCGTAAATTCCAGCGACAATGATGAGCGAGGCGAATGCGATCAATACGCGGTAACGAGTGATCGCTTTTGGCCACCAAAACCAAATGCAACAAAGCCCGATGATCTGAAAGATCCCGTTGGTAACCGGATTGAGAAACGGGCCTCTGCCACGCCCGAAGAACTCCGTGTTGCCAGATTCGATGATGTATTTTGGAAAAACAATCGAGTGAAAGTATTTCATTTCAGCAATGCCGGTGAGTGCCAAGTAAACCGCGAATCCGCCCAATACAACGGAATACATCGCCAAATCATTCTGGGCTAGTTTGGCTGTTCTGACGACGGCGTAAACTCCCAGCGGCATCAGGTAAAAGAACAGCAATGATGAAACTGGTCGATTGTTTTCAAATTTATAGTCGTGAGTGAAAGTGCTCACGAAAAGAACAGCCACGACCCCGAGCAGTGCCATGTCCATGCAATTGATTGGCCGCAAGTCTTCGCAGTTCATTAGCCAGTACCATCCGGCAAACGCCAACAAACCCAGCGTTAGGACTCGATCAATCGTGATTGGAATTGGGCCGCCGGACGTGTGAAAGAAATCGTGGCCAAAAACGGAACCGGTCAGGATAATGGCCAGCGCCAACATATGCAGCGGGCTGAATTTCGGCACGCGGGCGAGCGAACCATTGAATCGCATCAATGCGATCGTCCATAGGACAACAATCAGAATTAGAAAGAAGATGATTAGGGGCACGTCAGCTTCTGGAGGGCTAGTTCAGGCGATAACTCGATACTTTGAGAACTATCGACTCGAACATTGCAACCGGCTTAGGTTGCCAACCCCAAGTGGCAGAACCGAGAGAATTGCGAAAACCGTCAATGTTTAACATCGCCCAATCTCGTTGCCGCCAATCTCAATACCTTCACGGAAGGTCGGCGCAGCCGGGCGTGATGACGGGCGTGATGCCGGATTGATTAACGGCACCTAATCCTAGGCGCCGAGGTTCAGCCGGTCGCTCGCTTGCGCGGACAATATTTACTTTACCGAGAACTTCAGCGGTGGATCGAGCGATGCTGTCTTGTTGCCGTAAATGTCCTCGACCATTGCGTGCAGCACGTACTGACCTTGAGGTAAATCAGCAAGAGTCACGGGCAGGTACATGTAGAAATCGCGACGACGCTTGCGGGCGACATCATCAACGGAAGGGAATTCGGCTTGTTGGGCAACTTTGCCGTTGGAATCGTAGATCGCAAAACTTCCTCGAAGACGCGTTCTGAAATCACCGCCGGTTGCGGACTGATTTTCGACGGTCTTGTAGTTTTCGACTTCGCAGTAGATCAACATCTTCTGTCCGGGGGAAAACGAAGTTGACGGAAAAGTACGGTACTGACCGAATCCAGAAACTTCGGTGCAGAATTGCCCCGATGTAACTTTGAGGCTGGCGATCGATTCCAGTTCAGCAACCGCGTTTCGCAAATGTTCCAGCGTTTCATGAGCTGTCTGATGGCGGAGGTAATCGGTGACAGCCTGATTGTCGCCCGCAGGAGTTTGGAGCATTGCAGTGATCGCTTCGAGTTGGTGCTGCCAGTATTGTGATTCGTTTTCTGAAAATTGAACGCTGCCCGGAGCGTTCTCTACTTGCTCCATCTGGCCACGAAGTGCCTTGAGCAATCTCAAGTTAACTCGGCCAGAGTCGGTTGGCGTTTTCATTCGGCCGAGCCGTTCGTCGGCGAGCTCAATGGCTTGGTCAAGTCGTGATTTCCAAGTGACGGCGTTGAGCTCCATCAATGTTGAAATGCCAACTGGAGGTACGTTACTAGTTGATGTTGGCTGCGTAACATCGTGGCGTACGATTGGCAACGCAGCGACATGTGCGATGGCCGTGTCTGATTCCGGAGGTGCCGCATGGCTGATGGGGCTGCCGAATTCTGAAGAAGCAGGAATAATCTTTTCGGGTTGCGGAGCTGTCGGGACGGTCGCAGGTGGAATTGCCATCGGCGCGACAATGTTTCTGCCCGGAATTGCCGGAGCAGCAAAGTCGTTGTTGGTGAACATCGGCTCTCCTCGTTCACGATCATCAATTTCGCAACCTGCACAAGTTTCTGACCCGCAGCCGCGACAAATACTCGTGACGGATGTGTTGGAGACCGCTTGGACCTTGAAATCGTTGTTCTCTTCTTCATCGGATTCGCTTGGGATCGCGGTCGCTGTAAGTTCCCGCTCCATGTCTTCGGCGACAATCGTGGCGTCTTCAAAGATTTCAGCAGGAATGAATGTTTCTTCAGCAAACGCTTCGACGACTTGTTTCATCGGTTCGAGATCGCTAGCCGAGGCAGTCGAAAGTGATTCGTCGACCACTGGCTGGCCTAGGGTTTTCTGCCCCGAAGGCATCGGTGCGATTTGCATTTCAGCGACACGAGGTTCAGGTGCCACAAACTCGTTCGGCGGATCGACAACGAAGATCTCTGCAGATTCAATGATCGGTTCAGGAGTTGTTTCTGCAATTTCAGTCGCCTCGGCAGTTGTTGCTTCAACGGTTGCGGATTCAACTTCAGGTGGTTGTGCGGTTTCTGCTGCTTCTCGACCGATTGGCCGCAGTAATCGTGAATTGGAAGCGCTCACCATGGAAGCTGTCGGCTGGCTGCTTTCGAGCTTAATCGTTGATGCTTGAATTCGCAGTGGTGCGAGTGTTCCAAATGTCCTTGAAGGATCAGCCAGCGAATCAACTGAAGGCAACGCTTCATTCGTTGCCGCGTTGTCGAATTTCGCGACAGCAACTTCGGATTCGAAATTTGGCTGATATGGCGTTAGCGGCCTCAAAGTACCTTCATAGGTCGATTTCGTCGTTCGCGTGTCGGCATTGAACAACATCGGCTGCAATGGCAGCTGCAAGGATTCTGCGTTACCGAATGGTGTCGCCGCGGTTTCTACGGCTTCCATTTCTGATTCGTCGGTAAGAGCAGCGATCCCCTGTCCCGAGCTGCCTGCACTTGGTCGGAGAAAGTTAGCTTGTGAAAAGTCGATATCGTCACCAGCAAAGTTAGCGGGGACTCCTTCGAGGTCATCGGCGTTGGCCATCAGGCGAACGCTGTCGCTGGACGTTTGCATTTCAGAATTTGGCTCGACTGCCGCCGAGTCCGGTTGGGATTCGTTGCCTTCGGTTTTATCAACTTCGGTTTCGTAGCTGACCTGAGCCACTTGTGTCATTGCCTCTTTGAAGCTGGCACGCTGTGCCGCGTCGGCGACGATGTCTTGCTGTTGAGTTTCTTCGCTTTCCGGAGTTGACGATGCGGCAGTTTCTGTTGCCGGGCTTTCGATTCCTTCCGCGGCTGCCAGTGCTTCGGCAGCGGTTTCTGCATCAGCGGCTGCCAATCGAGTAGCATCCTGTTTCGCCAAAGCTTCTTCCGCAGAACGCTGTTGTCGCTGAGAGAGCGATCTAGGTTGCGGCATCGGTTTGAAGCTGGTCGGTTCCTGGAATCGGAACTTCGAGCAACCGGAAAGAGCAAGGGAGCAGGCCGTCAGCAGAATTACCGCAATTGCGAAGTAACGAACGCTGTTGGAGTGTTGAAAAGCTGAATCTTGATTGGCTAATTTCGGTTTGCGCATCATCGCACTCGTACGAGAAATCTACGTATAACGTGTGGGAGACTAGAGAAATGCCAACTGCTGAGCAAGGCGATTTGGTAGATGACGTGGGTTCCGGCCGTTTGTATGCATGACCCTCCCCCTGTCTCAGGCAAGTCACACGCCAAACGCAACTAACGCGTGCTTGGAGAGCTAGCAATACGCACGGCAGCCGGAAACAGCCTCGCATGGGCGTCCATGAGCGACTCATTGACATCAAACAAGTGCACCAGCAATGCTGCTCGAGCCCACATTCCATTTCGAGCCTGACGAAAATACATCGCTCGAGGATCCGAATCGATCGCCGTTGGAATCTCGCCAATGATGCTATCACGAGGAAACGGATGAAGAATCGGAGCGAATGATTTCATCTTTGCGACACGGTCAAGACTTAGCTTGAAAGGATTCAGGTCAATCGATTCGATTTCAGCTTCCGTCGCATCAGAATTGTGCTCGCGTTGAATCCGGGTCATGTAGAGACAATCGATCTTTCCAAGAATCGGCTGGCCATCATCAGAATCATCGAGTGATTCGAATTCTTTCACCATCACGCCCGCGGTCTGCAGCATCTCGCGCAAGTCATCGTCGACTTTCAGCTCGTCATGAGGCGGCGTGATGAAGTACATCGACACATTACGATATTGTGAAAGCACGGTTGCCAGCGATCGTACCGTCCGCCCGCGCTTGATGTCGCCACAGAAAGCATAGACCTTGTTCGCTGCGCCGGTTGTTAACTCGGGATACTCCTGCTGTAAGCTTCCTAGTCGAGAGGGTCGTGAAAGCGAGTTTTCATCGAAGTCAAACGTTCGCAGTATGGTGTACATGTCCAACAGAGCTTGCGTTGGGTGTTCGTCGCTTCCCGAACCGGCGTTGATGATCGGAACGCTCCTTCGATCGGTGCCTTCAAGATTATTCATCATGTAAGCACAGACTTCGGCCAGATTCGCTATCTGGGACCGCATGATGATTACATCAAAGTAACTGCTGAACATCCGAACGGAATCCGTTCTTGATTCGCGTTTAACTTCAGAGGACATCTTTGGGTCGCGAACTTCGTTACACGTGATTCCCAGAATCTGGCAGGCGGCCATGAACGATAGAAACGTTCGCGTCGATGGCTGAGTGAAATATAACATTGCCCGCCGATTGGGCAGCAGATCACGAAGCGCGGCGTTACCATCCCGATCGCGTGCGAGTCGCCGAATCATGTCGGCACTTCGGCAGATCCGTTCGAGCAAGTCAGGCGACAGCTGACTGCCAAAGATAAGATGCTTCAGCCGCCCATGGCGTTGAAATTCCTGATCGCGGTCTTCAGGCGTTCGATTGAGTTGGTTCTGGAATTCAGGGAATTCGGACATTGTCGCAGGCTGCCGATGAGACGATTTTGTAAAATGGTAGCGGGAATCGACGAAAGTGAAACCGGTTTACGAGCTTCAATGGTTGGAGTTTGGCAAGTAAATTCGATCAACCACTTCGCAGGGGAAACCGATCGAGAGTCGCAGGATTTCCGCGGACCATTCGACTGGTTTCAGCATGACATAGGTTACATCGGCGATTGATCGGGACTTCGAGCAGGAGGCCGCTATTTTTGGGCCAACGCAATTGTAGATTGACCTGACACGAGCATGCACGGATGGCATTGTAGCTTCGAAGGCTAGCTCGAAGAACTTCATTCGTTGCATTTGAAGATTCAGTGTCGTGGTTTGCCCCGTTGTGAATTGAAAGAAGCACGCCGGTAAAAATGCCAAGGCGAACCCACAATAACTTCCTAGTACGCTCACGGCAAACCAGAGCCGTCAGGGACGCCATGCTAAACAGAAGCAGGGGCAGCAAGAGTAGCAACGCTGGAGACTTGAGGAAGAGGCTTGCATATTCTTCAACCTGTCCCGACTGCCAAGGATCTAGCACTCTGCAGTTTGAGTCGCTCAGGCCAGCAGCGATGTTGAACCTAGGCAGGACAACACCAGTGAGGCAAAGTTTGACCCGCAAATTTGCAGTCAACGGAAACCGGACTTGTCGGGAACTCGGTCATTGGGCAGGCGTTTGATCTCAGCCCTTTCGCCAGAAGTTTATCGCCCAGCGAAACTGACGTTCTTCGAACGTGTTTGACCAACCGTCGGAGAGCCGACGTGCTTGGCTTCCGATACGAGCTTTTTCGCTTCTAGGATACCCAGTCGCATGCCGGTGTCTTCCTCGTCTGAATCCAAGATGCCGTTCGCTTTGGCAACTTCGTGAACCAGAACATCAGCACTGACGCCGACTTCGCTGATTGCGTTGCCATGAGGAGAGTAGAACTTTGCAGTCGTCAAACGAACGCCACCCCCAGAAATGTTAAGCGGGAAGATACCTTGAACGCTTCCTTTGCCGTAGCTCTGTTCGCCAACAATGATGCCACGTTTGTGGTCGTGGATTGCGGCAGCGAATATTTCGCTGGCACTGGCTGAATTCTCATCGATCAGAACGATCAAAGGCATTCTCCAGGTGCTCGCCATGTTGGCGCGGTGAGTGTAGTCTTCCATCGGATTTCGTCCGCGAGTCGAAACGATGACTCCGTCGTTCACGAACTTGTCAGCGATGTCTACCGAGGCTTGCAACAAGCCGCCCGGGTTGCCGCGGACGTCAACGATCAGAGAACGCATTCCCTGTCGATGAAGTTTCCACAAAGCCGTGTCGAAATCGCGAGGAGTTGTCTTTTGGAAATTAGTCAAACGAATGTAGCCAACGCCAGCATCCACATCGACGATGCTTACGTCCTCAACGCTTGGGATGTCGATGCGACGTCTCTCTAACTGAAGCTTTTGCTGTGATTGGTTTCTGGCAACAGTCAATTCAACGAATGAATTTTCCGGGCCACGGAGCATGTCAGCGGCTTTCTCGCTGCCGATGGCACTGACTGATTTTCCATTGACGGCAATGATGCGATCGTCTTCGGCCATGCCATGAATGTCAGCCGAACCACCTTTGATGACGCTGACGATGTGCAGGTGATCGTCGTTGGTGCGAAGTTCAACGCCGAGCCCGACGAAATTGCCTTCGATTTGCGACATTGATTCGCCGTACTGGCTTGCCGACATGAAGCCAGAGTAAGGATCCAGAGCCGAGATGGCGCCGCATACGAACTCGTAGACAGCTGCTTGCCCCGGAAGGCCGATTCGCTGCTCGAGAGATGCCGCCGTCGAATGGGCGACCATGTAAGCGTCGTGACGCGTGCTGACGGAAGCTGACTTCAGTTCTTCACGAGTCTGCAAGATTACGTCGCGAATTTGAGCATCGGTAGCATTCGGCAAGTTTGCTTTGCGGAATTCCGGGTCCATCATCGCGATTTCGAGGCTGGTCAAACCAAAGCTTGCCAGCTTTGACCAGTTTGGTGTGTTGACGTAGTAAGACTGGATCTTGGAAAGGACTTCTGCGTAGACGTTTAGAGCCGCAGAAGTTTCGCCAGTCTTGATGTTCTTGATGAAGCTGCTGTCGGAGTAGCGTCGCTCAAGATCGAAGTGAAGGCGGGCGACCGAGCGTCGTCGTTGAATGTTTTTGTCCACCGGGTTGGCGCGGAGGAATTGTTGATAAAGGCCGAGTGCTTCTCCCCATCGGCCACTTTTCTCAAGGTCACGCCCCGCGGTCAGCGTCTGTGTTGCGTCAGGGGCGACTTCAACCGATTGAGCCGATGCTGCTGCCAATGGGAGCAGAACTGCTGCGGTGAGCAGTAGTGTGAGTGCGTGCCTGAACGAACGAATCATTCGGGTGTTATCCATGGGAGTGCCGATCTGCAAGGGGACCTTGGTGTTTCCTGCTCGCTACGAAAAGTTGGGAGCGAAGCAAAACAGGAACCAGAGTCTGGTCAGGGTACGACACAACAAAAGGTGCCGTAGAAACATAAATCATGCTTAGCCCGCGGTCAAAAAAACGCTTTCGTTTTTCAACCGCGTCATCCTTACAATCCGCCAAGCCATGGAAAGAGAAAGCGATCAACACGATCGCCCCGTATGGGCTGTCTGCAAATTGTTCCGGTTCATCCTTGGAGCTTGTTGTACGGCCGGGAAGTTTTTTGGTTCGCGAGGATTACAGTTTGTAAAATCGACAATGTTTGACGTCTAGCCGTCGGCATCGGTGTTTCTGAACCTTCTAAACGCCGTCGCCAACGGCTAGCCGTTAAACGAGATTCTGTCCGCGGTTCGAATTCGCGCAAAAAAAAAGCTCTGGCAGAACCAGAGCTTCGTGTTTTAATTGAGCCCAACGACTAGCTAGTTAGAGAATCGAGTTGGGTGTTGCCGTTGGTGAACCAATCACAATGTTTGGCATTGGAACAACCCCAGTCGATTCGGCTGCTGCTGCAGTCGCATTGTCGCGAGCGATCTCTTCGGCCGTTCTTCTGCGACGACGTTTACGCTTCTTGTTGGCCCACTCTTTGGTAAGCATTTCAAAAACGTCTGGAGTTTCGTAGCGAACGACGACTCGTGATTCAGGAATCGGCCCGATCAGGCCGCGAAAAACCGGCATGCCGCGTAGGGTGAGATCGGTGCTGCAATCGTCGATGCCCACTTGGTCGTGAGCTTTTTGGATGTCATCAAAGCTCTCGAAGTCGCGAGAACGAGTGGACCCGTCAGATGCAAGTGAAACAACGCGTATGATTTTGTTTGACATGGTGAGTCCCGAGATTGAGATAGCTTCAAACCCAGTGCCCCAGATCCTTCAGGGGAATATTCGACTCTTTCGATACACTGTCCATGGCTAGTTTTCGGTCAGAACGATCTGAAAACTACTGTCATTTCTTGAGCAGCCGAATCACGATCACGACTGGCACAACCCGAATTCGAGCTCATCTGAGCCAGTGATCGTCACGTAAATTTATTGCAAGTGTCGGTCATGTTGGATTAGATAGTCAGGTCGTAGGAGCAAAGTTCTGCTTAATGTCACGATAAACGAACGCTAATTCACTTCAAACCGTTCTTGGAAAACGATGGTCAACAGCCAAACGATCGTCGTCGCGAAGGCACAAATCACGATTGCGATCACTTGCAACCCGAAGACCGGGCTCATGAATCGCAACATGGCTTGGACGACACGATCGGTCTCGAAGCCCAGCAGGGAGATCAATGACAGACAGATCACGACGACCAGAATCACCATGGAAACGCCACGGCTCGCGCCGTCATAGTCACTGCGACTTGGAGCCATATGACTCGCAACGCACAACACCAGATACGTGAACAGCCAGAATCGCCAAGACACCAAATGTGCTGGAGAGATTAAGTCGCTCAATAGCGACCAGACACTGGCGAAAATCATGCTGACGAATGAAGGCCGCTCCAGTGAGTCAACGTCGGATCCGATCCCAGAGCTCGAGATCATGTTCACAACGGCATCGGGATAGAAGAACCAAAGCAGTCCGGCCAGCGCCAATGAACCTCCGATCAGCGGTGCCAGGCCAATGAAGAAGTTGCCGACTTCTTCGAACCAGTTTCCGGTGTTCCAGGAATGCCGCACAAAGCCCAGTCGTCCGGATCGAACATCCGGCTCAAACAGTGCCATCTCGAGCACTTTATGTCGGAATAATTTACACAGCACCCAGTGGCTGAGTTCGTGAATTGGCGTTCCCAACCAACCTGTCCACAGAACGCTCTTCCAGCCGAAGCGACTCGCCAGTCGCGTTTGGATCAGCCGTTCGAGGAAATGGATCAGCAGCGCGAAAATCACGAACGGAGCAATCAAAACCAACAGCAACCAGAACGTTTGGCCGATGATCTCCAGAAACCCGCGCAGCGGTTGACTCTCCGTGGTAGCGTCGAGCTGGGAGAGAATGGTGACCAGGTGCATGGATGTCAGGATAACGGTGCCAGAAAATTGTGAGCTGAATCGAAAGCGACTCGATGACAAAGCGTCTTGTTAGTCTAATATGCGTACTTCGGCAATGTTGTTGCACTCCAAACTACGCTTCAAAACATGAACAAACCCAAAATTCGCATGCGACGCGAAGACCTCGGTCCCAACGAAAGCCTCTGCGAGTACTGCACGGCCAAATGTTGCCATTACTTTGCGCTTTCGATCGACACGCCCAGAACCTTTGCCGATTTCGAGTATCTACGCTGGTATCTGCTGCATGATCAAGCCTCTTTGTTTGTGGAAGGCGTGACCTGGTATCTGTTGGTTCACACGACTTGCAAACATCTTCGAGACGACTACCGATGCGGCATTTACGAAACCCGACCTCAGATTTGCCGCGACTACAACACGGACGAGTGTGAGTACGACGATTCGTACACTTACGAGCAATATTTTGAGACGCCGGAACAGATCGAAGAATACGCCAACGCGCGATTCAACAAGCCAGAAACGTTTCGCAGCAGAAAGCCAGTCGGTCTGCCGATTCTTTCATAGTACAAAACGTGGTTGTGGCTTCCAACCGCAATCATTTGTATGAATTAATAACGACGGCATCAGCAACAACCCAACCAACAAACCAATGTCGAACCTGATTACTCCCCGAACGCTCCGTGGCTTCCGCGACTTCCTGCCTGAAGTCATGATTCCGCGAGAGCGCCTGATTGAAACCGCAAAGCAAGTCTATCGCTCGTACGGTTTCGTTCCGATCGACACTCCTGCGTTGGAGTACTCCGAAATCCTTTGCGGCAAAGGCAGCGAAGAAACCGATCGCCAGATGTTCCGTTTCAATCACGGGAAGCACGATGTGGCGATGCGATTCGACTTGACCGTTCCGTTGGCTCGATTCGTCGCACAGAACGCAAGCGAGTTGGGGATGCCGTTCAAGCGGTATCACATTGCTCCCGTTTGGCGTGGCGAACGTCCGCAAGCTGGGCGCTATCGCGAATTCATCCAGTGTGATTTCGACACGATCGGAACTCGTTCGATTGCAAGTGACATTGAGACCGGTTTGGTGATCTATGACTTGATGCGAGCGATCGGCTTCGAGAAGTTTTCGATTCGAGTCAACAATCGCAAAGTGCTCAACGGTTTGCTAGAGAAGTCTGGCCTTGCTGAGTTCAGCGTTCCGGTACTTCGTGCGCTCGACAAACTTTCCAAGATTGGCCGCGAAGAAGTCGCCAAAGAAATGCTGGAGACGACATCGGCGACCGAAGTACAAATCACCGAGATCCTGCAGCTTGCCGAGGTCAAGGGTTCCAACGCAGAGATCCTGAAGAAGCTTGAGCCGCTTTGCGTTGGCAATGAGCTTGCGGAGGAAGGACTTGAGCAGCTTCGAGCCGTGATCGATGCGGCAGCCGCGGTTGGAATCACCGATGCCAAACTGCAAGTTGACGTTTCGATTGCTCGTGGTTTGGATTATTACACCGGAACGATTTACGAAACGTTCCTCGACGACCTTCCTTCGATCGGCAGCGTGTGTTCCGGCGGCCGCTACGACAATCTGGCTCAGCTCTACACCAAACAGGAACTGCCTGGCATCGGAGCTTCGCTTGGTCTCGATCGTTTGCTCGCCGCGATGCAAACACTGGAGATGCTGCCTGCGACGCGAACGACCGCTGACGTGATGATCGTGCAGTTTTCCAAAGATCATTTGACCAGCTATTTGACGATGGCGAATCAACTTCGTTCTGGTGGAATCAAAACCGAAGTTTTCCCGGATGCGAAGAAGTTAAACCAGCAATTTAAATACGCTGATCGACGCGGGTTTGATGCGGTTTTGATCGCTGGCGATGATGAAATGGCAGCGAACAAAGTTCAAATCAAATGGCTTGCCGACGGCTCTCAGACGGAACTTTCAACTGAGAACGAGTATGCGGAAGTCATCGCTTGGTTAACGGATCGCTTGGCTTAGTCGTGGTTGTGGCTTCCAGCCGCAATCATTTGTATCGTCACTACGGATTCATGATCGATATTCAAACTCAATCAAATATTGCCATCCTGACTCACGCTTCGCGCCGTCGGCAAGTTTGTCGTGACGGCTTCCGGCCGTCACACCCTTGAACTATTGCGACGGCTAGAAGCCGTCACTACGGGCCCATGATCGATATTCAAACTGAATCAAACATCGCGACACTGACGCTCGCCGATGGCAAAGTCAACGCGATGAATATCGAGTGGTGTCAACTCCTTTCGGCCGAACTCGCCGAATTGGAAAAAGACGAAAACGTGAGCGCGATCGTTTTAACCTCCGGCGAAAAAGTGTTCTCAGCCGGAGTCGACCTCAAGCGAGTCGTTGCCGAAGAGCCCTCCTATGTTCAGCCCTTCATCGATTCGCTGTGCAAATGTTTCCACGATGCGTTTGTTTTCCCAAAGCCGATGGTTGTCGCACTCAGCGGCCACGCAATCGCTGGCGGGTGTGTCGTCGCATCATGCGGTGACTTTCGGTTTGCGACATCGCGAGCCCGAATCGGTTTGCCGGAACTTCGCGTCGGAGTGCCACTTCCTGCCATCGCTGTCGAGATCGTCAGACGCGTGGCAACACCGAACTCGCTTCAAGCGATGTTGAATTCAGGGGCTAACTACCGAGATGAAGTTGCAGTGCACGTTGGCTTAGTGGACGAAATTGTTGACAAAGATAAGCTGCTAGAATCATCAGTCGAGCATGCGAAGCGTCTTGCCGCGATTCCCGCCGCGACGTTCCAATTGATGAAGCAACAGATCCGCGAACCATTTCTCTCTCAAGCTGATCGTCTTGAAGAAAAATTTGGCCAGCAGGTTCGCGACGTTTGGAACAGTCCGGAAATTCGAGCAAAGATCAAAGCGTACGCGGCGAAATTATAGGTGAGTCTTTCGCAGACTTACTCGAACCTAGTTGTTACTGCATGCTGCAGCGTTTTTTAAACCACCGATGAATATGGATTTTGGATCTGTGCCAATCCGTGTGATCCGTGGCCAAGAACGTTGAAAAAAGCAAGCCTGTGTAGGCCGGATTCAGCGAACTTGGTGATTGCCGGAGCAGCGGACTTCTTGGCCGTGCTACCATCGTTGAACGTAAATCGGCAAGAGGCTTTTGCGCTGCACCGGCATCCCTTGCGTCCTTGATTCGGCCCAAGGTTTCTGGCGTCTAATCCAGCATTCGCTTCGTTAGATCGCCGTAAGCATCAATTCGTCGATCCCGCAGAAACGGCCAGTGCGTCCGTGCGGTTTCAATCAGGCTCAGGTCGCAATCGGCATGGATCGTTGCAGGGCCGTGCTCGTCTGCCTCAGTGATCATGTTGCCGTAAGGATCGGCCATGAAGCTGTGTCCCCAGAACTGGATGTTGTCTTCCACACCGACTCGATTCGGTGCAACGAGGAACACTCCGTTGGCAATCGCGTGTGAGCGCATCATCGTCTGCCAAGCGGAAAGCTGGCTCTGGCCGAAAGTGTCCTTTTCGGGCGCCTGCCAACCAATGGCTGTTGGGTAGACCAAAATCTCCGCTCCGGCGAGTGCTGTCAGTCGTGCTGCTTCAGGAAACCACTGATCCCAGCAGATGCAAACGCCGATTTTTCCAACCGAGGTGTCAAAACATTGGAAGCCCAGATCGCCGGGCGTGAAATAAAATTTCTCGTAGAAAAAAGGGTCGTCTGGAATGTGCATTTTTCGGTAAATACCGGCGATGCTTCCGTCCGATTCGATGATGACCGCCGAGTTGTGAAACAGCCCCGGAGCCCTGCGTTCGAAAACACCGGTGATGATCACAACGCCTAATTCGGCTGCCAGTGAGCTAATTCGCTCGGTGATCGGACCAGGAATTGTTTGAGCTAATTTGAACTGATCGTGATCCTCGGATTGACAAAAGTAGCGGCTGCTAAACAATTCCTGCAAACAAATTAGTTTCGCCCCTGCGGCTGCGGCCTTTTTGATCGCTTCCGCAGTCCGATCCATATTTTCCCTGACGTCTGAGACGCAGGGAAGTTGAATCGCGGCGACGTTGACTGTTTTCTTTTTACTCATACGACCACCATCAAATTCGGCTGTCAAAGTTTTGCGGAAAGCTGCTCGACAACCGAACGCTCCACCAACATAGACCAGTTTAAGCCATGCCTGCCAAACCACCATACGGACTGTTCGTTACCGGAACGGACACCGAAATCGGTAAGACTTATGTTAGTACGATCATCGTGAGAGAACTCGTCAAAGCCGGACATCGTGTCGGCGTTTATAAACCGCTCGCAAGCGATTGCGTTTCTGACGGCCGTGATGTTTTGTCCGACGATGCGATTTTGCTCTGGGAGGCCGCTGGCAATCCGCTGAGCTTGGACAAGGTTTGTCCTCAGCGTTTTCAGGCTCCTCTCTCACCGCATCTTGCTGCACGTGCCGAAGGCCGCGAAGTCGACGCCGATCTGGTGCGAAGTGGCCTCGAAGCTTGGACTGATCATTGCGATGTCGTGATTGTTGAAGGCTGCGGTGGGTTGATGTCACCGGTCGATGACGACAGTTACTTTGCTGACGTTGCACATGACTTTGGCTATCCAGTTTTGGTCGTCGTTGACAATCGAATCGGAGCGATCAACCAGGGCTTGCAGGCAACGATCACGGCCAGCTGTTTTCGTGATGGATTGGATGTCGCGGGAATTATTCTCAACGATGCTCAGGCGTTTCAGGGTGACTCGAGTCGAGAATCGAACTATGAGCAGCTCGCAAGTCGAAGTGTTGCGCCAGTTCTTACTCGCGTGCATCACGATTCAGAGACGTGTGAAACGGAAGTTGACTGGATGGCGATCGCCCGGCGTGAAGTTGTGGAATCGGTTTAAGTTGGAAAAACAAATGGCTCGCAGGCTTGTATTGACGTGATTTACTCAAACCACGCAAATCTATTCTGCGTCCCAGCCAATACGGGAAGTGCTGGCAGCGGGGCTTGCTCCGCATTGAACTCTGCCGTCTGTATTTCCGCAGCTTCCAACTCTTGCTGCTCGATCATTTCATCTTCCAGCCCATAGATCCGCATCAGGCGTTCTATAACGCTTGAAACATGAGATAATCCAACTCTCTGGTTCTCTTTGGCGGCAATGTATTGAGGTCCGATTGGCTTGATCATGATTTCTCCGTTTCGGTGAATGTCTGAAGACATGATTGGCCGCGCAGGTGACACAACTGGTCACTCGTAGACGAAAAATTTTGGAAAGTCCGAAGACGTTGACCTCGTTATTGGCGGGATTGCGGTGAGATGGACCGAACGTGTCCAAAATCGCTCGACGTGGTAAACTTCGGGTCACTCGCAAGGGAAATGCATGCACTGTCGTTCGAAAATCTGGCTCACTGGAATCGTTGCAATAGCGTTCTGCGCTGCCACTTCGATCGTGCATGCACAGGACGTTGTCTTTCTGGAGAAGACCAACGGCGACGGCGAAGCAAAACGCAAAGGCGAAATTGTGAGCTGGATCGGTGACACGATTTCGGTCAAAGGCACGACAGGGGTAAAGGAGTTTGATGCCGATCGACTGATCCGAATCGAAACTGCGTGGCACCCTGGCTACGAAAAAGGAAACCTTCTGCTCAACGGTTATCGCTACGATCTGGCGACGACGCAGTTTGAATCAGCGCTCGAAACCGAGCCGCGTGAATGGATGCAGAACATCGTTTACGCAAAACTGGTTCAGTGCTATTTGGCGAAAGAAGACTTCGGTAATGCGGCCAGCCATTTTCTCAAAGTCGTCGACGATGATCCGCAGAGTCGTTTTCGACACTTGGCTCCGCTGGTGTGGACGTCAAGCCGACCGAACAGACAGCAACTCAAGAAAGCTCAATACTGGCTGGAGTCGAATGATCCCATTATTGCGTTGATGGGAGCAAGCTGGCTGCTGGCCGACCAAAAGAACAAAAAAGCCAAACCGAGATTGGAAAAGCTCGCTCGGGATTTCGATCCTGTGATCTCCTCGCTCGCGAAAGCTCAGCTTTGGCGTTTGGACACCGTCGCGCCGGACGAAAAGCGATTAGCAATTAGAATTGAACAGGCCGAGTCGATGCCGGAAAAAGTTCGCTGTGGGGCTTGGTATCTGATCGCGGAAGCACAAAGCAAATCGAACAAAGAGAACGACGCGATCGTGAACTTCATGCGAGTTCCGATCAACGATCCCCAGCAAGGTGGACTGGCAGCAGCGGCGCTCTATCAGGCTGCTTGGCTGCTCAAGAAAACAAACCGGAAACAACAATCGCAAGCTTTGCGAAACGAACTGAAGGAGAAGTTTGGTGACACTGTTTGGTCCAATTGATTTTTACGCGGTTGCAATGCCGTTGCTGCAGGACGTTGATGCCGAAGGAGGGAAGGGGTTTTTCGAAATCATCTTCTCCGGCGGGATCATCGGAATCCTGATCATTACCCTGTTGTTGACGCTCTCGATTCTGTCGGCGTACCTAGTGATCGATCATTTGCTGACCGTTCGAAGAAAGGACTTGATGCCTGATGGACTCGGTGAGCGTGTTCGGCAGTCCTTGATGAGCGGCAATGTGGCTGACGCGCAAACGGCGTGTCGCGAGAATCCGAGCTTTCTGTCGTTCGTGCTGATGCACGGGATTTCCGAACTGGAGTTTGGTTGGAACTCGGTCGAAAAGTCAGTTGAAGAAGCCTTGGCTGAGCAGTCGGCGAGGCTGTTTCGAAAGATCGAATACCTCTCGGTGATCGGCAATATTGCTCCAATGGTTGGGCTGTTGGGTACCGTCATCGGAATGATCGTGGCGTTTCAAAACGTGGCGTCAACGCAAGGAACAGCCAGTGCACCGCAGCTTGCCGAGGGCATTTACCAGGCGTTGGTGACAACAGTCGGAGGTTTGATCGTAGCGATCCCATCGATTGGAGCCTTCGCCGTTTTCCGAAATCGAATCGATCAATTGGTCGCCGAGGCAGCGTTTCAGGCTCAGCATGTTTTTAGTCCGCTTCGCCGCAAAGCGAAAAGACCCTCGCAAAACTAGAAGTATGTGGCTGTGGCGTCTCGCCGCAGCATCAAATAACTTAAGAATTAGGTACTGTGGCGAGACGCCACAGCCACAATAAATGCAGATTCCTCGCTACCAACCTGTGCGAAAACTGGGCTTCAACATGACGCCGATGATCGACGTTGTCTTCTTGCTGATCATCTTCTTCCTTGTCAGCAGTCATTTGCAGAAGCAGGAGACGCAACAGGAACTCGATTTGCCATTGGCTTCTTCCGCGGACAACGACATCGATCAGGATTTGCCTCGCGTCACGGTCAACATTCTCGACAACGGAGACTTGCTCGTTTCCGGACGGCCGCTGACAAAAGCTCAACTGGTTCCGATGCTCAAAGCGGTTCGCGATGAAAAAGGTGAAGACATCGAAGTTCGAATTCGTTCGAGCCGTTCGGCTCCTTGGTCGCAAATTGAACCTGTGATGTTGAGTTGCACTCAATCCGGAATATGGAACGTTGGTTTTGCGGTTTACCGCGATGCCGGAGGTGGCTCATGAAAAAACCCAGCCAGTACATACAAACCGGACCTGCAGTGGATATCGATGCAGCAATGACACCGATGATCGATGTCGTGTTTCTGTTGTTGGTTTTCTTTGTTTGGACAGCAAGTTTTGCCGTCGTTGAGCAGGTCATGCCAAGCCAACTCTCCCAGGCAGCTGGTACCGATCCAGTCGAAAGCGTGGACGTCCCTGAGCCCGCAGATTTGGATAACTTGGTGATCCGTATCAAGTTCGAAGGCAATTCGCCGAGTTGGTTTGTCAGCGATCAGCCGCTTCCTGATTTGGCGGCGGTGAAGCAACAGCTAGCCACCATCGCGGATATCAGCACTGATGCTCCCGTGATTTTGTATCCCGATCAGGAAGTGCCTCTCGAGCACATTGTGAATGCTTGGGACGCCGCGAAGGTGAGTGGATTTGCAAAAGTTCAATTTGCTGTATCGGGTGGGAAATGATTGTTCGCAGTACGAGCCCGAAACGCAAGAGCGTGAATTGCGTTAGGACACATCGACTCACTCGCTTGCGATTTTTGATGATGCACACTTTGCCTGAAAATTCGGATTCCATCTGGAAACAACCTTTGAAAACCGAAAACGCGAAGCGTTTCAATACAAGCCCGAAACGCAAGCGAGTGAGTCGAACCCCCCTGCGATTATTCACTCGCTTGCGCTTCGGGCTTGTATTAGTGCAACTTCAAAACTTGCGTTTCGGGCTTATATTGGTTTTGATCAGTTTCATGATCTCCGATTGTGGTGCTCAGGAATCGGTCTTCAGCCAACGCGAACAAGACCTCGTTGGCGGCCTACGCGACCGAGCCCTTTTTGAACTCGCTGAAGCACATTGCTTGAATTTGCTAAGTCGTGATGGCGTTACGCCGACCGATTTCGCGTCAATCGCAATCGAGCGCATCCGTGTTCAGACATCCAAATCACGAACAGGTGCAAACCGTGAGCAACAGTGGCAAGAAGTCGATCGAATTGCCGAAGAATTTTTTGCCGCCCACCCGAAGAATCCGCGAGCTGTATTGGTTGGGCTGCAACAAGCTTTGGCGCATTTGTCCTTCGGGAAACTCTTGCAACAAGAAGTTGCTGCCAAGAGTTCCACTTCAAACGGTCGTGAGATTGGCTTGAAACAGCTGCTGGCTGCGCGAACGATTCTCAATCGAACACGGCAATTGCGACTCGATACAGTTAAAGTACAAGCCAATCAAAATCTGTCTCCGCATATGCTCAGTAGCGATCAACTTCGTGCACTTGGCACGAGTCTGGACTATCAACTGGCGATCGTAAACCTGACCAGCGCTGAATTAGCCGATACGAGTTCCGCAAGCGAAAACCTGAACCGTATCGATGCGTTGGGTCGAGTCCTAACTCAGTTGACAGCAGTTCGAGCGGCCGTTGTGAATTCGAAACCGTTGTGGTGGAAGACGTGGATCGACGAAGCATCCTGCCGCCGGATGTTGGGTGAGTTTTCAGCAGCAGATCAAATTTTGAAGACGGTCCGAAATGACAAACGACCAAAATCCACCGATGGCATGTTGCTTCAGGAAGAGGTGGCTCTGGCGATCGCGATCGGCGATACACAGCGAATGAGAAGTCTTGCAGATCGAGCTGCAAAATCGCGTTACGATGCGGAAACTGAAATTGCATTGATTCAATTGCTCGTTGCGTCGGGGCAAATTGAGAAAGCTTCTAGGCTCGCGAATGACGTCTCGGCCAGCCACGGTGCGTACTGGTCTCGGCGAGCTGACGTTGCTCTTCTGTCTGGATCTGGCACTGGTGCCGCACCCGTGGGAAATGCGACAATCGATTCTGCCGAAACACGAATGTTGCTTCAGGCTGCAGAGAATGCCGAAAAGAATGGTGATTTCGAGGCCGCGGTGCGAGGATTTCTTTCGGTTGCCGATTCCCAATTTTCAGGTGGCGAACGTGCGGATGGTTTAACGTCGACGGTTCGCGCAGCAATGGTGCTTGAGAAGCAAAAGAAGCATGCAGAGGCGGCGTCGACTTTGCTCAAGCCAGCAACCGTTTATTCATCTGAGCAACTTTCGGCTTCGATTCATTTGCGCGGCTGTTGGAATTTGTCGAAAGCCAAGTCAGATCGATTCGAGGAAGAGCTTTCAACCCACATCAACCAATGGTCGAGTTCCGAAACGGCCAATCAAGCTCGCTATTGGTTGGCTTCGCAGCAACTCAATCGCAAAGAGTATTCATCCGCGTTCGAAACACTGACAAATATTGGATCGCAGAGTACGCATTTCCTTGGGGGCATAAAGCTTGCGAGATTTGCATGCCGCAAACAACTTTCTGATACCGAGACGAAAGGCGTCGTTACGAAGCCAATGGCAAATCGAATGGTTCAACGCTGGGAGGATGTCTACCGTGGTAGTGGTGACGCTGCAAAGCCGTCTGTTGCTGTCGCGATGACAGAGCTTGGATTGGCTTGGAGTGCGGAATCTCCCGTGGAATCGGCCGGTCGCATGCGAAGTGTTGCGAGTTTCGATTCGGCCTCTTCGAACACAGAGTTTCAGTACCTGTTGGCAATTGCCAGCGGGGACATTGGTGAGGCCAAGCAGTTGCTTGCGAGAGCGAACGCAATGCCTTTTGATGCCGCCGTTGTTCGTCAGGTGCTGTCATTGATCGATCGGCTTGACGATTCAACGCAACTTGGGCAGATTAAACTGGCGATCGCCGAAGATGCACTTTCGGATTCGAAAGATGCCAAGTCAAAGCAGATGTTCAATCAAAGCAAAGCGTCTGCACTGGTGATGCTTGGACGAAGAAAGGAAGCCCTGGCAATTTTCCAACAGTTGATTGCGGAGGAACCCAAGAACCTTTCTGCACAATTGTCACTGGCACGCATCTCGGCTGCTGGCGATGCGATCAAGCTTTGGCGATCGATTGCGTCGCGTACGGCTTCGCATTCTTCGCCGTGGTTTGAGGCCAAGTACAACGTCGCGAAGCTTTTGCAGGCGTCCGGGGAAAATGCCGAGGCCGCCAAAATGTTGAAGTACATCAAAGCCGTGGCTCCGGGGTGGGAGAATTCGGCGTTGAAAGCTGATTTTGAAGCGTTGTTGAGAATATCTGGTGGCTGAGGAATTTTTTCTGTCGCCACCTCAAGATCTTCACGTGGTTCATAGGGTGTGAATTCATTTAACCCGAGGAAAGATCATGAAATCCCCTTTCAGATGTTGGCCGATATTGTTTTCGGCAACCTTTATTCTTGTTGTTCAAATGGGAGTTGAAATGGCCGACGCTCAGCGCAATCGAGAGGGACGAGGCGGCCGTGGAGGAGGTGGCTGGGATTTTGTGGCCAAGAAATACGACTCGAACAAGGACGGCAAGATTTCGCTGGAAGAATACACTCGCGGCAAGGACGCGTTTGAAAGTCTCGACAATGACGGCGACGGAGTGGTCACGAAAGAAGATTGGAGCGTTCGATCGAATCGTCGGCGTTCCGGTGAAGCCCCCGTGGCGGGCCAAGTAGCCCCCGATTTTTCGTTGACCAAAATCACGGATGCCGATGAAACGGTGACACTGTCTGATTTTGCGGGCAAAAAACCGGTAGCGCTTCTATTCGGGAGTTGTACCTGACCGCCATTTGTACGTTCAGTTGGTCAACTGAAAGAAATGCAAGCAGAGTACGGTGATCAAGTCCAGTTTTTCGTCGTTTATTGTCGCGAAGCGCACGCAATCGATAGTGATCGTCCGAACGGAACGGAAGTTGAGCAACCAGTATCAACGGAAGAACGTCGTTCCGTTGCGGTGAAATTCCTTGAGGATATGAAGCTCGAGATTCCGGCATTGCTTGACAATATCGACGACAAGACATCGCGAGATTACGCGTCGAGTCCCGACCGGCTTTATCTGGTTGGGAAAGACGGCAAGATTGCATACGCCGGTGATAAAGGCCCCCGGGGCTTCAAGCCGGATGAATTAGAGACTGCGATTCAACAGGAGTTGGGGGGCTTCAAAAAAGCTGACTCCGGTCGACCTCAGCGAGGAAGCGAGCAAGTCGATGCGAGAGCCCAGCGTGTGATGATGATGCCGGCGATCGCAGCGATCAACAAAGACGGCGATGACAAGCTTTCACCAAGCGAAATCGAAGCTGCCCCGAAGACGTTGTTGTCACTGGATAAAAATGGCGACGGCGAATTGACCGCTGACGAAATGAGACCAAGCCGACGCGGTGGTCGCGGTCGTTAGTTCAATTCGGTTCTGCCGGCTTCCGGTTGTACCATCAACGGCTGGAAGCCGTCGTTACGACAAAGACCTGCGGCTGGAAGCCACAGGCACATTAGTGTGCCGATTCTTCTGGAACGAGTTCGCTTTCGGGAATCGCTTGCCAAAGTCCAATCATGATTGCAGCCATCACAAAGTAGGCGACTGCAAAGTCACGCACGGCTGCGATCTTGTCCGGGTTAAAAATGTCTCCGTTGCCCATGTCCGTTGGCAAGAACATTTTGTCTCCGGCAAGCGGCGAATGCATGATTCCGAACAGGGTGAAGACTCCGCCGAGAGCAAAGAAAAGTCCCGCTGCGAGATATTTTCGGTCGACCATTTTTGCGGTGGCTGACGCCCAAATGAGGCTGGTGAAAATGAAACCACCGGCCAGGACGTTGATGTAGAGGAGTGAATGCGACAAACGCTCACTTATGTTCGCCCCAAGTTCTCCCGCGAAATCTCCAACCGAAAGTGCAATCAATTTGGCGATCGCGGGAAGACATGCCACGGCAAGCGCTGCGTAATGTTTCTTTGGCGTAACCTGAAAACTCTGGGCTGTGATCTCGATGCCGATGAAAATCAGGATCGGTAAAATGGCGGCTTCTGGAATCCACTGGAACATCAGAGAGAAGTAGCCGATCAATCCTGCACCGCCAATGAACAGTGCCGTCATCAACGTGTAGGCGGCTCGACCACCCATTGCTTTGTAGGCTGGATGGCCAATGTAGGGAGTCGTTTGAATGACGCCGCCGCAACATGCTGCCAGCAACGTTGCGAAAGCTTCGACGCCGATAATGGTTGGCGTGTGATAGTCATCGCCAACCGAAGCCGCACTTTCAGCGCAGTCAATGCCGCCGACGACGGTCACAACCGCGAACGGGATCACGTAACCCAAATAGGGAATGGTGTCCGGGAACTTCGCAAGCCATTCAAACTTGAAGGCTTCAAACCATTGTTGCGGGAACCAAACGGTATCCATCGGAGGCAACTTCTCGACCAACGGAACTCCGGACGATTCACCGATACCAAAAAGCAGATAGTAAATGCCTGTACCAGCAACCACCGCTGCCAAAGCACCAGGGATTCCACCAGGAAGGCGTTGCCGGCCGACCAGAGTTACCAACACAATCGCCAATGAAGCGAAGCC
Source organism: uncultured Pirellulaceae bacterium (assembly GCA_964352885.1). Taxonomy (GTDB): domain Bacteria; phylum Planctomycetota; class Planctomycetia; order Pirellulales; family Pirellulaceae; genus Mariniblastus. The sequence continues at coordinate 40,045 of CAYGUE010000010.1, forward strand.
AACGATTGGCGAAGAGGAAATCTTTGCCAGTGGACTGAACGCAATCAGGACCAGAGCGATTGCAGCAAGCGAACCAAGAAGTCCTGCTCTTGGAACGACGCGGTGAATCCAGCCTGAGAAGAAACTCAAAACCGCTTTGATCACACCCGTGATGAGGATCGCACACATGCCAATGTGCCAAGCGTGCATCGCAGCGTCGGTTTCTGTCAAGCCATCGCCGATGCCTGCGGCATAGGCTGGTCCTAAAACGAGAAACACCATTCCGAAGGTGCTGGGTGTATCGAGCCCCAGTGGCATCGCGGTGACATCTGTCTTGCCGGTTTTCTTGGCGTACCAAAACGCAAGAAAGAAAAATAACAAGTCACCGACAAGGACTCCGATGGCAGTCCCGGGGACCATGTAACAAATTGCAAATTCTACAGGGAACCCAAACACACCTGATAGCAAACCAACCAGTAGTACCAGCCCCGCGATGTTATCGAGCATAAGCCCAAAAAACGCGTTGATATCGCCAGTTTGAGCCCACAGATACTTTTTATTTGTCACTTCGATTCCTTCTTCGGCATAGCTCTTGCAATAAGAGCCTTCTGAGGGCTGGGGCGATTTTACCAAGTCAAAATTGCCAGCAAAACGCGGAATGAATTTAGAACGCGAGAATTTTGCTGTCAAACGACCTGACGTGTCAAACGCCCCGCGATACTGAGAAAGCGGCGGGAGTGAATGCCCACAAAACCGCGAAAAATGGGACTATTCGTAAGAAAAAGCAAAGGAGGCGCGTCAAAGGGGTCAAAGGTTCATGAAATCACCAATTTCATCGAACTCTGACCAGGCTAACGCGTAATAATCATGGAAGCTACGGTCAACGACATCTATTTCGACTCGGATCGACAACTGAAAGCAAAATCAGAACCAGTGACTGACGAACAACTACTTATCGATTATCGAGAAACAGGCGATCGCGAATTGTACGCGTCGTTGGTCTACCGGTACGAGCGTGAGTTGTTTAGTTACCTGCGTCGATACCTTGGCAATGCGGAAATGGCAGAGGACGTTTTTCAAACCACGTTCCTACACATTCACCTCAAAAGCCATCTGTTCGAGGAAGGTCGTCGTTTCCGTCCGTGGCTTTACACGATCGCAACCAATGCCGCTATCGATGCCAAGCGTCGAAACAAGCGGCATCGCAATGTCAGCCTCGATACGCCTCGTATGCAAGACAGTGAAGATGTTGGACGCCTGATCAATCTGCTCGAAAGCGATGATCCTGATCCAGCAAACGCTGCTCTTGAAACCGAGCGTCGACGTCTGGTGCGAAAAGCACTCAACCAACTTCCAGAGTCGATGAACGTGCTGATTCAACTGGTTTACTATCAGGGGATGAAGTACCGGGAAGCTGCTGAGGTGCTGGATGTACCGGTCGGGACTGTCAAGAGTCGACTGCACGCTGCGATCGCAAGATTGACCGATGTTTGGAACCATACTTCGCAGGTCGAATAAGCCGGAATGACTATTTCGCCTTCCGATTCAATGATTGAATCGGATCGACCAGAACCTTTGAGAATTACCCGTGAAACACCCATCGCAAGAAGATTTGCTGGGTTACGTTCTAGGAGCATTGGATGCTCAGGAAGAACGTGACCTTCTGGAACAGATAGATGCCAACCCGGAGGTTGAGGAGCAGATGTTGGAGCTGCGTCAAGCAATGTCTCCATTGGAAAGCCTGACCTACGGAACCCCAGGCAATCGTCCCGGTTTGGCGAGACGCACATGTGAGCTGGTCTCCAGCTTAAAGCACAACAAGCAGGATTTTTTTGAAGGCTCCAATGCCATTGGAGGGATTTTTGGTGCATCGGACTCCGACGCGATCCGCGATATGTTCGATGATTCGCCGGCGTCTCCCAATACCGAATTAGAGCCGTTCTCATTCAGTCGGTTCTCCGACCGCCTCGTTCACCCGCAATCATGGTCCAGAGTCGACCTGCTTGCTGGAGTCGCGATCCTTGCGATCTTCGCCAGTATTCTTTTGCCCGCGATCTCCCATTCTCGATTCCAAGGTCGGATCGAATCATGCAAACACAATTTGACCCAAGTTGGCAACGCGATGCTGGTCTACAGCGACCTGCATAACGGCCAGTTCATTAACACTTCAGGTGCCAACCTGTTGTCGACAAGCAATGGCCTGTTTGCGCCGGTTCTGATCAGTAATGGTCTTGTCGATGACGAGTCTCTGTTTGCCTGTGCGGGGCGAGCGGAGAGTGAGCCTTTGCGGATTCCAACGATCCAGCAGCTTCGCTCTGCCCAAGGTTCGCGAAAGGAAACGTTGCTCCGTCGCGTGGGAGGCCACTTCGGATTCGCACTCGGTTTCTTCGATGGCGACAAATATTTTTCGCCGCGGAATGATGGTTCTGCGCACACAATGATCATCGCGGATATGCCGTCGGCTGAGTTGCCCGGCCGCAGCAGCCAAAATCACGCTGGTAAAGGTCAGAACTGCTTCTTTGCAGACGGACACGTTCAGTTCGTGTCGTCGCACGCAATTGGTGACGATGCAATTTACGAAAACGATCTTGGCATGGTCGGTCCAGGTGTTGGTGAACGAGACAACGTGATTGCTCCGTGTCATGTATCGGCTGTCCGCTGGCGGGTTGAGTCTATGGACTCGGTACAGTAATCCGACCAATCCACGGAACGAATCTGCCAGTTGATTCACTGTACTGCCGATAGCGTTCTCCGAACTTTTGCAACGCATCGGCTTCTTCCATGCGTGCCAATCTTAAATAGACGTACCAGAGAATTGGTAATGTCAGCATTGTGATCAGCGTTGGCCAATTGATCATGCTTCCCAATAAAAACAGGAAGAAACCTGTGTACTGAGGATGGCGAACGAATCGATACAGCCCTGTCGTCGCGAGGTTTTCATTTTTCACGGCACGATGAAGTTGTCTCCATCCAAAAATTGCCAACATTGAACCGATGAGGATCAGTGTTTGGCCGATGACAGTGCATAGAAACTGAGCGAAAATAATCTTCGATTCGTCCGCTCCAAAAATGATGGGCCAGAGATGCCCGTTGAAATGTTGCTCTGCGTCTTGCTGGCTTCTGCCCAGCCAACCCATAACGAGGTAAGCCGTCAGTGGCGTACCGTACATTTCTGCGTAGAGTGCAACGACCCACGCTTGAGCAGCGCCCGCAGATTGCCATTCGCTCTTTCGCCGCGGACGCAACACCCCGAACAGGAACACTGTTAGCAGAGCAATGTAGATCGCGACCAGCCACCAGTTGAAGTAGCCGATTCGGGCGATTTCGTTCTTGAAAAATTCAATCATTCAACGACCTTGCTGGGGGATAATCCCGCAATAGATTCCGCATTTCGTCAGGCCCGCCCTGTCGGAGTATGGAAAGCTGAGCGCCACGGTCGCTCGTTTCATCCAACCCAAAGCGTGCTTTCGGCCCCAGTTACAAATTGGGAAGTCAATTCAGGCCTTTTTTTCGGAGACTATTGAACTGTTCCGCATTCGGATCGCGTTGATTAACCGAAGAGGTTGCGATAACGTTCCCCTTTTTGACCCAAACTGCCTATCTCATTGAGTTTGCAACCAACATTGCGTAAGCATTCTGAATTCGGTACAAGCCATGTTCGAACTGCCCTCGACCTCATTGATAAGTCGCTCATGGTCCAACTATCACAAAATTCGCTGTCTGATTTCGTACGACAGGTGGTTTCCGAATACAGAAACACTTGCGAAGCACAAAACGTGAACCTGCTATTGGATCTCGAAGAAGTTGCAACGCCCTACGATCGAAAACTCGTCCATCACGCGGTTGCCGCGATGGTTGAAAATGCCATCGAAGCAATGCCTCAAGGTGGCGAGCTTGAAGCGACATTGGTCAACGCGGAATACCAATGGGAACTCGAAATCGCAGATAGCGGGAAAGCCATCGTAGAAGATGAGCCAACCGTGAGCCAACACAATTTGCCGAAAATCGTTGGGGTAGATACCAACACTCATATGGGCAAGTTGAATCAACTGAGCATCCTGATGAATGCGACCGTTCAATCGTGGAATTGTCCATTGGGCGGAACGGCTCATGTGTTGGTTGTGCCTAAACCAGTCGCACGTGAAAACTCAAACCAACGTCGCGCTGCCTGATCCTTCCAGTAAAATAATAGACAAACTCAAGAAAGTGCGGAGTCTTCACGGATGAATCTTCCGACTCAAATTCAGGAAAAACTCAACCAACGCCATACACAAGCGATCATTGTTGGAGTTTTAATTCTGGCCATCATCGCTGTTCTGCAAGTGGTTCATTCCAGCAAGTCAAAGCCGCTCGTTGCGCTGCTCGAAAGTCAGCAGCTCTGCGAAGGCGACATCGAGCGAATGGAGTTCGCGATTGGCAAATCCGGGATCACGGGCTGCAAAGTCGAAAAGGGAGTCCTGATGGTTCCTGAGCATCGAAAAGAAGATTGCCTCAACGCGATTTCCGAAAACGATGCATTGCCACAATTCCTGCGTGGCGAATCTGAGACAGTTCCTGCCGTGAATCCGTTTCTCTCACGTTCCCAGCAGAAACGTGTTGAAGAGTCTCAAAAAAAGCGTTTGATTCGCGAGATGGTGATGCGTTTGCCTTTCGTGAAGAATGCCTGGTTCGAGATGGATACTGCGTCCAGTAGTTCTGTCTTCGAGCCTGCTCAGCAAACCGCAGTTGTCTCCGTTGAGCCACCGACTGATGTCGTGCTCGACTCTGATCAGGTTGCAACACTCCGCGAGATGATCGCTGGAGCCATCGCAGGTTTGCCATCTGAGAATATTCGCGTCATTGATGTCACATCTGGTTATGCCCACCGTTCCCGCGGAACTGGGCAGAAGGTTGTCTCCATTGAACAACGGTCGCCATTCGAGCAAGAAACTTTTTATCGAAAGCGAATCCAGAAAGCGATTCAGAATTACGGCGACATCGACGTGCAAGTTCGTGTCGACATGGTCAAGAATCCAGTTGTCGCTAGGCAGGTCTCGTACGCCAAACCAGTAGAGGCCGCTCCTTCGCAGCCGTCGGTCGCCGTGATCGGCACTAATGGTTCGGCTTCGATTCACGAGGTGCAACCAAGCCAATCCCTCCCGGTTCCAGTCATCGAAACGCCAGTGACCGTGGCACCAACTTACTCGAGCCGCGTGCACGTCGTTCTGCAGGTTCCCGAATCCATTGCATCTCAAATGGCGATTGGGAAAGTGGCATTTCCCGATAACAAACCAAACATCAAGCAACAAGCCATCAATCAGCTTGGTCGTGGCCTTGTCGAATCAGTGAAGCCAATCTTACCGGCGAATTCTTTCGCTCAGGGAACTCCGTTTCCAATTACCGTTCAGTTCGTGCCTCCACCAGTCGCCGCTCCAGTGGCTCTACTAACGTGGCAAAACTGGGTCAAAGAGATGGCGTTGAATCACTGGCCATCTGCAGCTGTGTTGTGCATCGGGTTAGTCTTGCTGACGATCATGACGCGTCAAAACCAATATGATGACAGCGACGCAGATGAGCTGATGAACGAGGACATTATTTCGATCAACGCAACGCCGGAAGACCCGGCCGAAGCGGTTGCTCAGCCAATGCCCGAGGTCGCTTTGGCTCAACCCGAAGACTACGCCCGACGCGCCGCCGAACAAAAGCTCGGTACCCTCGTTGAGAAAGATCCGGACTCGGCTGCACGTGTGATCGAATCGTGGATTCGCAACGCCGGGTAAAGGGCGAGTCATCAGCGACGCGTCAGTTTCATAACCGTTTCAGAGTCACGAAGCTTGAATCCAAACTTACTGTAAAACTCATGCATGTTGGGGCTACACGTTAGTTCCATTGCGTGCACGTCAACAAAAGCTTCGTGAGAAATAGCTTGTTCCATGATCAGTCGACCGATGCCTAGGCCGCGGAAATCGTCGCGCACAAGCAGGCCATAGATCCAGGCGCGAAAGCCGCGATCAGAAACCACTCGGCAGAATCCGACGAGATCCCCTGACTCTCGGTCAACGACGCCAATGATCAGTTCCGCACCTAGGACTGCTTGCTCCATGTCTGTAGCTGTTCTCGTGTCGTCCGGCCACTGCTGATCGTAAATCGTTTGAAGTTGCAGAATGTGTTTCGGCGAAAGAGCGTGGATGATTTCTAAGTCGTAATCCGCTATTTGAAGTTGTTTGTTCTCACAGTCGTCTTTGGAAAGGCACGCCATCAAGTCCAGATCCAAACAATTATTTCCAGACATGAATGCATCTCGCAAAGTGCCTTCGTGTCGAAATCCCGCTGATTGATAGAGTCCACGGGCACGATAGTTATTTCGTAGAACGTTGAGCCAGAATCTTCTGCGATGCAGTTTCTCAAACACCAGTTGCTTCAGTATCGCAATAGAATTGCGTCCATATCCACAGCCTTTCCTGGTGATAACGAGTCGCTTGAGTTCAATTGGCCCAGCGTCCAATTCCATGCCCCTGAGAATCGAATAACCTACTCTCCGGCCACCGTTCTCAATGATCAGGTGTGCGACATCGGAATCACCGATGCCATGAAGATGCTGATCTCTTGACCAGTGAACAATGAATGGTGCATTGTCGGAATCACGTTCAGCAGCCACGACAAAGTCCATGTCATGCTCAGTGGTCTCGCGAATGCAAATGTATTCGTTCGAAATGGATAGCTGTTTGTCACGCATTAATTCGAACCGATGTTATTCCAGCCGGGCAAAGTAGAATCCATGCAGAAATCCTAAATGCTCCTGCTGGTCCTAAAATATCCAATTCAGATAATTTCAACGGGTCCATTGAGAACTTCCGATGAATGTTGCCTTGGATTGAATCGGCAGGCTACTGGAGACAACACTCTAAATCGCGGATAATCTTCCAGACCACTTTGGTATGGGAGAGCGATGTTTGGGATCAACGATTACCTTGAGGCTTGTCTTTATCGCAAGAACTTCCTGGGACAACAGCGTGAGTGGCTGTTTCAGGAACGACATCAACACGAAGCCAATGCAAAACGTTTGCAAGCGGAGCTCGATCGCGTCCGCCAGGAAATGGCTGGCTATCTGATTCCGGAAGTCAACGACGAGCATCTGGCGGAATTGCAGCGCCACCTCGAATGTCCCGGTTTGCTCGATATCAAAAACGACTATGAGAAACGGTTCGATACTGCAGAACGTCGCCGAGTCCAGCTTGAGTCGATGGATGAGATTCAGCAGTATGACACCAGAATACAGTCCGCCAGAGAACGGGTTGGAGAGTTGCTGCCTCGCCACAATGAACTCCGGTCAGAATTCATGCATTGGAGCGGTTCGAGATGGTACGCTCAGTTGGACCAACGCGGTTACTTCGAAAAAGACTATTGGGCTGGATTCTTTACCCGATTCTGGGATTGGCGAGCCGTGTCGTTTCTGATGGAGGATCTGGAGAATGGGCCGTTGCTCAGTTTTGAAACCCCTGACGAACTAAAACGGCACTATTGGAAGCTACAAGAAGAATACAAAGTCGTCATTCCAGAATACGACGATCGTGCCGCCCAACGTGATCGTATCCTGGCCTTAAAAACAGAGCACCAACAATGTGTCACCGCACCAGAAAGATTACTCGGCGAACTTTATCGAGATCTCGGAGCTGCTGTTCTTGACTACATGAACTCGATGCCCCAAGCCCGACGAGAATATCTGGCGAGCGTGGATTCGAACCTGAACGACTTCATGCGTAAGGAACTTGGAATCAAGAAACAAATTCAGTATCTGGATATTCTTGCCGTAGCCCGCATCGACTCAAGCGCTCAGCAGGTCGACTTGGAAACGGCGAAGATCGATCAGAAAATTCACAAGCTCGAAACGAAGCGTAGGCGTGGCAAGCAAAAATTTTACACGCAAGATGATATCGACCGGATGCGAGCCGTGAAGTCCGAGAAATGGGCGAAGCGAAAATTGAAGACTGAAAAGATGCGACGCAAGATATCTGACTTCAATAAATACGATCAGGGTTCCGTCACCAACAAATTCCTGTGGTGGGATTTGATCACCAATAGAAGCTATGGCGACGACATTTATGAAGTTCGGGAGCATCGTCAGCGGTTTCCGGACTGGAATCACCGCCAGCATCACGATCCGTGGGTTGCGGATGACGACCATGCAATCGCATTTATGGATGACGCCGCTGGCGATCTCGCGTCGTCGATGGTTGAAAACGACAACGAACTTTTTGATCCGAGCTAGATTTGAACGTTTCACGGCTTGCCGTTAAAAAAAATACCGATCAACGAAACTTTAGAAGTAGTGGAAGTCGTCAAGTTCAGTTGCGGCAGCGACATGCAAACCATTTCGAGACGAACACTCAATGAGTAAACAAAAAAGAATCGTATGTTACGCCATTAACGGTGCCGGATTGGGGCACGTGACGCGGTTGCTTTCTGTCGCAAAATGGATGCGTCGTTACGTTGCTCTGTTGGAAAAACGGCCAGCCGAAGTGCTGTTTCTCACTTCCAGCGACGCCAGCGATATTCTGGCTGAGGCCGGTTTTGCGGCGTTCAAGATCCCCAGCAAAACCGTCGCGAGAAAAACAGAGCTGAACAAGCTCGAGTATCGTCGCCTTGCAAAGCATTTTGTGTGGAATACGCTTGGCGTTTTCGCCCCCGATCTTTTGGTTGTCGATACATTTCCATCAGGAAGTTTTGACGAGCTTTTTCAAGTTCTCGATGGTCCATTCAAAAAGAGTTTCATCTACCGAAAAGTTAAACCGGAATACGCAGCACGAGCGACTTTCCGGTCCGCAGCGAGTATGTACGATACGATCGTCGCACCGCACTCGATCGAGAATTGTCCCGTGGAGCAAGTTGGTGGCAAGAACATCCGGTTCAGCGGAGAAGTCGTTCAGTTCGATCCGGAAGATTTTCTTGAGCGGGACGACGCGAGGCAACAGCTGGGCGTCGCAGGTGGCGATCGACTGGTCTACCTGAGCGCGGGAGGCGGTGGCGATCCGCATGCCCAGCATCAGCTACAGGCGATTGTCGAAGCATTGAAAGATACCGCGAACGTGCATCTGCTCATCGGGGCTGGGCCACTCTATCGTGGTTCAAGGATTTCCGGCTCGAAGATCACTTGGTTCGACGGTCCAGCAGTAGGGAAGTACTTTGGTGCCGTTGATGGGGCCATCTGTGCCGCGGGCTACAACACGTTTCATGAACTCATGTTGGCCGGAGTGCCAACGGCGTTCTTTGCTCAAACGAAAATTGCGGACGATCAACGCGAACGAATCCAGACGGCGTTCGATGTTGGTGCTTGTCTGTTGTTAGAGAACCTTCAAGAGGCTGCTGCAATTGAGAGCACATTGCATCAACTGTTGAACGAAGCAAATGCGGATCAGTTTCGCCAGCAGTGCATGAAGGTTTTGCCCCACAATGGAGCGAGGCAATGTGCGCTACAGCTTCTTGCGCCGCTGTATGATTCGGAGCGATTGGAATGGGCCGAGTTCCTGCTGACACCAAGGTTGGCTCGGCGTTTGGAACAGTTGACCGGGACAGCCAGCTCGATTTCCGAATGGCTCGTACCTTTGATGCCACAGGATCAGGCGAAAGCAGCGTTCAATTATTCATCCGTCAGCAGTGTGCTTGGCCAGCTTTCTGGATCGGCAGCAGCGGAATTGCGAGCCGTTTTGGCTACTCAAGAGGATGTTTCGAGTCATATCGAATTCGAAGCAAAGTTGATTCAGCTATTTGACTCGATCGAGGAACTGCTCCAAGACAATACTCCCGATCTTAGGCTTTGCCGGCCCTCCCAAGGCGAGAGTGATGTCATGAGTCGACGTTCTGCTGTCGCGAAAGATGCGCTGAAGACGATTCTCGCCGTCATGAAAAGGAACCCGTATGATCCATCAGCCAGCAATTGGACTTCATGGGTTTGCGGAATCGTTCAATCGGTTTCTGAGTTGTTGCACGTAAAAAGCATGTCGGCGCCGCCCGAGCAATGTGTGCAGGAGATCGTCGGAACGTTGCAACTGTACCGTGCTTTCCCCCGTATCGTCGCTACAGGTGTTTCTGAGTCATTTCGTCTGTTCCAGCGTTTTATTGAGTTACGCAGGTCCGCTGGTGAACCGAATCATCAAACGAGCAGGGCACTTCAGGTTTTGAAGATGACGCATTCAAGAGTCACAGTCACGATCGTCGAAGACGCGATGCATAACTTCGTGACGGAGGCAGATTTGCATGGATAACGAGGCGCGCAAAGCACAAAAGAAACTTCGGGTGCAGGGTGTGCTCGATAACGTCCCGCATCTGGGCCCGCAAACCGTGCATTTCGATATTGCCAACGGCTGTAACGTGCGCTGCACCACTTGTTGGCATCACAGCCCGCATCTTGATACTCAGCACATCCCCACAATTGATTGGAAACGTCGCGGGATGACGTTTGAATCCTTTCGAAAGATCATGGACGATCTGTTGGAACTTGGAGGGCTTGAGCAGATCATTCTTTCGGGAATGGGAGATCCGTCGCTCAACAAAGAATTGCCCGAGATGGTTCAGTATGCCCATCAAAATGGGATCGGCGTGACCATCATTACGAATCTGCTGGCGGTCGACCTGCCTTCGATTCTATCCAGCGACGGCGAGCTCAATCTGCTGGTTTCGATTTGCGGAGTGTCGCATGATTCCTGGAACGCATTTCATGACGGCCCGATGGCTGGCGGGTTTGATCGCCTGTTAAATCAACTGACGCTTCTGCGAGACGCTGACTTCTTACCAAAGCATGTGCAAGTCATCAACGCTCAGAATTTTCACGAACTCCCGGACATGATTCGATTCGCGACGCAATGGCCGACGAAGCGAATCAATTTCAAGTTTGCTTCGCTGGTCAATGGAACCGAAGCCGTCGCGCTCACTTCGGATCAGAAGCGAGAACTGATCGATGTGCTCATTCCTCGCGCCACGGCAATCGCTGAAATGAAAGGCATCGATACGGACCTGCGGGCCTTCGCAACACAGGTGTCAGTGGACTCGCATCGTACGTCGCCGATCGAAGACGTGGGCTGCTACATGGGAACCATCTATTGTCGCATCACCGTCGATCAAGAATTGCTTTTCTGCTGCAACACGAATATTTCCGTCGGTTGGATCAACGAGGAGAGTTCGTTCTTGGATCTCTGGCGAGGAACGGCTTACGAAAAGCTTCGCCAGCGAATCGGAGGAGGAGAATTTTTCGATAGTTGCCAGCAGTGCGGCAAATACAAGCAGAATTTTAAATGGGCTGAAAAGCTCGATCGCCTGAATCTCCATCAGTTGGAGTCCAGTCATGATTAAGCAATGGGTTCGTTCGCTTACCAATGCTTCGCGCAAACCGCCCTTCAAAGACATGGAGCCAACGGTCGAGTGGCAAGTCAATGGACATTGTAATTACGACTGCAGTTACTGCATTCAGTCCAAAAAGTCTCGCGTTGGATTTCCCGATGACGATACGATTCATGCCATCATTGGCCAATTTGCCAAACTGCCCGGGCAATGGGAAGTCAAAATGTCGGGCGGGGAACCGTTTGCATTCAAAGGCTTCATTAACCTTGTGATTCCCGAGTTGGTATCTTGTACGCCGCACAAGATTTCCACGCTGACTAATTTTTCGGCACCGCTCAGTGTGCTTCAGCGGTTTTGCGAACTGACCGGCGAACGGTTAAGGATCACCAGCGCGAGCTTGCACCCAGAATCGATCGACGTGGATTCGTTTGTCAAAAAAGCAATCGCTTATCGAGGCTTTCGCGCGGTCCACAATCCTCACAGCAGTTTCGTCGTCAATGTGGTGCTCGTTCCGGGCAGCGTGAAGCACCACTTTGACTATCGAGAGAAAATCGAATCTGAGGATATGCGATACTTTCCTCAGTTGATGAAAATCAAAGGCGGTGTCTATCCTTATGACGAAAGCGAATTGAAACTGATCGAGCAACTCACTGGTGGGAGCAATGATCCGCGAACCGTTAACCGCGCACCCAGCTACGAGGGGTTGCACTGCGAGGCAGGAGTCTGGTACTTCACGGTCGATCAATCTGGCGAAGCTTACACTTGTCGCACTGGAAAACGATTCCTAGAAGTCAATGATCAGGCACGAATGGGGAATCTGGTTGACGGAACGTTTAAGTTGCGAATTCGTGGTGGCAAATGTCCTTATCCGATTTGCCCATGCACGGTTCCGGCCAATCGAGGAATCGTTCGTCTGAAAACTGGTGCCGACCCCACAGCTGAGATCGAAGAAAGCCTGCCGCTCGTTCAACTCTCATCCGGAGACCGCGATGGGAATTGATGCCTGGCTGGATCAACGCAACCAACCGCTTGCACCTTGGACGGTGTTGGGGCGACAAGTCCACGGCGTCGTCAGTTGGAACATGAACGATGTCTGCAACTATCGCTGCAGCTATTGCACGCAGCGCCATATGGGCGACCGCACAGGTCAGTTACAAGATATTGAACGCACCTTGGAAACGTTCGGTGAACTGCCTGGTCACTGGGAATTCAAGCTCAGCGGTGGAGAGCCATTTCGGCAATCTGGACTCGACGAAATTGTTGCTGGTTTGGTGTCGATGGGGCACAGCATTTCCATTCAGACGAACTTTTCGGCTGCCGAGGACGAACTGCGATCCTTTCTGGAAGCGTCGCGCGGGGCACTGAATGTTTTCTCCGCCAGCTTGCATCTGGAGTTCGCCGCGTTAGAGTCCTTTGTCGAAAAGTATGAGATCATCAAAGAGTATGAACCACTCGGCGTCAATTTTCATGTCACCAGTGTCGGTGTGCCCGATCGATTAGTTCAGCTACGTGACGAAGTTGAACCTTACTTTCGAAATCACGGAATCAATTTGAAAGTTCAGCCCGAAAAGATTCGCGGCTACGTGCGAGACTACACGGACGCTCAAAAAAACCATTTGCTTCAACTTGGCGGCCACAATCAAACAGGAAAAATTGAGCACAATTTTCAGGGCAAGCTTTGTTACTCGGGAGCGAATTACATTGTGATCAAATCCAGTGGCGAAGCCTATCGATGCTATCCCGCCAGTCGCCTTGGCGGACGCTATTCCAAATTGGGTTCATTGTCCGAGGGCATTAGATTGTCCGACCGTCCAAGAATTTGTCCTTACACATACTGCAATTGCACGGTGCCGATTCAACGTGGCATGATTGAAGGTCATTCGGCAACATCAACGGAGAACGACGATGTTCATTAAGTATCAGAAAGTTCGCAACCGAGTGATGGGTACGATTGCGGTAATTGGAGCAACCGTTGCTGCCATTTTTGGCTATCAGTCGATGGGGAATTCCCATCGCGCGGAACCGATCGTTGCAGCACATGGAGCCGCAGGAGAATGGGCAGATCCTGTTGTTCAGACTGGGCCTTCGATCGCTGACTCTCAAACGCCAGCTACAGCAAGTGGTTTGGTAAGCAATGCATTGCAACCGCCTCGGCAAAGTCCAGTCCAATCACCACAACGCAAAGCCTTGACTACGAATGATCGTTATGTCGCAGCCATGGAGCTTGCTGGCTCGCGTGCTGCATCGAGCGGGAAAGCGAAAGATGCTCTTGGAAGTTCAAGTCTCTGGAAGCTGAATCTCTACGACGATGATCGAAATGGAGTTTGGGATCGTGCCAAGTTAGACACGAACCGTGACGAAGTTGACGACGAAAAATGGACTTTCAAAAACGGACGTTGGGAGAAGGAAAACGGCCAGTTGGTTTGGTCCAGCGATCAATGGGTCAAAGCGACAAGCCTGGTGCAAGCTGACAATCGTTCGACTGATCCAATGCTGGCTCGGTATCGTAGCGCAATGAAAGTTGCAATGTCTCGCGCTAATTCGTCGGGCAAAGGCAAAGATGTTCTTGGGGAAAGCAGTTCCTGGAAGCTGAATCTATACGACGACGATCGAGACGGAACTTGGGACCGTGCGAAACTTGATACCAACCGCGACGCGGTTGATGAAGAGAAATGGACTTTCAAAAACGGGCGATGGGAGAAGAACGAAGGCCGACTGGTTTGGTCCGACAGCCGATGGATTGCTTCGGGTGAAATGAGTAAGGCGATTCGAACTTCATCCGATCCATCGCTTGCGAGATACGTTGCGGCGATGGAAATTGCAATCGGCCGCGCCAATTCGTCGGGCAAAGGCAAAGATGTTCTTGGGGAAAGCAGCCCTTGGAAGTTAAATTTTTACGACGACGATCGAGACGGAACCTGGGACCGGGCGAAACTGGATACCAATCGCGACGAAGTCGATGACGAGAAATGGACATTCAAAAACGGACGTTGGGAAAAGAACAGCGGCCAGATGGTTTGGCTTGACGGAAACTGGAAGTCAACCTCTTCCATCGAACAGTCGGCAAGCCATTCCGCTGATCCCAATCTTGTCCGCTACCGCGCTGCCATGAAGATCGCGACGGGCAAAGCCAATCGATCTGGCAAAGGAAAAGACGTTCTTGGCAGCCGCAGTCCATGGAAGTTGAACCTCTACGACGACAACAAAGACGGCATCTGGGATCGCGCCAAACTGGATGCGAATCGCGATGAAGTCGACGACGAGAAATGGAACTTCAAGCAGGGTCGCTGGGAGAAGGATGGCGGCGCGAAGACATGGGATGGCAAAAACTGGATCAGTGAGTGAAGTTCGAATTTGCGTGGAGATCGGTAGGTAGTAAGACGTTGGTATGTTGGCTGCATTGGCGATCCGTCCGCCGATGGGATACGCAAGCCAAAGGTGACATCGCAAGCAAGGGCGGCATTCTGAAGCAAGGACTGACATGATGATTGGTAATATGAAATGGCGAGTTTCCTGTTTTGTGCAGTTGGTGATGGTGGCTATTTTCTTTTTCCCGTGGTGTAGTTTATCTGCCCAGGAATTTGAAGCGGTTCAGCGACGGTTGAGTGAATCAGTCGAGCTTGGAGAACTGTCGATTGATCAGGCGAAACTCATGATGGACGCATTGCGGCGTTCAAGCGATGACGCTGATGCAGCGAAGAAAAAGAAAGCCCTAGCCGAGAAATTGAAAGGCAAGAAGGAAGATGGTGATGCGAAATTTGAAGATGAATTCGTGCTCGTCTTTACATTGGGAAAGAATACAGTCAAGCGCGAAAGACGTTACATCATCAAGGATCGACGAGCATTGCCGCAGATTTTTGATCGGGAGTGCCGAAGGGCAACAAAGCGTTGGGAAGACGAAATGGCGATTGGAGACAAGCTAGGCAAAGCAGTCGAGGCAAAGAAAGAAGCGGAGCGGCTGATTCAATCGCAAGGTTCAGCGCCGAAGAAAACGGGAAAGTAGCGGCACATGAAAAAAGGCAGCGCCACAAACTGGCCTGCCTCTCTTCATTTGTACGTCAATGCTGGTCAAACTCCGGGTTTACGGAGTCTTGATTCGCTTCTTTTTGGCTTTGCGACCGCGGTTGTTGGCTGGTCGTTTGCCGTGATTGGCTTTTTTGACTTTATGAGTTGGTTTTGCCATTGGATCGTTTCCCGGATGGATCGTGGTATCTGATGTAGTTTTCGGCGATTGCTCGGTATTTGAACAGGGAAATCCTAACAACGTCGGGAACTTTGTTAAAGGCGAAAAACTGCCAATCTACGTCAGAAATCCAAGGCACGTTACGACTCCGTAACGTGCAAGCAATGGACAGCCGGCCTGATCGGCCAACCCAATGACCGGCACAATCCGTCTATCTTAAGAAAAGACACATTTTTACGTCCATTCCACGTCGTGGTTCCCATTCTTTACGTTTCCATTGTGATAACGGCGATTTATACTTTTAAGTTGTGTTTTACGGGCTCTGCAAACAAACGCACACCCGTGTAGTCCCCCTCTTCGAACGGCTCCTACCGACACCATGTCAACTCAGACCGAATCGCAAAACGCGGACAAAATCAAGGAAGAGGTCCGCCAAGTCATCCGCAGGCTGACTGAACTTTCCCAGACTCAGGAGGACTTTGATCAGTTCTGCGCTGAGGTGCTCGGCCGATTGGTCGAAATCACGGGCGCTCACGGTGCCCTCTTTTGGCAAATCACAGCTAAGGGTGTTCCCAAGCTAACGCATCATTCGGGAAAGGCTCCTCACGATCAGGCGCGTGAGATTCTGGCGGTTGAAAACGAACAGCATGGCCGTGCGATTTTGGACGTCGTGCGCCAAAAGATGCCAGTCGGCGTCATGTCCGAAGCTTTCACAGGCAAAGCCGCAAGCGATGCTCAGGCGGAACCATCCGAAGACGGATCCGCTGAAGAAGCTGCGTCGCCGTTCCTGATGTTGTTTTCTCCGGTATTGAATCGCCAGGAAGATGCCGTTGGTGCGGTTGAGCTTGTTCAACGAGGAGATATCTCCCCGCAAGCTCAGGAAGGCTATCTTCGATTCGTGAATCAGATCGCGGCGTTGTTTCAGCGTTGGCATGAACGACAAGACGTTACAACGGAAGTGACAGGGAACGTTGCACAAGTTGCAACGCAATCTGACAAGTGGACTGAGAAGATAGAGTTCATCAGCGAAGTGCATCGCTCGATCGACTTCAAGGAAACAGCGTACGCGATTGCCAATGAGGCGCGGCGGGTTCTGGGAGCCGACCGGGTCAGCGTCGGTCGCTGGAACGGCAAAAAGTGCAAGATCCTTGCGATCAGCAGCCAAGATCGATTCGACAATCGCGCCAACGTGGTCCGAAAACTAGGCGATGTGGCAACCGCCAGCGTTGGAGCCGATTCGACTTTCTGGATGATCGGAAATACGGATGATATTGCTCCGGAAGTCGCCAAAAAAATCAATGACTACCTCGACGAATCGCATAGCCGGACTCTAGCAGTGATTCCGTTAGCAGTTCGACCTCCGGACGTCCCTGACTTGGACATGAACAAGCGAAACAAAACAGTTCGCAAACTCGGTGCAATTGTTCTGGAGTACTTCGACGACGAAGTCACGGAAGAATCTGTTCGCGATGATTGTCAGTTGATCATCGAACAGTCGCAATTGGCTCTGGATAACGCGAGAAAACACGGGGAAGTCTTCCTGCAACCGGTGCTCAAGAAAGTCGGTTGGCTGCAGCAAACACTCTTCGGCGACCACTTGAAGAAAACGGTCACAGGTTTGGTTGCTTTGGGCTTGATTACGCTGGCCATGATTTTTCTGCCTTGGGAAATGAAGATGAAAGTCTCCGGTAACCTTCATCCGGAAATTCGCCGCCACGTTTATTCGACTTCCAAAGGTATCGTTCAGACTGTCGATTTCGAGGACGGGGACGTGGTCAAGGAAGGTACGTTGCTGATGCAGATGGAAGACTACGATCGCAAGCAACAGATGGATGCGAGGCTGAGCACACTTCAGCGTCTCGAATCGCAGGCCGATCAGGCTTACAGCCAAATGAGTCGAGCGATTTCAGGCGAGCAGCGCGAAGCACGGTCCAATGAATATTCCAATTATAAGGTTCAGATTGAAGACACGAAAACGATGATCGAGAACGATCGCAAGGTGATGTCCGAGGTGTTGCAAGTTCGCGCGCCGATCGATGGCACGATCGTGACGTGGAATCCGCAACAGCGCCTTAAAGGGTTGGTTGTCGAACCCAATCAGACACTGGTCACGGTTTCAAAACTTGACGGTGCTTGGCAATTGGAAGTGAAGATCCCTCACAATAAAGTTGGCTATGTCGATGACGCTTTGGAGCGGGCACGTGGCGACAACGATCCGAACAACGATGGGATCACCGCCGAGTTCGCGTTAAGCACCAATCCAAGCAAGACTTATACTGGCCAGCTGCATCGTGTTTCGATTCGTCCACACACCGGTGAAGATGGCATTCAGATGTACCGTGGTATCATCAAAGTTGACTCGAAGGATCTGAATTTGAAAGAGCTTCGCCCCGGTGCCGGCGCGACGGTCAAAGTTTTCTGTGGCAAAGTGCCGCTGTATCGAGCCTGCTTCCATCAGATTATTGACTGGTGTCGATTGAATGTTTATTGGTTCTAGTCGTGGATCATTCAGCCTGGATCGACGGGTCTCGCTTTGTTCCTTTGCGTAAGCATGCTCACGCAAGCCTGAAGCTTGGCACCCAACACTCGGCTTGCTTTTTGCAAGCGTTGTATTTTTAAGTAAAACATGTCACTCATCCCTTCACCTGATACACCAATCAAGGAACCGCCGCCGAAGCCTCCTTTGGGGCCGCCGGTGAGGATGAAGATACGTCCGGATCTGACATTCGCCGCGCAGACGTATCAGGGTGTTGACTATCTTGTGGTCAAAGAGCCACTTGGACAGAAGTACTACCAGTTCCCACCCCAAGTTCACTATTTGCTGACGCTGCTAGATGGTGAGATCACGATTGATCAGCTTCAGGACGCGTATCACGAGAAATACGCTCCCAAACGAATCACGCGTCAGGAACTTCAGCAACTGCTGACTCGATTCCACCAAGATGGTCTGGTGACGTCCGACATGCCGGGGCAGGGCATTGAGCTTCTCAAACGCGGCGACAAAAACAATCGGATGGAGCGTTTTCAAACGTTCTCCAATATCCTTGCGATTCGCTATCGAGGCTTCGACCCGGAAAGGATTCTGAACAGGTTGATCAAATGGACCTGGTGGATCTTCACAAAGCCCATGGTCTATCTGGTTCTCGTTCTGGCAATGATTGCTCTGATGAGCGTCATCGTGAACTGGGGGGCCTTTCAGGCCAAACTGCCAGGCTTCGACGCGTTCTTCGATCCAAAACAGTGGTATTTGTTCGTGCTGGTTCTGGCCGTCACAAAGATGTTCCACGAATTCGGCCACGGGCTCAGTTGTAAACGTTTGGGTGGGGAATGCCACGAAATTGGGTTCATGCTTCTGGTGCTGACGCCGTGTCTGTATTGCAACGTATCCGACAGTTGGCGATTGAACAATAAATGGCATCGCGCCGCGATTGGTGCGGCTGGAATGTACGTCGAAATGATCCTTGCGACGATGGCGACGTTTGTCTGGTGGTTCGTCCAGCCGGGATTGGTTCAGGATGTTTGCCTGCGCGTGATGCTGGTTAGCTCGATCAGTACGCTGCTGTTCAACGGCAACCCGCTGCTGCGATTCGACGGATACTACATTCTGAGTGATATTCTCGAGATCCCGAACATGGGGCAGAAGTCCACTAAGGCTCTGACGACGTTGCTGGGGAGAAATTGGTTGGGTCTGGAGATTCCGGATGACGCCTTGATGCCAACGAATCGCCCAGCGGCTTTCGCAAGTTACACCGTGGCCGCGTTTTGCTATCGCTGGGTCATCATGTTTTCCATCATTCTGTTTCTGATGCGGTGGTTGGAGCCTTATGGGCTAGAGTCACTCGGAATCGGGATCGCGTTGTTTTCGCTGATCGGAATTGTCGTGATGCCTTGCTACAAACTCTATAAGTACATGTCTGTTCCAGGTCGGATGCATCAGGTGAAAAAGAAACGATTTTTTAGCGTGTTGTTTGTCGTCGGCGCTTTCATCGCAGCTCTGCTGCTGGTTCCAGTCCCGCACAGGTTGCGGTGTGACATCGTGGTCGTGCCCGAAAACATTTCAGCGGTCTACGTCGAAGAGCCAGGTGTTCTTGATGAGTGCTATGTGCAGCCCGGTGATGTTGTCACCGAGGGGCAGGAGATCGCACGACTGCGAAATTACCAACTGGAAGAGCAGTACCTTGAAGCTGAAGCTCGCGTCAATTTAAAACAGAAACAGCTTAGTGCGGCACGAGCATCGATGATTCGTGGATTTGGTGGGGCGGGTCAGGTTGGTGCAATCCAGGCAGAGGTTGACG
The DNA here is from genome assembly GCA_964352885.1 of uncultured Pirellulaceae bacterium. GTDB lineage: Bacteria > Planctomycetota > Planctomycetia > Pirellulales > Pirellulaceae > Mariniblastus. The sequence continues at coordinate 59,815 of CAYGUE010000010.1, forward strand.
AGGCGATCTCTTTGCTTTCGGATTTGCGCATTCGCGCGACGAAGCTGACGATTCGATCTCCAATCGCTGGCACAATCATGGAAACTCCATACCGACACCCCGCTCAAGCGGTGAACGAAGATCTGCTGGTCGATCAACAGCCATTTTTGATCCAACGGTATGACAATGTTTCGGCCGGGGCGGGGCAGCGTTTTTGCGAAGTTGCTGATCTTGACCATTGGCGCGGTATCGTGCTGCTCAGCGAGCAGCAGGTTAAATTCGTCGAGGCTGGTCAGGTAGCTCATATACGACTGGCCTCAAGATCAAATGAAACGTTGGTCGCAAAAGTAGCCGACGTTGGAATAACGGATCTATCAAACAACCGTGATGACTACGAGCTGCTCACCGGATCGCAACAGGATCCTCGTGTGCGAGAGAATAGTGTTCCGGACTTGATTAGCGAGTTGGTTCCGCAGTACGATTTGAACCGCCTTCATTACTACGCCGAGATTCCGTTGGAAGACACGGATCGCAGCTTGAAGATCGGGCAAAGTGGAAAGGTTCGTGTGACCTGTCCAAACCGCTCCTATGGTTCACGTATTCTCTGGTGGATCAATCAGAACTTCCGCATGTAAGTTAACGGACGTTGCAGCATGGCAGTTTTCTACGACGCGATTGATGACAAGATCTCTGCTTTCATCCAACAGCAGATGATCTTCTTTGTTGCCACAGCTGCAGAAGATGGCCGAGTCAATCTCTCGCCAAAAGGCTACCAGTCGCTAAAGGTGCTGGGTCCGAATCGAGTCGTTTGGCTAAACCTTTCGGGTAGTGGAAACGAGACTGCGGCGCACGTGTTGGCTGTGAATCGAATGACCTTGATGTTCTGTTCTTTTGAGGGCCCTCCGAATATCTTGCGACTTTATGGAACTGCGACGACTGTTCATCCTCGCGACGAAAAATGGGACGAGTTGCTGGTCAACTTCGATGGCATCGCTGGGGCAAGGCAGATTTTCGACGTGCACGTTGATTCCGCCCAAACGTCTTGTGGCTATGGTGTTCCGCTTTTTGATCATCAAGGCGAACGGGACGCACTCATTAAGAGTGCTGAGAAGAAGGGGCCTGCCAGACTGCAGGAAGGATGGGCGACCAAGAATCGAGTTAGCATTGACGGTTTGGATACCGGGATCGTCGCATCTGCAAAGTGATGAACGCTTTTTTGAGGCCCGTCACAGCTGTCCAGATTTTGGAAGTCGTACCCCGAACCGCAGCAATCCCGCCACTCAAGCTCAGTAAATGCAGTCGTTCTCTCGGTTACGATTTTTCTTCAAGAAAATGGCTTGCCGGATAATCCATCGGCTTGGCTGTTCCGCGTTGCCAACAACAATCTGCTGGGAGAACTCAGAAAGCACACTCGTCGCCGCCGGATCCTTCAGCACAATGCCACGGTGGAATTCGCCTCTGCGAACACAGGTGAGATGTATTTCACTAGTGAGTTGCAAGACGATCTGCTTCGGATGTTATTCATCTGCTGTGACGAAGCGATTCCTCTCGAGTCTCAATTGGTGTTTGCACTCAAGACGCTTTGCGGTTTTGACGTTCGCGAAATCGCCATACGCTTGTTCACAAATGAGGCCAATGTCTACAAGCGGTTGGGCAGGGCTAGAAATCGCTTGCGAGAACAGAAGCCGCGAATCGGTGAGCTAACACACAAGCAATATTCCTCGCGACTGACTTCGGTACACAAGGTTTTGTATCTCCTTTTTACCGAGGGTTATTTGTCTTCCCACGCAACGACCGCTCTCCGCCGCGAACTCTGCGACGAAGCGATTAGGCTGACGGAAATATTGGCAAGCCATTCAGTCGGGCAGTCTCCCGAAACCTTTGCCCTATTGTCATTGATGCATCTTCATGTGGCACGGATGTCGGCGCGTCAGGACGTCGCTGGCGTCCTGCTGTTGTTGGAAGAACAGGACAGGAATCTGTGGGACCGCGATCGAATTCAAGCGGGTCTGGAATGGCTGGCCAACTCCGCCACTGGAGACAGGTTTTCCCGTTATCACGCTGAGGCAGGAATCGCAGCGGAGCATTGCCTAGCTCCGTCGTTTCAAGAAACTCGCTGGGACAAGATCGCGGAATCTTATGCGATGCTTGAGCAGTTCACACATTCACCGATCCACAAACTGAACAGGGCGGTGGCAATTGCTGAATGGAAAGGGCCTGCAGAAGCACTTGAATTCCTAGAAGGCTTTGAGCCCCCGTCGTGGCTTGCAGGCTCCTATATGTGGGCAGCGGTTATGGCCGACTTGCATCGTCGATGTGGGGAGTCGATTCTGTCAAAGCAATATCGTGATGTCGCTTATGGATCAGCTCCAACACCACAAGTAAAGCAATTGCTGAAACGACGACTGCAACCAGATTCAGATTGACGCGTCGTCATTGGATCGATCGAAACGTGCTGGACCATTTTTGGTTCGCGATCGATCGTTGCAAAGGGAACAAAAAAAGCCGGAGCAGATATTGCTCCGACTAGATCAACTTATGTTGAAGGCTTCTTTAGATTGCGAACTGTTCGAATTGAATGTCACGCAGGCTATCGAATGTCCAGATGCCGGAGAAATCTCCGCTGCTGAACATTTCTCTGCCGTCATTCGATCCAGTGATCGTCAATCGGTTCGTTTGTGGCAAGTTGCCGTCCAGCAGGTACTTCACTGTCGAGCTTGGTGTGACGGTGAACTGATTGAACTGGGCGTTGCTTCGCATTTGAAGGAACTCAGCACCTGAGTAATTGATTCCAGAGAAGTTGCGGTCACGAACCGAAGGATCGTTGATTACTTGGCTTCCAGTCAATCTGTAGCCGTGAGCTCCAGAAGACTGAGAATCGTTGATGTATAGACGATCGCTTCCTTGTCCAAGTTCAATGTTCAATGCACCCTGAAGAGCATCGAGGTTGCCACTGTCGGCGGCCAGGAAAGAACCAAGGTTCACCAAGTCATCGTCCCGACCCAAGTCCAGCGTGGTCGTTGTTCCTGGAGCAGTTGCAACGATGTTTGCAACATCCTGTTCGGCACCCAAGTCAATGTTCAGGTTCTCAGCACCGTTGTTGCTGTTGATGTTGAGAATGTCTGAGCCGGTCAAGGTGTCGATCGTCATGTTGACGACTGGAACAGAAAACATCGTTACGATGTCACGTGCTTCAGTGCCGATCAGATCAAGCGACTCAATCTGGCGAGTGGTCCCAATCAGTTGGAAAGGCGAGTTGATGCCTGACGCACGCAGCGTTAGTTGCGTTGATGCATCTGAGGCACGAATGGTGGCAGTATCATTGCCACCAACACCCGAGTCGGCGACAGTCAAACTGCGACGTCCGCGGTCGGCGAACGAGATGTCGTAGCGGTCATTGTCGTTGCCACCATTGATGCTGGCATTTCGATAGAAGTCGTCCGCCACGAGGAAGAAATCTTCTCCATCGTTGCCACTAGCACTCAGGAAACCAGTCTGCGTGGCCGCAGCAAGATTGAACGTGTCGTTTCCAGCTTCGCCAATCAGGATGACGTTTTCGACACCCTGTGCACGATTAACGGTGAATACATCGTTTCCGTCTTGGCCTTTGATTCGCAAGAATCGAACTCCGTCGAACTGGCGAACTTCGATTCGGTCATCACCGTCTCCGGCCAAAATCTCAACCGTTTCGATGGTCGGTGCGAACGACATTCGATCGTTTATCAAGGCGATCTCCGTGCCGTCAAGAACAACGACGTCGCTGTTCTGGCCAAGGAAGGCATTGATTCGGTCAGTTTGTCCGTCGTTACCAGAATCGGCTATTCGATGGCTGCGCGACTTGGTTTCATCAAGGAAGAATACATAGCGATCGCGGCCGAGAGCTCCATCCATCCAAACATCGCCTTGAACGTTTTCCGTGATGCGATGGTAGTCGTTCCCACCGCCACCAAGAAGCTCCAATGAGTTCTCTGCAAGCAAGCCGAAGACGAGATACGAATCGTTTACGTCATCGAGACCGCGGATAGTGATTCCACCATTGCCTCCGGTGAAGCTACCGCCGGTTGAGGAGTAGCGAATCATTGAGTTGGCAACGTTTTGAATGTAAGTCTCCTGCACGACAGCGAATTCTGGTGTTCCTGCGATGCGCTGGATGTCCATGCTGTTGGCACCTGTTCCACCATCGATGAAGAGATCATTAGCTCCACCATCAGAGGCGGTGTCGTTGATCATGAATGAATCGTCGCCGTCGCCGCCCAGCAGGTTGAATCCGCGTGTTGCCGAATTGACGATAAACGTGTCGTCGCCATCAAGAGCATTCACTTCAAATGACTCGATACCAACGATGTTCCCGCTGGTGGCATCATCAGCGATGAATACATTTCCATTGATCAGGAAGCTGTTTTCATTGATTTCGAATGTGTCGGCATCAGATGTTCCGTCCACGGTGAGTTGATCATTTTCTGCATCAACACTGTCAATAACCGACAGTGCGGTGCCACCAAAGATGTTCGCTATGTCGTACGTATCGTCACCATCTCCACCAGCAAGGATCAATTCTTCCATTGTCGTGCTGGTCACATTAAAGCGGTCATCACCACCAAGACTATGGAGAGCAAGAGCTTCCAGTACGGCTGGATCGTAGTCTACCGAGTTACTGCCTATCGCGTATGCCTGTCGTTCCCCGGGAAGGCCAGTTGTCAGATTGATCGTTTCAGCCGCATCGCTAAAGAAAACGTCCAGTCGGTCGAAGCCTTCGTCGGCTGCCGCTTCATTCACAGTCACCGTCCGGTCAAATCCACCACCCAGAGCAACCAGAAAGTTGTCATCTCCCATACCGCCTTCGAGTTCAACGTTGCCTTCTGCAGCCGCCTGAACATCGAGTCTGTCGTCTCCGTCCTGTCCTTTGACGATTAGCATCGTCGATGGAAGCAATGTTTCAACAACGATATTGTCAGCTGCTGAAGAGCCAGTCAGCTCAACGAGATTGAAGAAGCCGCGAGCTGCCGTGAAATTGATCTTCGCGAGTGTCATGCCTTCGACTGAAGATTCATTCACCAGTACCGTTCCGCCCGATGACTCGTTACGAACGACGTTGAGCGTGTTGTTGTCTTCACCACCAAAGAGGTTGATCTCTGCGGTACCGCCGGTAAGGGTCAGGTCCGTCACATTGAAGACATCATCGCCATCAGAACCAAAGAAGTTGGCAACTGTAGTCGTGCGAGTGATGTCAAACGTGTCGACACCGCCAAGTCCGTCGATAGTGAAATCTTCGATACCGTTGAAGGTTGCGTCCGCGGTTGGGTAAGCAAGTCCATTGAAAAGATACCCGGACGCATCAACGTTGATAACATCGTCGCCCTCAGTCAGTCCGACATAGAGAACGTCGGCCTCCGCTGCTACCGTGTCCGTTACGACGACGTCAAAGATGGAATCCAGACTAGTTATATAACGATCGTTTCCAACGCCACCGAGCAGTTCAGCGGCACCGTTGATCGAGTTTTCGAAAATGAATCGATCGTCGAAGGCACGCCCAAGTGCGCTCAAATCATTGTCGGCAGCGACGCCAACGATTTCCATTACATCAGCACGAGTGTCACTTCCGATCAACGTGATGCCGGTGCTGGTTGCGGTTTCGCTAAACGTTCCACCAGTCGCAATGAAACTAATTTCAGCACTGGTCATGTTGGTGATCAAGCTTTCGTCAACCATCACATTCAATGCTGGCAAGGCATCGTTCTGGCTAACGCTCAGCGAGTTGTTACCCGTACCACCATCGATCATAAGAGCGGATGCTCCAGCCATCACTGAGGTTTCATCAACATTGAAGATGTCGGCGCCACGCTGACCAAAGAGCGACACACCCTGAGTTGTAGAAGTGATGTTGAAGGTGTCATCGCCGTCGAGGCCATCGATTTCGAAAGTTTCAATCCCCCAAAGTGATAACGCGTCATCGAAAGTGATCTCGACTCCGTTGAGAGTCACTGATGTAGGGCCAACGTTGATCGTGTCATCCCCGTCGGTTCCCGATGTCGTGAGGTTGTCATTTTCCGCCATCAAACTGTCAGAGATCGTAATTCCGACGAAAGAGCTGGTCGGTACGCGGTAGTCATCGTCGCCGATTTCGCCTAACAGTTGCAAATTTCCAGTCATGTCTTGGGCGAGAACAAAAGTATCGTTTCCATCGCCAGCCAAGACCGGGAAGTTATAGTCGGATGTGGGGAACTCAAATCGGTCGTCGCCCGCTCCAGAGTGAAATTCGATCATTCCGGAAACAAGAATTCGGCCGTTGTTGATGTTGGCACCGTCAGCACCGTCAAAAACCCACGACGTGTTGCTGATTGCATTCGATTGGAACGTGTCGTTTCCATCGCCAACAAGAATGTAGGAGCCACTGATCTCAGGAGCGTCGAGGTCATCCACGTTAACAATAAACTGATCGAAGCCACCGTTGCCATTGACCGTTAGTGTTCCAATGCCATCGGAATCGTAAGTACCAACAAGGGTGCCATCGATGATGACTTCGATGTTGTCTCCAACCTGATTGACCTCGATTACGTTATCCAAATCAATGTCAGGCTGGATGACGGGAGTTGTGTCTGTTGGACCCACTTGAGTGGCCTGAACAGCCCAGTTGTTGTCCGCATCGGTGTATTGCTGAAAAGTCCAGAAACTGTTGGGATCGTAGGGGTCGTTGTAGGTCGTTGTGTATCGACCCCAAAATTGATTTTCAAAACTGCCGCCTGTTAACTCGTCGATGTAAACCGATTCTCCTGCCTTTAACAGCGTCGGATCATTGAACACCAGTGGCGAAAATGGGTTGTTGCCTTCCGAGGGGACACCAAGGCTAACGAATGAGCTCGGAAACTGATCTGCTCCAAGGCCACTGACAGTGTAGCCAATGGCGACCGTACCATTTTCGCCAACGTCGATGGATGGGTTGAAAAGGTCTGTGTCTTCGTCCAGTTCGATTCTATCTGTCTGAATCAGCTCCCCCGTGTCAACGTTAACCTTGTACCAACGCAACGTTGAATTCGCTCCAAGATCATCCGCACCACCGCGAACGGAATGCACCGCATAGAGGAAATCGCCCTCCTGAACGACGGTCGCGTTAAAAAGTGTTTGGCTTCGGTCACGAATGATATCGCCAGGTTGACGCACCACATCCGGCATCCGAAAGAATGGAACATCAATCAGGGTCGTGTCACCCTGCTCCAGATTCAATTCAACGTTCTGGCTCGATCCGTCTGGAAGGCCGGGACGCAACCACTCAGTCAACGAAATCTGCATCCCTTGGCTGCTGTTATCTGGAGTGGGATTTCCAGAGCCATCCGGATCAGAATTAATCGCCAGCGTCCACATGGATGCCTTCGATGTCACGGGGAACTGTTGTGGAGAAATCGTTGAATCAAAGCCAACTTGCAGGTCGTATCCGGCTCCTACGAGGTCTGCTTCGCCGTCCACCGGATAGAGATTGAACGGGTCCGGAGCAGCGATAATGTCCGCTGTTGTAAGACCGGTAACGTCAATGTTGAAATCGTCGTCGGGATCCTGTCGAATTCCTTCTATGATCTCAAAACGATTGAGTTCGATATCTCCGCCGAAGAGTGCGACCTGCGGAATTGACGCGAGTACCTGGGCAGGGCTAAAAGGAAGCCGTGGGTTAGCACCGTTGCCGAATCCAAGTAGAACGTTGACGTCTGTAGGTTCGCCGGTGTCAACGTCAGGAACAGTGACCGTAACAATCTCACTTGGATGAGGTTGGCGGGCCGTAATGGTCAAGCTTACCTCATCGATCGAGAGGTTCACACTGGAAACGTTTCGGTCCAATTCACCCGTGATGAGCGTGGGCGATGTCAGCTGTAGGCGTGTTGATTTCCAGTTGCCTGTCGGATCCGAAGTAACGGATGCGGCAAGGTAAACACGACTTGCCTGTATTCCAGGAATGCTTCCGTTGAAATCTTCATTGGAGAGTGCCGTCACGTACCAGCGGTCGAATCCTGAATCGAAGACCAATCGCGGTTGGACTAATCTCAGCTGGTCGTCAGGTGTGTTGTTACCAAGCAGGCCAACCGGGTCTTGAGCAATTCCTACTCCTTGACTCGCAAACGTAAAGAATTCAGTGAGGTCTCCAGTTGGGGCAACACCGCCTGGTTGCTGAGTCGCGAGGGAGCCGTCGGCTTTGTTATAAATTGCGTAGCCATCGTTAACGAACTGCACGATGTGGTTTTCACCTACAGCCGCAGTCACGTTGGGTGGATTGGCGCTACTGTTCAACGCGCTCCCGTCATTCACAGTGGGAAACGACAGGCCAATGTCGGCCGTCAGCAACTGGCGGGCCTCAAGGCTTTCGTAGCCGTAAATTTCAGCGATTGAACGCCGCCTCGACTTGGAGGAAAGAACCTTCTGCAGGTTCGTTTTCGAGAATCTTGGGAAGGATATAAAGCGAGTGCGCTTAGAACTCATTAGACGTTCCTTGGTCGTTCAAGTAGCTTGCCGAAAGTTATCGGCGTCGCGGATGTATCAGAATGGATTTGATTTTCAGACCACGCTTGCCAGAAGGCAGTCTGAAATCGGCTAGAATATTTCGTCTAACGTAATTCAATGCTGCATATTCTGCAAAACCCAACGCGAGAATCGTTCAAAAACAGAAAAGTTTCTCAACTTTCCGACCCGAAATTCAGCCATTAGTTCTCGCGTAACTGTCGCGTCGAATCAGCTTGAGATGCGGTTTTTCGTGCGTTGATTGTCGATGCGGATCGCTTTCGGCGCTTGCTAGAAAACCCAAACGATCGTGTTAAGCGAATAGCCGCTATTTCACGTCTCAGTTGAAAGCGACTGAATCTTGGGATCCATTTCGTCCTTTTCGGATTCTTCGATCGTTCGATCACCGTCTTCTTTGCCTGCCGCTGGGAAGAAAGATTGGTACAAGGCTTCAATGTCCTTGTAGTGGTCTTTTCCGTAGGTCAACTCACCACCCGTCTTCCCGACGAATCCGATTCCACATGCAAGCAGGATCAAAGCGAGCTTCCACATGATGCCGTCGTCCGGGTCCTTGTTCCGTGAACCTGCGGCGAATAAGGCCAAGATCAGGGCAAAGACCGTGGCCCCAAGGCCCGTGATCCGGTGCCAGAACACCTCGTTCTTTTGATTCAGAACGTCTGCGATTTCATCAACGGTGCCATAACCTTCGGCTGAGGAATAGAACCAGCCTGTGGCACATGCGAATACAGCCCCGATCGCACCGAGCCAAAGACAATAGTAAGCACAGTCGCTCATCACGAAATTCCCGCGAAGGCTGAGGAATGCAAACAGACCGGCAGCCAACAGCAATCCGATCGGCATGTGAACCAATGCTGGATGTAGCGAGCCAGCGGCTCGATATGGCAGTTGCGAGTCGTCAGCAGCTGGCAGTGGAACGTTATTCCATTCGCTTTCCAAATCATCCGGCCACTCGGCGCCCTCGTTGATCCAAGTCTTCACGAGTGAAATCTGGGCTTCGGTCAGCGAATGCGCGGTGCCAGGAGGCGGCATCAACTCTTCTTCTTCTTCGCTGACAAGAACCATGTAGAGGTCGCTGCTTTCTGCATCTTCCTCGTTAACGTACGACATGGTTTCGTCTTTGTCGTCGACTCGAAAGGACTTGGTATCCTCTTCACCGTGGCACGCGATGCAATGATTTTCAAAGATCGGCTTGATGTCCGACTCGAAATTCACCTGACTCAAAACAGAAGATGGCAGGGTGAAACAGGCAAGGATGGCTAGAAAGCAAAGGCGATGACTCATTGGCCAATTCATCACAAAGAGAGGGCGATTAGTTGTTGCACAGCAGTTTCATTCTAAGCAAAAACGCTGTTCAATGCACGCTCATTGATTAGTTTTCCGACACAATTCGCTGTTCATGAACGGGCATTATCATGATTTTCCCATCGCCCATTCGCCCCGTTCTTGAAACACCCATCATCGTCTCAACAACAGTTGAGGCATCCTCGTCGTTGCACCAAATCGACAATTCAACTTTTGGGATGAACGCTCCTGAGTACTCATTGTCGCGATACCGATCCAGATAGTTTTTCTGTCGCCCGAAGCCTTTTACCTCGCGAACCGAAATCTCATCGATCGGAAGCTCCGCCATTGCAGCGATGACTTTCTCAACGAGGTAGGGCTTAATGATTGCCAAGATCTGCTTCATTGAACCGTTGCCCATGTCCAGTGTCGGTCAGAAGTCGCAGTGACTGATGCAGGATCGATATCGAACCGCGACACCAGTTCACGTATCTCTTCAAGCGATAACGAAGCGTGCAAGGAATCGCCGAACAGACTTCGAGAGTAATCTGTTTCTTCCGCCGCATACAAATCGACCAGCGAATCAACCTTCTCGGCAGATTCTGGACGCATCAGATCCCGCACAAAAATGACGCCACCAACACGCGTCATGCGGATTATTTCTTCGACGGCTTCCGCCGGTTCAGGAATGTGATGGATGATGCTGTTGGAGATCACTGCATCGAACATTTCGTCTTCCAGTCCCGAGTCTTTCGCGTCAATCTGTGCCAACTGGATTTGGTTTCTCATCCCGGCGATATCAACGTTTCGCATTGCCAAATCCAACATGCCGACCGCCAAATCAATGGCCATCACACGCACTTCAGGGGACCGTTTGCAGAGCTCGATCGGAATCCGTGCCGTTCCCGTTCCAACGTCCAAAAGACTGGCGATGACTTCGGGGCAATCATCCAGTTCTTCGAAAGACGGATCTTCCGCAACTCGTAACCGCAAGTCACTCGATTTCAGATGCTGAAGAAGTTCATCAACGAATCGAACGTTGACAGCACTGTGATTCATCCGGTTGTACTCGAGCACATCCTGCTCAGAGTCGATCACTTCTGGTCCAAGGGTTCGTTTCAGCATGCGAGATACAACTTCGGTCGGCGTAGATTTAGAAGAGCCGACATCATACGAAATAATCGTACGCCCAATAGGATTGGGCTTGATTGGATTCGCAGCCGACAAACCGGCGGCCACGAACGCATAAAATGGTTCCGTGCGAACCTATTTTTTCTTCTCTACGTGGAGTGTGCGTCGACGCAATCGAGGGCTGTATTTCTTCAGCTTCAATTTTTCACCGCCAGACTTTCGCCGCAGAGAGTAGTTGTAGTCACCCGTTTCTTCGCAAACGAGATGTACCACTTCGAGTTTCTTTTTACGTCCGCCAGTTTTTGACATTTTTTGACCCTCCCAAAAGGGAGCTTACGGGATCTTTACCAAGGATTTTATTCGAGCGACAAATGGTACCAAAGTGGAATCGGCTCGTTAAGACGATAAAGCGAAAAAACGCGTGGATTAACGAGGATTTTGGAACGTTGGTACCAGCTAAATCGCATTTTTGTCGCTGGACAGCGTATCGGCTGAAAAATCGGCTCGCTTCAGCAATTTTTGGTTCTGGCACGTTCCGCAGGCTCAGGAGCAGCATTCGAGCCCGGTTTTTCTTGGTCACTCTGGCTCTTCGACCTCAGACCGAACGCAGAAAGCGACGTCTTAAAGATCTTCGATCTTGATTGGACGATTGGTTTCGTTGCCAACAAGATTCGGGTCGGTGAGCGACGGATCCGCGACATCCGTGTATTTCGAGATCGGTGACGGACGACCGTAGAAGTAACCCTGTCCAAGTTGGAAACCCATCTGGACCAGAATGTCATGACATTCTTGCGTTTCAACACCTTCTGCAAGCGTCTTGATACCGAGGCTGTTAACCATTGTGGCGAACAGTGCGACCAGCTCCTGTCGCCTTTGCGGAGCCGTTTCGATGTTCTTTGTCAGCTTCATGTCAAACTTCAGGAAGTCTGGACGCACTTCCCCGAGCTCTACCAAGCGGGCTTGTCCGACTCCGAAATCGTCAAACGCCAGCATGATCTCGAAATCTGCCAGGAATGCACAGAGCTCTTTCATCATTGTGAGATTGGTCGATGCCGCTTCGTGGATCTCAAGCGTGATCGTTTGTTCGGGAGCCGCATCACGAAGCGAGCGAAGCGAGTCATAAAGCTCAGGTCGATCAAGCTCTTTTGGATGAGTGTTTACGAACAGATTTATGTCCGAACCAAACGCGGTTCCGATCTCGACGCCTCGATGACGAAATGCTTCGCTGAGTTGAGCTTCCATGTTCAGTTGAGAAGCGGCAGTAAACATCTCATGTGGGGACTGCAAACCGAATAGACGGCTTCGTCCAAGGACTTCGTAACCGATTCGCTGCTGGTCGCTGAGCGTAACGATCGGCTGAAAGTGCGGATACAAACCGCCATCGCTGATCAAACGCTCAAACTGAATAATGGCCAAAGCCTGATCGCAGACGTCTTCGGCAATCGTGCGACCGACGGATTCGGCGTTGTCTCCGCCCAATCGAAAAATGATCGTGGCGAATTGAATAATGTCATCTTCTTTGACAAAAGTATCACCTTTGATTGGCTCACCGTTGACGTAGGTGCCGTTGGTGCTTCCAAGGTCCCTAAGGGTCAATCCGCCATCTTCGCGAAACGTCAGTTCGGCATGGTTCTTTGAGATACATCCAGTTGGCAGGCAAAGAGATGAATCGGATTGCCGTCCAATGGTGAATGGGACCGAGTGAATGGGGAACTTGCGTAGTGGTTCCGATTCACTTACCTGCCCTGATAAATACCAGCATGAGAATCCTTCCGCAGATTGATCGAAAGCTTCAAGATGTTTGTTTGTGGTCATGCGTACAGTCGGTTAGGTGAGACATTACTGCCGAGAGTTTTTAGCTCCCCCTTAAGCTTGGGTCGCCTGATTTCTAACAGAACTAGATTTTTCCCTGATCGACTGACGATGAATCGTCAGCTAATGCGATCCTGACGGTCGATCTGGTTATCACGGAATTCCTGTCACCTCGCGGGCCTTCCGTATCAATCAAGTTTGACACAATTTTATGATTGCCACCTCTATTCTGACCTAGTGTTTCGGACTATTCAGACCCCTTTTTTTGCGAGCATACCGCAATATGTCCGATACCCTTTCCAGTGCTGCACTGAGCAATAGCCTCTTGGCTACGATCATGGCCGACGAGTCGTTTCGACCCAGCGAGCCATCGTCGCTTTCCGATACCGGGCTTCCGATTTCGTTAGTTGAATCATTGATTGTCAAACGACTCTCGAACATTGGCGTTAGCAGTGGTCGTCAACTGGCAAACGATCTTTGTCTCCCTTTCACGATCTTGGAAGAGCTATTTCAAACGTTGCGCGCCCGTAGATTTATCGTACACAAAGGATCGGCCCCCCTTAACGACTACAACTACTCCCTGACAGAAGATGGCCGCGACCGGGCGATTGTCTACAGTCAATCCTGCTCGTACGTTGGGCCGGCTCCCGTTCCGCTGATGGACTATGTTCTCAGTGTGGAGGCTCAGACGATTCGTGCTGAGTCGCCAAAACGCTCGCAGCTGAGAAACGCTTTCCGCGACATCTCGATCAATGAGACACTCTTCGAGAGTCTTGGTCCCGCAATCAACTCTGGGGCAGGGCTGTTCCTCTACGGAGAGCCTGGAAACGGAAAGTCCATGCTGGCTCAGCGAATCACCCAGTGCTTCGGACAGGAAATCTGGATTCCAAATGCGATCTTTGAAGATGGTCAAATCATTAAGCTTTTTGACGCGGCCTATCATCACCGAGCTCAGGACGACGGCGATAGTATGATGAGTGCTTTCTCGTTTGATCGACGTTGGGTCAAAATCAGGCGGCCGACCGTCGTCGTTGGTGGCGAGATGACGATGGATTCACTAGAGATCCGGCATGACCCCGTCAGCAACGTGAGCGAAGCATCATTGCAAATGAAAAGCAATTGTGGCTGCTTACTGATTGATGATTTTGGCCGCCAACGCGTCGAGCCGCAGGAGCTTTTGAATCGTTGGATCGTTCCACTCGAGAGTCGCATCGATTTTCTTCAACTTTCCACGGGCAAGAAGATTCAGGTTCCGTTTGAGCAGCTGATCATCTTCTCGACGAACCTAGAGCCATCACAGTTGGTTGACGAAGCGTTCATGCGACGCATTCCCTACAAGATCGAAATCGCAGATCCGTCACTCAAAGAGTTTCATCTGCTGTTTCGAATTTACTGTGAGAAATTTAGCTGCGAGTACGACGAAGCGGCTGTCGACTATCTGTTGAAAACCCACTACTTGCCGAAGGACCGTCGTCTCAGACGCTGTCATCCACGAGACTTGCTCGGCCAGATTCGAAACTTCTGTGTGTACAACGACATTCCAATGGAGTTGCGTCCAGAGTACTTCGATCGAGTGGCGAAAAGCTATTTCACCGAAGTGCTCGAAGGTGCTCCTCGTACGATGGCTAAAGGCGTTAGCTAGGAAACCAAGCAATGATTCCACCGAACTTGATAACGGATAAAGGCAATTCAGTGACGACCAAACCGATTGAACCCGCCGGAGATATCCTCGGCTACAAACTTGAGAAGCGTATTGGCTCCGGCGGTTTTGGCGAGGTTTGGTCTGCCGATGCGCCCGGAGGTCTGAAAAAAGCTCTCAAGATCGTCTACGGTTTTCATGACGAGAAACGAGCTCAATCAGAAATGAAGGCACTTGACCGCGTTAAGTCGCTGAGGCACCCATTTCTGCTTTCACTTGAGCGAATCGAAGTCTTCGAAGGCCAGTTGATTGTCGTCACGGAACTGGCCGACGCCAGTTTGGCGGATCACTTCAACTCATTTGTTGCAAAGGGCGAGCCAGGGATTCCTCGCGATGAGATGTTGCGACATATGTCCAACGCAGCCGATGCTCTGGATTTCCTTTGGCAGGAAAAATCGCTTCAGCACCTGGATGTCAAGCCAGAGAACCTTCTACTGGTTAGTGGTCACGTCAAAGTCGCCGATTTTGGATTGATGAAAGATCTTCAAGCTGCGTCACAATCGTTGATGCAGGGGATGACTCCAGCCTATGCGGCTCCCGAATTGTTCGACGGAGCACCAGCGGCGAGTAGTGATCAATACTCTCTAGCAATTATGTACTGCGAAATGATCTCGGGTGTTCGACCGTTTCCAGGAACGACTCCAGCACAATTGGCGGCACAACATGTGCATGGCAAGCCCAACCTGCGTCCGATTCCTCGCGGTGATCAGCCGGCGGTCGCTCGGGCGCTCTCCAAGGATCCTGCTGTTCGATACCCATCCTGTACAGCGTTTGTCGAGGACCTGAAAAAGCAGCGCAGAAACGTCCGCATCGCGCGTCAACGCAATGACATACGAAAAGACAGCGGTTCGGAAACGCTGATCTACACAGGTGACCAGGCAAGCAGGCACGACGCCACCGAGATGATTTCCGATCGTGCGCTTCCGTTTCAAACAAATGGAATGGTCTCCGTCTCGCCACCAGAATGCGATGCTCAAAACGCAAAAGTTCATCCAACGCTGGTCATTACGATTGGTCAGACGGCGAATAAAGTCGGCCAGAAGTTCAGAGAAAAACTTCTGCAGCGTAGCGGCCCCAGAGAGAACATTCCCTCGATCCGATCGGTCTTCATTGACTCTGATCGAAGAGACTTGGCTCAGCTTGAAAGCTTGAACCCAGAGAGCGTAAGCCCGCTCGATACGCTTGAAATTCCATTGCGGAAACCAGAAGACTACCGCGCACGAGCCGAAGTTCACTTTGGATGGCTTAGCCGCCGTTGGATCTACAATGTTCCGCGAACACTTCAAACAGAAGGGCTTCGTCCGTTGGGTCGGCTTGTGTTTGCTGATTACTTCTCAACGATTTGCGAGCGACTTGAAGAAGTAATAGGTGAGTTTGCCAAAGAGGAAAATCTGGGCAAGACGGCAGACACGCTGAAAATGAATCCGGGAGATCCATCGTCGCCCCGCGTGTACATCATCTCTTCAATTAGTGGTGGTGTCGGGAGCGGGATGATGCTGGACCTGTCATACACCGTCAAACTGTTGTTAGCTGAGAAAGGACTCAAACAGGATTTTATCACCGGAGTGTTGCTGCATTCGTGCTATCAGCGTACGCGTGACCCCGGTTTGTCAGCGGCAAATGCGTTTGCATTCCTGACTGAGCTAAGGCACTTCACCGAGCTCGGCTATCCGGGCGATGCGACGCTTGGGATTCCGGAATTTGATGAAGAACCTCCTTTTGAGCACACGTACTACACTGAGCTTGGCGATGATCTCAATCAATCGGCCTTCGAAGCGAAGCTTGATTCGGTCGCAGAGTATATTTCGCTTTCTGCAACGACTCGATGCAATGATTTCTTCGAGGCATGCCGAAAAAGTGAGCAGGATATGGAGCATTTTGCACTTCGTACCCTTGGCGTTGCAACCGCGGAAGCAGGTGATGCTGAGCAGCAAGAAAGTTTGATCAAACAGGTATGTCAAAAGCTGATTCAGCGCTGGACTGGCACTGGCGAAGAGCGAGGTGAGGATCCAGTCGAACAGGCCAAGGGGATTCTTGGGAAGCTACAAATCAACGAAGCCTTCATCGGCAAGAAAATTCGCGATGAAGTTGCCAGCACACGCGGTGTCTCTGCAGACGAACTGATCGCACTTGCAAGCGAAAAAGCAACCAGCCAGCAGGAGTTGAACGCACTGCTGGACGGCATTTATGGCCCTGTGTTGGAATCTGAGAGTCTAGAACCTGGAGATTTCAAGTTGCGAGAATCGATGGACCAATTCCTAGCAATGGACCCTGTCGCAGGCGGGGTTGCGATATCAAAAGAATGCTACTCAATGCTCAACCTTGATTATCTTTCTCTAGGAGCGGTTCAGAAAACGGTCTCGCAACTAACAAAGTCCATGACTTCATTGCTCAACAATATCGAGCAAGGAGTGATTGCGGGGCTGGAGGCGATCAAATCGACGATGGAAGCAATCGCTCATAGCCACAGCGCGGACGATGCGACTGAGACTCCTCAGTTGCCGCTGGATGAACTCTTGCCGCGGTTATGTCTGGAACGTGAAAACGAATTCGTGAATCGAATTGCTTGCGAATACCTTCGATTCATTCTCAATGACCTACAGCCAGTTGATACGATCGTGTCTCAACTCAAATCAAATCTGGAACTGATCTCAAGTGAATTCAAGGATGATAGTGCGAGTTTCGAAGTTGAGACCGGTGTCACTACTTTTGAGCCTCAGCGGCTTATGTTGAACCAGATCGAATCCAAATTGGAGATCATGGCCGAGCAAGTTGAACGGCATGTTTACCATTCGTTGGTCGAACCCGAAGGCGGTTTCCAGCACGTTTTGACCGACTATTCCATTCTCAGGTACAACTTGCCTAGTGAGCTGCGTACCGCGGCTCAACAGGTTATTTGCAACATCAAAGAGTCGCTGTCTTTGGAAGACATCATCCAAGACAACGATATTGCACCGGAGCAATTGTTGCAGTGGCTGAATTCACTAATCCACGAGGCGAAACCCTTGGTCGACGACTGTGGCGGCAAGATGCGTTTGATGATTGGACTACCGACTGGCTCGGAGGAAACCCGAATTCCGAAGTTGATCGAAAGCAAATGCAAGCTGAAGAACGCTGCGATCAATGGAACCGATGGCAAGCTCGCCGTTTGCTTCGAAGCAGAGGACCTTTCGCTGGCCGCTGTCGCCTTCCGCCTGCTGACAAAGCGACCTGACGCGGTCGAATTAGTCAAGCGAATTCACTCGCGCGACGACATCGAATGGACTACCTTGGACGACCTGCTGTAACGCAGTATGTCGTTAGTCGCCAAGCACGTATCCAAAAATCAGCGGAGCGACAATCGATGCGTCTGAGTTGATCATGAATCGAGGGCACTCTTTCGAAAGTTTGCACCAGGTAATCTTTTCGTTGGGCACGGCTCCTGAATACGAACCGTAGGAAGTGGTCGAGTCAGAGATCTGGGCAAACCACGACCAGAGCTTGATGTCCTTTTGCAAGTCTTGAATGATTAGCGGAACAGCGCAAATTGCGAAGTCACCTGCGATGCCGCCGCCGATCTGAAAAAAGCCAATCGGCGAACCTTTGTCAGTGTCGACATACCACTCGACAAGTTCCTGCATCTGTGCCGTGCCCGACTTAATCGAATCGTGAGTCGACAATTTCTTTTCGATGACTCTCGCCGCAAAGATATTGCCCAGCGTCGAATCTTCGAACCCTGGAGTGTAGACGGGAATGTTTTTCTCCCAAGCTGCGATTAGCCAGGAGTCTTCACGTGGCGCCTGGAAATGAGGCTCAAGCACACCTTGCCGGAATAGTTCAAAGTAGATCTCTGCTGGCGTCATTCGATTGCCAGCCTTTTCATTCTCGGCACACACACCGATGAAGTTGTGCTCAACGTGACGCATCACGGATTCGGGAATGCACGTGTCTGTCACGCGGTTGAAGCCTTTCTGCAGTAAGTCACATTCATCGTCTGGTGACAGGTCTCGATAGTTCGGCACCATGTGATATTCGTTACGCGCAACGAGATTGAAGACGTCTTCTTCGAGGTTGGCTCCGGTGCACGAGATCGCGTGGACCTTACCTTCACGAATCATTCTGGCAAGCGACACACCCAACTCTGCGGTGCTCATGGCGCCCGCCAAACTAACCAGCATCTTCCCTCCATCTTCCAAGAATTTGCACCACGATTTTGCCGTGTCGAGTGTCTCTCGTGCGTTGAAATGCCTGAAATGAAGCTCGAGAAATTTTGAAACAGGTCCGCTCATCAAATTCCGGCCAATTTGCCGCCCAGGAAATAAAGAGCCTTGTGGCTCAAACGAAACATTCTGATGATGCCAAAAGACCTCTCAGGTGCGTTTTTGACAACGCCGCGAAGCAGATTTTTGCAGAAAATACATCGCAGAACAACGAGTTCACCACGTTTGAAGAACTTTGGCGGCGCTGGCATCCCAATTGCTTTCCTTGGATTCCAACTGAGTTTCCAACTGGGCCTTCAACAAACTAAGTCATAACGGCAACACCAAACATCATGCACGCTAGTCAACTCGCACAAATCGGAAGTTGGATTGCAGTCCACGCACCAACACTCATCTTTGGCAATAGCGGCCCCAAAGAACTTGCATCCGCTGATTACTGGACAGCATCGAAGTGCCGAATCGAGCACTGGAATGCTGCCCTGAAGATTTTCGAAGACGATCTTCGCGACCCTGACGGTTCGCACAATCCATGGATGGCGATTGAATCCGTTGTCGAAGAAGTTTTTGTGTCCGAATTCCTCACACGTATTTGGTCTGCCGCCGTTCTTGCTCATGACAGCTACCAGAAATCTGACGAGCTTTTTGGGTTGGCCCATTCAGTTCACATTAGCCACATCGAAGTCAGAAATCGGGCCATGCGTGTTTTGCTGGGCAGCCAGGCACTTAACGAAAAAGCATTCGATCGATTGAATCTGCTCCGCCGCAAAGTCGAACGTTGGACTGACCTGTTTTTGGCGATGGCGATTGATATTGAGATCGCAAAAATGTTCGCATTTGACGAGGGACGTGTCGCGGACTTTCACGAAGAGAACGAAGAGATGTCACCGACTGCTCACACACGCCGCAATCAGGTTTTGATTGCATCGTTCGCAGCAGAGCTCCAGGCGTTTCAGTCGCAATGGGCCGCCAATCCTGAGCTCAATCGTAAAATCTCAAGTTCGTTGCTGGGTTGTTTCCCGTCCGATCGCTTCGATTCACTTGGGCTACCAAAATCGTTCGGAATGGTGTTGCTAGAAAAAACACAACACGATACTCAGATCCTAGTAGACCGCCTGCTGGAGATCGACAACGAATCAGTTGAGCTCAGCGACGATGTGGAATCGCTCTACGGCGGCCCTCATTTCCGCCGGAGTTCATTGCCGGGCTAGGTTCGAGCCAAGCATCACACCCTTCCAAGGGGAGGGTGATCAATTTGAAGCTACCGAGTCGCTAACATCAGTCCATACAAATGAGGCTCGCAAGGCAGCCATGCGAACTGCACCTGCCGAAAACCGCTGGCCTTCAACGAGTATTCCATGCGTGGCCCGTCGCAGACTTGACCGCCGGCTCTAAGTCCAGACTCAAGTCCAAAGATGGCCGCATCATCCTTACCATTTTCCTGTCCGGCAAAAACGTCGATTAAAGCCAGCTCTCCTTCGGGCTTGAGCAATGAATGAAGCTTCACGTACATTGATTCCTGGGCAATCACGTTCATGCGATGGACACGGTTGGCAACAACGATCAAGTCAAAAGGATCTTCTGCTTCAAACATCTCCAGTTCTGTCGACGGATCGCATTCAGCCCACAGAATCTGAGACTCAACGCCAACGCTCTCCATCGTTTCTTTGGCGCGTTTCAGTTGATTGGCTTTGTCCAGAAACGTCACGCGTGAACTTGAGTCGCGATGAGCTAAAGCGATTCCAAAAACGCCTGAGCCACAACCGACGTCCAGAATTCGTAGTCCGGTTCGCGTTTTCCCAATGTCGAGGCACTTCATCACGTTGATTGCAGCAGGAGTCATCGTCCATTCGCGAGCATCCAACTCGGCGGGCCAGGTTGAGTCTGCGATCGTTTCCCCCGTTTTGAGGTGTTCGGCGAGTTGCTCCCACGATGCATTTCCAAAATTACGCATTGCAGCAGGAATCAAACTTCCCAATGTGGTGAGGGCGAAATCCTCCCCGTATTGCTCCACCATTTCCGTTTGCAGAAGGACTTTCATCAGCCGACCGACAGCCTCCGCATTGAGCGAAAGCGAATCTGCAAGCTGAGTGACCGTTTTCTGCCCCGAATCAAGCACACTGAAGATCCCGACCTCATTCGCGGCCCTCAGCGCATGCCACTGCGCACCTCGGCGTTTGAGGTTGTAAAGTTCCTGAATGGTTCGGTCCTGAAAGTCGCTCATGAAAGGTCGCTTTTTTCTGACGGCCAGCAATGAAAAAGAAAATCAAACTTGGCAATGGTTGAACATTGTCCAAAGATTTGCTTCATAGCCAACCCACGTCTGTTTTTTTGATAATATTGATGGCTGCTTTCGCGTGTTAACCACCCAAGGAGAATGAAAGTGCAATCTTTCAAGTCACTGTCTCGTCTTTTCATGGCGTCGATGTTTCTGTTCGCTGCTTCGGTTGCTTCCGCTCAGGACTTCGGTATTCCAACCGACCTCGATTTGCCGGAAGGATTCTCAGCCAAAGTTGTTTACTCGGTTCCCGTCAAAGAGCAGGGGTCTTGGGTTTCAATCACGACGGATCCGAAAGGTCGCCTGATCACATCATCGCAGTACGGTGGGCTCTATCGCGTCACGCCTGGGACGGGCGATGGCGAGGCCAAAGTCGAAAGGCTAACTGCGAAGATCGGCCGAGCCCAGGGCTTGCTGTGTGCTTTCGACAGCCTCTACGTCGTCGCTCACCGAGGCGATGACATGCCCGCCGGATTGTTTCGCTGTAAGGACACCAACGGCGACGATCAGTACGACGAGGTCAAACTCCTACGCGAATTCGATGGAGCATCCGAGCATGGTCCACACGCTGTTCTGCTCAGCCCTGACAAGAAATCGCTGTACATTTGTGCGGGAAACATGACGAAGATTCCCTCGCCAGAAACATCACGGTCGCCTCGTCATTGGGCTGAGGATCAATTGATCGAGCGACTTTCGGATCCAGGCGGTCATGCCGTTGGCAAGGTGGCTCCTGCTGGTTGGGTTTGCAAAACCGATCCCGATGGGAAATCTTTCGAACTCGTTTGTGCAGGATTCCGCAACGAATACGACATTGCATTCGCTCCCAATGGCGAACTGTTCACCTACGACGCCGACATGGAGTGGGATGTCGGGTTGCCATGGTATCGACCAACGCGAGTTTGTCACGTTGTTAGCGGCGGCGAATACGGCTGGCGAAACGGGAGCGGTAAATGGCCTAAATATTATCCTGATAGTTTGCCACCCGTTCACGAAGTAGGACTCGGCAGCCCCACTGGAATCACTTTCGGAACGGGAGCGAAGTTTCCGGCTCAATACCAAAACGCTCTGTTCATTTCCGATTGGAGCTACGGAAAGATCTATGCACTGCAACTCGAGCCCAACGGCGCTTCGTGGACGGCGACCAAGGAAATCTTCTGCAGCTCTAACGCGCTGCCGGTGACGGACCTCACCATCAATCCGAGCAACGGAGCGATGTACTTTCTGATTGGCGGTCGTCGAAGTCAATCGGCACTCTACGAGATCACCTACACGGGAAATGAATTAGTTGAATCTTCGCCGGTGCCTTCAAAAGTTGGTCCGCTGGTTGAGCTACGACGGGAACTCGAACAGTCACATGTCGCAAACTCGACCGTCGCGATCGATAAGCTCTGGCCGAACCTTGCCCACGAAGATCGTTTCATTCGGTTCGCTGCACGAATTGGACTGGAACATCAGTCACCAGAAAAATGGATCGGGCAACTTGAGAACGAATCAAGTCCATGGGCGATCCTCGAAGGTGCCCTAGCTGTCGCGCGTTGTGGCACCAACGAACAACGAGAGGTCGCAATCAAAGCCCTGGATCGGGTGCAGTGGGACAGCATCGACAAGCCGCAGCAACTTGCCCTGTTGCGAGTTTATGGCCTGATGATGATTCGATCCGAGAATCAAATGCCTGCCGCCGTCGCCTCAATCCAGAACTTGAGCACGGAATTTCCAACCAATGACGTTGATCTGAATCGCGAACTTTCGAAAACTTTGATCGCGATCGGTAGCGAGACGGCTGTCGCAAAAACGCTCGATCTGTTGCTAGAAGCTGAAACGCAGGAAGAGCAGGTTATGTACGCGTGGCATCTTGCCGCCGCGATACATGGCTGGAGTAATGAAGCTCGAAAGCAATATTTCAACTGGTTCCTCGACTCGGCGGAATTCCTCGGTGGACATTCATTCGGCGGCTACGTTAAGAGCATTCGCGATCTCGCGATCAAAAACATGCCGAAGGAGACACAACAGGAATTGGCGGAACTGTTGGCGAAGGAACTCGTTCGCGTCGACCCCTACGCTGATCTCAAGGCCCGGGACAAGGTCAAGGAATGGACGGTCGATGAGTTGATGCCGATCACGGACGATGAACTGAAGTCGCGTGATGTGGTCAACGGCAAAAAGATGTTCGGAATCGGCAGTTGCTACAAATGCCATCGCATGTCGGGGCAGGGCGGTATCGTCGGTCCTGATCTGACCGCTGCCGGAAATCGGTTCACGACGCATGACCTTGTCGAGACACTCGTCGATCCGAGCAAGTCAATTTCTGACCAGTACGGAGCCACCGTATTCGCGATGGAAGACGGGCGCACTGTTTCTGGTCGCGTTGTGAACTTGGCCGGCGAGGAGTATTGGGTTCAGCCCGACATGATCGATCCCGACCGAATGGAGAAAATCAAAGTCGCCGAAATCGAAGAGATGAAACCGTCCACCGTTTCGCCGATGCCCAAAGGGCTACTCGATACGATGACTCGCGATGACATTTTGGATTTGATCGCATATATGCGATCGATTGAGTGATGACGAATGCGATTTTAGGAATGATGATTGACGGTTCGATCGGGTTTTGGGGTCCGGTTTTACATGATGAACAGGATTGGAGATCGAGCAAAATTGTAACTGCGGTTTAGGATAGCAGATTAGTCACAAACCAATTTGGGCGTAACCGTGGGCCAATCAAAAGTCGACAACCTCATTCATCTGGTGTACAGCACGAAAGATCGGCGAGCTTGGATTCCCGATTCCGTCGAAGTTGAATTGTGGGCTTACCAAGTCGGTATCTTTAAGGGTTTGGAAAGTCCGGCGGTGATCATCGGTGGCGTCGAAGACCACGTGCATGCGCTGTTTTCATTGTCCAAGAACATCGCATTAAAAGACGTGGTCGAAGCGGTGAAGAGAGCGAGTTCGAAATGGATGAAAACGTCGGCGGGAACCGAGAACCAAAAATTTAGTTGGCAGCCCGGTTACGGCGCTTTTTCCGTCAGCCAATCCAATCGCATGCAAGTAAAGCGTTACATCGAAAATCAGCGCGAGCATCATCGTAAGTTGCCGTTTCAGGACGAGATTCGAATTTTGATGAAACGCCACGGTTTGGAAATCGACGAACGATATTATTGGGATTGAGGGTTTGTTTTCGGTTTTCGAGATTGAGCATTCGGCATTCGGGGTTCGGTGGCCGGGCTGAAAGACCATCACAAGATAGCCCGGGGCACAGCGAGGAACGAGCGCCGCCCCGGGAATTGCGCCCCCCGCAAACGTCGCCCTGAAAGGGCATTACAAACCGGATTGTGATTTGTGTTGCCCTTTCAGGGCGATGGATGTGGGGTTGTGGGTGTTCCCGGGGCGGCGCTGCATCGGCTTCGCCGATTGCGCTGTGCCCCGGGCTGTCTTATTGAGGCCTTTCAGGCCGAAATGCGCTGACGGTGGGATCGCGTTTCGCAACATCAAAGTGCGGCGGGGGCTCGCACGCCCCACGCGCGTCCGGGCTGAAAGACCATCACAAGATAGCCCGGGGCACAGCGAGGAACG
>CAYGUE010000011.1:0-43121 GCA_964352885.1 uncultured Pirellulaceae bacterium
GATAACGGTCGTCGGATCGCATTCGTCATCGGAGTGGACGTTAAGGTCGCTGACGTCAGCAGCCAAAAAATTGTTGGCAGTTTTAAGCCCAAGGTTAGGCCTGACTCGATTCAATTTTCACGCGAGCACAAGTATCTGCTTCTTCAATACCCCCGTGAAATTGTTCTTTGGGATTGGAGTCGAGATCAACGAAAGCGAGTCTATCGATGCTCGATCAGTTCCGCGGGTGCAGCGTTGGACGCGTTCGATCGGTCTCTCGATGGCGAAACGATCGCGGTCGTTACCGGGGAAAAGAAGAATCAAATCAGCATCTTCGAGTTACCAAATGCACATGAGCCGAAAGAGTAGGACTTTCGCGGTGCGAATCGGTGTATCTGAGCGTATGTTCGATGCGAACGCGGACACCGCTGGCTGTTGTGCGGCTGAATTGTTCGAAATTCGGCTTCCGATTTGTCGGCGAGAAGGTCGGACGCTGCAATGTCCAACCCCAAAGAAGGAGTATTTTGATTTACATTGGTCTAAAACTTTTGCTTATAGCTTGCAGGGTTGATTTTAAAGAGCGAATGTCAGACAAAGAGTTTTGAAGAAAAAACATCGGTTTTTTACTTGTCAAACTCGCATGAGTGGGTTTAGACAACGCTGCATGTTCTGGAATTCCAATGTATGGCGGACGTAATAATTGGAATCTGTTTGACATTTCCGCAACATCGTGCATCAGAAAATGTCGTAATGGTATAGAATGAGGGCCGCGACGAGAGTTTGCCTGCAGTTCAGGCGGCGTTGCGAAATAAACCTAGGAGTTAAGAGAATGGCTGAAGGCACTATCAAGCGAATCACAGACAAGGGATTCGGATTTATCGACAACGGAACAAGCAAAGACCTGTTCTTTCACTCTTCAAGCGTTCAAGGTGCAACCTTTGATGAATTGCGTGAAGGGCAAAAAGTTACTTTCAACGAAGGCATGGGCCAAAAAGGTCCTTGTGCTGAGAACGTAACACCTGCTTAATGCAGCGTTGTTGACGAGCAAGAAGATCGCGCTGGCTTACGCAAATAGACAGCATTGGTCAGCGGATCCTTGAGCTCGCATCGGTCTTTTAGATCGACTAAGCTTCGATTATTACTGTCTCTTCGGACGCGGTACTTTCGAGGCTTTTCTTCTGCGCCCCTTCTTCTTTCCGCCCCCGCCGGATGAAGGGCCGACACTGTCGAGCGGTTTGCCAATATTGTCTTGTAGCTGTGCGATGCGATCGCGAAGCGAACCGGCTCTTTCGAATTCCAAGTCTTCTGCAGCCTGTAGCATTTCCGTTTGAAGTTCGGTGATGAACTCTTCGGTAATATAAGTCGTCGCTTCGGCGGATGCCTTCGCCGTCGCCTCACGGCGATCTTTTAGATCCTGCTGAATGCCCGATTTGATTTCTTTCTTGATCGTGTACGGAACGATTCCGTTTGCCGTGTTGTACGCTTCCTGAATCTGGCGACGACGAGCCGTTTCGTCGATTGCGTTCTTCATGGCTTTGGTGATTTTGTCTCCATAGAGGATGACTTTTGCATTCACGTTTCGAGCCGAACGACCAATCGTCTGAATCAGCGATGTTTCACTGCGCAGAAATCCTTCCTTGTCGGCGTCAAGGATGGCAACGAGAGATACTTCAGGTAGATCGAGACCTTCGCGAAGAAGATTCACGCCAACGAGACAATCGAAAACACCCATTCGCAACTCACGCAATACCTCGACTCTTTCGAAGGCATTCAATTCGCTGTGCAGCCATTTCGACGATACGCCGTTGTCGCAGAAAAACGTCGACAGATCTTCGGCGAGCCGCTTCGTGACCGCCGTTACCAAAACACGATCTCCAGCAGCGACACGTTCTTTGATTTCACCGAGCAAATGATTCACCTGACCACTGGCCGGCAGGACTTCAACGATCGGATCAAGCAACCCCGTCGGGCGAATGATCTGCTCGACGACCTCGCCCTGTGTTTTTTCCATTTCATAGTCATTCGGTGTCGCGGAGACGTAGACGACTTTGTTGATTCGATTTTCCCATTCCTCAAACTGCATGGGCCGATTGTCGCGGGCACTCGGTAGTCGGAATCCGTGATCAATCAGCGTGTTTTTGCGGCTCTGATCGCCAGCGAACATCGCCCGGATCTGCGAGACGGTGACGTGAGATTCGTCGATGAACAATAGGAAATCATCGGGGAAGAAGTTGTAAAGCGTCTCCGGTTCTTCGCCCTCTTTACGGCCGGCGATATGCCGGCTGTAGTTTTCAATACCGGGGCAGTGGCCAACCTGTTCGAGCATTTCGAGATCAAAGCGAGTTCGCGCGTTGAGACGCTGTGCTTCGAGCAGTTTGCCGTGCTTCTGGAAGAATTCCAACTGCTCTTTGAGTTCGAATCGAATTCGTTTTACCGCTTCCTGGATTCTTGCTTCGGAGCTAACGAAGTGTTTTGCCGGGTAGATGTAGATTTGATCGGTCGAGTCGAACGATTCGCCAGTGAGCGGGTTGATGACTGAGATCTTTTCGATCTCGTCGCCCCAGAACTCAACGCGATAGGCAAACTCTTCGTAGGACGGCCAGATCTCAACACTATCGCCTCGAACGCGAAACCGGGAACGTTCAAAAGCAATGTCGTTGCGTTGGTATTGGATCTCAATCAGCTTCGCCAGCATCTTGTCACGGTCGATGCTGTCGCCGACTTTGATGGCGACCATCATCTTCTTGTAGTCTTCAGGTGAACCAAGCCCGTAGATACTCGAGACGCTGGCGATGATGATCACGTCTTTGCGACTGACCAACGAGCTGGTTGTCGCCAACCTCAGTCGGTCGATGTCTTCGTTGATCGAAGCGTCTTTCTCGATATAAATGTCCCGCTGGGGAATATAGGCTTCCGGTTGATAGTAGTCGTAGTAGCTGACGAAGTAGTGAACCGCGTTGTCAGGAAAGAACTCGCAAAATTCGCTGTAGAGCTGGGCCGCCAACGTCTTGTTGTGCGAAATCACCAGAGTCGGTTTTTGGATTTTCTCGATCACGTTCGCCATCGTGAACGTCTTTCCGGAACCCGTGACACCCATTAACACTTGGTGTTTTTGACCGCGATTAAGGCCATCGACGAGGCTGTCGATCGCTTGCGGTTGGTCTCCGCTTGGCTTAAATGGCGACGATAGTTTGAACATGCGTTGGCTGAATGTGAAGAAAGGTTCGTAATTTCGAGCCCCATACTTTAAGCGATGATGACAACATTGCCAAAGCCGTAATCGGGAGTTCTAATTGTGGTGGCAGAGGCCGTTGGCCTGTATTCCGCACTTCCACAGGCTGGAAACTTAAGCCACCAAGTCAAACACTAGCCAAACAGCATGATTAATTCGAAGCCCGCTGGCAAACGGGGAACTGAAACGCAGCTTTTAAGCTACCCTGCATGGGGATATCAGCTGGAGTCGGGAAATTGGCGGTTGAACCTTTCTGGTTTCGTATGGCTGACACCGGTCATTTTCACGCGTCGTCAAAAAATGATGATTCGGATGCTTGGCAATGTCATGAAAGCCAGCCCGGAAGAAATGCTGGGTGATGTTTTTCAGGGCCGAGTCACTCCGTTTATGGCCGAGGCGGACAAGCGACGAAATATCACGGCAACCATTGCGGGGCAAGGTTTCTCACTGCGGAAAAAGACTCGAGGAAACGGTCATTTTCGTAACTGGTTGATTGTTCCTAGCGAACTGGTCGAACAGGCAAAGGCGACGGCCAATGGAGGCAGCCTGATCGTGCCGATAACGCTGTCGGTTGATGGCGAAGAAGCATCAGATCAGGTCGATGCCAGACTGCTGCCAAATCGCGGGCTCAGCATCGTCTCCGACATTGACGACACGATCAAGCATTCTGGTGTTGGGGATCGTCGCGAGCTATTGAACAACACATTCATTCGCGATTTTCGATGCGTCGAAGGGATGGCGGAAACGTATCAGACTTGGGAAAAATCCGGGGCTGAGTTTCACTATGTTTCATCAAGCCCCTGGCAGTTGTTCGAGCCGTTGCTCGAGTTACAGAGAGATTTTGATTTGCCGATCGGGACGATGCACCTGAGGAACTTTCGCCTGCGTGACCAATTGTTGAAGAAGCTGATCATTCGCCGTCAAGGAAAGCGGCTGGCGATCCAGAGACTTTTGAAGTGCTTTCCTCAACGGGATTTCGTGCTGGTCGGTGATTCTGGTGAGAAGGATCCCGAGATCTACCTGAAAATTTGCAAGCGGAATCCCGGTCGCATCAAAGGGCTCTTCATTCGCGATCTTGAGCATCGTCCAATGGAGGAAGACTTGTTCTTCGCGATCAAAGACGAGATGGGTGACAGTCCGTGTTCGCGTTTCTCAACCGGTGCCGATTTACAGAAGATCGGCGGCGAAATTTTTTCTGATTGAGTGCAAGATCGTCAATCTAAATGTGCCCCGCTAATTACCGGATTCGGTCAAACTAGACATCAGCCTCGTTTCGATTCGATTGCCTCGCATCTGAATCACGCGCATGTTTGCGTCTGATTGAGAGTTAGACGTCTTGCCGTCGGCGGTGATACACTGATCAAACTTGCCGTAGTCTTCGAAGCTGGTGAAACGCTCGGTTGAAAGATATGTTTTTTGAATCTTGAAATCGCGGTCAAGCAGAGCCATTCGCGAACTGCTCACAACTAACCAACCATCAGACGTTGCGGAGATCCCACGAGGGATCGGTACGGCATCAAAGAATTTCACTTGGTCAGTATCGGCGCGATAGCAATAGGCAACTCCATCATCGATCCACGATACGATCGGCTCCAATGGATGCCACGAAATGTCACGTACGGCGCGACCGGAGGATTCCAAGAAATCGGAAACGCGAATCGTCTTAACCATTCGAAAAGTTGAATTCGCTGAGTCGAGCTTCCAGATATCAATTTTACCTTTCGAAGAAACTGCGACAAAAGGATGTGTTGGCGACAAGTGGGGTGTTCCTTGGGTTAATTGATTGCTTTTCTTCGCACCCTCTAGCAAGGTTCCAATCGGAATAGCTGCTGGCGCGGAGATCGACACACCATTGGTGGGGAAATATCCCCTGTTTCCTTTGAGTCGGTCTAAGACGATAAAACTATCGATCGAAGAACTTCGGGATCGGCTTGCAATTCCGATCAGAATCATTTGTTCACTGACTGAGAGCCGGTTCCCGTGAAATTCGCAATTGAGTTCGAACAACTCAGTTAGCTTTCCAGTCTTTAAATCGAAGAAGCCGAGTTTGTCTTTATGAGTCTTTGATTTATCCGTTAGGGGCTGACGGTATCCGTTTCGATACGTGGACGCATCGAAAAGCGGCAAAACGATTTGGCTCTCGAATAGAACAGGATTGGCGTTCACTGCGTAACGGTCTCGCTGAAAGCAGAGTTCTCGTTCTTGCTTCGTTTTTTCGGCAGTATCATTCGCTTGAAGCCGGATTTCATCACCGCTTTCAACATTGATGATGCGCGTTTCCAGTTCATAAAAGGGCTTGGGATCGTAGTTCCTACGATTGAATCCTGCCATCGATTTAGCAATTTCATCTCTGGAGATGAAGCCATCTTCGTCCTCGTCGATGGCTGCTGTACGCAAGCGTTCTGCTTCTGATTTGTCCAGCTTTCCGTTACCATCAGAATCAAGTCGGGTGATCGCCTTATCTGCGCTAGGACGAAAGTCCATGAATTTATCTGGTTCCTTTGATTTTGAATTGGACACAATCAAAGATTTGGAATCGGCAGACCAGAGCATTTCACGTACGTATCCGGTGTCGAGCGTCTTGATTAGCGTTCCCGTTTCTAATGAGCAAAGACGCACCTTGCTAAATTCCGCCTGCCAATCTTCGGGGTAGGCGCCGTCCACCGCAGCGATGTCTGACCCAACGATCGCTACCATATTTCCATCTGGACTAGCGCGATACTTGGCATGATCTTCGTAAATCGAGACTTCGGTGAACGGAGAATACGTCATGTTTGTGAGGTCGAAACTGGAAATCGCGCCCGGTTTCAAATGTGAGTTATCGTGGTAAACCAACCGTTGGCTGTCGTTCGAAAGTTCAAAAGCTTGCGTTCGATGACCTGATCCAATGGGCACATACGTCCTTGAAAACGAATTCATGGCTTGAAGTTTGGAAAGATTGACAACGCTATTCCCTGCAACGCGATCCGCATTCGAAACAAAAGCCGTACGGCCTCCAATCACGCTCACGAAATCCAAGCCATTTGGAGCCCAGTTCAACTTCATATTTTTGAGATACCAAAGAAGTTGCTGCTCATCTGACGTGATGGCATCACCGGAGATGAAGAAAGGATCCAGCTCCAATTCACAATGCACCGTTTCGCCTGTTTCGATGTCCTTCAGAATCAACGTCCCTGCGTCCGTGACGATTGCTAATTTCTGAAATTGCGGGTCCGGCCAGAATTTTTGCCAACCTGTTTCAGGTTCGATCGTGCGCAGGCGAACGAACGATTCCAAATCCCAAATCTCCCATTTGGCATCCTCTTTCACCGCGACTTGTTTTCCTTCCAACAGGAATCGTCCCTCCGTCTTGCCGGTGAAAATGTGCAGCAGTCTACGTTCTTCGAGGTCCCAGATCTTCACGCCTTCTTCGACCGTCGTGGCGAAATAACGCCCATTCTGGGACCACGGACGATCAGACATCGCACCTTGCACGCCAAAATTTGGATGGGCGAAAACGCCTCCTTGGGAGAGATTGACGAAGGAGATTTCCTGTTGATTCTGAACCGATAGTAGCAGACCATCCGAGGACCATGCGACATGAAGTCCGTTACCTGGAATCACGTCGATTGCTTCTACATGGCCGTCGAACAGTTTCCAAACGGTGACCTGTTTTCGCCGATCTCCATTTTCAGCAACGGCGATGATGTTTGGATCCGTTGACCACTTTATCTCTCGCACTTTATCCTGAGCAGGAATCAGATGGGTTAGTTGACTGTCTCGATTCCATATCCTGACATTGTTTCCGCCCGTGCTTGCGATCCGCTCTCCGTCGGAATTGATTCCAGCGTTGGTTCCCAAATCCCACGCGGGTTCGATATTCCAGCTGGTGAATCCGGGCCGACTTGAAGGTTCGGTAACCAATGCGTTTCGCGAAAGTGCATCGCTGGGTTGAATGATGAGCTTCCGTTTGAGTTCAGCAGCATCGAGCGTTGCCAAGGAGGCAAGCGTCACGGCCGGTTTGTCGTTCGGGACGACATCCCCATTTGCAATTCCCCCTGCAACAGGTGCATCAGAATCAGGCTTCAACTCCAAACGAACAATTTGCTTCTCACCTCGACGAATGGAGACAACTTCCGACGAAAGCGTGTACTGACCCGATTCGTCCGTCAGCTGCAATTGGTAAACGCCCGACGGAAGTGGATGATCGCCAATGGTGACTTTGAACTTCTTGCCGGTCTGCGGATCCTCAATGGAAACTTCTTCCCCAGCGATGTTTACGTTGATTGAAGGGTCTGCCTCGACCACCAAAGTTCCTTTGTCGTTGAGTTGATACAACCAAAATCCCAACGCGAGAAAACATGCTCCCGCGACACCGCTCAGTAATCCGACAAAGACACGATTCATGCCGGAATTGTTGGTTCGCGTCTTCAAATACGGGACCGCACCATCATCGCTTTTCAATGCAACAATCAACTGTTCGGCCGATGAAACTCGGTGCTGCGGCGATTTTTGCAACAGAGATTGAATTGCCGGTTTCAAGTCGTCGGGAATCGCATTTTTCGCTGTCGCTTCGGGAAACGCGAGTGTGTCGTTGGCGACGGACATCATCGTCGAGAACAGATTTGACTTTCCAAACGGTGACTCGCCTGTCAACATTTCGAAGAGCACGGTTCCGACGCTGAACAGGTCACTTCTGGCGTCAAGTTCCTTTCCGCGAACTTGCTCTGGTGACATGTAAGTCGGCGTCCCGAGAATCGTTCCCGAATTCGTCAAGTTTGTCGTGTCTTCAAAAGCTCGAGCCAGTCCGAAATCGAGAAGTTTGATGTCGCCTTCGGGAGTGACCCAAATGTTTTCCGGTTTGATGTCGCGATGCAAGTAGCCTCGCTCGTGAGCGTATCGCAACCCTTCTGCGATTTGGATGGTGAACTTTCTGGCGGTTGCAGGGACCAGCTTTCCTGCGACGTTTATTTTGTCGCGTAGAGACTGTCCCTCGAGAAGTTCCATTACTAGGAATGGCAGCTCCTTGTCCTCACCAAATTCCAGCACCGTCGTAATCCGATTGTTGCGGAGCTTGGCCGCGGCTTGTGCCTCTCTCGCGAAACGGGCAACGGAGTCGCGATTGTTTGCCAACGAAGGATTGAGGACCTTGATGCAAACCAGACGATTCAGCTTCGAATCCTCTGCCTTGAAAACAAGGCCCATGCCGCCACTGGCGATGAATTCAATAACTCTGTAGTGAGCAATTCTTCCAATCTCATCGCTTGATTCTGCGGGGCTGAGGATGCGATCAAAATCATCCGGACCAATCGGCGGGCTGGCAACGAGCGATTGAATTTGCTCCACAAGGCTCTGCGGATTGGGATCCGCGGGATTGTATTTGGTGGTGTGGTTTCTAAGGTTCCTGAGAGTCTCAACCAATGAGTCGCCGGCTGGAGAACCATCGATCTCGCAGATCAGGTCTTCCAGATTGGTTGAATCCTGCAGCATTTTCTCGCATCGCTGTACTTCTTCATCACTCGCGTTGCCAGCCAGGTACTTTGATAGAAGTGATGGATTTTGCATGAGGTTGATCGATTTGCTTGAGTGGAGAATCAGGCGTCAGTTTCAATTACGAAACCGGTTCCCGAATCCTGTCCCCAAAATAGACAAATATTTTGCGACGGAAAGTTTTCCCGAAAAATCATTCCCAAAGCCCCACCAATTCCTGTCTCAATCGCTGCAGCCCACGTCCCCGAGCGAGGTATACGGCGTTTACGGAAATATCCAGCTCAGCCGCCACCTCTGGGGCCGGGCGACCATTGGCGACATGTTCCCAACATGCTTTCCATGTCGTCTGCGAAAAGTGCTTTTTCATCAGGTGCAATGCAGACTTCGCCAAATGATCCCGATACTCTTGTTGAATTAGCGAATCATTGTCGTTTGCTTCGGCCACGTCGAGCTGTGCGACGAATTTGGGTTCCGTTAGACGGTTTCTCTTTCGAAAATAGTCACGGCACTTGTTGATGGTGACGGTTCGCAGCCAGCCTCTGAAGCTCCGATTCGTGTCGTATTGAAACGTCGAGATTTTTCCGAGCAGGATAATGAACACCTCCTGAACAATATCGTTTCGCTCGGGTTCTGGTACTCGCAGGTCAGACACCCAATGATAAATCAATGGCGTGTAGAGCTGCACGAATTTTGACCACGCTCGCGAATCCTGTTTGCTTCGCAGTTGATGCAACAAACTTACGCGAGTTGTTTCGGTCATGGCTAGTTTGAGATGAAGATCGAATTCGTGAATTCACTCATCATGGCACAGGCTGCTGTGAGAATCTACCAAATGAGGTGTCTGTCCGAATATATTGGTAGTCGTCAATTCTATTCGATCAGCAACATCTTCCGACAGAAGATGATTTGTTCAGCACGATCAAAGAAGGGATAATGCCATCTCAGTTCGCTGATTTCAGAAAGCGATTTGGGGCGAATGCTGGAGATCAGCGACGAAAGTTTTTCCGATCGCTGACTCGATGAAATGCCAACCACGAGTATTGGCTTTCGGCTGAGGAACTATCTGCCGTCAGCCTTCTGAAGTTCATCAACCGTCAGGCGATCGTCTCTGTTAGTATCGAGCGAATAGAGCATTCTTGATGCCGCATCGATTTCGGCTAGGGACAGTTTGCCGTCACGATTCTTGTCGAGGAATGCAAGTAGTCTATTGGTTTCAATAGCATTTGATCGGGAATTTCTCGTGTTACGAGATGTTGATGACCTTCGACCACCAGAACGCCCTTGAGACCGACCAGTTCTTGAACGCCCATTTCCCTGCGCAATGCCACGACCTCCGCTGAGGGTTTGCGATTCGTCTTCGCCATCAAATTTGGCGCCTTGAACGATCCACTGCTTTAGCGTTTCCAATTCCTTTCGTTCGACCTTCAATCCTCCTTTTGGCATCTCACCGTTTTCAATGACTTCAATGAGGTAGCTATCATCCGGCTTTCGCGGAGTAATTGAATCGCTATTCATCAATGCATCATATGACTTGATGCTGTATTTGCCTTTCGAGGATGCGACGTGACACTTTCCGCACTTCGCACTAATTATTGGTGCCACTTCGTTGATAAAGCTAACTTGTTTGCTATCAGTTTCTCCCCGATTTCGCTGAGCTGCAGCATCGGATGGCAAAGCGAATGTCACTGCGACAAAGCAAAAGACAACAAAGCAAATTGGGGGTTGGGGATGATTCATTGATTGAGCTCACATGTGCGAAGATTGGTGTCGGGGCTGCGGTCCCTGTGACGCTGCCGATTGTACATTGAAAGCGTCGCTCCCGAAGTCGAGCCGTGGAAGATACGCGGAGAATCTGGCATGGAGGAACCGTTTAGTAAATAGCAGCACCGTGCATCTCGATTACCGACGATCGATCAAATTAGATAGCTGCTTTTGAGCATCGTCCAATGGAGGATGATCTGTTTGGAGGTTTCCGGGTTGATAATGGGGAAGGCATGCGCTCTAGACTTCACCCGGCTCGGATTTTACAGGCTGACTCGGATCTGCTGTTCGAACGCGATCCCTAACAGTGGGCACCGAAATTACGTCGAACCCACGTGGAAGCGTCCAAAAAATTGTTAGAAGTTGAAAAGAGGTCTCCCGAAGGCGACGATGTCGCCCTTCGAAACTTTCAACTTTGACGTCGGCTACCGCCGACGGGTGACCACGATGGACTTTAACCTTTACCAGACTCTTGGACAAGTTTCTTCTGACGATGCTGGGGAGATCTTTCGAGATCATCTTCGCGGTTTTGTTCGGGAAATGATCAGCGACGTGATGGCTTCGGAGGTCACCGAGCTCTGCGGCTCGAAACACAACCCCTCCGGGAGCGAATATATTCGTGTCGGCAGCAGTTGAGGTCGAGTGCTTGTCGAAGGCGAACGGGAATCCATCGTTCGTCCTCGCGTTCGGAAACACGGCGACGATGACAGCAGCGAAGAAGTCGTGCTTTCGACTTACCAAGCGGCTCGCGATCCGAGTCAACTTCAAGACTCCATCGTGACCGCGTTGATGCACGGTGTGAGCACTCGCGACGTCGAGAAGCTTAAACCAAACTCTCCTGGAGTAAAGAAATCGAGCGTTTCGGCTCACAGGAAAAGCGTCGGCCACAAGTTTGTCGACGAGCTTCGTGGACGTGACTTGGCCCCGACAAACTGGGTTGTCTTGATGCTCGACGGGATTCGTTTGAGCAAAGACCAGCTCGCCATTGCGGCGATCGGGATCGACTCCGATGGCCGTAAACATGTGCTTGATTTTGAGCTTGGCAGTAGCGAAAGTGCGGCAGTTGCCAAGGATTTGATGCGTCGTTTGATGAAACGAGGCTTCCGCTGCGATCGTCGGTTGTACGCAGTTCTCGACGGCAGCGACGCGTTGCGAAGTGCGGTGAGCGAGTTCTTTCCCGACGCAGCAATCCAGCGATGTTTGGTTCACAAGGCGCGTAACATCAAGTCGAAGTTGTCGAAGAAGTACTGGGGTGAGTTGGCTCGATTATTCAAACGGCTTCGCGAAGTCGAGGGTGGAGAAGCGGCGATGGAGGTTGTAGGTGAGCTGAAGAGTTTTCTCAAAGGCAAAAATGCGGAGTCGCTGAGAAGTCTTGAAGAGGCGGGTGCGGATCTGATCGCGCTGCAATCACTGAACGCACCCAATACACTTCATCGAAGCCTGTTGAGCACCAACGCGATCGAGAACTCATTTCGCAACACACGCCACAAGCTTGGCCGTGTAACGCGTTTTCGAGCCGAGACGGATCAGGCGACGCGTTGGATGTCGTTCGCGTTGTTGGAGGTGGAGAAAGGCTTCCGCCGGATTTCAGGCTGCGAGGATTTGCAGAAGTTGATCACGGCGTTGGAACGCGAAAAGGATTCGCTGGCGAAAAAATCCCCTACGGGGCTCCCTACGGGGCTCCCTGCGGGAACACGCAAGGAAGTGGAGCAGGAAGAGTAAATAGCAGCGGCTTAACGCGAGCTATCCTTCGGGCTCGCTTGCCGCTTGGCTAACAATCAGATAA
The DNA here is from genome assembly GCA_964352885.1 of uncultured Pirellulaceae bacterium. GTDB lineage: Bacteria > Planctomycetota > Planctomycetia > Pirellulales > Pirellulaceae > Mariniblastus. Next base: position 12,228 of record CAYGUE010000011.1, read on the forward strand.
CTTTTTAATGTGAGACCAATTCAGACTTTTAACAAAAAATCGGACATCCCCCAAGAAAATGTTGCATGTTTGTTAGCGTATTATTGAATGACACTCGTATGACTCATGATTGGTGATTGATGACTCTGGTTTCACTGCTCTATTTTTCGATCGGTTTCGCGTTCTTGATTTTTCAAGTTCAAGTCGATGACGTAAAAGAAGTATCAATTGAAGCCGATCTTCGAGTAAAGACAACAACGGAAGGGTCAATGTTTCAATCCAATGTCAATGTGACAGGTATTGAGAACGAAAAAAAATACCGCATCGCTGTTCTTGCAACCAACCCATCTAAATTGAGTTTTGAATTCGATCGCGTCGTTACTAGTTGCAATTGCTCAACTTTCGTTTCCGATAAAAACGCATTTGTTCCTGGTAGTAACCGATGCTTTATTGACTTCGATGCCCCACCCTCGAATCGGGCAGGAAAATTTGCAGTGACACTCGACTTCTATAGACAGAAGGCGAAGATTGGGCACCTCCGAATCCATGGAACTTTTCACTCCGCAGTTTACATAGAGCGGCGTTTGCATTCTTTTGAGATTGACAAAGGCAACATTCCAAAGTCGCTATACTTGCCATTTTCATTTACGGATCCTGTCGATCCGGAACGGCTTGAAGTTTTTAAGTCTGCGTCGCTCGAAAACGTTCCTTGCGTGATCGTAGAAAAGAGTGGTATATGGTTAATTTCGGTCGATCCTGCGTCGATCGAATTATCGAAAGGTGATTTAGATGGCACTGTTGGTCTGCGATATGAAGGACAGGAGGTGGCCAAAGTGCCTGTGACTTTTGGGAAACTTTCACCGATCGATGTCCGACCTTCGACGGCTTTCTTTCGCGTGCGTGGTGGAAGGTTCACTTGCAAGTTTGTTATTAGCCTTAGTCCCTCGGTTGCCGATTTATACGACTCACCCGACGCCTTGGCAGGATGTCGGTGCACGATAGATGGCATATCGTTAGACGTCTCGGTTGTTTCATTGAACAAGCGGACATACAAGTTAGTTGTCGAGGGCCCGGCATCTTGGAAACCACCTTCCGGTAAAAACGCCAAATTAGAATTGTTGATTCCAAAACTTGAGGTGAAGAAACGACTTAACATTTTCACAACTAATCCAACCGAGATCAGAAATGAATAGATTTAGCAGTTTCCTAGCCTTTATGACTTTATTATGTGTTAGTTTCTCATTGCTAGCTCAAGAATTACCAGTTGATCCCATAGTGCCTGCTGATCCGGCAGATCCAGATCCGCTTGAAAGGTGCTATGCCGCAGAATTAGTAATGTGCACTGATTCTTGGCAGGAGAGCGGTACGTGTGGGTACTGGGAAGAAATTTATGTCAACGGCGAGACCAAGAACGTTTGGGGAGGCTGTGAGCCTGATGAGAATGGCGTTCCCACATGTGGTGATGAACAGTCTGTTGTTAGTCCTGGTGATTTCGTATACGAAATTAAATCAGCCCACGAGCAAGCGCCACTTGTGGATGATGATGAGGCTGACGGGTGGAGTTCAGCGATTCCGAAGTCTTTCAATTGTGAAAAGTGGTTTAAGTGTCGGTGTGTAGCGGATACGACTTGGGGTACTGGTGTTTTAATCTGTGATTCCTCTGAGCCGGCAGAGGATGACGAGGATGACACGCCAAGTTACGACTTTGAAGGTGATTGTAAAACCGGAATACAAGTTGTAAATGATTTGGAACCGAGTGATCCACCTGATTCACCTTGAAAGAATTTGCCAATGATATATGTAAAACGCCTTGCTTTGATAGGACTGTTTTGGACCTGCGGATGCGTGTTGCCGCTGTTAAGTCAGGTCACCGAACGACCATTGCTATCGACGGAAGAAGTTGGCAGTATGCTGGCCTTTGAGCATGTAAATGCCGGCGCCGTGAAGAGATATGATGGTTTACTTCAACGAGTTGAGTCTGTCGATACTTCAACAGCGACCGAAGAAGGCGTTACCGGTGTGATCGGTCAGAAGAAGGTGCTTTACCGGTTTAACTTCGATTTTGAGAGTCAGGTTTTTTGCGGAGTTCGCAAGTATACAGTCGAAGGAACGGACTTTCGAAATGACCGGAAAGGCGAAAAAATACGCCGCAGTAAATTATCTGCCTTCTTCATTGATTGTAGAGAAAAGGAACAGGCCTATTTACTTTACAACGGCCGAAGATCGGTTATCTCAACTGCGGGAATGGATACGCGTGAACTGGTAAGAAATTCGGGGCCTGTAGGACTCAAAGATTTCCGCCGATATGCAATTGATGACCTTGGGCGGTTCTTAGTGGATTCGGCTGACAGTGTCGAAAAAGGTGCTGAGAACATTGCGGAAGCGAAGTGGTTGGATGAAAAAAGGTATCAAATCTGGTCAGCCCCCAAGAAGTTTAGGAACGGTGTAGAAACTAAGCAATATTTGACCTTTGATGTTGATATGGTCATGCCTGTTGCAAAATTTTCGATGGTTCGCAGCCCGGGCAAAGATTGGCAGGTTGCCGGGTTCTCGAATCGCAGAATGGCTTGGGAAGAGATTAACAACGTCGTATTGCCCATATCTGGTAAGTGTGTCACGAATGAGTTATTCAATTTAACTGGACAAAGGGGAGGGGGAATCAAGTGTGAGGTCGTCCGCGAGGATAAGTTTCACTGGTTCTCCGTGAATAACCTGGGCGGGTTGGAGAAAAGTTTGTTTACGGAGGAAAATCTCGATGATCAGGCTTTTGGGCTTGATAGACGATTCTGTCTTTGAGATCGGGGATGGTAAACAAAGCGGAGCGTCTGAGAAGGAATTGCTTACGAAAGAAACGACTCGGTAGTCTTAATCGGGCAAGTTGTTGTCGCTGGAAATCCGTCGAACGTGCGAAACTGGCAGCTTTCGACTGCAAGCTTGCTCTCAACCTGCCGATAGGACCAAAGATAAGCCTGTTATTCCGATTTTCCGTTGTGAAAACGGCTCGGCTATGTTAGTTTGTCGCAACCCTGTTAAAGCGTATTTGCCCGGCGATGTAGCCCGGCCGCCAAGACATGTCACTGCCGTGTTTCGACACGCAACCCACCTCGATGCACTCTGCATGCAACCAGCGAAATTCTTCACGCTGACGATCGTCTCCATTCTTGACGACACGATCATCAAAAACGTGAACCTGTGAACCGCTGACGCCGTAGAGACCGCTCGAAAGGTAACCCTCTTATTATGGTCAATCAAAACCTCATTCACTCTCTTGAAGACGAAGAAATCGAACGCCAGCTAGGCTCTGCGTTCTCTGAGTACGACGATATCGATCTTGGCGACATTCTTTTCCCGCCAGAATCTCAGTCGCAGAACTACGCAATCGACTCGATGGTCAAAGGTACGATCGTTCGCATCGACAACGATCACGTGATCGTCGACGTTGGTTTCAAGAGTGAAGCTACCATTCCAACTAACGAATGGAATGAGGATGATCCACCGGAAGTCGGCCAAGTCATCGACGTTCTGATCGAAGATCTGGAAGACGCTCAAGGCCGAGCCGACGATCCTTCTGGCTTGATTGCAGTTTCGAAGAAGCGTGCCGACCAGCGTAAGATCTGGGACGACGTTATCTCCAAGATCACTGAAGGCGACATCGTCACTGGTAAGTGCCAGCGTAAAATCAAAGGCGGCTTGCTCGTCGACATCGGCGTTTCAGTATTCCTTCCTGCCAGCCAGGTGGACATCCGCCGTCCGGGCGACATCGGTGATTACATTGATCGCGTCGTTCAATGTGAAGTTCTGAAGATCGATGACGTTCGTAAGAACATCGTCGTCAGTCGTCGCTCATTGATCGAAAAAGAGCGTACTTACGCTCAGCAAAAACTCATGGCCGACCTTGAAAAAGGTCAGGTCCGCAAAGGTGTCGTCAAGAACATCGCCGACTTCGGTGCGTTTGTTGACCTTGGCGGAATCGACGGTCTGCTGCATATCACAGATATGTCTCACACACGTATCTCGAAGCCATCTGAGATGGTGAAGATGGATCAGGAAATCGAAGTGATGATCCTGAACGTCGATCGCGAGAAGGTGAAGATCGCGCTCGGTCTCAAGCAGCTTCTCCCGAACCCTTGGGATCACGTCGAAGAGAAGTACCCAGTTGGCTCTGTTCAGAACGGCGAAGTCGTCAACGTGCTTCCTTACGGTGCGTTCGTTAAGCTCGAGCCGGGCATCGAAGGTCTGGTTCATATCAGCGAAATGTCTTGGGTCAAACGTGTTAATCATCCGAACGAGCTGGTTCAAACTGGCGACGAGATCAAGGTCTCGGTTCTGAAGATCGATCGCTCTGGCGAGCAAATGTCGCTCGGCATGAAGCAGACTCAAGACAATCCTTGGGACAAAGTCGAGCTGACTTACCCGATCGGTCGCGAGATCAACGGTCGCGTTCGCAACTTGACGAACTACGGTGCGTTCATCGAACTCGAAGAAGGTATCGATGGCCTGCTTCACGTTTCGGATATGTCGTGGACTCGTAAGATCAGCCATCCAAACGAGGTTTTGGAGAAGGGTCAGGAGTTGACGTGCAAGATTTTGGCAGTCGATATCGAACGCCATCGTATTGCTCTTGGTCTGAAGCAGATGAACGACGATCCATGGTCGACGGATATCCCAGATCGTTACCAGCCGGGTCAGCTGATCAAGGGAAAGATCACGAAGATCACCAACTTTGGTGTGTTCGTTGGTCTCGAAGATGGTCTCGAAGGATTGCTTCACATCTCTGAGCTTTCGGATGACAAAGTCGAGAACCCGGAAGATCTGGTCACGGTTGGCGAAGACGTCGAAGTGAAGGTTCTTCGAGTGGATACGGACGAGCGAAAGATTGGTCTTTCGAAGCGTCGTGTTGGCTGGTCGAAAGAGCAGGAAGCTGCTGCCGAGAAGGAAGAAGGGGCCGAATCTGGTTCTGTCTCTTCTCCGAACGTTCCAAACTCGCAGCTCAAAGGTGGTCTTGGCGACAGTGGTCCTCTGATCAAACCAGCGGCCGCTCCTGTTGAGGAAGCCGCTCCAGCGCCTGAGGCGGTAGCGGAAGAAGCCGCAGCTCCTGAAGCTGAAGCTGTTCCTGAGGCTGCAGCAGAAGAAGCCGAGACAGCACCTAAAGCAGAATAAGCTGACAATGCTGAATTGAAAACCAGAGACGGCCTGCGAGAAATTACAGGCCGTTTTTTTTCGCAAATCACAACCCGAAGCGTAAGTTTTGAAGATGCAAACTTTGCATCAAAATTCAGATTGCATCTGGAAATAGCCATTGAAAACCGAAAACGCGAAGCGTTCAATACAAGCCCGAAGCGCAAGCGAGTGAATAATCGCAAGGGATTTTGACTCACTCACTCACTCACTCACTCACTCACTCGCTTGCGCTCTTGCGCTTCGGGCTTGTATTAGTATTAGTGCAACTTCAAACGCGTAAGCGAGGGATCGGACTTCTTTCATCGGGTATGATGGACAAGTCTCAATTACCTTAACTTGACAAGCGATGCTGATCGATCAACTCAATCAAAGAGCTAGTGCCCTACTGGATCAAGCCCGTCCAAAAATGCAGGAGCTCGGAATTGAAGTCCTGACTCTCTCCAACGGGGCCGAAGTTTTCGATTTCGGAGCAACGCACTGTGGAACCACCGCCGCGGGAATTCTTCTGTCAAAGATCTGCATGGCCGATTTGGCGGAAGTCACTCTATCCGCATCAAGCGATTCTTCGTTGCCAATGTCGGTCACCGTTAGTACTGACCATCCCTTGCAAAGCTGCATGGCCGCACAGTATGCCGGCTGGCCATTGTCCATCGGTGACTATTTCGCGATGTGCAGCGGTCCAGCGAGGTCAGCGAGGGGTAAAGAGAAAGTCCTTGTAGAGTACGATTTAATTGCTCGATCGGAGTCCGTGGTTGCCGTGCTCGAAACCAGCAAGCTGCCAGACGAGGCAGTCGCTGAAGCGGTGGCCAAAGAGTGCAATGTCTCTCCGGGCAAGGTTAAGCTATGTGTTGCACGTACTTCAAGCCTAGCTGGGACGACGCAGATTGTTGCTCGTAGTGTTGAGACCGCGATTCACAAACTGCACGAGCTGAAGTTTGATTTGAATATGATTAAGCGGGGGTTGGGATCGGCTCCTTTGCCTCCGGTCGCCAAAGATGATCTGACTGCCCTCGGCTGGACGAATGATTCTGTGCTTTATGGTGCGACCGTTGAATTGGATGTCGATTGCCAGGATAGCGATCTGGAAAAGATTGGTCCGCAAGTTCCCAGTAGCTCTTCGGCCGACTTTGGGACGCCATTTTTGGAAGTCTTCGAACGATTCGATCGCGATTTCTACCAGATCGACAAATTTCTTTTCAGTCCATCTCGAGTCATCCTCAACAACATGCGAACCGGAAAAACATTTCAGTTCGGCGAGCAGCGATTCGATATCCTGCGGGATTCTTGGGGCATGAATTCGTGCGAATGAGAGTCGGAGTTCTAGCCCCAGAAACCAGTTGGCATTTCCGCGACTTGAGCCGTGCAAGCGAATCATTCGACGGAAAGATTGAACTGCTTTCCGTGGACTTCGCAAATCTCGCGACGGTGGTCGGTTTCGGCCAAGCTGAACGGTTTCTTGATGGCTCAAAGTCGATCGAGGCTTTGGATGCTTTGATTGTCCGTACGATGCCGTATGGGTCACTGCAGCAGGTCATCTTTCGAATGCACGTCTTGCATCGCCTTGCTGATTCCGGTGTTCGAATTATCAATCCACCTCGCAGCGTTGAAATTGCGATCGACAAGTATTTGTCTCTTTCACTGATGGCGGCTGAGGGAATTGCCGTTCCCCGTTTTGTTGTTTGCCAAACGGTGGAAAAAGGGTTGGAAGCCTTTGAGCAACTTGGCGGGGATGTTGTATTGAAACCGATCTTTGGGAGCATGGGGAAGGATGTCCATCGTTTGGATGCATCAGGAAATGCCGAATCTTTGATGCATGAGTTCGTCCAGAAAGGCGAAGTGCTGTACTTGCAAGAGTTCGTCAACCACGGAGGTAGTGACATTAGGATTTTAGTGGTTGGTTCTGAGATCTATTCGATGCGTCGAACGAGTTCTGATGGAGGTTGGCTGACGAATGTTGCTCGCGGTGGTATCGCTGAACATTATGCCCCAACGCCGCTTGAGATTCAGTTTGCCCGAATGGCTGCGTCCGTCAATCGCTGCAGAATTGCAGGTGTCGATTTGGTTTATCCGCTTGGTTCTGCGGAGCCATTGGTTCTCGAGGTCAACGCTTCGCCAGGCTGGGAAGCGATTCAGGGCGTGTGTCATCAAGACGTCGCGGCAGAGATTTTACGTTTCGTGCAATGCCGACCATAGACAAATCGTCAATTGGTTCGTTTAACGGCTGCTGGACGAGTGCCATTGAGACACGAATCGATTGACGTTAAGCCGCAAAGTTGCCTCACCATCAATCCAACGGTTGATAAAAAACGTCCTCGTTGGGACAATCGGGAAAAAGCTTGGGAAAGAGGATTGATGAAGATAGCGATCATTGGTGCAGGGGTTTCCGGGCTCGTAGCCGCAGAAAGACTACGACAGTCACACGATGTCACCGTCTTCGAAGCCGGAAGCTATATCGGTGGGCATACCAATACAATCGATGTCGAAACTCCCCAAGGTCTGCTCGCGATTGATACGGGCTTCATTGTCTTCAACGACCGAACGTACCCAAACTTTATCGATCTGCTGGATCGGCTCGGCGTCGAGTCACAAGACACGATCATGAGCTTCAGTGTGAAGTGCGAGCGAACGGGGCTTGAGTATCGCGGCGCGGATCCGAACGGACTCTTCGCACAACGCAGAAATCTGCTGAATCCAAAATTCTATCGATTGCTTTACGATCTCTTGAAGTTCTTTCGGCTCGGTGAAGCCATGTTGGCGGAAGACTCGGACTCAGACGAAACGGAGTCCGTTGATTCGTTTCTAAAGCGAAACAAATTCTCCCCTCAATTCATCGAGCAATATTTCCTCCCAATGGGCGCCGCCATTTGGTCTTCGTCGTACGAATCATTTCGTGATTTCCCAATCCGATTTATCGCGGAATTCTACAAGAACCATGGGCTGCTGGGAGTCAAAGATCGACCTCAATGGCGAGTCGTGAAGGGTGGTTCAAAACAGTACGTGAAACCGCTGACGGAGGGTTGGGCTGACCAAATCTTGCTCAACAATCCTGTCCAGAAAGTCGTTCGAAACCGCACGGTAGACGGTGGCGACGTGCAATCCGCCAGCGTCATGACCAGCGACGGATCACAAGACTTCGATCAGGTAGTCTTCGCCTGTCACAGTGATCAGGCGCTTCGAATTCTGTCGTCCGATGCGTCGACAACCGAACGGGAAATACTCTCCGCATTTCCGTACCAGAAAAATGTGGCGTTGCTGCATTCACAAGCTGACGTGCTGCCAAAACAGCGACGTGCCTGGGCAAGTTGGAACTACTTCAATCCGAAAGAAGAAACTTCCGCGGCGACGGTGACCTACAACATGAATATTCTGCAATCGTTGGATTGCGATACGACGTGGTGTGTGACGCTCAACGGTGAAAACCTTGTTCGTGATGAAAAAGTCGTCGCGTCGATTGAATATGCTCATCCAACGTTCAGTGCCGGCCGCAAGCTGATGCAGGCCAGACATGCAGAGCTTTGCAATGTGAACGCGACTTCGTTCTGTGGGGCTTACTGGGGCAACGGATTTCATGAGGACGGAGTTGCGAGTGCTTTGCGAGTCGTCGACGCAATCGAAAAAGAGTCCGTCCCGGTGGCGTCATGACGGCATGGCATAGCTGCATCTATCGTGGGATGATTCGGCATCGTCGTCGCACGCCCGTGAAGAATGCGTTCAAGTTTCCGGCCTACATGATGTATGTCGATCTGGAAGAACTGGATACTCTTTTTAGGCGTCGATGTTTTTGGTCTGCCCATCGAATGGCGCCCGTCCGATTTCGTCGCTCAGACCACATCAAAGAACAATCCAAAGATCTGTCATTGCGAGAGGCCGCGTTGGCGATCCTGCAAAAGCATGGAATTGAGAAAGAGATCGGTTCGATCAGGCTGCTGACTCAGTTTCGCCACTTTGGATTCGAGATGAATCCAGTCAGCTTCTTCTATTGCTACAACTTGGATGGTTCGCGGGTAGAGGCGGTCATTGCGGAAGTCAACAATACGCCATGGGGTGAACAACATATCTACGTGATTCCTGCCAGCGATGACCCTGCAAAACAGGATTCCCAGAAACGTGTCGTCATCGATGGCATGAAGAAAGATTTTCACGTTTCGCCATTCATGCCCATGGATATGGAGTACCGAATGCTGCTCACGATTCCGGGAGAGCAACTGGGCGTGAAAATGCAGAATTACCAGGGTGGTGAGCGAAAATTCGACGTTTCGATGTTGATGGACCGCGTCGAGATCACAGGATGGTCGCTGAATTGGATCTTGATTCGGTATCCGCTGATGTCCCTGCAGGTCTTCGCAGGGATCTATTGGCAAGCTTTGAAGCTATACCTCAAGGGTTGCCCATATATTCCACATTCAAAAAACGAAGGAAACAGTGAAGTTGCGATAATAAATGCGGGAAAAGATGAATCCGATTCGTTACCTTAAGCGAAGTAAACGGTATCGAGGCTGCAGACACTTCCCTATCCTTGCCCAACACTGCCATCTATGAGCCACGTTTCTGATCCGCTGTCACGCTCTGCTAATCATTCCCGTCCAAGCCAAGCAATCCAAACGGTTCTTCCTGAAGCAACTTGGGAAGTCGGTCCATCCGCTGATTTTGGAGATAACGTTGCTGCCAGCAAGTTTCAGGAGAAGCTCCTGAGTCGATTTTCGAAGCTAAAGCACGGTTCGGTCAATCTCTATCAGGGCGGCCAGCGGTTTCAGCTTGGCGATGTTGAAACTAACAGCGACCTGTCAGCGGATATCCTTGTTTCCGATTCTGCGTTCTATCGCCGAATTATGATGGGTGGAACGATCGGCAGTGCAGAAACCTACATGGATGGGCAATGGTCATGCTCGGATCTGACATCGCTAATCCGGATCATGATTCGCAACATCGATCAGGTATCAACTTTGAACAAAGCCGTCTCTCGGATTCGAACGATGGCGTGGCGATTAAAGCATTCGGCTCGGAAGAACTCGGTCAACGGCAGTAAGCGAAACATCGTCGAGCACTACGATCTTGGCAACGATTTTTACAAGCTGTTTCTCGATCCAACGATGAACTACTCGAGCGGCATTTTTGACCAGCGAATTGCGGCGGAGAGGTTCTCGGCAGCCGAGGACGCGATGCATGCGGCTTCGCTGACGAAGATGGATCGCATTTGCCAAAAGTTGAATCTGCAGCCCGGACATGAAGTGTTGGAGATCGGAACTGGCTGGGGTGCGATGGCCGTTCACATGGCTTCGCAGTATGGCTGCAACGTAACCACGACCACGATCTCCGAGGAACAATATCGTCTGGCCTGTCAACGTGTCGAAGACGCGGGGATGCAGCATCAGATCACGGTCTTGAAGCAGGACTACCGAACGTTGACCGGGCAATACGACAAGCTCGTTTCTATCGAAATGGTCGAAGCGGTTGGCCACAAATTCATGAGTGGATTTTTTGCCAAATGCAGTTCGTTGTTACGTGACGATGGCGAAATGTGTTTGCAAGCGATCACCATGAGCCCGCAGAACTGGAAAGAGTATCTTCGCAACGTCGACTTCATTCGCGCCTACGTATTCCCGGGCGGTTGTTTGCCAACGGTTGGTTCAATGCATTCGGCTGTAGCCGAAGCCACGGACATGCGAATGCTTCACACGGAGGATATGACGCCGCACTACGCCACGACGCTGAACCATTGGAAACGTAAGTTTCTTGCTCGACTCGATGAGGTGCGGGCTCTTGGGTTCGATGAGCGTCTGATTCGGCTCTGGAATTTCTACCTGTCCTACTGCGAGGCTGGCTTTGAGGAGCGCCGCGTGCATTGCGTGCAGACGATGTTCGGCAAGCCGAAGAGCAGAGTTGATGTCAGCACAGCCATGGTTGCGGTCGCGACAGATCACCCCGCAGCTTAGGTGAAATAAGCGACGAAGATCATCATGGTTCCCAGAATCAGGAATGCCCCTGAGAAAATTAGGGAGTAAACCACTGCTCTGAGCGATTCGGTACCCGGTATCAGAACTGATTTATGACGGTCAGTTGGATCAAAATAGACGTCGACATCTCGCCCGATCGAGTATTGGACACAATTTTGGCTACTGTGCTTTCATTGCCCCTGAGACCTGAAAAGCTGATTTGCTCTCCCCAGTACGGCTAGCCTTCGACGAAATACTTGAACCGAATCGCGGGGTACGGTGAAGCATCGATGTCGGTTTGAATGCTGGATTCTTCGATCTCACCACAAACGCAGTTCCAATTCAGGCTGGCCTTTCCGTTGAGATGTGCTCGCACGCCCTCCACCATTGCTATAAAGGCCACGGTAACGAATACGACACCCAAGAAGATGAGTCCAAAGTCCATGGCATGATGATGTCAGGCTTCGAACGCCAGTAAAGCACGGCATTTCCGGTCGAAACGCAGGTTAGAATGGAGTTCTGCCCTCGCCGCCCCGTTTTCCCGGATTCTTTTTAACCTTTCGTCCTCTCTCCCGTCTCACTGGCATCCGACGGAAGCGGCAATTGAGAAATGTTGAACAATCGCAGTGAATGAACTGTTTGAAAATCACGGAGACAAGGTTTATCGATTTGCGATCAGTTTGTCTCGTGATGTCCACACCGCGGAAGACTTGACTCAAGAGACGTTCCTGCGGGCCTTTCGCACAAAATCACCCCTCCGCGATCAGTCACGCCAGAAAGCTTGGCTGTTTCAAATTCTCGTCAACCTTTGGCGTGATCGGCATCGAAAAGTCGGAAACGTGGGTTTGTCGCTGGAAGGCGTCGATCCGCCGGGTCGGGGGTTCGCTCCTGATCAGATAGCGATCCGCGACGAACAACAACGAATCATATTTGAGGCAATGGCTAGACTTCCGGATCAACAACGAAACGTATTGCACTTGCGAACGGTGGAGCAGTTTTCGATATCGGAAATTGCGGAATTGCTGGGCAGCACGACCGGGGCCGTGAAAACCAATTTAAGTATCGCCAGGAAGCGAATGCGAGAAACGATGACAGACAATCAACACATAGAGAGAACTTTCAAGTGAACCGGCGATATTGTAATCTGATCGATGACTTTCTGGATGAGTCATTGACGAACGAGCGGATGTCCGATTTCCGCAACCATTTAAACGAATGCCCCGCGTGTGCCGCTGAGCTCGCACAAGTTAATCGTTTGGAGGCCTTGATCTGCGATGCTTGGTCGGAGGTCATGTTGCCGAGAGGGTTTGAATCGAATTCACTGACAACTCATCAGCCGCCATCGACATCAGGAAAGCATCCAGGCCGCAAGAGATCAGGCCGCGTAGCTGCTTGGCTTACTCTGGCTGCCCTGGCGGGCGCCATCGTGCTGACTTTCTTCCTGACGTTTCCGAAACATAGTGATATCCCGATTGCAAATTCAACAAGCGAACTTGAGTTGCTGGTTTCGCCAGTCGCTTTCTATGACACCGGCGACTCCGGAACCATGATTGCTCCTGTCGTTTCGAACTCCGAGTTTACGATCGTGCAAGCTTTTCCAAAATTAGTTTCGAATAGCATTTCTACACCTAACCGAGGCCAGAATCATGAATCAAACTAAAACCACGTTACTATTCTACGCCGTTTTGCTCTTAGCCTCTTCCATTTCCGTTGGTCAGGAACCTGAGCAAAGTGCGAGAAACATACTTGCGACGCTGACGGTCAAACATGCGGCACTGGATAATGCACAAGAAGTGCTTGAAGCAGTGCTTGAAGGAGAGGGGATGCGGTTGATAGTCGATGAAAACTCACAAAAAATTATGATCGTCGGGTCTCCAGAGGCTGTCGTACTGGCAAAAAATACGATCGCCCAGCTAGACGAAGACCATAAGCCGTTATCTCTGCCAACTCCGACTCTTTTTACGGTTCAAAATGCCAACCCAATTGATTTGGCAAACACGATTTCAGATCTGTTGGGACACGATTTTCGCATGTCCGCCGACACGAACTCAAATGTTATTGCTGTCGTCGCGGAGGAAGCCGAGCTGAAAATGATCGCAGCCGTGATCAGTCGACTGGATGAGATTCAAGAACCAAAACCCGGTACGGAAGCGAGTGAAACGGCAGCAAAAGATTGTAACCTTCGCATTTCATGGCTGGTTGATCCGGCAAGCTTTCCTGAGGAGGATCGGAAAGAACTACGGAATGTTCGACCTTCGTTGCAGAAAGTGGTCGAGCAGCTGAAGCTGGAAGGCGGAGTTTCTGAAATCGTAACACTTACCGATGTCCAAACATTGATCGGGGATGAAGAATTCTCGAACGCCAGCGTCAGGGATTTGCACGCTGGAGAGTTGCAGGTCTTGGTAAGTGGCGCTGTAGAGCGATCAAGTGGCACGAAAAATTACGAACTCCAGCTTGCTCTCGACTTTACGGTTGCTGGACAACAAGTGTCGCTCGAAAGTCATTTCAAAGCTCCGGCGAATCATCCAGTCGCGTTCAGTGTTTCCGATATTGGAGGCATTCGCTCATACCTTATTGTTGAGGTTACCGCGAGCGAATGACTTCTGCTGTCGAAGCAAAATTTGATACAATCTCCGACGTGCATTTCGATTCGGAGTTTTTCAATGACCGCCTACACTGCCATGCCGTTGATCGGTTTGGTGATCGCTCAGCTTGCCTTCGTGATTATCTGGCTCCTACAGCGACGTCTTAAAGACGCCGGTATCGTTGATGTGTTCTGGAGCCTGACGGTTGCTTCCTTGGGGCTGTTCTATTGCGTCGTTGGGTTTGGAAATGTTCCCCGCCGAATTATTGCCGGGATTTTGATCTCGGCTTGGGCGTTAAGGCTAAGTCACTACTTGTTGGCACGCTGGCTCAGGTCGCCGGAAGATCGTCGGTATACGACTTTAAAGGCTGAATGGGGAAAGACAGCACAAGTACGGCTCTTTCGCTTCTATCAACTTCAGGCGCTCGGGTGCGTGCTATTCTCCATCCCGATTTATTACGCGGCCAACAATCACAGTGAATTGAACTGGCTCGATTTCGTCGGCATTGTGATCTTCTTGATCTCAATGATCGGCGAATGGACAGCGGATCGCCAGTTGGATGAATTCAAGCGAAATTCGAACAACATCGGAAAGGTCTGCAAAACTGGCCTTTGGAGTTATTCGCGACATCCAAACTATTTCTTCGAATGGACGCACTGGTTTGGCTACGTTTTTCTAGCCATCACGACGCCGTGGGGTTGGCTTTCCATTGTCGCTCCGATTGCGATGTACTATTTTCTGACTCAGAAAACGGGCATCCCAGAAACAGAAAAGCAGGCGTTGAAGTCAAAAGGCGACGCCTATCGCGAATATCAAAAGACGACGAATGCGTTCTTCCCCTGGCCATCGGAAACGAATTCATGATTGCTTGATGTTTGTCGTCAATGCCTCAGGCGTTTGTCCCGCGCAATTTGAACCACGGAAAACATAGAAAAGCACGGAAGCTTCTCTCACACAAGTGATTCCGTGTCTCCAGTTCTTTTCGTGAACAGAATTATGGCTAAGCAATTCTTACCGACACCGGTTTCCTGCGCGTCATTCTCGGTTGCTTGATGTTCGTAGACAAAGCCATTAGACATTTGTCGTGAGGCTCGCAAGACGCATTCGAAGTCGGTCAATCCGCGCCGCGACTAACGAAATGCCCGGCTGCTACTCAACCGAACGTTTTTGTCGTGCACGGCGTATGTGGATCGGTGGGACGATATCCCAGGCCAGTCCGACCCATGTCCACGACTTAATGATGTAGTAGTTCAAATCGAACTCCCACCATTTGTGCTGCACGGTGCAAGAAGACTGATCCGCGTGGTGGTTGTTGTGCCATCCTTCGCCAGATGCGATCAGTGCAACGAACCAGTTGTTGCGGCTGTGATCGTCGGTGTCGTAGTTGCGATAGCCGAACATGTGGCTAAGCGAATTCACGGACCATGTCACGTGCCACATGACAACGACCCGAGCAACGACTCCCCAAACGAATACGCTGCACGCAAGTTGGAATGCCGCCATCGTGAAGCCCATGCAGATCCCACCGATCAACCATGCCAATGCGAAGATTGCGATTCCATGGCCAGCAAAAATTGCCACGCTGGCATACGTTTTCTTTTCCAACCACATGTAAAACGGATCGTTAAGAATATCCTTTGCGTACTTCTTGTAGATGCTGAACTTGCTGGTGTTCCCGTTCTCGTAAATCAGCCACTGGAAATGTGACCATAAGAAGTTCACTAGAGGGCTGTGCGGATCCTCCTGGTGATCGGATTCATGATGGTGCAGGCGATGCCACGCAACCCAGCGAGCCGGAGTTTCCTGTCCGTTGCAAAGCGAGATCACGACCAAACATCGCTCGAACCACTTCGGAGTTTTGAAACTGCGATGAGTTAGCAATCGATGATACGTAATCGGAATGCCGACGGCTCCGAAGAAATAGCATCCAATCACAAGTGAAGCAAATCCGACCCAACTAAAGAACCACGGAATGAAGCAAAGCAAAGCGAGCGAATGAAGCACGATGAAGCTGGTTAGATAGCTGTAGTAAATTCGCTTCCGGTTGACTTCCGCGGGCAATGGAATCGAAATCGCATCACGACCACCAAGACTGGACTTATTCTTGCTGGGTTTCTGACCGTCGTTTTTTAAATCCGAATCTGCAGAAACGTCGATTTTGTCTGATTTGTTGGGCGTGACTTGGATGCTCATAAGAAGCCTTCTTGAGAGGATGATCGGCGCCAAAAATTACGTGACGTTTGCCCAGAGATGGCCGAGATTTTAGCCCGACTTTGCCAAAGGCGAAGCACCAAATCGTGATGAATCGTGATTTAAAACGTGTCTACGTTTGGCAGGCTGAAAAACTCGGAGGTGTTGCCTAACCGACACAGGTGCTATCGGTCAACCGATTCGCACATTGTCCAAATCACCGATAATTTGAGTCGCGGCGAGTTTACCGGGGCCACCTGTGACGCACCCACCCGGGTGGGTACCTGAACCACATTGATAGTAACCTCGGATCGGCGTCCGATATTGGTTCCAGCCCGGGGCAGGGCGGTTCATGAAAAGCTGTGAACCAAATAGCTCGCCGGCAAAAATATTGCCCTCGGTTAGTCCAACAATCCGCTCGATATCGAGCGGCGTCACGACTTCGCGATGCAGCACAAGTTCTCGAAAACCCGGAAAGAACTCCTCAAGAGTCTCTTGGACGGTGTCGCCAAGGCTCTCACGCTGAGCATCCCAATCGCTGTCTGCCAGTTTGTAGGGTGTGTACATCGTGAAACATGAGAGCACGTGCTTGCCCGGCGGGCTCATGTCGGGATCAACAGTAGATTGCAAGCAGCAGTCGATGAAAGGTCTGCGGCTGAATCGCCCGGCCCGGCAGTCCTCCCACGCCGCGTCGAGATATTCGAGCGACGGTCCGAGGTTGGTGAATCCCTGAAAGATATCTGTTCGCCCTTCGAGTCCGGGAAACGTTGGCACGCCACTGAGAGCAAAATTGACTTTCGAAGCCGAGCCCTGAAATTTGTAGTTTGAGATAGCGTCCAGTAAATCGCCGGGCATGTCGGCTGGGTCGACCAATTGCGTGAAAGTGCGTTTTGGGTCCAAGGCACTGACCACGATATCAGATGTAAACTCGGTGCCATCGGCAAGCTTCACGCCAGAAACATCGCCGTCAGAATAGACGACTTTCTCCACGCTTGCGTTGAGCTCTATGGTCCCGCCGAACGATTCAAATGCACGAGCCAATACCTGTGTAAGTCCGCCATTGCCATTTTTGTGAAAGCCCCAGTCTCCTGAGACGCCGTCGTATTCTCCGAGTTTGTGAAACAGCCAAACAAGCCCCGATTTCGGATCTCGCGGACTGATTTGGCTGCCAATGATGCCGCTGGATGCGATCATTGCTTTGACGATATCGCTTTCAATGAACTCGTTGAGAATTTCGACCGCGCTGCAGTTGATAAACTTGTTTAGCATTGCTCGAGTGTCCGGGTCGAGTCCTTCCATGTAGGCATTCAGCTCTGCGATGTCGGCGAGGTCTTGAGGGGCTTGGCTGACGCTATTTGGTGGAATGCGATCCATCCAGGGCTTTAACGCGTAGCAGAGCCGGTCGATCTGGTAGCCGAGTTCGCGATATCCTTCCGCGTCCTCGATGGAGTGCCGAGCAATCTCGTGATAGTTCGCATCTTTGTCCGCTCCGAGAAGAAGATAATCGCCATTGTAACCCGGCTGAAACGTGTTCGGCATCGGTAGGATCATCAAGCCATGTGTCGCGAGATTCAGATCTTCGACGATGTCGGGGCGCAACAGACTCACAGCATACGAAAACGTCGTGAACTGAAATCCTTCAAGTAGCTCCTCAGTGATCGTTGCACCGCCTACGAGATGTCGCCGCTCAAGCAACAGAGTCTTCAAACCGGACTTGGCGAGGTAGGCCGCGTTCACCAAACCGTTGTGTCCGCCGCCGATGACGATCGCGTTGTAGTGATTTGACATTAGAGTGCACCTTCGTTCATCATTTTCGTTTTTCGCATGGGATCGAAGAAAGGCATGTCGGTGACTCGGGCCAGCACCTTGACCGGTTTTCGGATGACTGGAAGTTCGATGTCGACTTCGGATCCGCTTTTCGCAAGGTCCCGTGGCAATTTCGCAATCGCAATCGGTTTCTTGAGCAGCGAAGAAAACAGAAAGCTGGATGCATATCCTGCGTAGTCCCATTCCTTTTCGTTGCGACGATAGAGGCTCATTGTGTCTTCACGATAGAGTTCGTATTTCGGCGGACTGATCCCGGCTTCAGAATGAACACGTTCGTAATCATGCCAATCGAGCGAAAGTCCCACGGTCGTCCAGCGACTTGTTTTGTTCTCCAGTTCCTTTTCGATAGCGGAGCGACCGATGAAGTCACGTTTGTCGTCCTGAAGCCGACGAAACATCCAAGACCAGCCAAGTTCGATCGGCGTTTCCCTCTGCGCAGCAACCCATGCGAATCGTGACGAATGGAAGTCAACGTCCAGCAGCAGAAGCCCAGCTTCGACGCGCGACATTTTGAGAGCCGTCGTCCCGATCGGCGTGATATTGTAGCCCGCTCCGGCTTTCATCAAAGCATCCCAAACGACAATGGCGTCCGTGGCGCGAATCCAGAGTTCGTATCCAAGGTCGCCGGTGTAGCCGGTTCGTGAGACGAGAACCGGCTTGCCTTCGATCTCCGTTTGAGCCAGTCGAAAATATTTCAGAGGCGTCGCCGAATCGGTCAGCTGACAGATAACGTTGTGGGCGTGCGGGCCTTGTAGAGAGAGAATTCCATAGCACGTTGAGATGTCATCGACTTCAACGTCGGTAAGGCTCATTATGCGGGCGATCTGTCGAAAATAACGCAATGACGGTTCGGCTGATGTTAGCCAAAACTCGCTATCGCTAACTCGAAGGATGACGCCGTCCTGAACGACGAAGCCATCTTCATCACACCAAACCGTGTATTGTGCTTGGCCGATCTTGCATTTCGTGATGTCCCTAGCCATTGACCGCTGCAGCAATTGCACGGCATCGCTGCCTGTGAACCGGTACTTGAAAAGAGGTGAAGTATCGAGCAGCGAAACCGAGTTGCGAATCGAATAATACTCGGACGTAATCGAATATTGGTACTTCGGAGCAACTAGGTATCCCGACCAGTTTTTCCAGATCCGAGTTTGGTTAAGCGGATCGAGTCGTTCGTGAAATGGAGTTGTCTTGGGCATTGAGCTTTGAGGTCTGAGGATGCGTTCACGAATTCAATAGTGCGTCGAGTTTAAAAAAACGCAGCACGTACAGCAAGAAACTTGGAAGCTGGACGCGAGAGGAAGCTTGAATGCCAAAAACTACTAGTGGGTGCTGGGCAAAGAACCTCATTGTCTCCTGCGCGGCTCCGCGTTTCAAGATAGCCGCCATCTGTACGGAGTCCAGACGGTTGTACATCGAACGTTGGCAACGTCGCAAGACTTGAGGGGTGAATCCGTCGTCTTCTTGGTTGGAAGACTGAACTTTGATTTAAGGAGGTTAAAGTTCTTGCCGAAACATCGTTGGGCTGCACACATGCCTCGGCTCGCGCCTTGACCACCCGATTCAGCCGAACGATGTTAAAGAAATCGGGCCGGACAACAGTCGTTAGCTGAATTTCATAGGAACGTCCCGGTTCGTCCGTACGATATGGCAAACGAAAAAAGCCGCCATTGCTGACGGCTGGATGCGCTAAACAGATAAGTTCAAAACTTAAGCAACTCTCGAGAGTCCTCCGAGGGAATAATCGTCAGCCAGCAACGGCATCATTGGTTCAGTCGCTAGATCCTCCCAGCCGTCGTCGAAAAGCGAAAGCGATTGCTGTGGTTGCTCCGCAGCAGCTGGTTCAGCAGCTGCCGTCGTCTGGCCGGCTTCGCGTTGATGAGGAGCCTGCGGGGCACGCTCTGCCATCTGCTGAAGGATCTCAAGGTCGACGAAACCCTCAAGTTTCTTACTGCGAACTGGATTCTGCAATTTGCGAACGGCCTTTGCTTCAATCTGACGAACCCGTTCACGCGTAACTTTGAAAATTCGTCCAACTTCCTCAAGTGTGTAGGTGTAGCCGTCGCCAAGACCGTAGCGCAAGCGAATGATTTCACGCTCGCGATAAGTCAGCGTCATCAGTAGACCATCGATTCGATCCCGTAAAATCACGTTTGACGCACATCGAGCTGGATTGTCAGTGGCGGAGTCTTCAATGAACTCGCCGAAGCTGCAATCGTCGCCTTCGCCAACGGGGCGATCGAGACTGACAGGGTGACGACCGATATCCATGACGCGTGTCACTTCCTCGACATCGATCTGAGCGACCGTAGCGATTTCGGACATGGTCGGTTGACGCTTGGTTTCTTGCAGCAGCATCTTCTGAATGTTACGCAGTTTAGAAAGTACGTCGATCATGTGAACCGGAATTCGAATCGTACGCGCCTGATCGGCGATGGCACGAGTGATTGCTTGGCGAATCCACCAGGTCGCGTAAGTGGAGAATTTGAATCCGCGGCGATACTCGTATTTGTCGACGGCTCGCATCAGACCAGTATTCCCTTCCTGGATCAAATCCAGAAAACTCATTCCACGGTTGCGATATTTTTTCGCAATGGAAACGACCAAGCGCAGGTTGCAACTTGAGAGCTGACGTTTCGCGTTTTCGAACTCTTTGAAGTGCTTTTCAGAAGCGGTCGCGCGATTTGCAAGGCTCGTTGGACTCTCCTGGCACATGCGAAGCAAACGAATGTACTCGCTGCGGAAACGACGTCGCTCAACAGCCGATACGTCTGAGTTGCGAAGCTGTGTTTGCAGCCAATTGACGCGATCAGAGAACTTTCTCATTTCTCGAATCAGCGGACTAATGCGACGCGAACGAAGGCTAAGCTCTTCGACCAGCATGACCAGCTTTTCACGTCGGCTGAGAAAACGCTTTCTTGCCGATGAACGTTCTGCCGTAGGGATAGTTTTGTTAATGATCGCACTGAAGTCTTTTTCGTTTTCACGAATGAGGTGATTCATTGTGCGAAAGTTGTGAGGCATTCGCTGCTGAATCTGTTCTTTGGTCAGGTTCTCCGTCAGAGAAACCTTGATCGTGCGATCGAAAGGAAGCTCTCCGGCATAAACACGTTTCAGTGTTTCCAGAGTTGCCGACATGGCGTAGTGACAGCCAAGCACGCTGCGACGATATCGTGTTCGCGTGATTTCAATGCGTTTGGCGAGAGCAACTTCTTCGTCACGACTCAGTAGCGGGATAACCGCCATTTGGCTGAGGTACATTCGAATCGGATCATCGCTCGGCCTAGGAAGCTTGCCTGAGTACTTCAGGGCTTCGGCCGCGTCAGCTTCCGCTTCCGCACGGAGCAACTCGCTTGGAGACGGCTCTTCGCTATCAGGAGCTGATTCAACGAGTTCGATGCCAGACTTCTCCAACGCCGTGATTAGGCCGTCGAGCTTTTCGGAGCTGGTCGTTTCGTCCGGGAGGTAGTTGCCAACTTCGGCAAAAGTCAGGTATCCCTGCTTTTTGCCTTTTTCGATCAGGGTCTGTAGTTCGTCTTCTACGAATTGCATGATAAATCCTTTTGCGAATTCCATCTCGCTATCCCACTTGGCGTTGGCCATTTGAATTGCAATCCGCCGCAGTGCGTCATGCAAATTGAGTGGGTTTATGACGTTCGAATCCTGAAGCGGTAACTCGTTTTGCGTACCAATGCGGGCAGAGGTGGCAAAGTTCGGTCGCGTGTTAAGCGAGCAAAGTTTACTTTCAGTTTTCGTTCATCAATCGACTTGGCTGCCACCCTTCCATGAGCAAGCTAGAGACCATGTCGCTGTTTGGTTTGATTGAGCAACTCTTCCAGAGTTGCCAGCTCCTCCTTTGTATCTAGAACCTTCTGTTGTAGTTGGGAAACCTTCGCTAGTTGATCATGTTCAATGACCACGTTTTCGAATGCGGCTAAAACAGAATCAAATTGCTGATTCATATCAAGAGCAAAATTTGTGTCGTCTTCTGACTTGAGTTCCGTCTTGGATAAAGCTTCGTCATAGAGTCGCGAAATGACGTTCCGCAGAATTGGATCGTGGACTTCCAACATCAGCGATTCGTGGCCTACATCCCGCCCGTCGTGGAAAAAGTCACCCATGATTCCGTAGATTGCTTGCAGAGGTCCTATCGTGAATTGTTCCGGAGAAACTTTTTCGACAGCAGTATCCAGGAATGACGGATGGAGGATCAGAAGCTGTAAAAGTTCGCTCTCTTTCCCGTCAAACGAACTGAAAACTGGCGGCTTTGACGCGATTGGCGTCGCGGCGGGAGTGCTGTCATAACTTTCGTATTGCTTCGGACGCAATCTGTTTCGGATCTCGTTCAATCGCCGCTGGATGTGCTCGGCGTCGATCTGAAATTGGCGAGCCAGTCGTCCGATTAACTGCTGCTGGCGAAGTTGCTTGGCGGCCGACGCGGCGATCTCCGAGGCTGGAATTCCCGCTAGCGTCGTGAGAATGTTGTTCAGTGCTTGCGTCGCAGCGTGTGTCTGATTTAGCAAGTCGATGCCGGCGGTTTCACTGCGAATGCGATGCGTGATCGCGTCAGGAGCCGCGTTTACCAACGCCTCAAATGCTTCGCCACCCTCCTTCATGCAAAAATCAAACGGGTCGACGCCTTCTGGCAACGACAGAATCCGTAAGTCGACGTCACTGGTGACGAACAGGTCGAGAACTTCGTTCGTGCGACGCTGTCCGGCGTCGTCACCGTCGAGGACAAGCGTAATTGTGTCGGCGAAACGTTTGATCAAACGAATGTGTCGCTCATTGAGAGCCGTGCCAAGTGCAGCCACAACGTTAGGGACACCGGCTTGATGAGCCGCAATGACGTCGGTGTAGCCTTCGACGATGGTGAGCTTCTTGGATTTTTGTACGGCGTCACGAACAACGTTCAGTCCGTAGAGGTTGTCGCTTTTGGAAAATAGCCGAGTTTCCGTCGAGTTGTAATATTTCCCTTTCGGTTCGTCTTCCGTGCCGTAAATGCCGGGAACAACACGGCCGCCTAAACCGATTGGACGATCTTGGGTATCACGAATCGGGAACAGAACTCGGCCGCGAAAGCGCTCGTACCACGTTCCACGCGAATTCATTGAGACCAAGCCACATGCCTCAAGGATCTTTGGGTTGTGTTTCGTGTTGCGTGCTCGATCAACCAACCAAGACCAGGCCAACGGAGCAAAACCGACTCGATATCTGTCAATGCTTTCCCGTGTGATACCACGCTCTTCGAGATACTCGCGAACGGGAATCGCTTCGTTTGAGGTCAGCAGGCACTGGTGATACTGTTCTTCCACCCATTTCATCGCTTCGAACAGAGTCGGCTTATGGTCCGGATTGCCTGCTTCGGTTTTTGGACCTTGACTTTTGAGCTCGATTCCAGCAGCTTGAGCAAGAATTTCGAGGGCACCACGAAAGTCCACGCTCTCCATTTTCATCGTGAAATCAAACACGTCACCGTGCAGATCGCATGGATAACAACTGTAACGTTGGCGGACCGGGTTAACGGAAAAGCTGGGTTTTTTGTCATCATGCCATGGGCATCGTCCAACATAGTTCGCTCCCTGTCGGCGCAGATTGATCTTGCTGCTGACTAGGTCAACGATGTTGGTGGCTTGTTTGACGCGGTCTTTTACGTCGTAGTCGGGACCAATCGGCATAGGGTGCTCGGGGAAATACGTTGCGGGTTCGCCATTGTCTCCGATTCAGCGATTTTTGCCAGCGAGACTTATCGCCTCATAGATGGGTGTGTTCAGATCGCTTACCGTCTAGCGGCAGGCGTCGGTGTTTGGATGCTCGAAACGCAGTCTCCTGCGGCTTGCCGTTAATCGAAGCCTATCCCGCCTTTTGGAATCACACGAAAAAAGCCGCGAAGAAACTTCGCGGCCTTGATCACTTGGACACGGGCCGAAGCCCGCAAATGGTTAGATGACCATGTCCTTGAGCCCTTTGAGGGCACGAATTTTAACAACTTTGCGAGCTGGCTTTGGCTTTGCCCAAACCATTTCGCCAGTACCAGGATTGCGAACTTCACGCTTTGGCATTGCTGGCTTGTGCTGACAAACGATTTTGCACAGTCCGGGAATGGTGAACTGTCCGCTACCGCCGCGTTTGCCAATTTCGCCTTCGATTTGTGCTGCGAGAGCATCGAAGACTGCTGCGATCTCTTTTTTACTCAAGCCAGTAGCCTCAGCCATGTTGTTCATGATCTCAGACTTGGTTGGTGGCTTTGGGCCGGCGGCTTTCTTAGCCATAGGTGATCCTCCAGAAAATTGTAGGGACTTAGTAGAAGTCGTAAAAACCGATGATTTGTCGTGATCCGTCCTATTCGAGGACGCGAGAATTAGACATGGTGAATCCAATAATTCAAGATAGTGTGGTTCAAAAACACGGGGTAAATGGCCATTTTTGGTTAAAAATGTCGATTTTCTTCGGTTTTTTCACTGCCAGAGGTCGTTTTATCCCGAAAAACGCGGCATCCGAGGGCCCGGTTTGCGGAGTTTGCGGAAATTCCGGGCTTCAGTTTGGGCGTCGAGATCCAAATTGCGATCGTCCTGTTACATAGAAGAGAGCTAAACTTATCGCAGTTGCAGTCGCCTTTTCATTCAGCATGTAAACACATGAATCCGAATTATTGCAAGCAGATCGTAGCCGGACTGAGCACGTTCTGCGTGATCTTGATTTTCTCTTCGGTTGGCGTTTGCCATGCTCAAGAAGTCTCCGATTCGCTGCGTAAACTTCAACGTGAATTCACCGATACGGTTCGGCCACTGCTCGAAACGCATTGCGGAGACTGTCACTGGGGTGACAATTCTGATGCCGATTTAAATCTCGAAAAGTACGAAACGCTCGATCAGCTTCTTTCAGGCCGTAAAAAGTGGAAGAAGATTTTGATCCGCGTTTCCGCAAAGGAGATGCCGCCTGAAGACTGTGAACCGATTCCCGATGACGAGCATACGAAGCTACTTGAATGGATCGACCGACTTCTTAACAGTGTCGACTGCACGAATATCAACCCGGGACGCGTTACGATCCGGCGACTAAATCGGACTGAATACCAAAATACGATTCTAGATTTGACAGGCGTCGAGTTTGAAACCGACGGTAACTTCCCAACAGACGACGTTGGCTACGGTTTCGACAACATCGCAGACGTACTTTCGCTTTCACCGATCCTGATGGAGAAGTACCTTAAGGCCGCCGAAATCATTACGCTGAGTGCTGTCAAAGATCCGCAGCGGGATCGCAGAGCCAGAATGTTGACCGGCAAAGACTTCTCAGTGTCTCAAGGCAATGGCTATCAAGATGGAAAGCTGTTTTTCGGTTCCAATTCAACGGCATCTGCGAACTTTAGCGTCATCCAAAAGGGGACTTATCGTGTGGTCCTCCACGCCACGGGAGATCAGGCCGGTGATGAACCCGTCAAAATGAAGCTGGACGTGAATGGTAAACAAAGCCAATTCTTCAAAGTAACGAACGAGCCGGGCGATAAAGCTCAAGAATTCGAGACGGAACTTCGCTTTACTCAAACGGGCGACCAGAAAGTCAATGTCTCGTTCACGAATGACTTTTATAAAAAGACTAGGCGGAACGAGGACTCGATTGACCGGAACTTGTTTCTACACAACATCACCATCGAGGGACCGATTGGAACTCGACGCGGTCAGTACGGAAAACTTGTCCTTGGTGAGCCAGGAGACTCAAAGAAACAGCAGCGGAAAGTCGCCAGAAAATCGATCACGGTTTTTGCATCACGGGCCTATCGCCGCCTCGCTACGCCAGAAGAAGTAGGGCGGTTGATGAGCCTGTATGATTCGGCAATTGAGTCAGGAGATGTGTTTGATCGAGCTTTGCGTTTCCCCATGCAGGCGATTTTGATCTCTCCCCACTTTCTATATAAGATTGAATCGCCGGTCGCTGTTGGTGAGATTCGCGACCTGAATGACTTTGAACTAGCGACAAGTCTGTCGTACTTTCTCTGGAGTTCCATGCCTGACGCGGAGTTGTTCAAGCTCGCGACGCAGGGCAAGCTGAAAGAGGAAAAAGTCTTCCGCCAGCAGGTGGTTCGAATGTTGGAGAACAAGCGGGCCAAAGCCGTCGTGCAAAATTTTGCGTCCCAGTGGCTGCAGCTTCGTTCGCTTTCTCGAATGCAGCCGGATGCCGAGATGTTTCCTGGCGTCGATGCTCAATTACGTAAAGACATGGAGACCGAAACAAAACTATTGGTCTACGATTTAATTCGTCGCGACGCCCAAGTGACGGATTTGCTGAAAGCGGACTACACGTTTCTCAATGAGCGACTTGCAAAGCACTACGGTGTCGATGGCGTTGTGGGAAACAAGTTTCAAAAAGTTTCATCGGACAAGACTGACCGCGAGGGGATTCTAAGTCACGCCAGTATTTTGACTTTGACTTCAAATCCAAACCGGACGTCGCCGGTAAAGCGTGGCAAGTGGATCATGGAGAATCTGCTCGGCGAGGAACCACCTCCGCCAGATCCAGATGCAATGCAGTTGGAGGATCAGGCTCAGTTGACCGGAACGCTGCGCCAACGAATGGAGCAGCATCGTGCGAATCCGAGTTGTGCGGTTTGTCACAAAGTAATGGATGAGCTTGGGTTTGCGTTGGAGAACTATGACGCCGTTGGAAAGTGGCGAATGGACGATGAAGCTGGAGCGATCGATCCGCGAGGCGAGCTTCCCGACGGAACAAAGTTTCAAGGGTCGAAGGAACTTCAGCTTATGATTCGCACTGGCATGCGTGCTCGATTTGTTCGCTGCCTCGCGGAGAAGATGCTGATTTATTCTCTAGGCCGCGGACTCGAGTACTATGACGAGTGTACGTTGGACAAGATTGTCTCTGAGTTGAGAGATAGCGACTATCGTTTTTCGGCTCTGGTAATCGCGATTTGCGAGAGCGATCCGTTTCGGAAACGATATGGCGAAGGTGTGAGTGTGGGGGATGAGTAGCCGTCGTGATGGCTGCCAGCAGCCGCGAAAAAATAATGCGACGGTTGAAAACCGTCATGCGCAAAACAGGAATAGGCAAATGAACAGAAATCAAATCTCACGACGAACACTTCTTCGCGGTTCGTTCGGTGCAGCGATGGCTTTACCGTGGCTCGAAGCGATGGCACCCGCAGCGCCATTGATCACCTCTGCTGCATCGACGATTGCGCGAAAGGTAGCCGGCGGTCCCCCAGTTCGAATGGCATTCCTCTACGTTCCAAACGGAATGCACATGCAAGACTGGTCTCCGAAAGGGCCCAGTGAAAAGAAGTTTGAGCTTCAAAAGATCATGGAACCGATCTCTGACTTTCGGGATCAAATGAATGTCTTTACGGGTCTGACGCTCGACGGAGCATTCGCGCACGGCGATGGTGGCGGAGATCACGCGAGATCCGTTGCTTCATTTCTGACGGGCTCTCATCCAAAAAAGACGAACGGGGACGATATCCGCAATGGCCAGTCCGTCGATCAGGTTGCTGCCGAGCGGATTGGTCATCTGACACGGCTGAAGTCACTGGAACTTGGAACCCAAGACAGTGCTCAGGCTGGCCAATGCGATTCCGGATACAGTTGCCTGTACACTTCGAACATTTCGTGGCGCACCGAGCGCTCGCCGTTGGCAAAGGAAATAAATCCTGCTTCAGTGTTCGATCGTTTGTTCGGCACCGACGACGGCCCGCAGTTGGATCCGCGAACTTTGGCTCGTCGGGAACGTGACCGGAAAAGCGTTTTAGATTTTGTCGGCCAAGAAGCAAAAATACTCAGCAACAAGCTTGGTATTCAAGACAAGCGAAAACTCGAAGAGTATATGTACGCAGTTCGAGACATCGAACGGCGACTCGCTTCGACGGAGAAGCTTGACCAAACCGAAAGCGATGTTCCCGATGCTCCTCGTCCGATTGGTGTTCCAGCAGAGTACGGTGAACACGTTAAATTGCTTTTCGACATGATGACGCTGGCATTTCAAACGGATTCAACCCGCACTATTTCGTTCATGTATTCGAACGCGGGTAGCAATCGACCGTATAAGAATCTGGCCATCAAAGACGGACACCACAATATTTCGCACCATGGCGGCTCACCTGAAAAACAAGCCAATATTAGTAAGATCAATCACTACCACGTGTCGTTACTTCGGCATTTGTTGACCCGTTTGGCGAATATACAAGAAGGCGGCGGTTCGCTGCTGGATAATTGCATGATTCTTTACGGCAGCGGCATCGCAGATGGAAACAGCCACACGCATAAGGACTTGCCGATCTGCATGTTTGGTGGCGGCGGCGGAACTGTGAAGACGGGACGGCATTTGCGTTTGAAAAGCGGCACGCCGCTGACGAATCTTTATCGGTCGATGCTGGATCGCGTTGGTGCGCCGGTGGACAGGTTTTCTGATTCAAATGGCATTGTGGATCTGTCGTAGCGTGACTGTGCTGACCTAAATATTTTGCATTGGTCTGTTGAACGGTATTGCCGTTAAACGAAAAAGTGGCGAACCGCAATCTAAAGAAATTATTCGATCATCGAAGCCGGATCGCCCGGTTTCATGTGCGGGTTGTAGTCGTCAATGTTGGAAACGTCCAACACTTCCCTAAAGCCAACGCCAGGCACAATCACAAGGTCGCCGTAGAGATCATCCTGCTCGGTCACGACGCCATGGTGCCGGGCGAGTTCAAGCACTGCAAGGAAAATCGAAACCATGGAAGACTTGTGCATGCCAAGTTCGAACAGTTCTGAAAACGAAACGCTGCATTGCTCCACAACTCTTGCGTGAATTCGTTCCATATAGACGTGGATCGGCGTTTCATCGTAGATGATGTTGGCATCCAAGACCGGTCGGTTGTCTCGTAGCACGCGCCCAAATGCATTTACCAAATCCCAGAGTTCTATTTCTCGGATCGGCTGATCGGACATGGAATGCTGCTTTGGCGGCAGATCGTCCGCGATTCGAGAGAACCGATTTTGCCATTCGGCGGCTCGTTGCTCCAACAATGAACTGGCATCGCGAAACTTTTTGTACAACAGCAAACGATTCACCAGATCTCGACGCGGGTCAGTCTCTAATGCGTCATCTTCGTCGGTTTCGAACTCGTTTCGCGGCAACAGTGCTCGAGCTTTTAACTCAACCAACACGCTCGCGACTTCAATAAAGTCTCCAACGGAATCTATCGAGATCTCTTTCAGCACTTCGAGGTGATCGAGGAACTCTTGAGTCACACCCGATAGCGCAATTTCAGTCACTTCAACTTCGTGCCTCCGCACGAGGTAAAGCAACAGGTCGACCGGCCCGCGAAAAAGATCATTAGAAACTTGAAAACTCAACAGTTTTTCTCTCTGGCCGATTAGGCCGTGGTCCAATTGTGCGAAACGTTCCTGCGTCACAGGTTAGCCTGAATTTTGGTCCGCGTGAAAGGCAAAATGAAGACGTGTTGTTTCTTTGATCGCGGTAATGGCGTACAGCCCGCATGTCTTAGCTGACCCGATTATGTTGGTTGTTTTTCCAAAGTTGCCTGCTTGTAAAAACCTTCGCAAATTAACCAGACTTTCAATGCAAGCACTTTGAATGGCTGCCGATACTTCCCATGTTGCCTGATCGGAAGTCGGCGAGGCCTGGTAAGAATCGGCGAACAACGAACTGGCAACAACTTCGCAACATGATTGACTTAATGTATCTCACCCCACGGAGTATCTATCAAGATGCAATTGGGAGAAATCAGTGGTGCCTTTGCTGCACCACAAATCGAGCAATTAAGAAAACTCGTATCGAAGGTTCTCTGTAAACAGAACGATTTTGAAGAGGGCATTTTTCAGATCACTGAGCGACTGCTCAAACGCGGCCAAGGTATGTGTGGCATTTTCTTTTGCCTGCATGGGCCCCGTAGCGTAAAGCTCACTGCAGTCTGGGAGTGCGAAAAAAACTCAATTCGTTTTTACGGATCCGGCGGCGAGAAATTCAAAACCATAAAACTTGAAAGCGGCAACGATCAGCAGATCGCTGCGGCGTGACTGGCCTCTAAACCAGTTAATTCAGTCTCTACATACACAACCAATAAGGATAGCCAATATGTTAGTTCTTTCCAGGAAGGAAAGCGAAAAAATTCTGCTGGGGGACGATATCGTTTTAACGATCGTCCGCCTGTCAGGCGACCGCGTTCGACTCGGAATTGAAGCTCCGTCAGAAATGTTGATTCTTCGCAAGGAACTCGATGAGAGTGAGATTGAGAGAATGCCATACCAAAGCAGAGAGGCGAAACGAAAAGTAGCATGAACACCGTGCCGTACCGCCGCGTTTCTCGAATTAAGCGCGGTCGGTTATGATTGAACATCGACGAAACATGTTTCTCGAGAATCGCCGTGCACCGTACCTTGTTCATTCTTGCCTGTTGTCTTTTACTGCACGCGTTGTTTCCCGCAACGCACGGATATGCACAGCAGCCTCGCGATCTTGCGAAGCTGTTTGACGGGATCGAACTAAGACTTCCCGACTCTGCTTTTATCGCACCGCCACAAGAAATTGTGCGACCGTTGTTGCGCTGTAAAAAACTGATGGCCGAAGGTGAATTCGCTGATGCCGTGGAAATCCTCGGCGAGATTCTGGCTGACGATTCGATGGAAGACTTTCTAATTCCGCGAGGAACCCGTTCGTTTACGAGTCTTAGATCGCGGACAGAGGGGATCCTTGGGGCAGTCGATTCGAGCCTGTTGGAGCCGTATCGAATTCGCTACGGAATCCGCGCGCGGAAACTGATGGAGAAGGGCGTTGCCGAAAACGATCTTTCTCTGCTGAAGAAAGTCTCGTCGCAGTTCTTCTTTACCGACTCGGGCGCAGAGTGCACGATGCTGTTAGGCCACATGGAACTTTCCAATGGTCAACCCTCAGCAGCACAGTCTTACTTTGCAAAGATCGTTCGTTTTCCAGCGACGGCAGCGAAGCATGATCCCGAAGCTTCAATTCTTTTGGCGACCTGTCAGATGTTGGGGAATAATCGCGTTGCTTCAGGCGAAACGCTTGTCGATCTAAAGCGGCGACTGCCCGATTCAACGATTTCGCTGATGGGCGAATCGTACACGCTTTTTAATCGTGACGAAAACGCCGTTTCATGGTTGACTTCATTAATCGGAGACAGCCCATTGGCATCCAATAAGTCGTTGAGTCGCTGGCTCATGTCTCAGGGT